>NZ_CP015614.1:1074166-1730833 GCF_000635915.2 Brevundimonas naejangsanensis
TCATCGCTATCTAGCCGGGGTCAGCCTCGCCGACGTGGTCGAGAAGCGGACGGGCCGGGCGCGCGTCGGCGCGGACTCGATGGAGGCCGCCGCATGAGCGTTTACCTCGACTACAACGCCTCCGGCCTGGTTCGTCCTGAGGTTCAGGACATCATGGCCAAGGCCTTGGCCGACAACGGCAATCCATCGGCGGTCCACGCCGCCGGACGTCGCGCACGAGCACGCGTCGAGACGGCGCGGGCGCAGGTGGCCGATCTGGTCGGGGCCGATCAGACGGCGATCATCTTCTCTTCGGGCGGCACCGAATCCAATGCTCAGGCCATCCATAGCGCCCTGGCCGCCGGCTGCGAGCGGCTGATCGTCAGCGCGACCGAGCACCCTTGCGTGGCCGAGGCCGCCGCCGTCAGCGGCGCGCCGGTCGAGGTGCTGCCGGTGGATTCGAACGGCGTGGTCGATCTGACCTGGCTGGCCGAGGCGCTGGCGCGCCCGGGTCGCGCGGTCGTCGCCATCCATCACGCCAACAATGAAAGCGGCGTGATCCAGCCGATCGCCGAGGCGGCGAAGCTGGTCCATGCGGCGGGCGGCTGGCTGCACGTCGACGCCATTCAGTCGGCGGGCAAGGTTCCGGTGACGATGAAGGCGCTGGGCGCCGACAGCCTGACCCTCTCGGCGCACAAGCTGGGCGGGCCGCAGGGCGTGGGCGCTTTGGTGCTGAAGGACGGCGTGTCGGCCGTCCGCATCCTGCACGGCGCGGGCCAGGAGCGCGGGCTGCGCGCCGGGACCGAGAACGTGCCGGGCATCGCCGGTTTCGGCGTCGCGGCCGACTGCGCCGCGCGCGATCTGGACGCCGCCATGACGCATGTCGTCTGGCGCGATGCTGCCGAGGCTAAGGTCAAGGCTGCGGGCGCGACGATCATCGGCGGCGCGGTGGAGCGTCTGCCCAACACCCTGTTTATGGCGGTTGAGGGCTGGGACAGCCCGCAGCAGCTGATCACCCTCGACCTTGTCGGGGTCATGGTGTCTGCCGGTTCGGCCTGCTCGTCCGGCAAGGTCAAGCCGTCCAAGGCGATCAGCGCCATGGGTCTTCATCACCTGGCGACCGGGGGCGTGCGCGTCTCCGGCGGCTGGGGCACGACCGAGTCGGACTGGACTCGCTTCGCCGATGCCTGGGTCGCGGCCTGGGAAAAGCATAGTGCGCGCCTGATTGAGCGCGCTAAGGAAGTCGCGTAAATTATGGCTATTGTTCAGGAAACCATCGACACAGTCGCCGCTCTCGAAAAATATGAGCACGGCTTTACGTCGGACATTGAGACGGAATATGCGCCGCGCGGCCTGAGCGCCGACATCGTCCGCTTCATCTCCGAGAAGAAGGGCGAGCCGGAGTGGATGCTGGAATGGCGCCTGGCCGCCTATGAGCGCTGGCTGGCGATGGAGGAGCCGACCTGGGCGGCGGTGAAATACGAGCCCGTCGACTATCAGGACCTCTACTACTACGCCGCGCCGGTGAAGAAGGAGGGGCCGAAGTCGCTGGACGAAGTCGATCCCGAACTGCTGGCCGTCTATGAAAAGCTGGGCATCCCGCTGAAGGAGCAGGAGGTCCTGGCAGGGGTCGAGGGCGCGCCGCGTTATGCCGTGGACGCCGTTTTCGACAGCGTCAGCGTGGTCACCACCTTCAAGGAGGAGCTGGCCAAGCACGGCGTGATTTTCATGCCGATTTCCGAGGCCTTGCGCGAATATCCTGATCTGGTGCGTCAGTATCTCGGCACGGTCGTGCCGGTCAGCGACAACTATTTCGCGGCCCTGAACAGCGCGGTCTTTTCCGACGGCAGCTTCGTGTACATTCCGCCGGGCGTGCGCTGCCCGATGGAGCTGTCGACCTATTTCCGCATCAACGCCAGCCAGACCGGCCAGTTCGAGCGCACCCTGATCATCGCCGACAAGGGCTCTTACGTCTCCTATCTGGAAGGCTGCACCGCGCCGATGCGCGATGAAAACCAACTGCACGCAGCGGTCGTGGAGATCGTCGCCCTGGACGACGCCGAGGTGAAATACTCGACGGTCCAGAACTGGTACCCCGGCGACGCTGAGGGCAAGGGCGGCATCTACAACTTCGTCACCAAGCGCGCCGACTGTCGCGGCGACCGCTCCAAGGTCAGCTGGACGCAGGTTGAAACCGGCTCGGCCGTCACCTGGAAATACCCATCTTGCATCTTGAAGGGCGAGGAAAGCTCGGGCGAGTTCTATTCCATCGCCATCACCAACGGCCATCAGCAGGCCGACACCGGCACCAAGATGATCCACCTGGGCAAGAACAGCCGCAGCCGCATCATCGCCAAGACGGTTTCGGCCGGTAAGTCGGATTCGACCTATCGGGGCCTGGTGTCGATCCACCCCAAGGCGACCGGCGTGCGCAACTTCACCCAGTGCGACAGCCTGCTGATCGGCAAGGAGTGCGGCGCCCACACCATTCCCTACATCGAGGTCCGCAACGGCTCGGCCCAGCTGGAGCACGAGGCGACCACCACCCGCCTGTCCGAAGCCCAGCTCTTCTACGCCCAGCAGCGCGGTCTGTCGGAAGAGGAGGCCGTGGCCTTGCTGGTCAACGGTTTCGTCCGCGATGTCCTGCAGGAATTGCCGATGGAGTTCGCCGTAGAAGCCCAGAAGCTGGTGGCGATCAGCCTCGAAGGCTCGGTCGGCTGAGTGAGTTGAAGAAGAAAAACAATGCTTAAGATCAATAATCTCCACGTCTCTGTCGCCGACAAGCCGATCCTCAAGGGTCTGACGCTCGATGTGCCTGCGGGCGAAGTTCATGCGATTATGGGCCCGAACGGGGCGGGCAAGTCGACGCTGGGCTACAGCCTCTCCGGCCGCCCCGGCTATGAGGTGACGGACGGTTCGGCCTCGTGGAACGGCGTGAACCTGCTGGACCTTGATCCGGCTGAGCGCGCGGCGGCGGGCCTGTTCCTGTCGTTCCAGTATCCGATCGAGATTCCGGGCGTTCCGGCCATGACCTTCATCCGCACGGCTCTGAACGCCCAGAAGCGCGCGCGCGGCGAGGAAGAAGTTTCAGCTCCCGCCTTCCTGAAGCTGGTCAAGGCGGCGTCGCAGTCGTTGAAGATGGACTTCGACATGCTCAAACGTCCTTTGAATGTCGGCTTCTCCGGCGGTGAGAAGAAGCGGATGGAGATCCTGCAGATGGCCCTGCTGGAGCCGTCGATGCTGATCCTGGACGAGACGGACTCGGGCCTCGACATCGACGCCCTGCGCATCGTCGCCGACGGCGTGAACGCCATGCGCAGTCCGGAACGGTCGATGCTGGTGATCACCCACTACCAGCGCCTGCTGGACTACATCAAACCGGACCGCGTGCACGTCCTGGCCGGCGGCCGCATCGTCGCCTCGGGGGGGCCGGAGCTGGCGCATCAGCTGGAGGCGGAAGGCTACGACAAGTTCCTGCCGGAGGCCGCATGAAAGCGCTCGCCCGGCTGGACCTGACCGACGCTGCGACCTTCCCTTCGCGGCGGGTCGAGGAGTGGAAATACAGTGACCTGAAGCGCTTTCTTCGCGAAGCGCCTAAACCGTCCGGCACGGCCGTCGTCGATGCGCCGGGGCCGTTCTACGACCTGGGCGGCGACGCCATCGTCTTCGCCAACGGCCGCCCGGTCGGGGTGAGGGACTACATCGCCTCGGGCGACCAGACCGTGCGCCTGCGCTTCATCTCGGACGCGACGGGCACAGGCCATACGGCGGCGGCGCGCATTGTCGCCCGACCCGGCGCGCGACTGCTGCTGCTGGAGACGCACGAGGGCAAGGGCTCGGCCTATGTCGCCCACAACAAGGTCGAGATCGACGTCGCCGCGGACGCCGAGGTCACTCGGATCGTCCTCAGCGACGAACCGGACGACGCCATTTCGGTGGCCGAGGCTGAGGTCAAGCTGGAAGCAGGCGGCCGCTATCGCCAGACCATCGTCGCCACCGGCGCCAAGCTGCAACGTCACGAGACCCGCCTGCGTCACGGCGCGGAAGGCGCCGATGCGCGCGTCGACGGAATCTATCTGCTCGGCGGCTCGCGCCACGCCGACCTGACCTCCGTCATCGACCACGTCGCGGCCAACGGCACGACCAGCCAGCTGATCAAGGGCGTCGTCCGTGACGAGGCGCGCGGCGTCTTCCAGGGCAAGATTCTGGTCCAGAAGGGCGCCGACGACACCGACGCCCGCATGGGCCACCACGGTCTGATCACGTCCGAGCGCGGCGAGATCGACGTCAAGCCCGAGCTGATCATCTATGCCGACGAGGTGCAGTGCGCCCACGGGGCGACCGTCGGGACGCTGGACGAAAGCGCCCTGTTCTACATGCAGCAGCGCGGCATCTCGGCTGATGAGGCGCGCGCCCTGTTGACCCATGCCTTCCTGATCGAGGTCGTCGACCGCATCGAGCATGAAGGCGCCAGAGAGGTGGTGCGGGAATGGCTGACGGCTCGCCTGTGATCAATGCGCCTGTGAACAAGGTTGGCGAGACGGGGTTCGACCCCTATGCCGCCCGCGCGCAGTTCCCGATCCTGTCGCGTCAGGTGAACGGCAAGCCCCTGGTCTATCTGGACAGCGCCGCCTCAGCTCAGAAGCCGCGCGCGGTGATCGACGCCCTGGTCGCGTCGATGGAAGGCTCCTACGCCAACGTTCACCGGGGTCTTCACACCCTGTCGAACGAGGCGACCGAGGCCTATGAGCAGGCGCGCGAGATCGTCGCCCGCTTCCTGAACGCCCCGTCGCCCGAGACCATCGTCTGGACCAAGGGCGGCACCGAGGCGATCAATCTGGTCGCCAACGGCGTCGGTCTGTCGATCCAGCCGGGCGACGAGATCATCGTCACCGAAATGGAGCACCACTCCAACATCGTGCCCTGGCACATCCTGCGCGAGCGGCGCGGGGCGGTGCTGAAATGGGCGCCGATCAAGGACGACGGTTCGCTGGACATGGAGGCCTTCGCCGCCCTACTGGGGCCGAAGACTAGGCTGGTCGCCGTCACCCATATGTCCAACGTGCTGGGCACCATCAATCCGGTCGCCGAGATCACCCGCCTGGCCCACGCGGCCGGCGCGCGAGTGCTGATCGACGGCTGTCAGGGCGCGGTCCATGCGACGCCGGACGTTCAGGCTATCGGCTGCGACTACTATGTCTTGACCGGCCACAAGCTGTTCGGCCCGACCGGCATCGGCGTCCTGTACGGCACGGCCGAGGCGCTGGAGGCCCTGCCGCCGTATCAGGGCGGCGGCGAGATGATCGAGACGGTCGAGAAGGATCGCGTCACCTACGCCAAACCGCCGCATCGCTTTGAAGCCGGGACGCCGCCGATCCTTGAGGCCATTGGTCTGGGCGCGGCGATCGAATGGCTGTCGCAGTATGATCCGGCCGCTGTTCAGGCGCACGAACAGGCTCTATATCGCCACGCCGTCGAGCGTCTGGCCGAGCGTGACTGGGTGCGGATTCTGGGCCAGGCGGAAGGGAAGGGCGCTTTGCTGACCTTCGCCGTCGAGGGCGCCCATGCTCATGACGTGGCGCAGATCATGGATCGTTACGGCGTCGCCGTGCGCGCCGGGCTGCACTGCGCCGAGCCGCTAGCGAAAAGACTAGGCGTGAGCGCAAGCACGCGCGCCTCCTTCGCCCTATATAACACCATGGAGGATACAGACGCCTTCGTGGACGCGCTGATCAAGGCGCGCAACTTCTTCGTGTGACGAGTATGGACGACGCCAAGACCGACAACGCGATCAGCGACAGCGACGCCTTCGCCGCCAGCTGGGACGAGCCGCAGAAGAGCGCCCTGTCTCAGGCCGAGCTGGACAAGCTGACGGACGACCTGATCGAGGCGCTGAAGACGGTGTATGATCCGGAAATCCCGGTCGACATCTATGAGCTGGGCCTGATCTACAAGGTCGACGTCTCCGACGACCGCGACGTCCTGGTCGAGATGACGCTGACGGCGCCGGGCTGCCCGGTCGCCGGGGAAATGCCCGGCTGGGTCGAGGATGCAGTGAAAAAGGTCGATGGCGTGCGCAGCGCCAAGGCCAATCTGGTGTTCGACCCGCCGTGGGACGCCTCCAAGATGAGCGACGAGGCCAAGCTGGCCCTGAACATGTTCTGAGGAGGCCCTGATGACCGAGCTTCAGACCACGACCCGACCCCGACGCCCCCGGCCCAAGGCGGTGACCCTGACGGACGCTGCCGCCGCGCGCGTGCGCGAGATCATGGACAACGCTGAGAAAGACTATGTCGGCCTTCGCGTCGGCGTGAAGAACAGCGGCTGCGCGGGGCAGGAATACACCTTCGCCTATGCCGAAGAGATCCAGCCGCTGGACGAGGTGGTCGAGGATAAGGGCGTGACCATCCTGATCGAGCCCAAGGCGGTCTTGTTCCTGATCGGCACCGAGATCGATTATGAGGTGACGAAGCTCGCCTCGAAATTCATCTTCCGCAATCCGAACGAGACGGACGCGTGCGGTTGCGGCGAGAGCGTCACCATCATCCCCGCCGCTGCTCTGGACGCCGACTGACATGATCCGACTGGAGGGGGTGACCCGGCGCTATCGCAGCGCGGCGGGCGACCTCACGGCGCTGGACGCCGTCGACCTGCATGTTGCGCGCGGCGAGGTGTTCGGCGTGGTGGGCCGTTCGGGGGCGGGCAAGTCCACCCTGATCCGCGCCATCAACCGGCTGGAGACGCCCGACGCGGGCAAGGTCTTCGTCGACGGGCAGGAGATCACCGCCCTGAACCCCGCCGAACTGCGCGCCGCGCGGCGCCGCATCGGCATGATCTTCCAGCATTTCAACCTGCTGAACGCCAAGACCATCGAGGACAATGTCGCCTTCCCCCTGAGGCTGGAAGGACGGCCCGAGGCCGAGGTGAAGGCGCGCACGGCCGAACTGCTGGCGCAACTCGGCCTCGCCGATCACGCCAAGAAGCACCCGGCCCAGCTGTCTGGCGGCCAGAAGCAGCGCGTCGGCATCGCCCGCGCCCTGGCCTGCGGGCCCAGCGTCCTGTTGTGCGACGAGGCGACCAGCGCCTTGGACCCCGAAACGACCGAAGACATTTTGACCCTGCTGGACGGGCTGAACCGCGATCTGGGCCTGACCATCGTCCTGATCACCCACCAGATGGAGGTGGTGCGCCGCGTCTGCGACCAGGTGGCGGTGCTGAAGGACGGCAAGATCTTGGAGCAGGGCGCGACGGCTGACGTCTTCCTGCACCCGCAACACGCCGTGACGCGCGCGATGTTGGCCGAGGGCGAGGAGGCGATCGACGCCTCGGTCGCTCCGGCGGGGGCGCGCATGGCACGCCTGACCTTCCGCGGCCCCTCGACCTATGAGCCGGAACTGAGCCGCGTCGCGCGCACGGCGGGGGTCGACTATTCGATCCTGTCGGGCCGCATCAGCCGTATTCGCGGCGAGCCCTACGGCCAGATGACGGTTGCCTTCACCAGCGGCGACGCCGAGGCGGCCCTGGCGCAATTGGCCGCGCGCGGCGTCGTGGTGGAGGCGGTCTGATGTTCGCCAATGTGGACTGGGCCGATATCGGCAAGGCGACGGTCGACACCCTGCTGATGCTGGGCGGGTCGCTGGTGCTGACCGTGATCCTGGGCGTGCCGCTGGGCGTGCTGCTATACTTGTCGGGCAAGGGGCGGCTGGCCGCCAATCCGGTGCTGAACGCCGTCCTGTCCTTCGTGGTCAATGTGCTGCGTTCGGTGCCCTTCATCATCCTGCTGATCGTCATGCTGCCGCTGACGGTGCTGCTGGTCGGCACGTCGCTGGGCGTGGCCGGGGCCATTCCGCCTTTGGTCGTCGGGGCCGCGCCCTTCTATGCGCGTCTGGTCGAGACGGCGCTGCGCGAGGTGGACAAGGGCGTCGTCGAGGCGACCCAGGCCATGGGCGGCTCGACCTTCCAGATCGTCACGCGCGCCCTGCTGCCGGAGGCCATGCCGGGCATCATCGCCGGCGCGACCGTCACCGCCATCGCCCTTGTCAGCTACACCGCCATGGCGGGCGTAGTGGGGGCGGGCGGTCTGGGCGACCTGGCCATTCGCTTCGGGTATCAGCGCTTCCAGACCGATGTCATGGTGGTGACCGTAGTTCTGCTGCTGATCCTCGTACAAATTCTGCAGATGATCGGCGACCGTCTTGTCGCTAAGGTCTCGCACCGCTGATTTTTATCGAAGGCCCGCTTTATGATCCGCCGTTCGCTGCTGCTGTCCGCCGTCGCTGTTCTGACGCTCGCCGCCTGCGGTCAGGGGGCGGACAAGAAGGCGGGGGCTGAGGGCGCGCCCCTGCTGGTCGGCGCCACCGCCGTGCCGCACGCAGAAATCCTGGAGCAAGTGAAGCCCATCCTGGCCGCCGAAGGCGTGCCGATCGAGATCAAGGTCTTCAACGACTACGTTCAGCCCAACGTGCAACTCGCTGAAAAGCGGTTGGATGTGAACTACTTCCAGACCAAGCCCTATCTGGACGAGTTCAACACCGCGCGCGGCACGTCGCTGATCACCGTCGCCGGCATCCACGTCGAGCCGCTGGGCCTGTATTCGCGCAAGCATAAGGCGCTGGCCGACCTGCCGAACGGCGCCCAGGTGGTTCTGCCCAACGACGCCTCCAACACCGGGCGCGCCCTGCTGCTGCTGCAGGCGGCGGGCCTGATCACCCTGAAAGATACGCAGAACCCGCTGCAGACGGTGCGCGACATCGCCACCAACCCCAAGGCGCTGAAGTTCCAGGAAGTCGAGGCCGCCACCATCCCGCGCATCCTGCCGCAGGTCGACGGCGCGGTGATCAACACCAACTACGCCCTCGACGCCGGGCTCAAGCCCAAGACCGACGCCCTTCAGCTTGAAGGCGCCGACAGCCCCTATGTGAACTATCTGGTCGCCCGCCCCGACAATCAGAACGACCCGCGCGTTCAGGCTCTCGCCAAGGCCCTGCGTGGTCAGGCGATCAAGGACTTCATCGCCTCGAAATACGAAGGCGCGGTGATCCCGGCGGCCTAGGCTGCAGCGCTGACCGCCTTGGCCGCTGCGGCGGCCTGGGCGGATTCTTCCTTGGATTCGACGAGGACGGCCGGCGTGACCGGCTGCCCGGTCGCCTCGGCGATCAGTTCGGCCGTCTTGCCTTCCACAGCGGCTTCCAGCCGGTCCAGGAACTCGGCCTTCGGCAGGCCCGTCGGGATTGGTTCGAGGAATTCGAGCGTCGCCGTGCCGGGGTTTTTGTGGAACTCCTCCAGCGGCCAGAACAGGCCCAGATTGGTCGCCAGCGGCACGACCGGCATGTCGAAGTCGCGATACATGTGCCAGACGCCCGAGCGATAGCGGAACTTCTCGCCGACCCGGGCCAGGTGGCCTTCGGGATAGATCAGGATCTTGCGCCCCTCGCGATTGGCGTCGGCGGCGCGTTCCCTGAGGGCGGCGCGGGCGGCGTGGCCGCCGCAGTTGTTGACGACGATGGCGCCCAGCTTCTTGAGCACCGTTCCCAGCAGGGGGAACTTCTCCAGATGGTCGCCGGTGACGAAAGCCACGTCGTCGAACTGGTCATAGGTGGCGAAGCCGTCGCCCCAGCTCTGATGCTTCGAGGCGATGATGAAGGCGCCTTGCGGGAGGCGTTCCTTGCCGCGCGTCTCGATGCGGATGCCTGCGAACAGGCTCATGGCCTGCACCATGCGCCGGACATAGCGGCGGATGATCCAGCTCGTGGCCTTGCGGCCCGGCGCCAGTGCCGCAAAGGCGGCGGCCAGGCCGTAGGTGATGGAAAGCGCCCAATAGGCGATGTTGAACAGCAGGCTTCGCATCGGGCGACTATGCCAGCAAGCGTCTCATAGGCGAGCTTAAAGTGAAGCCTCAGGCGGCGTCGGATACGGCCTCGGCGGCGGCGGTCACCTTGTTGCGCCCGCTGCGCTTGGACGCGTAGAGCGCTTCGTCCGCCCGCGCCAGCAGCTGCCCGGCGCTTTCGCCCGCGCGACGCACGCCAAAGCCGACGGATATGGTCACGGCGCCCAGGTCGTCGTTGGTCGAGCGGCGCCGCAGGGCGCGGGAGGCTATTTCCTCGCGGATCGCGTTCAACGCGGCCTCTATTGCGCCCGCCGTTTCACCTGGGAAGATGACTGCGAATTCCTCGCCGCCATAGCGGGCGGCGATACGCGGCGCGCGCGACACGCGTCCCAAGACGCTGCCGACATAGCGCAACACCTGATCGCCCGTCTGGTGCCCCCAGGTGTCGTTGAACCGCTTGAAATGGTCGATATCGATGATCGCAAGGCCGAGCGAGCCGCCGCCGTTTTCCGCCTGATCGCATAGGCGCAACAGGTGTTCATCGAACGCCTTGCGGTTGGCCAGATTGGTCAGGGCGTCCGTCATCGCGTCGCGGCGCACCTGCTCCATATGATCGCGCAGCTTGGTGACTTCGCGATTCGAGGATTCTAAACGGCGTTCCAGCGCGGCGGTATGACGTCGAATCCGGCGCGTCGCATCCGCCAGACACGCGACCAGATCGGTAAGATCGTCCGGGGTCCCTGAATTGGCCATGCGATCGGCGGCCTCGGCCAGGGTGTTGCCATAGGTGGCCTGGCTTTCGCGGGCCTTGTCGATGGCGCCGGCCACTGCGGCGAGCTCGCGATTCAGCACGGCGCCGGCGTCGCGGATTTCTTCGGACAGGCGCCCGCGCGGCAGGAATTCGGCGGCGAGCATTTCCGCCGTCGAATCGGTGAAGGGCGCGCCCGTGGCGAGCAGCCGCGAAATCTCCTGCCCCAGGGTTCCCTCGGGATCGCCCAGATAGTGAAGCCACAGCTCAAAATTCAGCGGCGTCGGCCAGACTGAGGCCGCCTGCATGGCGTCCACGGCGCGATGCGCCAGAGCATAGGCTTCCGGACTGCGAACCGTGGTTTCCACCTGCGTGGTCATGCCTGAACTGCCCCTGCGCTGCGTCATCCGGCAAGCTATACCGGTCTTCCGTAACGCAGGGTTAAGTTCGCAGACCCGCCTTATCCGGCCAGAACGACCGGACGACGCAGGAAGGCCGGGACATCATCGCCGAAAGGATTTCCAGTGAAGGACGCGGGCTGACGGTCTTCCGCCTGTTTAGCCTTTTGGGGCGTCTTCTGGGGCGCTGGCGTCGCCTTGGCCTCGGTCTTCTTGCGGCTGCGCGCGCGTTGAGGCGCCGCTTCGGCTTCGGGCGCAGGCGTCGGCGCTGTTTCAATCAGCGTTTCGGCCTCGACGGGGGCTTCTTCGACCGATCGACGCGAGCGGCTGCCGCGTTCGCTGCGTTCGCTGCGTTCGCCCCGTCCACGGCCGCGGCTTGAGCGGCTGTCGTCGCGGGGGCGGTCCTGGATGGAGGCGAAGTCGATACCGTCCAGCGGCAGTTCAACCGGCTCCTTCTTGATCAGCTTCAGCACCTTGTCCAACGACTTGTCGTCGGACGGCGTCACGATCATGAAGGCCTCGCCCAGGCGTCCGGCGCGGCCGGTGCGGCCGATGCGGTGGACGTAGTCGTCGGCGTGGTGCGGAACGTCATAGTTGAAGACGTGGCTGACCGCCGGGATGTCGAGGCCGCGCGCGGCGACGTCGGAGGCGACCAGCAGCTTCAACGCGCCGCTGCGGAAGTCGGCCAGGGTCTTCGTGCGCAGCGATTGGTCCAGGTCGCCATGGATCGGCGCGGCGTCGAAACCGTGGACCTGCAGAGACTTGGCGACAATGTCGACTTCCGACTTGCGGTTGCAGAACACGATGCCGTTCTGGACGTCGCCGCGCTGCACCAAAGCGCGCAGCGCCGTGCGCTTGGCCTTGGGGTCCGAGGTCGGCAGGCGGGTGATGTGCTGGGTGATGGTGTCGGCGGTCGTCGCCGGGCGCGACGCCTCGATCCGGGTGGGATCCTTGAGGAACTGCTGCGTCAGGCGCGTGATCTCCGGCGGCATGGTCGCCGAGAAGAACAGGGTCTGGCGACGCGGCGGCGTCAGTTTGAAGATGCGCTCGATGTCGGGGATGAAGCCCATGTCCAGCATGCGGTCGGCCTCATCGACCACCATCAGCTCGACGCCGGTCAGCAGCATCTTGCCGCGATCGAACAGGTCCAGCAGGCGGCCCGGCGTGGCGATCAGCACGTCCACGCCCTTGTTCAGGGCGGCGACCTGGTCGCCCATGGACACGCCGCCGATCAGCAGCACCCAGTTCAGCTTGGTGCCCTTGGCGTATTTGGCGAAGCTCTCGGCCACTTGGTCGGCCAGTTCGCGGGTCGGGGCCAGCACCAGGGCGCGCGGCATCCGGGCGCGGGCGCGCCCCGAGGCGAGGCGGTCGACCATAGGCAGGGTGAAGGCCGCCGTCTTGCCGGTGCCGGTCTGGGCGATGCCGAGGACATCGCGTCCGGCCAGGGCCACCGGGATGGCCTGTTCCTGGATCGGAGTGGCGATCGTGTAGCCGGTGTCGGCGACCGCCTGCAGGGTCGTGGGCGAGAGGCCCAGTTTAGAAAACTCAGTCATATAGTCCTGAAGGGACGGAGGATAACGTTCGCAAACGCCGTTAGCTGACGGAACCGCCCCTCGTGGGCGAGCGGGCGGCGCGCATCGCCAGTCCTGTTCCGAGCCTGAGGCGGTATATGGAAAGCCCTACTCGTCAGTCAAGTATTTCTGTTTGCACGGCTCAGCTTGGCAAGGGCGTTGCGGGCTGTATGTTCCGCCGTGGAGACAGGGAGAGGCAGATCGTATGCGCACAGCCGTATTGATCGCGGTGATGCTTGCCGCGCCGCTTGGCGCCCAGGCGTCGGATCGCGGACGGGGCGTCGAAGCCATGCAGGCGACCTTTGGAAATACTGTCGTTTCCCACTATCCCAACGGCAACTGGGTCAAGCACTGGTTTGATCGTGACGGGGCCTATCGCGCCCTGTTTTCAGACGGGCGTCGTCTGACGGCGCGCTGGGCGCAAGAGGACGACAAGATCTGTCTGAATGAGATCCGTCCCCGCATGATCATTTCGCGCTTCTGCACGCCCTACATCGAAGTCTCAGTGGGCGAGACCTGGTCGGGGCGCGATCCTTTGGGGCGCCGCGTTCGCAATGAGCTGGTCGCGGGGCGGTAGATTAAATACCCGCTCGTCCCGGCGTCCGCCGGGATGAGCTGTAATGGGAACAGAAGCAGGAAATGCCCCCGTCCGTGAGAACGGGGGCTTGAGCCTATTCCGCGTCTGCGGCCTTAGCCGCCTTCTTGGCCGGGGCCTTCTTCGCGGCCGGCTTCTTGGCTGCGGGCTCCTTCTTGGCCGCAGGCTTCTTCGCAGCCGCCTTCTTGGCGGGCGCCTTCTTTTTCGGCGCGGCGCCGGCCTTGGCGGCCAGCAAGGGCAGGGCGGCCTCCATCGTCATGTCTTCGGGCGCCGTGCCCTTGGGCAGGGTGGCGTTGATCTTGCCTGACTTGACGTAGGGGCCGTAGCGGCCGGCCATGACCTGCACGGCCTCGCCCGTTTCCGGGTGGGCGCCCAGTTCCTTCAGCGGCGCGGCGGCCGAGGCGCGGCCCGCACGACCCGCACGCTTTTCAGCCAACAGGGCCACGGCGCGGTTCAGGCCGACGTCGAACACCTCTTCGATGTCGGCGACATTGGCGTAGGTGCCCGCGTGCGCCACGAACGGCCCGTAGCGGCCCAGGCTGGCGGTGATCATCTTGCCGTCTTCGGGGTGCGGGCCCACGTCGCGCGGCAGGCTGAGCAGGCGCAGCGCCTTCTCAAGATCCATCGACGCCGGGGTCCAGCCCTTGGGCAGGGACGAGCGTTTGGGCTTTTCCGCGTCCGGCGGCGTGGTTTCGACATAGGGGCCGAACCGACCGATCTTCAGATGCACCGGCTGGCCGGTCGCCGGATCGACGCCCAGTTCGCGGTCGCCGCTCTCCGCGCCGCCCTCGGCCCCGTCGGGCGAGGCCACCGGGCGGGTGTATTTGCACTCCGGATAGCGCGAGCAGCCGATGAAAGCGCCGAAACGGCTGGTCTTCAGGCTCAGCTGGCCTTCATGACAAACCGGGCATTCGCGCGGGTCCGCCCCGTCGCCCTTGTCGGGGAAGATGTGCGGGCCCAGGGCGTCGTTCAGGTGATCCAGGATAGCCGTGGTGCGCAACTCGCCCGCAGCCTGGGTCGCGGCGTGGAAGTCTTGCCAGAAGCGGCGCAGCAGGGTCTTCCAGTCCAGATCGCCCGCCGACACCTCGTCCAGCTGGGTCTCCAGCGCGGCGGTGAAGTCGTATTCGACCCATTTGGCGAAGAACTGCTCCAGGAAGGCCGTGACCAGCCGCCCCTTGTCCTCTGGGAAGAAGCGGTTCTTGTCCATGCGGACGTATTCGCGGTCGCGCAGGGTCGTCAGGATGGAGGCGTAGGTGGACGGACGGCCGATGCCCAACTCTTCCAGCTTCTTGACCAGGGTGGCTTCCGAGAAGCGCGGCGGCGGCTCGGTGAAATGCTGGTCGGTGCGGATCGCCTCGACCTTGGCCTTGGCGCCTTCCTTCAGCGCGGGCAGGCGGCCGCCTTCGTCCTCGTCTTCCTCGGCGCCTTTCTGCTTCTCGTCCCGGCCTTCCTCATAGGCGGCGATGAAGCCGTCGAAGGCCACGACTTGGCCGGTGGCGCGCAGGCCGGTCTGGCCGTCGGGCGTCTCGATCTCGACCGTGGTGCGGTCCAGACGCGCCGATTCCATCTGCGAGGCGATCATACGCTTCCAGATCAACTCGTAGAGCCGCTGCAGGTCGCTATCGAGCCGGAGGGTGTCGGGGCTGCGCAGGATGTTGGTCGGACGGATGGCTTCGTGCGCTTCCTGGGCGTTCTTGGCCTTGGTCTTGTAGTAGCGCGGCTCGGCCGGGACGTAGGCCGGGCCGAAACGCTGGCCGATGGCCTCGCGCGCTTGAGCAATGCCTTCAGGCGTCACATAGACGCCGTCGGTACGCATGTAGGTGATCAGGCCGCCGGTGTCGTCGACGCCCTCGTACAGCTTCTGCGCCGCCTGCATGGTGCGCTGGGCGGTGAAGCCCAGCTTGCGTGCCGCTTCCTGTTGCAGGGTCGAGGTGGTGAAGGGCGGGGCGGGGGACCGCTTGGCCGGCTTCTTCTCGACCGACTTGATAGTGAAGTCGCCGCTATGGACGGCCTCGCGCGCGGCCATGGCCATGGCCTCGGACACGATGTCCAGGCGCTGGACCCGCTTGCCTTCATGCTTGACCAGGCGGGCGGTGAAGGGCGGGCTGTCAGCGATCAGGTCGGCCTCGACCGACCAGTATTCCTGAGCCTTAAACCGCTCGATCTCCATCTCGCGGTCGACGACGATGCGCAGGGCGACCGACTGCACCCGTCCCGCCGAACGGGCGCCCGGCAGCTTGCGCCACAGCACCGGCGACAGGTTGAAGCCCACCAGATAGTCCAGCGCCCGGCGCGCCAGATAGGCGTCCACCAGCTCCATATCCAGCTGGCGCGGGTTGGCCATGGCCTCCAGCACGGCGGACTTGGTGATGGCGTTGAAGGTGACGCGCTGGACGTCCTTGTCCTTCAGCGCCTTCTTCTTGTTCAGGATCTCCAGAACGTGCCAGCTGATCGCCTCTCCCTCGCGGTCGGGGTCGGTGGCCAGGATGACGCGGTCGGCGGCCTTGGCGGCCTCGGCGATCTCGGACAGGCGCTTGGAAGCCTTGGCGTCGACCTCCCAGTGCATGGCGAAGTCATCGTCGGGCAGCACCGAGCCGTCCTTGGACGGCAGGTCGCGGACGTGGCCGTAGGAAGCCAGAACCTTATAGTCCGAGCCCAGGTATTTATTGATGGTCTTGGCCTTGGCGGGGCTCTCGACGATGACGAGATTCATGGCGCTCTATCGGGGAAAAGGGGGCGCGAACGTGGTTGCGGCGCGCTCGGAAGTCAATCGGCGCATTTTAGTTGGGCAACCTTTCCGGGTAACGCGAGTTTGCAAACCATTGTAAGTTGTGTTCCTCTGAGGCGTTCTCGGGAGGGTTGACGATGAGCCAAACAGCACAGCGACGCCGCCAGGCGCCAAGCCCGGATCTGACGGACTATCCGGTTCGTGAATATGTAGCCGCCATGGCTATGGAGCTTGCCGGCATGGCCCGCTGGGACGGGGACGAACGGTTGGCCGGCATTCTTGAAAACGCGGCGGATCTGGCCCGCCGCACCGCCCCTGCCTAGACCGAGGCCATGCCGCCGGGCAGCAAGGTCGCCCGCCCTGCGAGATCAAGCTCCAGCAGGGCGGCGGCTGTTTCCGCGATTGACAATCTCGCCGCTCGGGCCAGTTCGTCGCGGCTGACCGGCGATGGGGACAGCAGGGCTTCTACCCGTTCCAGCACGTCGTCTTCGATCTGGTCAGGTCGGCCGGCGTCGAACGGCGAATCAGCGGGCGACTCTCGCAGGGTTCGCAGAGAGGCGAATGCCCGCTCGATGTCCTCCATCCCTTCACACAGGATAGCGCCCTGGCGCAGTAGTTCGTTCGGCCCTCGGGAGCGGGGGTCCAGCGGCGAGCCGGGCACGGCGAAGACGTCGCGGCCCTGTTCGCCCGCCAGCCGGGCGGTGATCAGCGAGCCTGAGCGGATTTCCGCCTCGACCACGACCACGCCACGCGACAGGCCCGAGATGATGCGGTTGCGGCGCGGGAAGTCGCGCGCCTGCGCCCGCGCGCCGACAGGGCTTTCCGAGACGATGCAGCCGCGCTCGGCGATCTTGCGATACAGGTCGGCGTTGTCGGACGGATAGACGTCGTCCACGCCGCCGCCCAGAACGGCGACCGTGCCGGTGTCCAGAGCGCCAAGGTGCGCCGCCGCATCGACCCCGCGCGCGAGGCCCGAGACGACGACGTGACCGCTTTCACCCAGTTGTTGCGCCAGTCCGCGCGCGATCTGCTGGCCGCCGGCCGAGGCGATGCGCGCGCCGACGATGGCCATGCAGGGCCGCCGCATCAGCGCCGGGTCGCCAAGGGTCCACAGCAAAGGCGGCGGCGGATCGACGGCGGCGAGGGCTTCGGGATAGTCGGCCTCGCCCCACAGGATCAGTTGCGCGCCGATGCGGGCGCCCGCCTCAAGCTCGGCCTCGACGGCGTCGGGCGCAGGTATGGCGTAACCAGTGCGTCCCCGATTGCGGATCAGATCGGGCAGGGCGTCTAGAGCGTGCTCGGCCGAACCGTACCGCTGGAGCAACTGGGAAAAGGCCACGGGGCCGACGCGGTCGGTCCGGGCGAGCCGGAGGCGGGCGAAACGCTCTGCCTCCGACAGGGGCGTCACGCCTTCTTCGCCCCGATCTTGGGCTCGGCGCCTTTGAGCAGGCGGCCGATGTTCTCATGGTGGCGGATGAAGATCAGCACGGCGGTGAAGACCGCCAGGACCAGGATGGGCGCAGGCGCAGGCAGGCCCAGCGCGGGCAGGGGCAGCAGGGCGTAGAGCGGCGTGAGCGCCGCCGCCGCCAGGGCCGACAGCGAGGAGTAGCGCAGGGCGAACGCCATGATCAGCCAGGTCGCCGCCGCCAGCAGGCCCAGCGGCCAGCACGCGGCCAGGATCAGGCCGAAGAAGGTCGCCACCCCCTTGCCGCCCTTGAACCCCAGCCAGACCGGGAAAAGGTGGCCCAGAAAGGCCGCGCCCCCGGCCATGGCGCCGGCGACGTCCGTTCCCAGCAGATGCCGCGCGATCAGCAGGGCGACCGCGCCCTTGCCCGCATCCAGGATCAGGGTGGCGATAGCCAGATCCTTGCGCCCGGTGCGCAGGACGTTGGTCGCGCCGATGTTGCCCGAACCGATGTTGCGCACGTCGCCCGCACCCGCCGCGCGGGTCAGGATGACGCCGAAGGGAATGGAGCCCAGCAGGTATCCGCCAATAGCCACAAGCCCGAGCGTAAGGAGCGCCGGCCCCGCCAGATCCTGCAAGTGATTCGCTCCCCTTAACGTGCGTCGTGGACGATGCGGCCCGAAACGACGGTGAGCAAGACCTTCCCTTGCAGTCGCCGCCCGTCAAAGGGCGAATTCTTCGATTTGGAGCGAAGCGTCGCGGCGTCGATCACCACCGGCGCCCCCGCGTCGAACAGCACCAGATCGGCGGGCGCCCCTTGCGACAACTCACCAGCTTCCAGCCCCAGCAGGGCTGCGGGCCCCTGCGTCAACGGCCGCAGCACGTCCAGCAGGTCGACGCCGTATTCGTGGTGCAGCGTCAGGGCGGCGGGCAGCAGGGTCTCCAGACCCACCGCGCCCGGCTCGGCCTCGGCGAACGGGCGGCGCTTGTTCTCGGCCGGTTCGGGACAGTGGGCCGAGGTGATGACGTCGATCAGGCCGTCGCGCACCGCCTCGACCAGAGCCTGCCGGTCGCTCTCGGCGCGTAAGGGCGGGTCCAGCCGGTAGAAGGTGCGGTAGTCGCCGATGTCGATTTCGTTGAAGCACAGGTGATTGATCGAGGCCGAGGCCGCGACCTCCAGCCCGCGCGCACGGGCGCGGGCCAGCGTCTCCAGCGCGCCCTCGGTCGAGATCTGGTCGATCAGGAAGCGCGCGCCGGTCTGCTCGACCAGGGCCAGGTCGCGCTCCAGCTGGATGCGCTCGGCGATGGCGGGCGCGCCCGACAGGCCCAGCCGGGTCGCCAGCTCGCCCGAGGTCGCCACCGCGCCTTCCGACAGCCACGGCTCGGTCGGACGGCAGGCGATCAGGGCGTTGAACGAGGCGGCGTAGCTCATGACCCGTTGCAGGGTGCGGGTGTTGCGGATCACCCGGTCGCCGTCGGTGAAATAAAGGGCGCCCGCCTCATGCATCAGGCCGATCTCGGCCATGCGCTCGCCGTCACGGCTTTGCGTCGCCGCGCCCGCCGCGCGGACGTGGACCAGATCCAGCGCCGCGCCGCGCCGCTGGATGTGGTCGATCATGGCCGGGTCGTCGATCGCCGGATCGGTGTCGGGCTGGACGACGATGGTGGTGACGCCGCCCGCCGCCGCCGACAGGCTGGCCGACTTCAGCGTCTCCTTGGGCTCGTTGCCAGGCTCGCCGGTCTTGACCCGGATGTCGATCAGGCCGGGCGCCAGGCAGCGGCCCTCGGCGTCTATGATCTGCACGCCCTCGGGGCGCTGGGTCGCCTGTCCGTGGATGACCTCGACGATGCGGCCGTCAGCGATCAGGACCGCGCCGGGACCGTCATAGTCGCTGGCCGGGTCCAGCAGGCGGGCGTTGACAATGGCCAGAGCCTTGGGGGCGATAGGTTGAGCGGCGGTCATGCGGCGCCTCCCGCGCGGCGGTGGGCGAGGGCGGCCAGAACGGCCATACGGGCGGCGACGCCCATCTCGACCTGATCCTGGATCAGGGAGACGCTCAGGTCGTCGGCCACGTCGGAATCGATCTCCACGCCCCGGTTCATCGGGCCGGGGTGCATGACCTTGGCGTTCGGCGCGGCCCAGGCCAGCTTTTCGCGGTCGAGGCCCCAGAAGCGGAAATACTCGCGCGTCGAGGGGATCAGGGCGCCCGCCATCCGCTCCAGCTGAAGGCGCAGCATCATGACCACGTCACAACCGGCCAGACCCTCCTTCATGTCGTGGAAGACTTCGCAGCCCCAGCGGTCGGCGTCGCCGGGCACCAGCGTCGGCGGTCCGATCAGCCGCACCCGCGCGCCCATCATCTGCAGCAGGGCGACGTTCGAACGCGCCACGCGGCTGTGGGCGATGTCGCCGCAGATGGCGACCGTCAGCCCGCCCACATCGCCAAAGGCGCGGCGGATGGACAGCAGGTCCAGCAGGGCCTGTGTGGGGTGCTCGTGGCGGCCGTCGCCCGCGTTGACCACGGCGCAGCCGACCTTCTGCGACAGCAGGTCCACCGCGCCCGAAGACGCATGGCGCACCACCAGAATCTCCGGCTTCATGGCGTTCAGCGTCACGGCGGTGTCGATCAGCGTCTCGCCCTTCTTCACCGAGGAAGAGGCGACCGGCATGGTCACGACGTCGGCGCCCAGACGCTTGGCGGCGATCTCGAACGAAGAGCTGGTCCGCGTCGAATTCTCGAAGAACAGGTTCACGACCGTCTGGCCGCGCATCAGGTCCACGCCCTTGGCTGACTGCCGGTTGAAGTCGACGAAGGCGTCGGCCAGGTCCAGCAAGGCCAAGGCGGCCGGCGGATGAAGATCTCCGGCGGCGAGGAAGTGGTCGCGAGGAAACGGCGTCAGCCGTTCCTTGATGAGATCGGTGACAGGCGCTGCGTAGGTCATTGAGACGCCGTAATAGGCGGGACTCAGGCCAGATGGAATAGCAGCAGGGCCGTAGGGATGCCGATGACCGAGAATACCGTGGTCGCCGCGATGATCCCGGCCATCAACGGCGCGTCTCCGCCCATCTGACGCGCCAGCACATAGGCCGAGGCGGCGCCCGGCGCGGCCCCGCACAGCAGGGCGATTCCCTGGGCCATCTCATCGCCGCCATACAGGCGCGCCAGCTGCCACATGGCCAGCGGCGTCACGATCATCTTGACCACGACCACGGCGCCGACCGTGACGCGGGTGCGCGCCAGTTCGCGGAAGCTGAGCCCGGCGCCCGCCACGATCAGGCCCAGCGGCAAGGCGGCCGATCCCAGCAGCTGCAACGTCTCGGCCACGCCCGGCGGTTTGGGCGCGCCCGAAAAGTTCAGCGCCAGCCCCAGCAGACAGGCCAGCAGTATGGGGTTGGACATCATCGCCCGGACCAGGGCCCTGGGCGAGGCGCCGCGCTGGTCCGCCCCCCATTTGGCCAGGACGATGACGCTCAGGATGTTGCTGACCGGGATCATCGCGGCGATGACCACGGCGGCCAGGCCCACGCTTTCCGGCCCGAAGGTCGCCTGCACGACCGGCAGGAAGACGAAGCTGTTCCAGCGGATCATGCCCTGAAACACGCTGGTGTAGGCCGGGCCGCTGAGGGGAAGCAGAGGCTTGGACAGCAGGGTCAGGGTCGAGACGATGATGGACACCGTCACGGCGGCGGCGCCCGCCGCGCCCGCGGCCGATCCTGAAAGGTCTGCGTTCCAGATCGCCGGGATCAGGAAGCCGGGATAGAGGACATTGATCGCCAGCTTCTCGATCGGCCGCCAGGCGGCGTCGGGCAGATAGTCCGACTTCTTCAGGCCATAGCCGAGCGCCAGCAGCAGGAAGACCGGCAGGACGCCCGCAAAGATGGCCGCCATATCAGGGGCGCAGCCGGTCCAGCGCGCCCTGCAGGATCCAGGCGGCGGCGGTGCGGTCCACCACATCGGCGCGGCGCTTGCGGGTCAGGTCCAACTCGTCGATCAGGAAACGCTCGACCGCCGTGGTCGACAGCCGCTCGTCCTGAAAGGCCACGTTGACCGGCCGGAACCGTTCCAGATTGCGGGCGAAGGCGCGGCACGACTGGGCGCGCGGCCCCTCGGTCCCGTCCATGTTCAGCGGCAGGCCGATGACCAGCGCCGAGACCTTGCGGCCGTCCATGATCCTGAACAGCTGTTCGGCGTCCTGGCTGAACTTGGTCTTGCGGATCAGCTCGAGCGGGCTGGCGATGATGCGCCCGGCGTCGGAGGCGGCGACGCCGATGGTGTTTTCGCCCAGATCCAGACCCAGCCACGGGGTGTTGGGCGGGCAGGCGGCGGACAGTTCGGAAAGGTCAAAGACAGGCACCAAGGCGCGTTAGGGCCAGATGAGGCGCGTGTCAAAGCGCAGGCCCTTTGACTCCCGCTCATCCCGGCGGACGCCGGGATCCAGTGCTTTGGCGACAAACGGATGGTTGGGCCGCATTGAGCAGTATCTGCGAACGTCTGCACGTGGGCTCTTACTGGATCCCGGCGTCCGCCGGGATGAGCGGTGAGGGGGAGTAACTCACACGTCGTCGTCCCCTACCGGCCCGCCTTCATTCTCCATGCGCCGGATCGAGCGGACTTCCTTGCGCGTGAACTTCAGCCGCACGCCCAGGCCGCCGTCGTCCTCGCCCAGGAACACGGCGCCGCCTTCCTCCAGCGCGGCCTGCAGGCGGCTGCGCGCCTCCTCGCCGGGGTCGACGTTCTCGCGCTCGAAGTCGGCCAGAACATCGGCCGTCAGGCCGGACAGGCGGGCCACATGGTCGCGCGGCCATTGCACCAGGGCGCGGGCGGCGCGGACTTGGGGGCCGGTGATCTTCATGGTCGGGTCTCCTTGTAAGGCGAGCCTTCATCTTCGCGGCGGGCGGTCTGTCAGGATAGGGGGTCTTTGGTCGCCATGGTCAAGCTGGACGAAGTGCGGCGCCCGATCCTTGTCGAACCGGCGTTGAAACGCTAATCCCGCCCCCTCAGACTCTCATGCTTTGGAGGGCCGCATGGCCATCGACGCCGCGACGGTGCGCAAGGTTGCGCATCTCGCCCGCATCAAGACCCCCGAGGACCGCCTGGAGCCGCTGGCCCAGGAGCTGAACGGCATCCTGCAGTGGATCGAACAGCTGGACGAGGTGGACGTGCAGGGCGTCGAGCCGATGACCTCCAACGTGTCTCAACCCTTGCGTCTGCGCGACGACGTGGTGACGGACGGCGGCAAGGTCGCCGACGTCCTGTCCAACGCGCCCAAATCCGCCGACGGCTTCTTCGTCGTGCCCAAGGTCGTGGAGTAAATCATGACCGATCTGACCAAGCTGACTCTGGCCGACGCCGTCGATGGCCTGAAGGCCAAGACCTTCTCGTCGGAAGAACTGACCCAGGCCTTCCTGACCAACATCGAGGCCTCGAACCCGACGCTGAACGCCTATATCGAGGTGACGGCGGACAAGGCGCTGGGACAGGCGCGGGCCTCCGACGCCCGTCTGGCCAAGGGCGAGGGCGGGGCGCTGGAAGGCGCGCCGCTGGGCATCAAGGACCTGTTCTGCACCGAGGGCGTGCAGACGACCGCCGCCTCCAACATGCTGCGCGGCTTCGTGCCGCCGTATGAATCGACCGTCACCGCCAACCTGTGGCGCGACGGGGCGGTCATGCTGGGCAAGTTGAACATGGACGAGTTCGCCATGGGCTCGGCCAACGAAACCTCGGCCTTCGGTCCGGTGAAGAACCCGTGGAAGGCCAAGGGTTCGGACACCGAGCTGACGCCCGGCGGTTCGTCGGGCGGTTCGGCCTCGGCCGTGGCCTCCGACCTGTGCTTGGCCGCGACGGCCTCTGACACCGGCGGCTCGATCCGGCAGCCCGCCGCCTTCACCGGCACGGTGGGCATCAAGCCGACCTACGGCCGCGCCAGCCGCTTCGGCATGGTGGCTTTCGCCTCCTCGCTGGATCAGGCCGGGCCGATCACCAAGACGGTGAAGGACGCCGCCCTGCTGCTGAAGTCCATGTGCTCGTTCGACGCCAAGGACTCGACCAGCCTCGACGTTGCGACCCCCGACTGGACCCAGTCCGTCGGCCAGTCGGTCAAGGGCCTGCGCATCGGCGTCCCGGCGGAATATCTGATCGACGGCATGTCCGAAGAGATCAAGGCGCTGTGGCAACAGGGCGTCGAGTGGCTGAAGGCCGCCGGTTGCGAGATCGTCCAGATCAGCCTGCCGCACACCAAATACGCCCTGCCGACCTATTACATCGTGGCCCCGGCCGAGGCGTCGTCGAACCTGGCCCGCTATGACGGGATGCGCTTCGGCCATCGCGCCGAGGACTTCTCGTCGCTGGACGACCTCTACGCCGCCTCGCGCGCCGAGGGCTTCGGCAAGGAGGTCCAGCGCCGCCTGACCATCGGCGCCTATGTGCTGTCGGCGGGCTTCTATGACGCCTATTACGTCAAGGCGCTGAAGGTGCGTCGCCGCATCGCCGAGGACTTCGACAACGTCTGGGGCCAGGTGGACGCCATCCTGACGCCGTCGACCCCGTCGGCCGCCTTCGCTATCGGCGACAAGCAGATCGACCCCCTGACCATGTATCTGAACGACGTCTTCACGGTGACGACCAACCTGGCCGGTCTGCCGGGCATTTCGGTGCCTGCCGGACTGAACAGCGAGGGCCTGCCGCTGGGCCTTCAGGTCATCGGCAAGGCCCTGGATGAGGCGACCGTCTTCCAGGTCGCGGGCGCCCTCGAAGACGCGGCGGGCTTCGTCGCCAAGCCGGACCGTTGGTGGTGAGCATGACTGAGAACTCCAAACTGATCCAGGGCCGCACGGGCGCTTGGGAAATCGTCATGGGTCTGGAGATCCACGCCCAGGTGGCCTCGAAGGCCAAGCTGTTCTCGGGCGCGGCGGTCGGCTTCGGCGCCGGGCCGAACGAGCAGGTGTCGCTGATCGACGCGGGCTTCCCCGGCATGCTTCCGACCCTGAACAAATACTGCGTCGAGCAGGCGGTGAAGTCGGGCCTGGGCCTGCGCGCCCAGATCAATCTGAAGAGCCAGTTCGACCGCAAGAACTACTTCTATCCCGACCTGCCGACCGGCTATCAGATCAGCCAGCTGTATCACCCCATCGTCGGCGAGGGCGTGGTCGAGGTGGAGGCCGAGGACGGCAGCTTCTTCAACGTCGGAATCGAGCGCCTGCACCTGGAACAGGACGCGGGCAAGCTGATCCACGACCTCTCGCCGACGGAATCCTACGTCGACCTGAACCGGGCGGGCACGGCGCTGATGGAGATCGTCTCGCGCCCCGACATCCGCTCGCCGGAAGAGGCGGTCGCCTACGTCAAGAAGATCCGGACCATCCTGATCTATCTCGGCACCTGCGACGGCGACATGGAGAAGGGCAACCTGCGCGCCGACGTGAACGTGTCGGTGTGCCGCGCCGGGAACTACGACAAGTTCAAGGAAACGGGCGACTTCAGCTTCCTGGGGACGCGCTGCGAGATCAAGAACGTCAACAGCTTCCGCTTCATTTCTCAGGCGATCCAGTATGAGGCGCGCCGCCAGATCGAGATCCTCGAAGACGGCGGTTCGATCACGCAGGAAACCCGTCTGTTCGACGCGGTGAAGGGCGAAACGCGTTCCATGCGCTCCAAGGAAGAGGCGCAGGACTATCGCTACTTCCCCGACCCCGACCTGCTGCCGCTGGTGCTGGAACAGGCCTGGATCGACGAGATCAAGGCCAGCCTGCCGGAACTGCCGGACGACAAGCGCCGCCGCTTCATGAGCGAATACGGCCTGTCGCAATACGACGCGGGCGTGCTGATCTCGGAACAGGCCAAGGCCGACTATTTCGAGGCGGCCGCGAAAGGCCGCGACGCCAAGCTCGTCTCCAACTGGGTGACGAACGAGGTCTCGGCGCGTCTGGCGGCCGACAGCAAGGACTTCAGCGACAACCCGCTGCCCGCCGCCCATGTGGCCCAGCTGGTCGAGCTGATCGAGACCAACGTCATCTCGTCCAAGATCGCCAAGGAAGTGTTCGACCACGTCTGGAACGGCGAAGGCTCGCCCGCCGAGGTGGTCGAAAAGCACGGCCTGAAGCAGGTCACGGACACCGGCGCCATCGAGAAGGCGGTGGACGAGATCATCGCCGCCAACCCCGACAAGGCCGCCGCCGTCGCCGAGAAGCCTCAGGCCATCGGCTGGTTCGTCGGCCAGGTCATGAAGGCCACCGGCGGCAAGGCCAACCCGGCCGCCGTCAACGACATCCTGAAGACCAAGCTGGGTCTTTGAGCCGAGGCCTGATCCTGGGGGCGTCGCTCCCAGGATCAGCGTCCTCGACAGGATTACAGGCTGTCGACCATCACCAGTTCGGCGTCTTCCTTGGCCGTGATGGTGATCGTCGGCTCGTCGATGATGCCCGCGCCGTCGCGCGCGTTCAGCGTCGTGCCGTTGACCTCCACCTGACCCACGGCGGGCACCAGATAGGCGCGGCGGCCGCTAGCCAGATCATAGGACAGGCTTTCGCCTGCCTTCAGCGTGGCGGCCAGCACCCTGGCGTCGGCGTTGATCGTCAGCGCCTCGTCCGCCGGATCGCCCGAGGCGACGACGGTGAAACGGCCCGAACGGTCGCTCTTGGGAAACTCGCGCTGCCCCCACGACGGCTGGGCGCCCGGCCGATCCGTCTCGATCCAGATCTGAAACAGCGTCGTGAGCTCGTTCTCCATATTGTATTCGGCGTGACGCACGCCGGTCCCGGCGCTCATCACCTGAACGTCGCCCGCACCGGTGCGGCCGGTGTTGCCCATCGAGTCCTGGTGGGTGATCGCTCCGGTGCGGACATAGGTGATGATTTCCATGTCGGCGTGCGGGTGGGGCGGAAAGCCCGACTGCGCGGCGATCTCATCGTCGTTCCAGACGCGAAGACGGCCCCAGCCCATGCGCTTCGGATCGTAGTGGTTGGCGAACGAGAAGTGATGCTTGGCGTTCAGCCAGCCGTGGTTGGCACCGCCGAGGGTGTTGAAGGGTCTGACGTCGATCATTGTGCGCTCTCCGATTGTGCGCAGCCTGCGCCGCGCCGTTGGAAAACCATATAGGCAACTAAGACTGTTACGAAAAGGGGTGCTTCGAAACCCCGCCTCAGCATTTGCCCGACTCCGCGCGGGGCGCTACAGCCTTCGGCTCTCCCTCCCTTGAGCGCCGAAAGAGCGACGCCATGCACGATATCCGAGCCATTCGCGACAATCCCGAAGCCTTCGTTGCGGGCTGGTCGTCGCGCGGCGTGGATGACGCCGCCGATGTCGTTGCGCGCATTCTGGCGCTGGACGTGGAACTGCGCGCCGCCCAGACGCGCGGTCAGGACGCCCTGGCCAAACGCAACGCCGCCTCCAAGGCCATCGGCGCCGCCATGGGCAAGAAGGACATGGCCGAGGCCGACCGCCTGAAGGCTGAGGTCGAGGCCCTCAAGGGCGAAATCGCTGCGGCGGGCGAGACCGAAGCCGCCAAGGGCGCCGAACTGCGCGACCTGCTGGCCGGACTGAAGAATCTGGCCGCCGCCGACGTGCCGGACGGCGAAGACGAGAACGACAACGTCGAGGTCCTGAAGTGGGGCGAACCCCGCACGACCGGCCCAGCCAAGGATCACGCCGATCTGGGCGAGGCCCTGGGCCTGCTGGACTTTGAAGCCGCCGCCAAGATGTCCGGCTCGCGCTTCGCCGTGCTGAAAGGCCAGCTGGCGCGTCTGGAGCGCGCCATCGGCCAGTTCATGCTGGACATGCAGACGGACAAGAACGGGTATCTGGAAGTGAACCCGCCTTATCTCGTCAAAGATGACGCGATGTTCGGCACGGGGCAGTTGCCGAAGTTCCATGAAGATCTGTTTCTCGCAGAGCGAGGCGAACTGATTTTGCCGGATGCTATTAGCGATATGCGCGTCGCAATTAATGCAGCTCTCGATGTGGCGTTAGAGGATGGGATCGACCAGGCGCGTCTCCAGTTTGCGGAGGAGCCGAAAGTTGATCTTGCGGACAACCCTGATCGACGCTGGCTCATCCCCACCGCCGAAGTCTCCCTGACCAACCTTGTGCGCGAGCAGATCCTGTCCGAGGACGAGGTCGCCCAGCCCATGCGCCTGACCGCCCTGACGCCCTGCTTCCGCGCCGAAGCCGGCTCGGCGGGGCGCGATACGCGTGGCCTGATCCGCCAGCACCAGTTCTCCAAGGTCGAGATGGTCTCCATCTGCCGCCCAGAGGATTCCGAGGCCGAGCACGAGCGTATGACCGGCTGCGCCGAGGCGGTGCTTCAGGCGCTGGAGCTGCCCTATCGCAAGGTGCTGCTGTGCAAGGGCGACATGGGCTTCTCGGCGCAGAAGACCTATGACCTCGAGGTCTGGCTGCCGTCGCAGAACACCTATCGCGAGATCAGCTCCTGCTCGAACTGCGGCGACTTCCAGGCCCGGCGCATGGACGCCCGGTTCAAGCGCGCGGGCGAGAAGAAGACCGAATATCTGCACACCCTGAACGGCTCGGGCCTGGCGGTCGGCCGCACCCTGGTCGCGGTGATGGAGAACTATCAGCGGGAGGACGGGACCATCGCAGTGCCGGCCGCCCTGCAGCCTTATATGGGCGGACTCAAGACTGTAGGCGTGGCGTCCAACTGATGCGTATCCTTCTGACCAACGACGACGGCATCGAGGCCGAGGGCCTGGCCTGCCTCGAGAAGATCGCCCGCACCCTGTCGGACGACGTCTGGGTCGTCGCGCCCCAGACAGAGCAGTCGGCCAAGGGGCGGGGCATCACCCTGACCGAACCGCTGCGCGTCAACAAGCTGGGCGACAAGCGGTTCGCCGTGACCGGCACCCCGACGGACTGCGTCATCCTGGCCGTCAACGACCTGATGCCCGAGAAGCCCGACCTGGTGCTGTCCGGCGTCAATCGCGGCCACAACGTGGGCGAAGACGTCAGCTATTCCGGCACGGTGGCCGGGGCTCTGCAGGGCATGGCTTTCGGCATCCGCTCCATCGCCCTGTCGCAGTCGCTGGAACGTTTCCACGACGACGTGGTGGCGCATTGGGAAACCGCCGAAGCCTTCGGTCCGGGCATCGTCGCCCGCCTGCTGGAGCAGAAGTGGGGGGAGGGCGTGGTCATGAACGTCAACTTCCCGCGCCTGCCGCCCGAACTGGTCAAGTCGGTCGAGGTGACGCGTCAGGGCTTCCGCGACATCGGCGAGATGCACGCCATCCGCCGCACCGACCTGCGCGGCCGAGACTACTACTGGATGGCCTTCCGGGGCGCGCCGCAGGAACACGCCGACGGCACCGACCTGCGCGCCATGGATGAGGGCCGCATCTCGGTCACGCCGCTGCACATCGACCTGACGCATATGCAGTCGGTCAACGACCTGAAGAAGGTGCTGGGCGGCGCCCCGCCCAAGGGGCCGCACGAAAAATGAGTCTCAGGGACGACCGCGCGGGCCGCTTGATCCTGTCGCTGCGGCGTCAGGGGGTGACGGACGCGCGGGTGCTCAAGGCGATGGAATCCATCGACCGCGCCGTCTTCGTCCATGAGAAATTCCTCGATCAGGCGTGGGAGGATCAGGCCCTGCCGATCGACTGCGCGCAGACGATCAGCCAGCCCTATATCGTCGGCCTGATGACCCAGGCGCTGGACGTCCAGCCGCGCCACCGGGTGCTCGAGATTGGGACCGGCAGCGGCTATCAGTGCGCGGTGCTCAGCCGCATGGCGCGCTTCGTCTACTCGGTCGAGCGTTACAAGAGCCTCTTAACTGAGGCCGAGAACCGATTGAAAATCCTCGGCATCGACAACGTCTTTACCCGCCACGGCGACGGCGGTCAGGGCTGGCCGGAACAGGCGCCGTTCGACCGCATCATGGTGACGGCGGCCTCGCCGCACGAGCCGACCGAACTGCTGAAACAACTGAAGCCCGGCGGCGTTCTGGTCGCTCCGGTCGGCCGCACCTCGGTGCAGATGCTGAACCGCTACACCGGCCAGCCGGACGGCAGCTTCCAGCGCGAAAGCCTTTGCGAAGTCCGCTTCGTGCCCTTGGTCGAAGGGACGGCGAAAGAGGGCTAGGGGCGAAATCTCACCGCTCCATTAACCTTTCCGCCCCACTTTTGCGCGGGTTAGCGGGTTGGATTCTCCGACGGGTCGGGGCAAACCGACAAGCATGGTTAATACGGAGAGACGCATGAGCGGCTTCACAGGCTGGATCAGGGCGGCGGCGGTCGTCGGCGGGGCGCTGGCGGTCACGGCCTGTTCGACCTATCCGAGCGAGCCGCGCTATTCGACCCGCCCGATCGGGGCGGGCGGCTATCCGCAGCCGCAAGGCCAGCAGCCGGGCGCCTATCCGAACAATCCCTATTATCAGGGCCAGCCGGCGCAACCGCAGCAGCCGGTACAACCGCCGATCGAAGAAGGCCCGCGCGCTCCGGCGGGCAGCATTGAGGGCGGCGGCCTACCGCCTCCTGGCGGTCCGGCCTATCCGTCGACCGGCGCGCCGGTCACGGTGACGCCGCCCCCGGCGGCCGGCAATCCCGCCATGCCGGGCGCGACTTATGTCATTCAGCCTGGCGATACGATTTCGGGGGTGGGCCGCCGTTTCCGTACGCCGGTGCAGATTCTGATCGACCTGAACGGCCTGGGGCCGCGCGGCGCCATTTCGGCCGGACAGCGCATCATCCTGCCCGACAGCGCCGTGGATGGGGGCTCCGACCCCTACGCCACCGGCCCGTCGCCGGTCGGCGTCCGCACGCCTAACAACGGCATGGCCCCGCCGCCGCCTCCGCCGCCCAGCGGCAACGCGCCCCTGCCGCCGCCACCGACGCGTGCGCCTGCGGCCACGGCGCCGACGGCTCCAGCAACCGCCATCGGCCAGCCGCTGGCCCTGCAATGGCCAGTGCGCGGCGACATCCTGCGTCGCTTCGGCCCGGTGGGCATGGGCGAGCGCAACAACGGCATCAATATCGGCGCCTCGGCGGGAACCGAGGTCAAGGCTTCGGCCGACGGAACCGTGGCCTATGTCGGCGACGATATCGTGGGGCAGGGGCTGACGGTCCTGATCGTTCACCGCGACGGCTGGCGCACGGTCTACGGCCATCTGGGCTCCGCCACCGTGCGCGACGGGGCGCAGGTGCGGGCCGGCCAGGCCATCGGCACAGTCGGCCTGACCGCCGGCGACGGCCGTCCCTCGATCCATTATGAAGTGCGCCAGATGCGCGGCGATGATCCGGTCGCGCTGGACCCTCTGACGGTCCTGCCGCGCTGAGGATGTGAAATGAGGCGTCCGGGCGGCTGCGTCCGGACGTTCTTGTCATCAGGTCGCGTTGCAAAACGGCCCGGCGCACCCTAGTTTCCGCGCCTTGATTTCGAAGGGCCCCCAATGAAGGCGCGGCCCGCGTCGGGGAGTTTCCTAATGACTGCAGCCCAAGACGGCGGCCTGATGGCTCTTGTCGTTCAGATCGCGCCGATCGTCGCGATCTTCATCCTGTTCTATTTCCTGATGATCCGCCCGCAGCAGAAGCGGATGAAGGCGCATCAGGCCCTGATCGCCGGCGTGAAGCGGGGCGACGAGGTCGTCCTGTCCAACGGCATGGTCGGCAAGGTCACTCGCGTCGAGGACGCCGAGGCCATGGTCGAAATCTCGCAGGGCGTGAACGTCCGCGTGGTCAAGGCGATGATCGCCGAGGTGCGCAACCGCACCGCCATCGCCGCCAACGACAAGGGCTGATAGCCTCGCCTCGGCGCGGCGCGCGCCGGCCCTGAAGAGAACCGAGACATGATTCAGCTTTCACGCTGGAAGATCACCCTGGTCGCGCTATCGCTCGTCCTCGGGTTGTTCCTGGCCTACCCGAGCGTGCTGTCGCCGGCGCAGCGCGAGGCTCTGCCGAGCTGGCTGCCGAGCAACGGCCTGAACCTGGGCCTGGACCTGCAGGGGGGCTCCTACCTCCTGCTTGAGGTCGACGTGCCCGAGATGCGCGAAAAGCGCGTCTCCAACCTGATGGAAGACGTTCGCGTCTCCCTGCGCGAAGACCAGGTCAACATCGTCGGCATGCAGCGCGAACCGGGCGGGGTCGTCGTCACCGTCGCCGAGGGCGCCGCCTATGACACGGCGTTCAACACCCTGCGGACCATGGCTCAACAGGGCATGGGCGCGACCGGTCAGCCCGACCGCGTGGCGACCAAGCTGGGCGGAGGCCGTATTCGTTACGCCTTCACCGAAGCCGCTCTGAACAGCATGGGCGCCACGGCGGTCGATCAGTCGATCGAGGTGGTGCGTCGCCGTCTGGACAGCTCGGGCACCAAGGAAATCGCCATCACCCGTCAGGGCGCCGACCGCATCGTCGTCCAGGCGCCGGGCCAGAGCGATCCGGCCGAGCTGGAGCGCCTGGTCGGTCAGACGGCCCAGCTGACCTTCCAGATGGTCGACACCTCGCCGACGGGCCTGAACGACGCCCTGGCCGGCCGCGTGCCGCCGGACGCCGAACTTCTGACCGACGACCAGGGCACGCCTTACCTGGTCAAGAAGCGCATCCTGGTGTCGGGCGAGAACCTGACGCGCGCCGGCATCGGCACGGACCAGAACCAGCGCACCGCCATCGACTTCCAGTTCGACGGCCAGGGCGCCCGCCGCTTCGCCGAGGCCACCTCGCAGAATCTCGGCAAGCCCTTCGCCATCGTCCTGGACGGCAAGGTGATCTCGGCCCCGACCATCCAGTCGGCCATCACCGGCGGCAGCGGACAGATCACAGGCAGTTATACGATCGCCTCGGCTTCGGAGCTGGTGAACCTGCTGAACGGCGGCGCCCTTCCGGCCCCGCTGAACGTCGAAGAGCGCCGCGTCGTCACCGCCGAACTGGGCGCCGACGCCGTGGCCGCAGGCGCCCTGTCGACCGCCCTGGGCTTCGTCGTCATCGTCGTCTTCATGATCCTGGCCTACGGCTTCCTGTTCGGGGGCGTGTCGGTCATCGGCCTGATCCTGAACGGCATCCTGATCGTCGCGGCCATGTCGTTGACCCAGGCGACGCTGACCCTGCCCGGCATCGCCGGTCTGATCCTGACCTTCGCCGTCGCCGTTGACGCCAATGTGCTGATCTATGAGCGGATGCGCGACGAGGCGCGTCAGGGACGTTCCGTGGTGGCGTCGATGGATGCGGGCTTCAACCGCGCCATGGGCACCATCATCGACGCTAACCTGACCACCCTGGTGGCGGCGCTCATCATGTTCATGTTCGGCGCCGGGCCCGTGCGCGGCTTCGCCTGGACCCTGACCATCGGCGTCTTCACCTCCGTCTTCTCTTCGGTGCTGACGGCCCAAGTCCTGCTCGGCTACTGGCTCAAGATCGCCAAGCCGAAGAAACTGCCGATCGCGGAGTGATGTCGATGAACGGTTGGCCTCTTATCAAACTGCTGCCGCACAAGACGAACTTCCAGTTCGTCAAATACGCCAAGGGCTTCGCCGTACTGTCGGCGATCCTGACGGTGGCGGCGATCATCGGCTGTTTCTATCCCGGCCTGAACCTCGGCATCGACTTCCGCGGGGGCGCCTCGATGGAGGTCGCCAAGCCTGCCGGTCAGGTGCTGGAACTGGACAAGCTGCGCGGCTCGGTCAGCGGACTGGATCTGGGCGACGTGCAGGTGCAGGGGATCGCCCGTCGCGACACCAATCTGGACGACGGCTCGACCGCCATCGTTCGCTTCCAGGTGCCGCCGGACCAGGACCAGACTGCCGTCGTCGAGAAGGTTGAAACCGCCATCAGCGACGCCGTCGGCCAAGTCACCTATTCCGGCGTCAGCGTCGTCGGCTCCAAGGTCTCGGGCGAACTGCTGACCAATGGGGTCCTGGCCCTGGTGTCGGCCGTGGTGCTGATGTTCCTCTACATCGCCTTCCGCTTCCCCTGGCAGTTCGGCATCGGCGCCGTGGCGGGGCTGCTGCACGACGTGGCCCTGACGTTCGGCCTCATCGTCGCCCTGCGCATGGAGTTCAGCCTGAACTTGGTCGCGGCCCTGCTCACGGTCATCGGCTATTCGATGAACGACACCGTCGTCGTGTTCGACCGCCTGCGCGAAAACCTTCGCAAATATAAAACCATGCCGCTGCGTGACGTGATCGACCTGTCGATTAACGAGACCTTGTCGCGGACCATCATCACGGGCCTTACGACCGTGATCGTTCTGATCGTCCTAGCCGTTTTCGGCGGCGAGGCCCTGCGCGGCTTCTCCATCACCCTGGCCTTCGGCGTGATCATCGGCACCTTCTCGTCCATCTATGTGGGCGCGCCGATCATCCTGCTGTGGGGCGTGGACCGCAGCGGCGGCGGCAAGGCTGACGCCACTCCGGTCAAGCTGGGCATGGCCAGCCGGCCGTAAACAGCTCTAACGGCTTACTGATCACGGCCCGTCTTCCGCAGGGGAGGCGGGCCGTGTGCATTCCGGGCTTGATGCCCCCGCCTCAATGGCCGAAGGGCCGTCGCCATGACTGTTGATCTTGACGCCCAGGTTCGCGCCGCCGACCTCGACCGCTGGCTGGCCAGCCGCTTCGTGTCCGATGAAAAGGCGCGCGCCGATCTGATCGCGCTGTACGCCTTCGAGGCGGAACTGATGGCCATTCCCACGCGCGTGACCCAGCCGCTGTTGGCCGAGATGCGTTACGCCTGGTGGTCGGAACAGATGGACGGCGTCTTCTCCGACACGCCGCGTCTGGGTCACCCCGTGCTGGAGGCGCTGACGGCGGCGGTCGGGCGTCATGGTCTGGAGCGCGCGCCGTTCGATGCGCTTATCGAGGCCCACATCGGCCGGGTGCATGGCGAGCCGCACGATCTGGACGCCTTCTACATCGGGCCGATGCAGGGGGCGGTGCGGATCCTCGCAGGGCGGGGGCATGAGGCGGCGGCCGCGGCCGCTGGTCGCGTGCGCGCACTGGCCCAGACCGGACAGGTCGATCACGCGCGCGCTTCCCGCCGCGACGCTAACAAGGCCCTGCGCGCCTTGCCTGCCGCCGCTTTTCCGGCCGTGGCCTCCGCCGCTCTGATCAAACCGGATGCGCCGGAGCCGTTCAAGCGGCTGCGTCTGTTCTGGGCGGTGCTGCGCGGCCGGATCTGAGCGGCGCGTGCCGTGTTCCATATTAGACATTGCTAATTTAGAATCATGGCATATATTCGGGCCATGGTTGATCTCGAACTTATGGGACTGGAGCGTTTTCAGGCCAACGCGGGCGACGCCTCGCGGCTGCTGAAGGCGCTGTCCAATGAGCACCGCCTGATGATCCTCTGCCAGATCGGCGAGGGAGAACGTCAGGTCGCCGACCTGCAGGTCGGCCTGTCGCAATCGGCCCTGTCCCAGCATCTGGCGCGCCTGCGCGACGACGGCCTGGTCAGCGCGCGCAAGAGCGGCACCGCCGTCTTCTATCGCATCGCCGATCCCGCCGCCCTGAAGGTGATCGCCGTCCTGGCCGAGATCTTCTGCCCGCCTGAGGCGCATTGAGCGCCGCCGCTTCCTCAAGGATTTTACGATGAACCCGCTGGTTTCCCTTTCCCCCGCCGATGTCGCCGCTCGCCTGAAGGCGGGCGCGGCCGTGCTGATCGACGTGCGCGAGCCTGATGAACACGCGCGCGAACACATCGCCGGCGCCGTAACTGCGCCCCTGTCCGCTTTTGAAAGCGCCGATCTCGGGCTCAAGCCCGGCAAGGACGTCATCTTCATGTGCCGCAGCGGCAACCGCACGGCCGGCAACTGCGATCGTCTGGCCGCCCGCATCGATGGGCCGTCGCACGTTCTGGCGGGCGGTCTGGACGCCTGGAAGAAGGCGGGCCTGCCGGTCGTGGCCGACCGCAAGCAGCCGCTGGAGCTGATGCGTCAGGTGCAGATGGCGGCGGGCGGACTGATCCTGCTGGGCGGGGCGCTGGGCGTCATGGTCCATCCCGCCTTCTGGGGGATCAGCGCCTTTGTCGGCGCTGGCCTGTTCGTGGCGGGCGCGACCGGATTCTGCGGCATGGCGCGGCTGCTGGCGGTCATGCCGTGGAACCGTCGGATGAAGCGGGCCTAAGTCTCGACCGTCGCAATCAGCCGCGCGAGCAGTGCGCCCAGCGCGGCCTGCTCTTCGCGCGACAGATCGGCCAGGATGGCCTGACTTTCCGCCATGTGCAGCGGCATCATGGCCTCGATCAGATCGAATCCCTTGGGCGTCAGCCGGACCAGTGAGGCGCGGCGGTCGCCGGGGTGGGGCGTGCGCTCGATCAGGCCGGACTTCTGCAACCGGTCCAGCCGCGCCGTCATGCCGCCGGACGACATCATCGTCGCCTCATAGAGGGCGGTCGGCGTCAGACCGTCGGGCGAAGGCGCACGACGCAGCGTCGCCAGCACATCGAACTCGCCATGCTGCAGCCCATAGCGCGCATACAACGGGGCCTGCCGCTCGCGCGCGACCAGAATGGACGCCTCATGCAGACGGCCCAGCGTCTCCATCGCCAACAGGTCCAGGTCGGGGCGCGCAACGGCCCACTGGGCGGCGGCGCGGGCGGCGCGATCGGTCATTGTCTTGACATCAAGATATTCGATATCGAGATACTATCGCCTTCTGCTGCCGGAGTCATCTCGGATGGATCAGTCGAACGCCTCGCCGCCGTCGCGCGGCGCGGGCCTGTTGTTGATCGCGGCGATCTTCGCCCTGGCGCTAAACCTGCGTCCGGCGATGGCGGCGGTCGGGCCGCTGCTCGACCTGATCGAGGCGACGACCGGCATGGATTCGACCACGGCCAGCCTGCTGACCACCCTGCCGGTGGCGATGATCGGCGTCGGAGCCCTGTCGATCCGCCCCTTGCGACGCCGTCTGGGCGAGCGGATGGGCATACTGCTCGGCGCCGGTCTCATCGCCCTGGCCTGTCTGGCCCGCTGGCCGTTCAACAGCGCGGGCGGCCTGATCCTGAGCGCCGTGGTGGTCGGCGTCGGCGTGGCCCTCATTCAGGCCCTGGCGCCCGTCGTCATCAAGCGCGCCTTTCCGACGCGGCTCGGTACGGTGATGGCCGTCTATACGACCGGCATCATGGGCGGCGCCGCCGTGGCGGCGGCGACGGCGGCGGGCTTCGCCGAGGCGTTCGGTTGGGCCGTCGCGCTGGCGCTATGGTCGGTTCCGGCCCTTGCCGCGGCCGTCGTCTGGCTCATCGCCTCGCGCACCCCGGCCGCCGAAGAACCGAACCGCCTGGCCGTGGCCGAAGGGACCGATCCCGAGGTTCCGTTCTGGAAACAGCCCCGCGCCTGGGCGCTGGTTCCCATTCTGGGGCTGGGCACCTCGGCCTATACGCTCGTGCTGGCCTGGTTGCCGCCCTACTATGTCGACATGGGGCAGGCGAGGGCGACGGCGGGCTTCCTGCTCAGCGGCATGACCAGCGCCGAGGTGCTGGCGGGCGTGCTGGTGTCGCTGTTCATCGCGCGCTTTCCCGACCGGCGCGGGCCGATGCTGCTGGCCGTGGCCCTGGCCCTGATCGGTCTGGCCGGACTGGTGCTCACGCCGGTCAGTCTGGCGGTCCCGGTCATGCTGCTGCTGGGCCTGGGGATCGGCGCCGTCTTTCCCCTGACCCTGATCCTGGCGATGGACCAGATCGACGACCCTGTGCGCTCCGGAGACCTTCTCGCCTTCGTTCAGGGCGGCGGCTACATCATCGCCAGCCTGTCGCCGCTGGCGGCCGGGCTGCTGCGCGACCGCCTGTCGGACCTCAGTCAGGCGTGGATGCTGATGGGGCTGGGCCTTCTGGTCATGGCCGCGATGACCCTGACCTTCCGCCCCGGCGGCGCCAAGCTGCGTTAGGCCGCCGCGTCGCGCCAGGCCTTCAGCGCCTCGATGGCGCGAATGCTCTGCAGGCGCTTCTTGGCGCGGCCGCGTTCCTTGGGATGGATGCGCTTGCCTTCCTCATCGACCTTGGGCGCCTCCAGCGGCGGCAGCAGGCCGTAGTTGATGTTCATCGGCTGGAACTTCGAGCCTTCCAGGTGCCCGCCGGTGATGTGCTCGACCAGGGCGCCCATGGCCGTTTCCGGCGGCGGCGGGGCCAGATCGCGCCCCAGCGCCTGAGCGGCGGCTAACCGGCCCGTCAGCAGGCCCATTGACGCGCTCTCGACATAGCCCTCGACCCCCGTCACCTGACCGGCGAAGCGCAGGCGCGGCAGAGCCTTCAGCCGCATCTGCTTGTCCAGCAGCTTGGGGCTGTTCAGGAAGGTGTTGCGGTGCAGGCCGCCCAGACGCGCGAACTGGGCGTTCTCCAGACCGGGGATAATGCGGAAGACGTCGGTCTGCGCCCCGTATTTCAGCTTGGTCTGGAAGCCGACCATGTTGAACAGGGTGCCCAGCGCATTGTCCTGACGCAGTTGCACGATGGCGTACGGCTTGACCGTGGGGTTGTGCTGGTTGGTCAGGCCGACCGGCTTCATCGGGCCGTGACGCAGGGTCTCGCGCCCGCGCTCGGCCATGACCTCGATCGGCAGGCAGCCGTCGAAATAGGGCACGTTCTCCCATTCCTTGAAGTCGGCCTTGGGGCCGTCCAGCAGGGCGTCGATGAAGGCCTCGTACTGGGCCTTGTCCATCGGACAGTTGACGTAGGCCGCCTTGTCGCCGCTGGGCCCTTCCTTGTCATAGCGCGACTGACGCCAGGCCACGTCGAAGTTGATGCTGTCGGTGTGGATGATCGGGGCGATGGCGTCGAAGAAGCTGAGGCTCTCTTCGCCCGTCGCCTTCAGGATCGCCTCGGCCAGGGCGGGCGAGGTCAGCGGCCCGGTGGCGACGATCACATTAGCCCACTCTTCGGGCGGAATGCCTGCGATCTCCTCGCGCACGATGGTCACCAGCGGGTGCGCTTCCAGCTTTGCCGTCACCGCGTCCGAGAAGGCGACGCGATCGACCGCCAGCGCGCCGCCCGCCGGCACCTGATTGGCGTCGCCGCAGGCCATGATCACGCTGTCCAGCGCCCGCATCTCGGCGTGCAGCAGGCCGACGGCGTTGAACTCCCAGTCGTCTGACCGGAACGAGTTGGAGCAGACCAACTCGGCCAGGCCCGTCGTGTGGTGGGCGTCGGTGCGCACCTGTTCCGGTTCGTCCCGGCGCATTTCGTGCAGGATGACGGGCACGCCCGCCTGGGCGATCTGCCAGGCTGCTTCGGATCCGGCGAGGCCGCCGCCGATGACGTGCACAGGCGCGGGGACGGGGCGGGGAGTAGAGGACGCGTTCGACATGGCGGCCTTCTAGCCGGGCGACGCAGTCCTGTCATGCGGCGCCTGTCGTGGTCGGCGCTGTCGCATGGGCTGCGGCTGCGTTAAGCTGATCAGGAATCGAGGAGCCAGCATGAGTTTCAACGCCACAGAGTCCGCCTTCGAAGGCTTCCGCCTAGCGCGGCGGGCGCCGCTCGCCATCCTGGCCTGGGCGGGCGCCTATGTCGCCTTCTTCCTGGTCTTCTTCGCTGTGGCGGGTGGGAACCTCGTCAACATCATCAGCCTGGCCGAACGGGTCGAGCAGAATCCGTCGCCGTCGATGAGCGACCTGACCATGCTGGGTCAGGCCTACGGCGCCATGATGGGGCTGGCCCTGCCGCTGTCGCTGTTGTTCGGCGCCGTGCTCGCTACCGCGGTCGCGCGCTCGGTCATCCGGCCGCAGGACAAGCGTTTCGGCTATCTGCGTCTCGGCCGAGACGAACTGCGCGTTCTGGGCGCGACCCTGTTGGTCGCCGTTCTGATGTTCGTCGTGACGATGGGCGGCGCCTTGATCGTCGGTCTTTTCGCGGGTCTCGCCGCCGGTACAGGCGCGTCCTGGCTGATCCTCCCGGCTGTGCTGGCCGGTCTAGCCCTTGTGGCAGTCGCCATCTGGCTGGCCGTGCGCCTCAGCCTGGTCGTCCCGATGACGTTCGCCGAGGAAAAGATCGCCCTCAAGGAAAGCTGGGCCATGACCAAGGGGCGTTTCTGGCCGCTGCTGGGCATGGCGATCCTAGCGGGCGTCATGTCCATTCTGGTCGGCCTGCTGGGCTCCATCGTGATCGCGCCGCTGAACCTGATTTTCGGCGGCCTGAACAGCCTGATCGGCGCCGAGACGACCAATGTCGTGGCGCTTCTGACGCGCTTCTGGCCGGCCCTGCTGATCTGGGGCGTGGTCAACGCCCTTCTGTCGGCGGCGCAGGCGGCGATCATCTACGCTCCGTTCTCGTCGGCCTATCTCGGCCTGAAGGGCGAGCGGCGCGCCTGACCGCAGGCGATCCCTGAAAAGTTAAGAACGCCGCGCTCCGGCAGGGGGCGCGGCGTTTCTCGTCGGGCTCAGGCGCTCTTGCGGGCCTTGGCGCGTCTGGCGGGCGCAGGCTCGGCCGTCAGGGCGGCGACACGGCCCTTGCGGCGCTCCTCGTGCCGGTCCAGCACCTCCTTCAGATAGCGGCCGGTCCAGCTGGCGGGGTTCTCGGCGACCCGTTCCGGCGTGCCGACAGCGACGATCTCGCCCCCGCCGTCGCCGCCCTCGGGGCCGAAGTCCAGCAGGTGGTCGGCGACCTTGATGACATCCAGGTTGTGCTCGATCACAACGATGGTGTTGCCGTTCTCGACCAGCTCCTGCAGCACCTCCAGCAGCTTCCTCGTATCCTCGAAGTGCAGGCCGGTCGTCGGCTCGTCGAGGATATACAGCGTCTTGCCGGTGGCCCGTTTCGACAGCTCCTTCGACAGCTTGACCCGCTGGGCCTCGCCGCCGGACAGGGTGGTGGCGGGCTGGCCGACCTTGACGTAGCCCAGGCCCACGCGCTCCAGCGTCAGCATCTTGTCGCGGATCGACGGCACGGCGGTGAAGAAGCGCGCCGCCTCTTCAACCGTCATGTCCAGAACGTCGGATATGCTCTTGCCCTTGAAGACGATTTCCAGCGTCTCGCGGTTGTAGCGTTTGCCTTTGCAGACGTCGCAGGTGACATAGACGTCGGGCAGGAAGTGCATCTCGATCTTGATGACGCCGTCGCCCTGACAGGCCTCGCAGCGGCCGCCCTTGACGTTGAAGCTGAAGCGGCCGGGGCCATAGCCGCGCGCCTTGGATTCCGGCAGGCCCGCATACCAGTCGCGGATCGGTCCGAAGGCCCCGGTGTAGGTGGCCGGGTTCGAGCGCGGGGTTCGGCCGATCGGCGACTGGTCGATGTCGATGACCTTGTCGAAATGCTCCAGCCCCTCGATCCGGTCGAAGGGGGCGGGGGCGTCGGACGCATTGTTCAGACGCCGCGCGGCGGCCTTGTACAAGGTCTCGATGGTGAAGGTCGACTTGCCGCCGCCCGACACGCCGGTGACGCAGGTGAAGACGCCGACCGGGATCTCGCCCGTGACGTTCTTCAGGTTGTTGCCTGTGGCGCCCGAGACTTTCAGCATCCGCTTGCGGTCGATGGGGCGGCGTCCCTCTGGCGGCAGTTCGATCTCGCGCGCCCCGGTCAGGTATTGGCCGGTCAGGGAGTTTGGATTGGCCATGACTTCCGCAGGCGTGCCCTCGGCGCAGACCGTGCCGCCGTGGACGCCGGCGGCCGGACCCATGTCGATGACGTAGTCGGCCGTCAGGATCGCCTCTTCGTCATGCTCGACCACCAGCACCGAGTTGCCGAGGTCGCGCAGCCCCTTCAGGCTGTCCAGCAGGCGGGTGTTGTCGCGCTGGTGCAGGCCGATGGACGGCTCGTCCAGCACATAGAGGACGCCGGTCAGGCCCGACCCGATCTGCGACGCCAGGCGGATGCGCTGGCTCTCGCCGCCCGACAGGGTGCCGGACGAGCGCGACAGGTTGAGATAGTCGAGCCCGACATTGTTCAGGAAGCGCAGCCGGTCGGTGATCTCCTTCAGGATACGCCGAGCGATCTCGACCTGCTTGTCGGTCAGCGCCTCTTCCAGGGTGGAGAACCACAGGAAGGCCTTGGAGATCGACAGGTTGGAGATGTCGGCGATGTCCTCGCCGCCGACCTTGACCGCCAGGGCCTCGGGCTTCAGGCGCTTGCCGCCGCACACCTCGCATGGGGTTTCGGACTGATAGCGGCCCAGTTCCTCGCGCACCCAGGCGCTGTCGGTCTCGCGCCAGCGCCGCTCCAGGTTTGGCAGCACGCCCTCGAACGGCTTGGAAACCTCGTATTTGCGGGCGTTGTCGTCATAGACGAACTTGATCTTGTCGCCGCCCGAGCCGCGCAGGATGACGGCCTGCGCCTTCTCCGGTAGGTCGCGCCACGCCTTGTCCATCGAGAAGCCGTAGTGCAGGGCCAGCGACTGCAGCGTCTGCGTATAGAGCGGCGAGGGACCGCGCGCCCACGGCGCCACCGCCCCCTTGTGCAGGGTCTTGTCGCGGTCCGGGATCACCAGATCCGCGTCGAAGGCCAGCTTGACGCCCAGACCATCACAGGCGGGGCAGGCGCCGAAGGGGTTGTTGAACGAGAACAGCCGCGGCTCGATCTCGCTGATGGTGAAGCCCGAAACAGGGCAGGCGAACTTCTCGGAAAAGACGATCCGGCGCGGCTCTTCGCCCTCGGGCGCCTTGGCCCATTCGGCGGTGGCGATGCCGTCGGCCAGAGCCAGAGCCGTCTGGATGCTGTCGGCATAGCGCGGCTCAAGACCCTCTTTGGTTACAATACGATCGACGACAATATCGATGTCATGCTTGAACTTCTTGTCGAGCGCGGGGGCGTCCTCGATGGCGTAGAACTCGCCGTCGATCTTCAGCCGCTGGAAGCCCTGACGCTGCCACTCGGCCATCTCCTTCTTGTACTCGCCCTTGCGGCCGCGCACGACCGGGGCCAGCAGCAGGATGCGCTCGCCGTCGGGCAGGGCGGTCAGCTTGTCCACCATCTGGCTGACGGTCTGGCTCTCAATCGGCAGGCCCGTGGCCGGCGAATAGGGCACGCCCACGCGCGCCCACAGCAGACGCATGTAGTCGTGGATTTCGGTGACGGTGCCGACGGTCGAGCGCGGGTTCTTCGACGTCGTCTTCTGTTCGATCGAGATCGCCGGGGACAGGCCCTCGATCAGGTCCACGTCCGGCTTGCCCATCAGCTCCAGGAACTGGCGCGCATAGGCCGACAGGCTTTCGACATAGCGGCGCTGTCCCTCGGCGTAGATGGTGTCGAACGCCAGCGAGGATTTGCCCGACCCCGACAGGCCGGTCATGACCACCAGCTGCTCGCGCGGAATGTCGAGATCGACGCCTTTGAGATTGTGCTCGCGGGCGCCGCGAACGCGAATGAAGTTATGCTTTTCGGTCATGGAATCCGGGAACGCGGAAGACCCCGAAACGGTCCGGGGCGACGACGCTATATGGGGATCAATTCGTCCGATACAGCAAGAACAATATAAGAACTTTTAGCCGACTTCCGGCGCCCACGGCGTTTCCGGTCGTCGATAGCGTTCGCCGGGACCGACCATCACGCCGTTGGCGTTGGCGACGCCCAGTTCCAGGCTTTCGGCGATGCGGCGGGCGCGGACGACGAAGTGTTCGGCGGCGACGGGCGGGCACAGCTCATGCGCAGTCGCCTCGAACAGCTTCAGCCAGTGATCGAAGTGGCGGGCGTCGATCGGCAGGGGCAGGTGCTTCGGCATGGGCCGCCCCTGATAGACGCCGGTCGACAGGGCCACGGACGACCAGAACAGCTTCATCTGCGCCAGGTGCGGACCCCAGTCGTCGATGCGCTCGGCGAAGATCGGACCTATGAAGTCATCCTCACGCACCTTGGCGTAGAAGCCTTCGACCAGGGCGTCGATCATGGCCTCGTCGATGCCGGTCTCGGCGCGGATGCGGGCCACGGCGGCTTCGCGGCGGGCGGCGGCCTCGGCCCGGTCCGGCGCGGGACGGTCGATGCGGAAGGCGAGGGTGCGCTCGGGCGTGTCCATGTCCGCCAACATAGGAAGCGACGCTTGCAAAGGCCATGACGCGGATTGTCCAAGACGGTCCTTCACGTCGCAGAGTGAAAGCGGAGCCGCAGTTTTGGGGTTGCGTTACGAAACGTCCGTCCCCATCCTTCACTCAGCCAACGCATCAGTGAGGAGGCACGACGATCATGATCAGCACCCTGGAAATCGGTTTCGCCCTTTCCATGCCGCTGCTCGCGCTCGCCTATGTCCTCGCTCAACCCAAGCCCAAACCGGCCCGCGTCCGCACTCGTGACGCTCAACGGCGTCGCGGCCCGCACGCCTGACGGCCGAGGCCTCTTCGACAATCTGACGCTCGCCTTCGGGCGCGAACGCACGGCCGTCGTGGGGCGCAACGGCGTGGGCAAGACCACGCTGCTGCGCCTTGTCGCCGGTCTGGCTGAGCCCGCCGAGGGTTCGGTCACGCGCATCGGAAGCGTCGGCTGGCTGGCGCAGGCCCAGACGCCGGCCGACGACGAAACCATCGCCGATACGCTGGACGTCGCCGGGTCTCTGGCGATTCTGCATCGCGTGCTGGCGGGCAACGGCTCGCTGGACGACATGGCGGAGGCGGACTGGACGCTGGAAGAGCGGATGCGGACCGCTCTGGCCGACGTGGGTCTGGCTGATCTGGCGCCCAACCGGCGCACGGCGGACCTGAGCGGCGGGGAGCAGACGCGCCTGCGCTTGGCGGGGCTGAAGCTGGCCGCGCCGGATCTGCTGGTTCTGGACGAGCCCACCAATCATCTGGACGCCGAGGCCCGCGCCATGATCGCCGATGTAGTGGCCGACTGGCCGGGCGGCGTGGTGCTGGTCAGTCACGACCGCGCCCTGTTGCGCCGCGTGGATCGCATCGTGGAGCTTTCCAGTCTGGGCGGGCGGGTGCATGGCGGCGGCTGGGACCTCTTTATCGAGCGCCGCGACGCCGAACGGGCCGCCGCTGAACGCGACCTGGAACAGGCCGAGCGCGCCATCGGCCGGGTGCAGCGCGAAACCCAGATGGCGCAGGAGCGTCAGGCCCGGCGCGATCGCACAGGCAAGGCGGCGCGCGCCAACAACTCCGATCCCAAGATCCTGCTCGACGCCCAGGCCCAACGCGCCGAGGAATCCGGCGCGCGCGGCCAGCGGCTGGCCGAACGCAAGCGTCAGGCCGTCGAGGCTGACCTGGCTCAGGCGCGTGAACGGGTCGAGCGGGTGCGACAACTGGCGCTGTCCATGCCCGCGACGGGTCTGCCTGTGGGCCGGCTGGTGCTGAATCTGAATGAGGCGGTTGTGACCGTCGAGGACGACCGTCGCCTGCTGGGACCGCTCTGCCTGCGTCTGACCGGGCCTGAGCGCGTCGCCGTCGTCGGCCCTAACGGCGCCGGCAAGACGACGCTGTTGAAGCTGATCGCGGGCTTGATCGAGCCCTCGTCGGGCAGCGTGGAACGGCCGGTTCGCGCCGCCCTGCTGGATCAGCAGGCGGCCATGCTGAAGGCTGACGAAACCCTGGTCGAGGGCTGGTTGCGGCTGAACCCGCAAGGGACCCCCAATGCGGCGCGGGCGGCGCTGGCGCGTTTTCTGTTTCGCAATGTGCAGGCGGATCGGCGCGTCGGCGAACTGTCAGGCGGAGAGCGGCTGCGCGCGGCACTGGCCTGCGTCATGACGGGCGCCCAGCCGCCGCAACTGCTGGTGCTGGACGAGCCGACCAACCATCTGGACATCGACGCCGTCGAGGCGGTGGAGGCGGCGCTCTCAGCCTATGACGGCGCCCTTGTGGTGGTCAGCCACGACGCTGATTTCATTCAGAACCTCCGCGTCGATCGGACCATCGTGCTGAAGTCAGGTCAGCTCCAGCCTTCGACCACGCCCTGACGGCGCCCGCGGATCGCGGGGCTGTTCAGCACGGTGCGCGGTTCGGCCTCGGCCCGCCCGAACAGCCAGCCCTGGCCGTGGGTGACGCCCAGATCGCGCAGGGCGTCGGCGACCTCATCCGTCTCGATCATCTCGGCGATGGTCTCCAGTTCCAGCGAGCCGCAAAGCTCGACCAGATGGGCGACCATCGTGCGGGTGCGGGCGTCGATGTCGATATCGCGCACCAGACCTCCGTCGATCTTCACCGCATCGACCGACAGGCCCCGCAGATAGTCGAAGGAGGCCGAACCCGCCCCGAAATCGTCGATGCAGACCTTGATCCCGGCGTTGCGCAGGGCTCCGAGCCGTCGGTCGGCGGCCGCCAGATCGGCCAGTGCGGCGGTCTCCGTCACCTCGACCATCAAACGCCGCCGATCCTCGGGCGCTGAGGCGGTCATCTTCATCAGGGCGGCGACATAGGCGTCGTTGGCCAGCGAGGCGCCCGACACATTCACGGCGATCTTCAACAGACCCCCGCCCGGTTCGCGCAGCCGTCGAACGGCTTTTTCCGCCACCACCAGATCGAAGCCGTCGATCAGGGCCAGTTCCTCGGCCATGCGGATGGCGGCGGCGGGCCCCGATCCCTTGCCGAAGCGCGCCAGAGCCTCGAAATGGTGCACGGCTCGCGTCTTCAGGTCGACGATCGGCTGATAGTAGAGGGCGAACTCCCGGTCGCGCACGATGCTGCGGAAACGGTCCGCGTCCGCCAGCGTGCGCTGCAGGGAATCGGCGAAGGAGAGCTCCGGCTGGTCCAGCCCGCCTTCCTTCAAGCAGCCTTCGATGGCGAACCGCATGGCGCGCAGCGCCGAGGCGGAGTCCCGGCCCAAACCGGCCTGGCTGGCGACGGCGCTCAGGGCCACGCCTTCCGCCTCACCGGCCATCCGCATCTCATTGGCCAGGTCGCGTTGATCGTCCGCCTGACGGATCAAGGCGTAGCGATCCGTGGTCAGTCGGCCCGCGCTGGCCCCGTCGTGCGACGCGGCGCTGAGCGTTGCGCCGATACGGCTGTGGATTCGCTGCAGGGTCGGCGGGTCGACGCCCTCTAGACCGCTCAGATCGATAAAGGCCAAGGCCAGACGCTGCAGGGCGTCCGCATCTCCGCCGGCCAGGGTCGCGCGGGCATGGCTCAGAAAGCCCTCAGCGTCCGGCGGCGGGGCGCCGATCTCAAGCGGCCCCCCATCGACGAGGAAAGGCTCGCCTTCATAGGACAGGGCGCACGACCGGGCCGGGGCGATGTCGGGCAGGGCGAAGGCGCGCAGGGTCGCGCGACGCATCCGGCCGTCGCCGCAGTCCACCAGCACCTCGGTCGCGGGACCTCGCCGACCCGGGCTCAGGCCGTCCAGCAGGGCCTGCAGCGCCGCGGCGCTGTTGATCGACAGGCGCTCGCTGAAGGGGTGGCCGACCCAGGCGGCCGTCTGCTGTCCCGCCACAGCGCCTGAGCCGAGCGCAAAGCGAACCACCCCATGTTGATCGACTTCGATCAGGGCGTCGGCGGCGGCGAAAGCCAGTCCGAGCAGGCGAGGGGTCAGGGTCATGCCGAATTCATAGAATGGAGGCCGTTAAAGAAAGGCGACGCCGCGCCTCAGGCCGTGCGATTCAGCGCCACCGCCCGGCCGTCTCCCTGCATGGCCTGACCGGAGGCGCCGTAGCCGACCCCCTGCGCCCGAGCCCCCGCCACCTCGGCGGCGATGGTGCGCACCAGTCCCTCAGAAATCTGACGGGCCGCCTCCACGGTCACGGCGTGCTCGGCCAGGATGGTTTCAAAGGCTTCCGTGGCGTCGATCAGCGCGCGGCGGTCAGCCTCTGGCGCGGCGGCGATGGCGGCCGGATTGGCCTTCACCTGGGCCGACTCGCGCCGATAGAGGTTCGCCATCTCCTGCGTCTGGGCCATGCCCTCGCTCAGGTCCTGGGCGCGGTGGGCGCGCAAGGCGTCCATTTCCAGCGACAGCCGGTCGGTCAGGTCCCGGGTCAGGCGCGTCAGGTGCTGCACGCGCAAGGCGGCGGTCTCGACATCGGCGGTCATGCGCCTTGCTCCTGCATCTTGATCATCTGCGCCAGAACGCTGTCGGCCAAGCCGACGCCGCCGGACTTGACGGTCTGCTGCGCCATCGCGTCCACCAGAAAGCCGCGCCATGCGGCTTCGCCTGCGCCGCCGCCGAACGGCGCCTCGGTGCTCAGGCCCTCGAACATCGGCTTCATCATCTGCGACAGGAAGCTGGCCTCAAAGGCCTCCGCCGTGCGGCGCATGGCTTGCAGATTCTGGCCTTCCAGGTTCTTCGGCTGGCCGGGCAGGGCCGAGGCGGGATCGCGCAACAGGTCGGGAGAGGCGGCGAGGGGGCCCATCAGATCACCTCGATTTCGGCCTGGAGGGCCCCGGCGGCCTTGATGGCCTGCAGGATGCTGATCATGTCGCGCGGGCTGACGCCCAGCGCATTCAGGCCATTAACCAGCGTCGACAGAGAGGTGGAGCCGCCCACCAGCCGCATTTCGCGACCTGCATCTTCGCTGATGCTGACATCCGACTGCGGCACCACGACAGTCTGGCCGCCGCGGCTGAACGGCTCGGGCTGGCTGACCATCGGCGTTTCCTGCACCGACACGGTCAGATTGCCCTGCGCCACGGCGACGGTGGAGATCCGCACCGCCTCGCCCATGACTATGACGCCGTTGACCTCGTCGATGATGACCCTGGCCGGGGAATCGATCTGGACCGGCAGATTCTCGACCCGGCTCAGGAAGCCCGCCATGCCGAAGTTCTGAGGCGCGCGAATGGCGACGACCGTGCCGTTCTCGGCGAAGGCGGTCTGGGGGTAGGTCTCATTGATGGCGGCGGCGATGCGCTGGGCCGTGGTGAAGTCCGGGTTGCGCAGGGTCAGCCGCACCGAAGGCATGGACGCCAGGTCAAAGCCGGTCTCGCGCTCAACCACCCCGCCTGAGGCGATGCGGCCCGCTGTGGGCACGCCGCGCGTGATCGACGACCCGGACGATCCCGAGGCCGAAACCGCGCCGGTCTGCACCGCCCCCTGCGACACGGCGTAGACCTCGCCGTCGGCGCCTTGCAGGGCCGTGACCAGCAGGGTCCCGCCTAACAGGCTCTTGGCGTCGCCCATCGCCGAGACGCTGACGTCCAGTCGCGAGCCCGGCGTGGCGAAGGGCGGCAGCTCGGCCGTGACCATGACCGCCGCCACATTCTTGGTGTTCAGGTTGGCGCCCCGGATATTGACGCCCTGACGCTCCATCATCCCTTCCAGCGACTGGCGGGTGAAGGGCGAGTTGCGGACGCTGTCGCCGGTGCCGTTCAGCCCGACCACTAGTCCATAGCCGACCAGTTGGTTCGAGCGAACGCCCTCGATCGAGACGATGTCCTTGATGCGCGACTGGGCCTCCGCCGCGCCGGGCGCGACGGTGAGGGCGACGGCCGCAATGGCCGGGGCGATAAGGGCGGTAAGCAACTTCTGCATGCGACGGACGTCCCTGCGTGAGCGTTCGCCATTAACCATGCGAGGATCGTGCCGCTTGGAAAGTCGAGCAATTACAATGAATGTGGTCGCTCGTCCCGGTGCCTGCGGGCAGGATTTGCCTAGCCGTTAACCAAGAGTTCAGCCCCTGCCGTCAAGGTGGCGGCGTAGAAGGAGACGTCTTGCATGAAGGTCACCGGACCCTTGGGCGCCGCTTCAACGCCGACCACGCGACCTGCGGCGCGCGCCGCCGGCGGTTTCGCCCTGCCGGCCACGGGCGGCGCGGCCGCCTCAGCGCAGGCCGGCGCGACATCCTCCGCCTCGGGCGTGGCGGGCGCCGCAGCCCTGATGGCGCTCCAGGGCGTCGAGGATCCGACCGAGCGTCGGCGCCGCGCCATCCGTCGCGGCTCCGGCCTGCTGGACCGTCTGGACGAACTGAAGCTGGCCCTGCTGGGCGGTCAGGACGGCGGGGCGGCTCTGAGCCGTCTGGCCCGCGATATTCGGGAACAGCGTGACGAAGAGGTCGAGCCGGGTCTGACCGCCGTGCTGGACCAGATCGACCTGCGCGCTTCGGTGGAATTGGCCAAAGCGGAAATGAGCCGCATTCGCGCCTAAAGGCGACGAAACTTCAGTCTTTTATTGTCCAAGATCGGCTTTGTGAGGATAATTCGCCACACTACCTCAGGGTGAATGCAGCTTAGCCATATCACGGAAACGCGAACGCCATTGCCGCGACTCTTACCCTTGCCTATACGGCCCATGCGCCGCAGGGGGGCGCGATAGGGAAATGAGTGTGAGTGCGATGACCGCATTGGCCTCTGTAGTGTCTGGGGACGCGGCTGTTTATCGGCCGTCCGACGACGAACCGTTCATGAACGAGCGGCAGGTCGCCTATTTCAAGAACAAGCTCCTGGCCTGGAAGGACGATATCCTTCGTGAATCGAAGGGTACGGTCACCAATCTGAAAGCCGAGACCGAGAACCACCCCGACCTGGTGGACCGGGCCTCGTCGGAATCGGATCGTGCGCTGGAACTTCGGACCCGTGACCGTCAACGCAAGCTGATCTCCAAGATCGATGAGGCCCTGCGCCGGATCGAGGACGGCTCCTACGGCTATTGCGAAGACACCGGCGAGCCGATCGGCCTGGGACGCCTTGAGGCCCGCCCGACCGCCACTCTGTCGGTCGAGGCGCAGGAGCGTCACGAACGCCGCGAGCGTGTCCACCGCGACGACTGACGTCTTTACGGGCGGTTCGGCTTGACTTGAGCGGACGGCGGCGCGACCAAGCCGCCTTCCTATCGAGGTCGTTGATCCCCATGTCCGTCAAGGTTCGTTTCGCTCCGTCTCCCACGGGTAAGCTGCACGTCGGCAATGTCCGCACGGCTCTGGTGAACTGGCTGTTCGCCAAGGGGCAGGGCGGCAGCTTCGTGCTGCGCATCGACGACACCGACCTGGTCCGCTCGACCCAGGAGTCGGAAGACAACATCGAGATCGACCTGAAGTGGCTCGGTCTGGCCTGGGACGAGCGCTACAATCAGTCCAGGCGGTTCGACCGCTATGAAGAGGCCGCCGCCCGCCTGAAGGCCGAGGGCCGCCTCTATCCCTGCTATGAAACCGCCGACGAACTGGACCGTCGCCGCAAGGTGCAGTTGTCGCGCGGCCAGCCGCCCATCTACGATCGCGCCGCCCTGTCGCTGACCGACGCTGAGAAGGCCGCCTTCGAGGCCGAAGGCCGCCGCCCGCACTGGCGCTTCAAGCTGGAAGGCAAGCGCGTCGCCTGGGAAGATCTGGCGCGCGGCCACGCCGAGGTGGACACCGCCTCCATGTCCGACCCGGTGCTGATCCGCGAGGACGGGCTGTTCCTCTATACGCTGCCGTCGGTCGTCGACGACATCGACATGGAGATCACCCACATCATCCGGGGCGAGGACCACGTCACCAACACCGGCGCCCAGATCGAGATCTTCGAGGCGCTGGGGGCCAAGGTTCCCGGTTTCGCTCACATGCCGCTGCTGGTCGGCGCGGACGGCACAGCCCTGTCCAAGCGTCTGGGCTCGCTGGCCATCATGGACATGCGCGCCGACGGCTATGAGCCGATCGCTATCACCAGCCACCTGGGCAAGATCGGCACCTCGGACAATCTGGAAGTCGCCGCCTCGCTGGCAGACCTGGGCGCCGCCTTCGCCTTCTCCAAGATGGGCCGCTCGCCCGCGCGGTACGACACGGCCGATCTGGATCGTCTGAACGCCCAGGCGGTGCACGCGATCGACTACGCCGAGGCGAAGCCGCGCCTGGAGGCTCTGGGCGTCGATCTGGGCGAGACCTTCTGGAACACGGTGAAGGGCAACCTCAACAAGTTCGGCGATGTCGTTGATATGGCGAAGATCGTCACCGGGCCGGTCACGCCGGTGATCGAGGATGCGGCCTTCGCCGCAGACGCCCTGGAGCTGCTGCCGGACACCATCGACGCCGACGCCTGGTCGGCCTGGACCGCAGCGGTGAAGGACAAGACCGGGGCCAAGGGCAAGGGCCTGTTCATGCCGCTGCGTCTGGCGCTGACCGGTCAGGCGCATGGACCGGACATGGCCGCCATGATCCCGCTGATCGGCCGAGCCCGTCTGGTTCAGCGGCTGAAGGGCAAGGCCGCCTGACGGGCTTCGTCCCACGGATACAAGAAAGGCCGCCTTCGTCGTGAAGGCGGCCTTTTTTATCTGGCGCTGAAGTATGGATCAGGCCGCGTTGCAGGCGGCGATTTCTTCTTCGTTCAGGCTCTGGCCTTTGTAGGTGAAGCTGGTCACCGGGCCGAGCTTGGCGACCACGCGGCGGCAGGCGCGCGTCGCCGGCTGGCTGGAGCCGCCCGTGGCGGTGCAGGCGTCGCCTTCACAACGCCAGGTCGCGCCGTCGACAATGACGCGGCCCGAAGGCGCGCTGGCGGCGTCCGCCAGGGTGGCGCTGGTAACGGGCGCCTGGGCGAAGGCGGGAGCGGCCGCGAACAGGACGGCGGCGGCGAGAAGAGCACGCATGGACAGTCTCCGATAAGGGTAGGGCGCACGCCCAGCAACGCCATAGACCGTTGTTTAAGAAAACTGTCAATCCAGCTTCTCGCCCGACGGACCGGCGTTACTGACGCACGTTTACTTACCGGCGATCATGTTGCAAGTGGGGCGTGTCCTGCGCCGATTTCATGGCCTCGATCGCGCCTTCGACCGAATCGACGCTGACATAGGCGTCCAGGAAGCTGCGCGGCGTCATGCCCTTCTCGACCGTGTGCTCGATCAGGGTGAAGAAGCCGTCCCAAAAGCCGTCCAGATTCAGGAAGATGACCGGCTTGGCGTGCAGGTCCAGCCGCTTCCACGACAGCAGCTCCACCACTTCCTCCAGCGTGCCGACGCCGCCGGGCGCGACGACGAAGACGTCGGACTCGTCGTACATCAGCTGTTTGCGCTCATGCATGGAGGTGACGACGATCGTTTCGACATCGTCGAACAGGCGCTCGCGGCTGCGCAGGAAGGCGGGCATGATGCCGACGACGCGGCCGCCCGCCGCATGGGCCGCGCGGGCCGAGGCGCCCATAAGCCCCACGCCGCCGCCGCCGTAAACGAACCGCCACCCCGCCTCGGCCGTCGCCTTGCCGAAGGCCGCCGCCGCCTCGACATATTTGGCGTCCGTGCCATCGGACGAGCCGCAGAACAGACAGACAGAGCGACCCTCGAACGGGGCGATGTTGACGGGGGGCAGGGACATGGAGTGTCTGACGACCTTTACGGTTAAGCTCCAGCACGAACCGGCTGGCCTGGATGAGGCAGCAACCTATAGTGATGCGAGCCAGGATGGAACGAGCGAAGGGCGAAGAGATGAAGGCGATGGCGGCGTGGGGCCGAGGCGGACTGAAGCTGTCGTTGGCCACGTGTCTCGGCCTGACCATCGTCGGCTGCAGTGGGCCGCGTCAGCCCATGGAAGAGCCGAACCAGGCAGATCAGGACAACTGGGCCGCCGCGCCGCATATAGATAAGGTCACCCTACAGGGCTCCGGCGTTGTGGTCAGCGGCCAGGCACCGGCGGGCGCGCGCGTCATTCTCAGCAACGCCCTGGGCCAGGCGATGGCGGCAGGCGCCGATTCCCAGGGGCGCTTTGAATTGCGCGTCGGCCGGGAAGCGCTCGGCCATGTCCTGACCCCTGAAATCCAGATCGGCCAGACCCCGACGCCGGGTCCGGAACGCCTTTTCCTGGCCGGAGACGGCGCCGTCGTCGCCGCCTTGCTCATCGACGGCGGTCCCAGCCGTCGACTGACGGACGGACCCGCTCTGGACGCCGTGGACGGCGATGGCCGCGCCCTGCTGGCGTCCGGCCGTTCCACGCCGGGCCAGCGCGTGGAAGTGAAGAGCGAAGGCGAAACGGCCGTGGCCGTGGCCGACGAAGCCGGCCTGTGGACCGCGCCGCTCTCGCGGGCCGGGGACCGAGCGGTGCAGATCGAGATCGGGGGCGAGCGTTACGCCTATCCCGGGCCGGGCCCTGCGACGGGACGGGCGGAACGCGCCGGACAGGGATGGCGGGTCACGCGCGCTTTGTCTGACGCCGCGCGCCAGACCAGCTGGTTTCCCGACAGGGCCGGCTCCACGGCGGCTTCCGAAACGTCGTTAACGCCGCATTAACCAAACCAGTTGATCTACGGACTGTCTTCTTTTGGGAGGACACCCACCATCACCGAATGACTTTAAGCCCGGCGCCTGGCGTCGGGCTCTCTTTTTTGGGTCACAGGGCTGAGTAATCGGCCAACATCCGCGCCAGCAGCCCTGCGACGACCTGGCGTCCGGCGTCGGCGTCCTGGCCCAGCATATCGCGCAGAGGATCGCCGATCAGGGCGTCGCCGAAGGCGCTCAGGGCGATGAAGAGGACGGCCGAGCCGATGACGCCGTCCGCCTGGCCGTCGCTGGCGCCGATCTTCTCCTTGATGGCGGCGACCAGGTTGCGCACCGCCGCCCGCACCGGCTCGAGGTGAGACAGATCCCCCGACATCGCGATCCAGGCGGCGAGCCGCCCGGCGCCGCCGGTCGAAAAGGCGGCGAAGACGGCGTTGACCACCTCCAGCGGCGCGCCGTCATCGGTCCTCAGCCGAACGATCGCGGCGTCCAGCGCGTCGCTCAGATCAGCAGTCATCGAGGCCATCACGGCGGACTGAAGCCCGGCCACAGAGCCGAAATGGTGGATCAGATTGGCATGGGTGACGCCGATTTCGCGTGCGACGGAGGTCAGGGTGACGGCGCTCGGCCCTTGGGTCAGCAGCAGGTCGCGCGCCGAGCTGATGGCTTCGCGGCGGGCTTCGTCAGGCGAACGGCGGCGACGCCGGGGCTTGTCTGCGACGGAGAGCGGCATCAAGGAACGACCTTTACGAAGTCCGATTTCTTACGGCCCGCCCGATTCGACTGCAAGGGATCAGAGGCGGCGGCTTTGTCGTTCGGCGCGGGTTGCGGTGCGCGTTCGGCGCGGCCTAACTAGAGGCGGGGCGAGTAAGAGGCGGTGAACGGCATGAAGGCGCAGTGGATCGGACCGGGACTGGCGGCGACGCTTGTGCTTCTGGGCGCTTGCGGAAAGCAGGACGAACCGCAGACCGACGCTATGCGCGAACCGACCCCGCGCGCCCCCGCGGCCCTGCCCGAGGTCAAGGAAAGTCCGACCCTGGCGGCGGTCCGACAGCGCGGCCGCCTGAACTGCGGCGTGCACGAAGGTCTGGTCGGTTTCGCCTATACCGACAACCGGGGCGCCTGGCGGGGCTTTGACGTGGATTTCTGCCGCGCCACGGCGGCGGCCATCTTCGGCGACCCGGATGCGGTGCGTTTCGCGCCGCTGACGACAGAGCAGCGCTTCGACGCCGTCCGCGCCGGTCGCGTGGACGTGCTGTGGCGCAATACGTCCTGGACCATGAGCCGCGACACGGCTTCGGATCTCAGTTTCGCCGGCGTGAACTACTACGACGGCCAGGGCTTCATGGTCCGCCGCTCGCTCAACCTGACCAGCGCGGCCGAGTTGAACGGCGCGCGCATCTGCGTCCAGTCCGGCTCGACGACCGAACTGAACGTCGAGGACTACTTCCGTCGTCGAGGCATTGAATACCGCCCGGTCGTCGTCGCCACCGAAGGCGAGGCGCGTCAGGCCTATGCGCGCGAGGCATGCGACGCCTTCACCGCCGACATCTCGGCCCTGGCCGCTGCGCGCACGACCCTGCCCAACCCGCAGCAACACATGATCCTGCCCGACGTGATCTCCAAGGAACCGCTGGGACCGGTCGTGCGCAGTGGAGACGACCGCTGGCTGGCGGTGATCCGCTGGACGCTGAATGCGTTGATCCTGGCTGAGGAACTCGGCGTCACCCGCGACAACGCTGCTGACCTGGCGAAGAATTCGGCGGATCCAAGAGTGCGACGCCTGCTTGGCGTGGAAGGCGACTTCGGCCCCAGCATCGATCTGCCGCGCACATGGGCGCTGGATGCGATCACAGCCAGCGGAAACTACGGCGAAATATTCAATCGAAACCTGGGCGAACAGTCGTCGCTTGATCTCGAGCGGGGACTAAATGCTCAATGGTCCGCTCGACCTGGCGGGTTGATCTACGGCCTTCCTGTCCGCTAGTCCTGTAAGGGGGAGCAGGGAAGGGACCGGATGGAGACTACAGCCAAGCGCGGACTGCCGCTTCACATGCTGATGCTGATCGGATTTCTGGTCGGCCTCATCGGCGGCCTCATCGTCAATCTGACCGTCGGCGGCGATGCCGGCTGGGTTCAGTGGCTGACCTCCAATATTACAGGACCGGCAGGCCAGATCTTCCTGCGCCTGCTGTTCATGCTGGTGCTGCCCCTGCTGTTCTCGGCGCTGGTGATCGGCGTGGCCGAGATGGGCGACCTCAAGGCCCTCGGCCGCGCGGGATCGCGCAGCTTGATCTATACCGTAGTGATTTCCGCCATGGCCGTGCTGATCGGCATGGTCATGGTCAATGTGTTCAGGCCGGGCGACGGCGTGGATCCAGTCCTCGCCCAGCAACTCTTGGATCAGGGACGCGCCGGGGCCGCCTCCATCATCGGCAATGCGCCGACCTCGGTCCAGGCCGGCGACTTCTTCCTCGACTTGATCCCCTCGAACGTCTTCACGGCGGCGGCCGAGAACCAGATCCTGCCGGTCATGGTCTTCGCCCTCTTCTTCGGCGTCGGCCTGGTCATGGCCAAGAGTCCGGCCACCGACCGCCTCCAACAGACGATCGAAGGCCTGTTCGAGGTGATGATGAAGCTCATCAACCTCGTCATCCGCGTCGCGCCTATCGCCATCGCCTGCCTGATGTTCAACCTGGCGGCCCTTTTCGGCTGGGACCTGCTGATCCGGTTAGGCGCCTTCGTCGCCGTCGCCGTGGGCGCGATGGCGATCCACATGTTCGTCGTCTATCCGCTGTTCGTGTGGCTGGCTGGCGGCATGTCGCCCGTGAAGTTCTTCCGCTCCATCCGCGAGGCCATGGTGGTGTCCTTCTCCACCGCCTCCTCGAACGCCAGCCTGCCCGTGTCGCTGCGTGTGGCGGAGCAGGAGCTAGGCCTGCCGCGCAAGATCGCCCGCTTCGTCCTGACCGTCGGCGCCACCGCCAACCAGAACGGCACCGCCCTGTTCGAAGGCGTGACGGTGCTGTTCCTGGCCCAGTTCTTCGGCGTCGACCTGACGCTGGGTCAGCAGGTCATCGTCATGCTGGTCTGCATTCTGGGCGGGGTCGGCACGGCAGGGGTGCCGGCCGGCAGCCTGCCGGTCATCGCCATGATCCTGGCCATGGTGGGCGTGCCGCCCGAGGGCATCGGCCTGATCCTGGGCGTCGACCGCTTCCTGGACATGTGCCGGACGTCGCTGAACGTCACCGGCGACCTGGTGATCGCCACCATCGTTTCGCGCGGCGAAACGGACGAAGAGGAGCCGGACGCGACCGCGCCGCCGCTGGCGGCAAGCGCGGCCTAGCCGGTCGCCAGGGGCGCGTCCGGCCGCGCGCCCCATTCGGCCCACGACCCGTCATAAAGCCGCGACGGCCGCCCCAGAACGGCCAGCCCCAGGGTCAGGATCGCCGCCGTCACGCCCGAGCCGCAGCTGGTGATGACGGGCCGTTCCAGATCGACGCCCGCCGCGCGAAAGGCGTCTTCCAGCGCCTGACCCCGTTTCAGCGTCCCATCCGCATTCAGCAGATGGCCGAACGGCAGGTTCAGCGCCCCCGGCATGTGCCCCGCGCGCACGCCGGGACGCGGTTCGGCCGCTTCGCCCCGAAAGCGGGCCGCTCCGCGCGCATCGACCACCTGCAGCCCCTCGGTCAGCGCGGCGCCGACCTGACCGAAGTCCGCCACGGCGTCCGCATCGAACCGCGCTTCAAACTGCGTCGGGACCGGCGCCCCGGCCGCGCCGTCTTCCAACGGTCGCCCTTCGGCCTTCCATTTCGGCAGGCCGCCATCCAGCACGCGCACGCGCTCGGCGCCCATGGTCCGCAGCGTCCACCAGACCCGCGCCGCCGAGAACAGCCCTTGGGCGTCATAGACCACGATGTCGTCGCTCTCGGCCACGCCCATCGCCCCCATCGCCTCGGCGAAGGCTGCGGGCGAGGGCAGCATGTGCGGATAGGGGCTTTCCCGATCCGACATGGCGTCCAGATCGAAGAAGACGGCGCCGGGCAGCCGCTCGCGCTCGAAATCCGCGCGCGCGTCCCGTCCATCCAGCCACCAGCTGGCGTCGATGATGCGCAGGTCGGGCTTGGTCATCTGCTCGGCGAGGGCTTCGGTCGAGATCAGGGGCGTGTCGGGCGCGTTCATGGCCTCAGATTACCACGATCACGCGAACAATGGTCAGGGCCTGAGTCGCCGGATAAGTTGCGCAAACGCATCCGCGACGCCACCTGTCCGACTCAAAGTCGCGGCACAGGCTCGCGAACCGCCGTTAAAACCAGTCGAAAGCGCCGCCGTGACCTCTCCGAACGCCGTCATCACCCTGTCCGAAGGCCTCAAGACCCCCGTCGTCATCGGCGGCGGCGCCCGCATCGTCTTCATCGCCGGCCCCTGCCAGATGGAAAGCCGCCAGCACGCGCTTGAGACGGCCCATCAGCTGAAGGAGATCGGCGAGCGGCTGAACCTCGGCATCATCTACAAGACCAGCTTCGACAAGGCGAACCGCACCAGCGCCAGCGCCGCGCGCGGCATCGGCCTGAAGGACGCCCTGCCGATCTTCGCCGAAATCCGTGAAGTCACCGGCCTGCCGACCCTGACCGACGTACACTCCGAGGCCCAGTGCGCGCCCGTGAGCGAGGCTGTCGATGTGCTGCAGATCCCGGCCTTCCTGTCGCGCCAGACCGACCTGCTGCTGGCCGCCGCCGCCACGAACAAGGCGATCAACATCAAGAAAGGCCAGTTCCTGGCCCCCTGGGACATGAAGAACGTCATCGCCAAGGTCACAGGCGCCGGCAACCCCAACGTCATGGCCTGCGAGCGCGGCGCCAGCTTCGGCTACAACACCCTGGTCAGCGATATGCGTGCCCTGCCGATCCTGCGCGAGATCGGCTGCCCCGTCGTCTTCGACGCGACCCACAGCGTCCAGCAGCCGGGCGGGCAGGGGACCTCCTCGGGCGGCCAGCGCGAGTTCGTGCCGGTGCTGGCCCGCGCCGCCGTCTCGGTCGGCGTCGACGCCGTCTTCATGGAGACGCACGAAGACCCGGACAACGCTCCGTCGGACGGCCCCAACATGGTGCCGCTGAGCCAGTTCGAGGCCCTGGCGGCCGAACTGATCGCCTTCGACGACCTGGCCATCAAGCTGGGTCACAAGGGGCCGATGGCGAAGACGGCGTGAATCCGCTAGTTCGGCGTCATGGCTGAACGTTCTCTCGATCTCGGCGCCCTGCAGTCCTTGCTGGAGCGCGTGCGCGACCTGAAGGTCGCCTGCGTCGGCGATCTGATGCTGGATCGCTATGTCTATGGCGAGGTCAGCCGCATCTCGCCCGAGGCGCCGATCCCGGTCCTGCACGCGCGCCGCACCGTGGCCATGCCCGGCGGCGTGGGCAATGTGGCGCGCAACGTCGCGGCCCTGGGCGGTCGGGCCCGTCTGGGCGCGGTCGCGGGCGATGACGCGGCGGGCGCCGAACTGGCCGATCTGATCGCCGCCGAGGACCGGATCGAGGACGCCCTGATCCGGCCCGAAGGCGCCGCCACCATCGTCAAGACGCGCTTCGTCGCCGCCGGCCAGCAGCTGCTCCGTCTGGACGACGAGGCCGCGACCCATTCGGGCTATGCCGACAAGGCGGTGTTCCAGGGCGCGGGCGCCATCCTGCTGTCCGACTACGCCAAGGGCGTGGTGGACGACGGCGCCATTCAGGCGGCGCTGTGGGCCGGGGCTGAATACGGCGCGCCGGTCATCGTCGACCCCAAGGGCCGCGACTTCGCCCGCTATGGCGCGGTTGACGTCATCAAGCCGAACGCCAGCGAACTGGCCGGCGCCACCGGCCTGCCGACCGAAACCGACGAACAGGTCGAGGCGGCGCTGGCCGCCCTGCTGGCCTCTACGACCGCCAAGGCCGTCATCGTCACCCGCGCGGGCAAGGGCATGACCCTGGCGAAACGGGGCGGCGGGGTCGTCCACTTCCCCGGCCGGGCGCGCGAAGTATTCGACGTCTCGGGCGCGGGCGACACCTGCCTCGCCGCGCTGGGTCTGGCGCTGGGCGCGGGCGCGACGCTGGAACAGGCGGTGCAGTTCGCCATCCTCGCCTCGGGCGTGGTCGTGGGCAAGAGCGGCACCGCCGTCGTGACCCCGGCCGAACTGATCGAGGCCGAGATGAGCCAGCACGCGGCCCTGGCCCAGTCCAAGGTCACGCCGCTGGACGAACTGGCCGATCAGGTCGAAGCGTGGAAGCGCCAGGGCCTGAAGGTCGGCTTCACCAACGGCTGCTTCGACATCCTCCACCGCGGCCACGTCGCCTATCTGGCCCAAGCGCGCAGCTGGTGCGACCGGCTGGTGGTGGCGCTGAACACCGACGCCTCGGTGCGCCGCCTGAAGGGCGAGGGCCGTCCCGTCAACGATCTGGACAGCCGCGCCGCCGTTATCGGCGGCCTGGCCAGCGTCGACCGCGTCACCGCCTTCGACGACCCGACCCCCATCGCCCTGATCCAGCGACTGAAGCCCGATGTGCTGATCAAGGGCGCGGACTACACCAAGGACAAGGTCGTCGGCGCCGCCGAGGTCGAAAGCTGGGGCGGAGAAGTCCGTCTGGCCGACTTCGCCGACGGCTATTCCACGACGAAGACGATTGAAAAGATGACTGGAGACAAGGCATGACCCTGCGAATGATCGTCGTCACGGGCGGCGCGGGCTTCATCGGCTCCAACATCGTCGCCCGCCTGTGCGAGAGCGGCGCCTGGGACGTGGTCGTCTGCGACCGGCTGGAGACGGCCGACCTCGCCAAGTGGAAGAACATCGCCAAACACCCCATCGCCGATCTGTGGGCGCCCGAAGAGCTGTTCGACCAGCTGGAGCGTCACGCCGACCGCATCGAGGCGGTGATCCACATGGGCGCCATCTCCTCGACGACCGAGCCGGACGCCGACCTGATCCTGCGCACCAACTTCAGCCTGTCGCGCGACATCTGGGACTGGTGCGCGGTGCGCAACGTGCGGATGATCTACGCCTCCTCGGCCGCCACCTACGGCGACGGCGAGGCGGGGTTCGAGGATCGCGACGATCCTGAGAGCCTGAATTCGCTTCGGCCGCTAAACGCCTATGGTTATTCGAAATACCTGTTCGATCAATACGCCGTCCGGCAGGCCGATCGCGACGAGGCGCCGCGTCAGTGGGCGGGGCTGAAGTTCTTCAACGTCTATGGCCCGAACGAGGGCCACAAGGGCGGCATGAAGTCGGTCGTGGCCCAGATCTGGCCCAAGGTTCAGGCGGGCGAGACGGTCAGTCTGTTCCGCTCGCACAACCCGAACTATCCCGACGGCGGCCAGCTGCGCGACTTCGTCTTCGTCGATGACGTGGTCAACATCATCCTGTGGCTGCTGGAGCGTGAAGACATCTCGGGCGTGTTCAACGCGGGTTCGGGCCAGGCGCGCTCCTTCGCCGATCTGGCGCGGGCGACCTTCGCCGCGGCGGGCAAGGAGCCGTCCATCGCCTATATCGATATGCCCGAGGCGATCCGCGACCGGTATCAGTACTTCACCGAGGCCCGCATGGATCGCATCCGCGCCCTCGGCTACGGCGGGCAGTCGACCCCGCTGGAGGAAGGCGTCCGCCGCTACGTCCAGGACTTCCTGGCCCAGTCGGACACGTACCGCTGATGCTGCCCCGGCTGACTGCGCGCCAGTGGGTCGGCTACGCGGGCTTTGCGCTCGTCTTCATTCTGACGGCGGCGGTCGTCGTCTGGCGCGGCGATATCCTGCGCTCAGCTCTGGATCCGCAGGTGCCGTTCCAGACCTATCAGCCGCCGGCCACGCCTGACTATGCGCAGACGGACGCCTGGGCGCTGCTGGACGCGCGCACGCCGACGGCCGGTCCTGCACACGTCTTCTTCGTCCATTCCACCACCTATAACGGCGGCAAGGAGTGGAACGGGGCCGTTGATGACGCCCGCGCCCTGGCCGGGCTGCGCGGCGCGGTCCTGCCCAACTACGCCGGGCCTCTGGCCCTGGCTGGAGACGTCAGCGCGCCCCTGTATCGCCAGGCCAGCCTCTACACCCGCCTGACCCTGCGCGAAGACGCCCGAGAGGCGCGCGCCTTCGCCTATCAGGACATATCCGCCGCCTTCGACGCCTGGCTGAAACGCCATCCGGACGGCCCCATCATCCTGGCCGGGGTAGAGCAGGGCGCCGAACTGGCCGACCGCCTGCTGCATGAACGGATCGCGCCCGATCCCGCCCTGCGCTCGCGTCTGGTCGCCGCCTACCTCATGGAGCACCTGGCCCCGACGTCTCGCTTCACCGCCATTCCCCTGTGCAGCAGCCGCGAGCAGGCTGGCTGCGTCATAACTTGGCGCTCGCTGGAGGAGAACAACGAGAGCGAGGCGCGCCGCGCGCTGCGGCGGGCTCTGACATGGGACGACCGGGGAACTCTGGTGACGTTCGACGGCCTGGCCTCGGCCTGCGTCAATCCGGTGACGGGATCAGCGGACGCCCCGCGCTCTGAAATGCGCGAAAGCCGCGGCGCCACCAACGCCACCAATCTGGAGTGGGGCGTACGTCCCGCCCTGCAGCGTCGTATCGTCGCCGCCGAGTGCCGCAACGGCGTCCTGTGGCGGTCACGCCTGAGTTCAGAGTCCTTCCGACCGACCGGCGCCTGGGCGGAACAGCGCAAGATCCCGCCCTACAACCCTTTCTATGCGGACATAGAAGCCGATGCGATGGCCCGCCTGTCGGCATGGTCGGCGCTGCATCCGTCGTAAGCGCGTCAGGCCCTCGGCGCTCAGGCCCTTTGCATGTTCAGCGCCGTCATCAAGGCGTCGCGAATGGCGCCTTCAGTGAAGGGCTTCTGCACTGTGGGGTTGCCGCGCCAATGTTCCGGCAGCCCCGCCTCGCCATAGCCGGTCGAGAACACGAACGGCACGCCCCTGGCCTTCAGCGCCTCGGCCACCGGGAAGATTTCTCGCCCCGCGACGTTGACGTCCAGCAGGGCGGCGTCGAGCGGCGCGGTCCCTGAGGCGACGTTCAGCCCGTCCTCGATATTGGATTCCGGGCCGACCACGTCGCAGCCCAGATCGGCCAGGATCGTCTCCAGCAGCATGGCCACCAGGGACTCGTCCTCAACGATGAGCACGCGTCTGCCGGAAAAGATATCGGTCATCAGGCTTCTGTCTCCAGCGGCAGGGTGAATCGGGCGCTCAGGCCGTCTTCTGTGTAACTCATATCGACGGCGCCGCGCAGGTCGTGACGAACATTGCGTTCGATCAGGCGAGTGCCGAAACCGCGCCGCTCCGGCTTCTTCACAGGCCGACCGACTTTTTCGCTCCAGATGATCTCCAACTGGGGCGAGGCATGAGGGATCACGCGCCAGTCGACCGACACCCGACCGTCGCCATGAGCCAGGGCGCCGTACTTCGCGGCATTGGTGGCCAGTTCATGGAAGATCATGCCCAGCGACAGGGCGCGGGCGGGCGACAGGGCGATGTGAGGCCCGTTCAGGCTCAGCCGCCCCACGCCATGCGCCAGCGTCTCGTGTTCCAACACCGCGCGCAGGTCCGCTCCTTCCCAGTGGCTCTTCGTGAGCAGGTCGTGGGTGTGCGACAGGGCCATCAGCCGCGCCTCAAAGGCTTCGGCGAACGAGCGGGGGTCCTGATGGGTGCGCGCCGTCTGCATGGCGATCGATTGAACGGTGGCCAAGGTGTTCTTCACGCGATGATTGAGCTCGTCGATCATCAGCTTCTGCCGTTCGGCGGCCATGACCACATCCGTCACGTCATGCCCTTGAACAAACACGCCGATCACGCGCGCGTTCTCGTCCCGGATGGGTTGATAGGCGAAGTCGATGTAGCGATTGGCGGCCGGTCCGTCGGGCGAATGCTGCAGGCTGAACGCGCGCTGCCGGCCCATGACCGGTTCCCCAGTCTCGTAAACGTCGTTCAGGAAGTCGAGATGACCTTGCTCGCCCAACTCGGGCAGGGCTTCTTTGACGGTGCTGCCCAGAATGTCGCGATGATTGACGAGCCGGTAGCAGGCCTCATTGCAGAACTGCACGACATGATCTGGTCCGCTCAGAACGGCTACAAAGCCTGGCGCGTTCAACAGAACGTCCGATAGCTGCCGCCGTTCGGCCTCCAGCCTTTGATTGTCGGCCTCGACCTTCAGCGCGCGACGGAAGACCCCGCCGCCTAGCATTTCATCGAGGGCGTTGCCTGAACCATCCTGGGTCGGCCGCGCCCTGATAAGGTCGGTGACATCGCTGGTGTGCTGCAGGATATGGGTGACTTCGCCCTGATCGTTCTTGATCGGCGTGTGGGTGCAGCTCCAGTAGCGCTCTTCGAACACGGCCTGGCCGTGGGCCCCTGTCGTACGGATCGGATAGTGAAGCAGGGCCAGATGATCGGACTGCCCGCTTCCCAGCACTTTTCTGAAGGACGCCTCCAGCCGCTGGCTGTCTTCACGACCAGGACCGTCCGCCGCCGCCCCGAAGACGTCCATGACGTGGGCGCCGATCAGCTCTTCACGCGTACGCTGGGTGACATCCAGATACGCCTGGTTCATCCCTGCAAACCTCAGGTCGCGATCCAGCAGCATATAGGGGTTAGGCGAGGCGTCGAAGGCCGCGACTAAGTCAATCGTTTTGGCCAGTGTCTTCAACACGCCCCCCGTCCTGTTGGGTCCCTAACGCAACGCGCGCGGAAAGGGTGCACGGCCTGCTGTTGAAACAGGAAAACTGTAAAGACGAGCGTTCTTAAGCATCAAGCTGACGGCGGCTTGTCGGAAGCAAGAAATCTTCAGGAGGAGGAATGGTGGACGCGACAGGGATTGAACCTGTGACCCCCTCGGTGTGAACGAGGTGCTCTCCCGCTGAGCTACGCGTCCGCCTGGGAACGGGGCGGTCAGTGACTGCGCCGTCGGGAGGCGGGGACATAGCCCGCGATTCCGACGACGGCAAGCCTCAATTCATCAAATAGCAGCGTCGCTTGCTCAGATTCCCGCCGCCCGCGCACCTTCCGGAGTTTCATCCTCGGGATCACCCGGCAGCCAGGCGACGTGGCCGTTGTAGATGTCCTCGTTCAAGAGGCCTTCCTCCTTGGCGACCAGGACCGGCACGACCATCTGGCCGGTGACGTTGGTGGCCGTGCGCATCATGTCGATGATGCGGTCGATGGCGATGATGTAGCCCACGCCTTCCAGCGGCAGGCCCGCCGTCGACAGCGTCAGGGTCAGCATGACGATGCTGGTCCCCGGCACGCCCGCCGTACCCAGCGATCCCAGCACCGCCGTCAGTCCGATCAGCGCATATTGCGTCAGCGTCAGGTCGATCTGGAAATACTGGGCGATGAAGATCGAGGCGATGACCGGATAGATGGCGCCGCACCCGTCCATCTTCACATTGGCGCCCAGCGGCACGGCGAAGGCGGCGTAGGCCTGGGGCACGCCCAGCCGCTCGACTGTCTGGCGCAGGGTGACGGGCAGGGTGCCCAGCGACGACGAGGTGGCGAAGGCCGTCTGCATGGCTGCAGCTCCGCCTCGGAAGAAGCTGACGACCTTCAGCCCGTGCAGCTTCAGCAGGCCCGAATAGACGACGAAGATGTGGAACAGGCAGGCCGCATAAATGGCGAAGATGAACTTGCCCAACGGCAGCAGCGCCTCCCAGCCATAGCCCCCGACGACCGAGCCGATCAGGCCGAACACCCCGAAAGGCGTCAGTTGGATCACCCAGCGGGTGATGCGGAACACCAGGGCCGCGCCTTCATCCACCAGCCTGCGCGCATTTTGCGCCCGGTCGCCCAGCGCCACCAGGGCCGCTCCCAGCAAGGCCGAGAAGAAGATAATCTGCAGCACCTTGCCTTCGGCCAGGGAGGCGAAGGGGTTGGTCGGCACGACGCCCAGCAGAACCTGCAGGGGCGAAGGAATCTCGCGCGCCTTCACCTCGCCCAGCGGCAGGTCGGACAGGCCGACGCCCGGATTGATGATGTGGCCGAACGCGAAACCCACCAGCACGGCCAGCAGGGAGGTGATGGCGAACCAGACGATCGTTCGCACCCCCAGCCGCACCGCGCCGACCCCTTCGCCCAGCTTGGCGATCGAACTGGCGATGGTGAACAGCACCAGCGGCGCCACCACCATGCGGATCAGGTTCAGATAGACGTCCCCGATGGGCTGCAGCCAGACGGTCGCCTGCTCCCGCAGGATCAGGCCGGCGATAATGCCCAGGGCGAAACCGGCGGCGGTGCGCTGCCACAGGGGAATGGCGAAGAAGCGACGAAGCATGACGACCCTTGGGGAGGAACAGGTCGACCTATGTGTTTCGCAGACGCGAAGACGGCAACAGCGACGGGCGCAGATGGGGTGCAGAAGTTCTAAAGTGTTCGATAGTTTTTCCTTCTCCCCTTGAGGGAGAAGGTGGGCGCCGGAGGCGCTCGGATGAGGGGTGCCGGCGCCTCGTATCCGATCCAACAGCCGCACGATCACGCGACTTTCAACCGTCGCGCAGACACCCCTCATCCGGCCCTGACGGGCCACCTTCTCCCTCAAGGGGAGAAGGGAGAGTTATGCTCTCATCACCCCGGCCAGCGCCGCTTCGAACGCATCGTAGTGATCAATCATCACATCGCCGCCCAATTCATTATGCGGCACGTCATTGTAACCGAAGCTGACGGCGATGCAGGGCACGCCCGCATCCTTGGCCGCCCTGGTGTCCGTGGTGCTGTCGCCGACCATGACGCAGCGCGCCGGATCGCCGCCCGCCTTTTGCACCGCCTCGATAATGTGCGCGCCGCTGGGCTTGCGGGCCGAGACCGCATCCGGGCCAGCGACGAAGGCGAAATGGCGCGTCAGCCCCAGCGCCTCGATCAGCGCCACCGACAGGTCCGTGCGCTTGTTGGTCGCCACGCACAGGATCGCCCCGCGCGCGCTCAAGCGGTCCAACGCCGCGACGCAGCCGTCGAACGGGCGGCTCTCGTCGGCGATGTGGGCCATGTAGTCCTCGATGAAACGCTCGAACAGACCGGGCGCATGGGCCTCGTCCCAGGCGGCGCCCGCTTCCATGAAGCCGTGGCGCAGCATGGCCATCGCGCCGTGCCCGACCAGATGCCGGGTCGAAGACATGGGCACGGGCGGCAACTCATACTCCGCCAGCATCCGGTTCAACGTGCCGATCAGGTCGGGCGCCGAGTCCACCAGCGTCCCGTCCAGATCGAAGGCGATGGTCCAGCCTTCCAGGTCGCGCTCAATGTTCACTCATCTGTCTCCCGGCTCGCGAAGACCCCGGCAATGGGCTAGATCGCAAGCAACGACAAGCCGCCGGATCGATTCATGACCTCACCCCATCCACAGAGTCATCCTAGGGCCGCCATCATCCTCGCCGCCGGGCAAGGCACGCGGATGAAGTCGCCGCTGCCCAAAGTGCTGCATCCTGTCGGTGGACGCGCCATGCTGGATCACGCCATCGACGCGGCGGAGGCTATGGGCTGCGAACGCATCGTCGTCGTGGTGGGCTCTCATTCGCCCGAGGTCCGCGCCCACGTCGAAAAGCGCCTCGGCGCCGACAGCATCGCCGTTCAGGACCCGCCGCTCGGCACCGGCCACGCCGTCCGCGCCGCCGAGGCGGTGCTGGGCGACTTCGTCGGCCATGTGGTCGTCACCTACGGCGACGTGCCCCTGCTGAAGGCCGCCGACATCGAGCCGGTTTTCGCTGATGCTCATGAAGGCGTCACCGTCATCGGTTTCGAGGCCCGCGATCCCGGCGCCTACGGTCGCCTGATCCTCGACGGCGACGACCTGCTGGCCATCACCGAGGCCAAGGAGGCGTCTGCTGACGTCCTGGCCGTCACCGCCTGCAACTCGGGCGTCATGGCCGCGCCGGTCAGCCTGCTGTTCGACCTGCTGGCCGAGGTCCGCAACGACAACGCCAAGGGCGAATACTATCTGACCGACGTAGTCGAACTGGCCCGCAAGCGCGGCGCCCCGACCCGCGCTGTCTTCGCCGCCGAAGACTCTGTCATGGGCGTCAACGCGCAAGGGGAGCTGGCTCAGGCCGAGGCCCTGTTCCAGAAGACCCAGCGCGAGCATTTCCTGGCGCAGGGCGTCACCATGAGCGCCCCCGACACCGTCCACTTCGCCTGGGACACGGACATCGGCGCTGGCACGACCATCGAGCCCTTCGTCGTCTTCGGCCCCGGCGCCCGCGTGGCCGAGGGCGCCCGCATACGCAGCTTCAGCCATATCGAGGGCGCCAAAATCGCCCGCGGCGCCGAGGTCGGCCCCTACGCCCGCCTGCGCCCCGGCGCCGACCTGGGCGAGGGCGTCAAGATCGGCAACTTCGTTGAGGTCAAGAACGTCCGCATGGACGCGGGCGCCAAGGCCAACCATCTGGCCTATCTCGGCGACGGCCATGTGGGCGCGAAGGCCAACATCGGCGCGGGCACGATCTTCTGCAACTACGACGGCTTCTTCAAACACCGCACCACGGTGGGCGAGGGGGCCTTCGTCGGCTCGAACGCCTCGCTGGTCGCCCCCGTGACCATCGGCGCAGGCGCCATGGTCGGCTCCGGTTCCGTGGTGACCAAGGATGTCGCGCCCGGCGACCTGGCCCTGGCGCGCGGTCAGCAGACGACGAAGCCGGGCTGGGCCGCCCGCTTCATGGAAACCATGCGCGCGAAGAAGGCGGCGAAATCCCAATGAGCGACCTGCAGAAGAAGAACGCCGGCGAAGCCGCCGCTCAATACGTCGAGGCCGGAATGGTCGTCGGCCTGGGCACCGGCTCGACCGCCGCCTGGTTCGTGAAAGCCCTGGCCGCCCGCAACCTGCCCGACCTGCGCTGCGTCCCGACGTCCGAGCGCACGGCCGATCTGGCGCGCGAGCTGGGTCTGACCCTGTCGACGCTGGAAGACACCCCCCGCATCGACCTGACCGTGGACGGCGCCGACGAGATCGGCCCCGGCCTGGCGCTGATCAAGGGCGGCGGCGCGGCCCTGCTGCGCGAGAAACTGGTGTGGGAAGCGTCCGCCCGCTGCATCTGCATCGCCGACGCGGCTAAGGTGGTTCCGGCGCTGGGAACCTTCCCCCTGCCGATCGAGGTCGTCGCCTTCGGCCACAAGACGACCGCCAACCGCATCGCCGACGTTCTTGCCGATCATGACATCGCTTCGCCGGCCCGCGTGCGCGAGGCCGAGCGCGGCCTGATCCGCACCGACGGCGGCAACCTGATCTACGACGCCGCCTGCAAGCTGATCGCCGAGCCGACCCGCCTCGCCTCCGACCTCAAGAGCCTGACCGGCGTGGTCGAGCATGGCCTGTTCCTCGACCTGACTGACCTGGCCGTCATCGGCACGGACGAGGGCGTCTATACGATCAATCCGTAGGCGGCGGCGCCTCATCGGCCAGTCGGGCATGCGCGCGACGGATCGAGGACTGGATCTCCGACTTGCCCGCCCGCACGTTCTGTCGAGTGCGCTGGGCGCCGTACAGGCCGTCCAGATAAGCCTTGTCCCACTCGGTCAGATAAGGAGCGCTGCCCGGATCGTTGAAGACGTTCAGGATCGAGGCATAGGCGCTGGTGTCCGCCGTCGGGTCGATCTGCGCCAGCGACACCATGGCGATATAGTCCGCCAGTTGCACCGAATTGACTGCGCCGGTCTTGCTGACGTCCACGACGATGATGGCGCGGAAGATGTTGTCGACGATCTGGGTCGTCAGCCGCGAAGCTGCGAATACGTTGATGGTCGGAGCATAGTCCATCGGTGCCGAGCAGGCGTCCGCGCATTCTCCGGGAATCCGGACCGCGCGCTGACCCGTTTCGGAATCGACCGGCATGCTGACCTGCCACCAGCGGACGGGGCGGCTCGTCTCCTGGAAGTCTCTCAGCGCCGCGGCGCCGCGATCCATGCCGGAGCCGCCCATGCGCAGGGCCCGACGGCGGCGTTCCACCAACTCCCGTGCGAAAGCGTCGCCATCGGCGGTCGCGACAATCAGCAGATTGGGCGTGCAGCCGGGGTCGCCGGCGTTCAATCCAAGGTCTTCCGCCACGGTCGAAACGCGGTCCACCAGATATTGCGCGGCTTCGCGGCGCAGATTGACGGCGCCCACGCAGACGCTGCGGTCCCATCGGGCGATGCCGCGCCCGCGATTGGGCGCTGCGACTTCGCTGACGAAGCTCTGGATCAGGTCGTCAAGGCGTCGGCCCGAGACCTGGATATCTTCCAGCCGAACCGCTTGATCCTCAGGGGCGGGCGCGGCCGACTGAGCTGACTGAGCGGGCGGGGCGCTGGCGCTGAGCGCAAGAGCGAGAAGGGCTGCGATCATCACCTGGCCTCACGACATATTCTGACCCAGCCACAGTATTTCATAACCGCGTCTGGTGAAAGCGGGGCGGTGGCTGTCCTCGCCCACTCGGGCTTCTTTGACACGGGCCTGCCTCGCGCCTTGCCCCCTCGCATCCGGGCGCCTAAGTCGGGGTCAGCGCTGCGGTTCGACCGCGCGATTTCAGACGATTCAGACGAATTGGACTCTATTTTTTTGGGTCCAGCCAGCCGGAGCCCCCGATGAGCCAATACGACTACGACCTCTTCGTCATCGGCGCCGGTTCGGGCGGGGTGCGGGCGGCGCGGCTGACGGCGTTGGGCGGCAAGAAGGTCGCCATCGCCGAGGAGTATCGGGTCGGCGGCACCTGCGTCATTCGCGGCTGCGTCCCCAAGAAGTTCATGGTCATGGCCGCCGAGGTCAGCCACGCGCTTGAGATCGCCGAGGGCTACGGTTGGTCGTTCGAGAACGCCAAGTTCGACTGGCCGACCTTCCTTCAGGCGAAGGATGTCGAGATCGCCCGTCTGTCCGGGATCTACGCCGCCAATCTGGGCAAGGCGGGCGTGGACCTTCTGCACGGCCGCGCCGTGCTGAAGGACGCCCACACCGTCGAGGTCATCGGCAAGGACGGCGGCGACAAGCAGACGATCACCGCCGAGAAGATCCTGATCGCCACCGGCGGCCGCCCGTGGAAGCCGGACAGCCTGCCGGGCATCGAGCACGCCATCACCTCCGAAGAAGCCTTCCACCTGCCCGAACTGCCCAAGCGCGTCCTCGTCGTCGGCGGCGGCTATATCGCGGTGGAGTTCGCGGGCATCTTCGCCGGGCTGGGGGTCGAGACGACCCTGATCTATCGCGGGCCCAACATCCTGCGTGGCTTCGACGACGACGTGCGCGCCCATCTGGCGGGCGAGATCGAGAAGCGCGGCATCAAGGTCATCCTCGGCTGCCAGCATGAATCGATCGAGAAGACCGAGGCGGGCCTGATCAACCATCTCGAAAACGGCATGAAGATCGAGACCGACGTGGTCATGTTCGCTACCGGCCGCGCGCCCTATGTTGAGGGGCTGGGGTTGGAAACCGCCGGGGTCGAGCTGAACGAGAACGGCGCCATCAAGGTCGACGAATATTCCAAGACCACGGCCGACAACATCTGGGCCATCGGCGACGTCACCGACCGGATGAACCTGACCCCCGTCGCCATCCGCGAGGGCGTGGCCTTCCATAAGACGGTGTTCAAGAACAACCCTCAGCGGTTCGACTATGAAGCCGTCGCCACAGCCGTGTTCAGCCAGCCGCCCGTCGGCGTCGTCGGCCTGACCGAGGCCGAGGCCCGCCACGCCTGTCCGGGCGAGGTGGACGTCTACGTCACCCGCTTCCGCCCGATGAAATACGCCTTCACCGGCTCGGACGAGCGGGTCCTGATGAAGCTGGTGGTCGAGGCCGAAACCCAGCGCGTCGTCGGCTGCCACATCGTCGGCCCTGACAGCCCCGAGATGATCCAGTTGGCCGCCATCGCCGTAAAGGCCGGCCTGACCAAGGCTCAGTGGGACGCCACCTGCGCCGTTCACCCGACGATGGCCGAGGAGTTGGTCACACTGAGAGAGAAGCAGGCCGCGGCGGCCATGACGGCCGGCTGATTATGCGTCGAAGCGGCTTGCCAGCCGCTCCGACCCCGCGCCTTATGATGTCTGAAGGCCCCGACCGGGGCAGCCGCAAGATCAAGGAATTCGTCATGAAACCGCATCTGCTCGCCGCCGCCGTCGCCGCCGCCTTCCTGGCCGCCGCGCCTGTTGTGGCCCAGGACGCCGCCGCGCCTGCCTATCAGGCCGCCGTCGCCGACTCTCTACGCCCCGCCGACGAGGTCGAGCGCGACGCCCTGCGTCATCCCGCCGAGATGCTGGCCTTCGCTCAGGTGAAGCCGGGCCAGCGCATCGCCGACATCCGCCCCGGCGCGGGCTATTTCACCCGCCTGTTCGCGCGCGTCGTGGGCGACGGCGGCCACGTCTACGCCTTCGTGCCCAACCGCACGGCCGAGCGCGAGAACCCGCGCGCCGACGCCCTGGTCGCCGCCTATCCCAACGTCAGCCGCGTCAACGGCGACCTGGACGCCATGAGCTTCGACCATCCGCTGGATCTGGTCTTCATGAGCCAGGAATATCACGACTTCCACATCCCCCGTTTCGGCGTGGACGTGGCCAAGATGAACGCCGACATCTTCAAGGCGCTGAAGCCCGGCGGCCTCTATGTCGTCATCGACCACCAGGCCGCGCCCGGCGCCGCCAACTCTGTGGTCGAGACCCTGCACCGCATCGAGGGCGCCCAGCTTCGCAAGGAGGTCGAGGCCGCCGGCTTCGTCTTCGACGGCGAGAGCGCCGCTGTCGCCAACCCGGCCGACGATCACAGCCTGAATGTCTTCGACGAGGCGATCCGGGGCAAGACCGACCAGTTCGTCTATCGCTTCCGCAAGCCGAACTGAGGCGTCTCGTCTCAAATTGGTGACTGGCGAAGCGGGACGTCCGGCGCTAACCCTCGGCCAAAATCCATAAGGGAAACGCACAGATGACTCGCATCGCCTTCATCGGCCTGGGCAACATGGGCGGCGGCATGGCCGCCAATCAGGCCAAGGCCGGGCATGACGTCGCCGCCTTCGACCTGTCGCCCGCCGCGCTGGAACGCGCCGCCGAGGCCGGGTGCCGCACCGTCAGTTCGGTCGCCGAGGCCGTGAAGGACGCCGAGGTGGTCATCACCATGCTGCCCGCCGGGCCGCACGTCCTCAGCGTCTATTCCGAACAGATCATCGGCGCGGCGCCCTCCAGCGCGCTGCTTCTGGACTGCTCGACCATCGACGTGGAGACGGCGCGCAAGGTGGCGGCCTTGGCCAAGGAAGCGGGTTACGCCTTCGCCGACGCGCCCGTCTCGGGCGGCACGGCCGCCGCTGACGCCGGGACCCTGGCCTTCATGGTCGGCTGCGACGAGGCCGACTTCGCCCGCGTCGAACCGGCGCTGGAGCCGATGAGCCGCATCACCATCCGCGCCGGTGACCACGGCGCGGGGCAGGCGGCCAAAATCTGCAACAACATGCTGCTGGGCATCAGCATGATCGGGACCTGCGAGGCCATCGCCCTGGCCGAGAAGCTGGGGCTCGAACCCGAGCGCTTCTTCGAGATCGCCTCCAAGTCGTCGGGCCAGTGCTGGAGCGTGACCAGCTACTACCCCTGGGCCGGTCCCGTGCCGACCGCCCCGTCGAACCGCGATTATGAAGGCGGCTTCGCCACAGCCATGATGCTGAAAGACCTCAAGCTGGCTCAGGACGCCGCCGCCAAGGCCGGCGCCTCGACGCCGCTGGGCGCCCAGGCCGAGGCCCTCTACGCCCTGTTCAACGGCCTCGGCTACGGCGGCAAGGACTTCTCCGCCATGGTCCAGATGCTGCGCGGGCGGATCGATACGCTGAGCTGAGCCATGGCTTTCCTCCCCATGCCAATGGGGAGGGGGACCACGAAGTGGTGGGGGGCCTGACGACGGCAGAACCAAGCAGCCCCTCCGTCTCGACCGCTCCGCGTCCGATCCACCTCCCCATTGGCATGGGGGAGGAAATCACGGGCTTTCTCAAAGCTGAGAACCGTTATCAATTAAGGGGTTGAGACGTTTTGTCCTGCGCCTGACATGGACAAGACCGGGCGGCGCGCGCAATTAGGCTCGCAAAGCTGCATAAGCGAAAGAAGCGCCGCCTTGTTCGACTATAAGTCCGCCTTTCAGAACTCTGTGGATCAGGTCCGCAGCGAAGGCCGTTACCGTGTCTTCGCCGATCTGAAGCGGGTGCGCGGGCAATTTCCTCTGGCCCGCCGTCGGCGCGCGGACGGCACGCACCAGGATGTGGTGGTCTGGTGCTCGAACGACTACCTCGGCATGGGCCAGCATCCGGCCGTGGTCGAGGCGATGAAGACGGCGATCGATCTCAGCGGCGCCGGGGCAGGGGGCACCCGCAACATCTCGGGCACCACGCGCTCGGCCGTCGATCTGGAAGCCGAGCTGGCCAGCTGGCACCAGAAGGAAGCCGCCCTGCTGTTCACCTCGGGCTATGTGGCCAATGAGGCGACGCTATCGACGCTGCAGAAGATTTTGCCGGGCCTGATCATCTTCTCGGACGCGCTGAACCACGCCTCCATGATCGCGGGCATCCGCAACGGCGGCGGCGAACGCCACATCTTCCGCCACAACGACCTTGAACATCTTGAGGAACTGCTGGCCGCCGCGCCGGTCAACGCGCCCAAGCTGATCGCCTTCGAGAGCGTCTATTCGATGGACGGCGACATCGCCGACCTGGCGGGCACCATCGCCCTGGCCAAGAAATACGGCGCCCTGACCTATCTGGACGAAGTCCACGCCGTGGGTCTGTACGGCGCGACCGGCGCAGGCGTCGCCGAGCGCGACGGCGTGCTGGACGGCATCGACATCGTCGAATGCACCCTGGGCAAGGCCATCGGCGTCATGGGCGGCTATATCGCCGCCGACGCGGTGATCGTGGACGCTGTGCGCAGCTGGGCCTCGGGCTTCATCTTCACCACCAGCCTGCCGCCGGCCCTGACCGCCGGCGCCTTGGCCTCGGTGCGCCATCTGAAAGCGCACCCCGAACTGCGCGACGCCCATCAGGAGCGCGCCGCCACCCTGAAGCGCCGTCTGTCCGAGGCGGGGATCCCGGTCCTGCCCAGCGTCAGCCACATCGTGCCGGTCCACGTCGGCAACCCGGTGCACTGCAAGCTGATCTCGGACATGCTGCTGGAAGAGCACGGCATCTACGTCCAGCCGATCAACTATCCCACCGTGCCCAAGGGGACCGAGCGCCTTCGCTTCACTCCGTCGCCTGACCATGACGATGCGATGATCGACAAGCTGGTCGATGCGATGGACAAGCTGTGGTCCCACTGTAACGTCGCGCGTCGTCCGGTCGCGGCGTGACGGCCGACGCTGACCTCGGCGAGATCATCGTCGAGTTCGTCCGCAACGGCCCGTATGTGAAATGCTCCGCCGTCCACACGGCCACGGGCGTAGAGGTCTCCGCCATAGGTCCCGCCGTCGAGCCGCGCGCGGTTGAACGCGTAGCGATCGCCAAACTGAAACGAGCGTTGTCACAGCGGTGACCCCCTAGATGTTGTGGTGTTCGGCGGCGCGGCCTAGAAGGGAGCGCCGTTTCAGCCTTCAGCCTCCGGGATGCCTCCAGTGACCGCCTTCACGCACGATTCCTATTTCACCAAGAGCCTCGCCGATGCTGATCCGGCGATCTTCAAGGGCATTCAGGGCGAGCTCGGTCGCCAGAAGGAGCAGATCGAGCTGATCGCTTCGGAAAACATCGTCTCTCAGGCGGTGCTGGACGCGCAAGGCTCGGTCCTGACCAACAAATACGCTGAGGGCTATCCCGGTCGTCGCTATTACGGCGGCTGCGAGTTCGTCGACGTCACCGAAGACCTGGCCCGCGAGCGCGCCAAGGAGCTGTTCGGCGCCGCCTATGTGAACGTCCAGCCCCACTCGGGCGCCCAGGCCAACCAGGCCGTCTTCTTCTCCCTGCTGCAGCCGGGCGACACCTTCCTGGGCATGGACCTGGCCTGCGGCGGCCACCTGACCCACGGCTCGCCCGCCAACCAGTCGGGCAAGTGGTTCCGCCCCGTCACCTATAAGGTGAACGAAGACGACCATCTGATTGATTATGATCACGTCGCCGAAATGGCCCAGAAGGAAAAGCCGAAGCTGATTCTGGCCGGCGCCTCGGCCTACAGCCGTCACATCGACTTCAAACGCTTCCGCGAAATCGCCGATTCGGTCGGAGCCTATCTGATGGTCGACATGGCTCACTATGCAGGCCTGATCGCCGGCGGCGCCTACCCCGACCCGATGCCCCACGCCCACGTCGTCACCACCACCACGCACAAGACCCTGCGCGGCCCCCGCGGTGGCATGATCCTGTCCAACGACCTGGACCTGGGCAAGAAGATCAACTCGGCGGTCTTCCCCGGCCTGCAGGGCGGCCCGCTGGAGCACGTCATCGCCGCCAAGGCCGTGGCCTTCGGCGAGGCGCTGAAGCCTGAGTTCAAGCTCTACGCCCAGCAGGTCGTGAAGAACGCCCAGGCTCTGGCCGCCGTTCTGGTCGATCGCGGTCTGGCCATCGTCTCGGGCGGCACGGACAGCCACCTGATGCTGGTCGACCTGCGTCCCAAGGGCGTGACCGGCAAGGCCACCGAGCATGAACTCGAGAAGGCTCTGATGACCTGCAACAAGAACGGCGTACCGTTCGACACCGCCCCCTTCACCATCACCTCGGGCGTCCGTCTGGGCACCCCGGCGGGCACCACGCGCGGCTTCGGCGAGGAAGAGTTCAAGCAGATCGGTCACTGGATCGCCGACGTCGTCTCTTCGATGAACGGCGGCGACGAAGCCGATCCGGCCGTCGTCGCGGGCGTTGCCGCTCAGGTGCGCGAACTGACCGCGCGCTTCCCGATCTATCGCTAAGAGGCCCATCGGATGAAGTGCCCCTTCTGCGGAAACGCCGACACCCAGGTGAAGGACAGCCGCCCGTCTGACGACGGCGCGGCCATCCGGCGCCGTCGGTCGTGCCCGCAGTGCAACGGGCGCTTCACCACCTTCGAGCGGGTGCAGCTGCGCGAACTGGTCATCCTGAAACGGAACGGCCGCCGCACCCCCTTCGACCGCGACAAGCTGGAACGCTCGCTGGGCATCGCCCTGCGCAAACGCCCGGTCCAGCCTGACCAGGTCGAGCTTCTGGTCAGCCGCATCGTGCGCCAGCTGGAAAGCCTGGGCGAGACCGAGATCCCGTCCAGCATCGTCGGCGACTTCATCATGAAGGCGCTGAAGTCGGTCGATGAGGTCGCCTACGTCCGCTACGCCTCGGTCTACAAGGACTTCCGCCACACCAGCGATTTCGCCAAATTCCTCGGCGACGAGGGTTTCGACGAGACCAAGTCCGGCCAGGACTGATGCGCCCGCGCGTCACCCTCAAGCTGGCCACGTCGCTGGACGGCCGCATCGCCACGGCCACGGGCGAAAGCCAGTGGATCACCGGGCCGGAGGCGCGCCTTCAAGGCCACCGCCTGCGCGCGACGCATGACGCCATCCTGGTCGGCGTCGAGACCGTGCTCGCCGACGACCCGGAACTGACCGTCCGTCTTCCTTCTCCACTCGGGGGAGAAGGTGGCTCGGGTAGCGAGACGGATGAGGGGGCTGTGTCATCACGCGAAACGGCTGAAGTCGAGGGCGCGTCCGGCGACCCCCTCATCCGAGCGGCTCCGCCGCCCACCTTCTCCCCCGAGGGGAGAAGGAACCCATTGAGGGTCGTGCTCGACAGTCGTCTGCGGACCCCAGCCACAGCCAAGGTCGCATCCGGCAACACCCTGATCCTTACGACCGCCACCCCCCGCGCCATAGGCCACGCCGAAGTCATCACCGTCGCCGCCTCCGACGACCGCCCCGCCATCCCTGCCGTCCTCGACGCGCTCGCCGCCCGCGCCATCACCTCAGTCCTGATCGAAGGCGGTGGCCGGGTCGCCGCCTCCTTCATCCAGGCGGGCGCAGTCGACGCCATCGAGTGGTTCCGCGCCCCGATCGTGCTGGGCGGGGAGGGCAGGCCCTGCATCGCCTCCCTGGCGCTTGCAAAGCTGGCCGACGCCCCCAAGTTCCGTCGTCTGGGCGTCGAGCCTGTCGGAGACGACCTGTGGGAACGCTACGCCCGGGTCTGACGCCTCCGCAGGCGCGATTTCAGACGAATTAGACTAATTAGACTCTGTTTTTTGGGTCCGAAGGGACCGGAGCTTTCATGTTCACCGGCATCGTCACCGACATCGGCCGCGTCCGCAGCGTCCGCCAAACCGACCGCGACCGTCGCTATGAGATCGAGACCGTGTGGGACACGGCGGGCATCGACCTGGGCGCCTCGATCAGCCACGCGGGCTGCTGCCTGACCGTCACGGAAAAGGGCGAGGGGTGGTTCGCCGTCGAGGTGTCGGGCGAGACCTTGTCCAAGACCAAGCTGGGCGACTGGAGCGAGGGCAGCCGCATCAATCTGGAACGCGCCGCCAAGCTGGGCGACGAACTGGGCGGACATATCGTCTCGGGCCATGTCGATGGTCTGGGCGAGGTCTTGTCCGTCACGCCCGAAGGCGGCTCGCACCGCATCGTGATCGAAGCGCCCGCGCCCCTGCACAGATTCATCGCCCCAAAGGGCTCAATCACGGTCGATGGGGTTTCCCTGACGGTGAATGGGGTGCATGAGCGCCGCTTCGACGTGAACATCATCCCGCATACGTGGAATGCGACCACCCTCGGCGGCCTAAAGGTCGGCGAAAAGGTCAATCTGGAGTTCGACATGCTGGCGCGTTACCTCGCGCGGTGGCAGGAGACCGCATGATGAAACTGGCCGTCCACAATACCGACAGCCCGATCAGCTCGATCGAGGACATTATCGAGGACGCCCGCAACGGCCGCCCCTACATCCTGGTGGACGCCGAGGACCGCGAGAACGAGGGCGACATCGTCATTCCGGCCCAGTTCGCCACGCCGGAACAGATCAACTTCATGATCCGCTATGCGCGCGGCCTGGTGTGCCTGGCCATGACGGCCGAGCGCGCCAAGCAGTTGCGCCTGCCGCCGATGGCCGCCGAGAACCGCGAGAGCATGGGCACGGCCTTCACCATCTCGATCGAGGCCAAGGAAGGCGTCACGACCGGCATTTCGGCCGCTGACCGCGCTCACACGGTCCAGGTGGCCGCCGACCCGTCGCGCACCGCCGACGACATCGTCTCGCCGGGACACATCTTCCCCCTGGTCGCGCGCGACGGCGGCGTCCTGGTGCGCACCGGCCACACCGAGGCCGCTGTGGACATCAGCCGCATGGCCGGCCTGATCCCCGCCGGGGTGATCTGCGAGATCATCAAGGACGACGGCGAGATGGCGCGGATGCCTGATCTGATCGCCTTCGCCCAGTTGCACGGGCTGAAGATAGGCACCATCGCCGACCTGATCGCCTATCGCCGCCGCACCGAGCGCTTTGTCGAGCGCGTGATGGAGACGCCGTTCCAGAGCGTCCACGGCGGCGAGTTCAAGCTGATCCTGTACCGCAACACCATCGAGGGCGCGGAGCACGTCGCCCTTGTGCGCGGCGATATCGATCCTGCCAGGCCGACTGTCGTGCGCATGCACCAGATCGACTTCGCCGCCGACCTGCTGGGCCATGTCGAGGCCCGCCAGGACTATATTCCGAAGGCGATGCAGGCGCTGGCGGCCCATGACGGCCCGGGCGTCGTCGTCTTCCTGCGCGATCCCGACCTGCATGGCCTGGCCGAACGGCTCGGCGGCGTGGCCAAGCCCGCGGCGGCGGATCGCTCGCTGAAAGCCTATGGCGTCGGGGCGCAGATTCTGCTCGACCTCGGCGTCAAAGACATGATCGTGATGAGTTCGACGCGACCCAATCCGACGGCGCTTGAAGGCTATGGCCTGCGCATCGTCGGCTGGCGCGACATGGACGGAGAAGACCAATCTTGAACGACCCCACTCGCGTCCTCATCGTTGAGGCGCGCTTCTACGACGAACTGGCGGACGCCCTTCTGGAAGGGGCGAAGGACGCCCTGCGCGCGCAAGGCGTCCAGTATGACGTCGTGACCGTGCCCGGCGCTCTGGAAGTGCCGACCGTGATCGCCATGGCCGAGGAGGCCGGGCGCTATCCGACCGCGCCGCGCTACGACGGCTATGTCGCCCTGGGCTGCGTGATCCGCGGCGAGACCTACCACTTCGAGATCGTCTCGGACCAGTCGGCCGCCGGCATCCGCAACCTGGGCCTCAAGGGCGTGGCTATCGGCAACGGCATCCTGACGACCGAGGACGAGGAGCAGGCCTGGGCCCGCGCCCGCCTCAGCGAGGGCGACAAGGGCGGCTTCGCCGCCCGCGCCTGCCTGGACCTGATCTCTATCCGTAAACGCCTGCGTGGGGGCCTGGCCTCGTGACCGAACCGACCAGCGCCCCGGCGACCGTCGCCGAAGTCATGGCTCAACTGGCCGAGGCTGAAAAAGCCCGGGCCGAACCCCAGCTGACCAGCCGCCAGCGCCGCGCCCGCACGGTCGCCCGTCTGGCCGCCGTTCAGGCCCTGTATCAGATGGAGCTGGCGGGCGAGGGCGTCGACAGCGTCGTGCGCGAGTTCCGCAATCACCGCTTCGACGCCGACATCGACGGCGCCCCTCTGGCCGAGGCTGACGAGGACTGGTTCTCCGAGATCGTCCACGGCGTGGTCGAGGATCAGCGCGGCATCGATGAGGCGATCAAGGCGCGCTTGGCCTCCAACTGGCGGCTGGAGCGTCTGGACGCCACGCTGCGGGCTCTGCTGCGCTGCGGCGCGTGGGAGCTGAAGCACAAGCCGGACGTGCCGCGTGAAATCGTCATCGACGAGTACGTCGAACTGGCCAAGGCCTTCTTCGACGACGCGGAGGCGAAGTTCGTGAACGCGGCGCTGGACGGCGTGGCGCGCGATGCCCGCGATTGACGTCGCGGGTGAATTCGAGACCATCCAGCGGCTGCTGAAGCCGCTGGCGCACCCGGAATGGGCGCGGGGGCTGGCCGACGACGTGGCCGCGCTGCCCTCGCGACCGGGACACGACCTGGTTCTGACCAAGGACGCGATCGTCGAGGGCGTCCACTTCCTGCCCGACGATCCGCTGGACACGGTGGCGCAGAAGCTTTTGCGCGTGAACCTGTCCGATCTGGCGGCCAAGGGCGCCGAGCCGTTCGGCTACCTGTTGGCCTGTCATTGGTCAGAGCGCTGCGGCTGGCCCGAGCGCGAGGCTTTCGTCGCCGGGCTGCGGCGCGATCAGGCTATTTTCGACATTTTCCTGCTGGGCGGCGACACGGTGAAGACGCCGGGCCCGGCCAGTTTCTCGGCCACAATGATGGGCTGGGCGCCGTCAGGCGCAGCGGTCAGCCGGGGGGGCGCGCGGCCGGGCGATCTGGTCTTCGTCACCGGAACCATCGGCGACGGCTGGCTGGGCCTTCAGGCCGCCCAGGCGACCCTGACGCTGGAGCCCGAACGCATGGACGCGCTGGAGGCCGCCTATCGCACCCCCATGCCGCGCGTGGAGTTCGCGCCCGTCGTTCTGGGCCTCGCCACGGCCAGCGCCGACGTGTCCGACGGTCTTCTGGCCGACGCCGCCCACATCGCCGAAGCCAGCGGCGTGCGACTCGAGATCGATCTGGAGGTGCTGCCGATGTCAGCGGCGGCCCAGGCCTGGTTCGAGGGACGTGTCGACCCTCAGGCGGCGCTGGAGCTGCTGGCCAGCGGCGGCGACGACTATGAGATCCTGCTGACCCTCCCGGCGGGCGCCGAGAACGCATTGCGCCGCGAGGCCGAGCGCCGCCACCTGCGCCTGACTTGCATCGGTCGCGTGACCGAGGGCAGGGGGCTGTCGCCGCGCTATCTGGGGCAGGCCATCACCCCGACCCGCACCGGCTGGACCCACGGCTGAGCGCAACGGAATCCTAACCGGGCACGGCCAGACTGAATTCATGAACCGCCGCGCCCTGATCCTCGCCGTCGCAGGCGCCGCCCTGTCGGGTTCGGCGCTCGCCTCGCCGTCGGCGGAAACGCCCGCCCAGCCCGCGAGCTTTAACCTCACCGGCGTGGGCCTGCCGATCATCGTGGGCGGCCGCGTCCGCAACTACGTCTTTGCAGAACTGAAACTGTATCTGGGCGAGGGCCAAACCCTGGATGCGGTAAGGGCTAAGGAGCCCTATCTGCGCGACGCCCTTGTCCGCGCCGGGCACCGGACCCCCTTCGTCCTCGCAGACGACTGGAATCAGTTGGACGCGGCCGCGCTGAGCGCCAGCCTGATACGCGCGGCCGACAGCCTGATCGGCAAGGGGGCGATCGCCCGCGTCGAGGTCGTCAGCCAGGCCGCGCGCCGCCGCACGACTGTGCGCGCCCTCTAAAAGAGCGCTGTTGCGCCACGGCTCTGCTTTTGGCACGATTTAGCCGCAATTCCCGAGGGGCGTGAATTTACGTCTGTAAGCGCACGGGGGGACCGGAAGGCGGCCGAGAGGCGACAACGCCCGTAGCGCAGCCCATGGATCCGCGCGTCTAGTTGCATAGGGCTTGGAAACGCCATGACGTCATATCTTTGGCTGGTCATCGCGGCCGGCGCTTTGGGGGTGCTTTACGGCGCCGTCCAGACGGCCGCCCTGATGAAGGCCGACAGTGGTAATGAACGGATGCGTGAGATCGCCGCGGCGATCCAGGAAGGGGCATCCGCCTATCTGAAGCGTCAGTACACAACGATTGGCATTGTAGGGGTCGTGATCTTGGTCGCGGCCTTTTTTCTTATCGGGATATGGGCGGCGCTCGGCTTCCTGATCGGCGCGGTCCTGTCGGGCGCGGCGGGCTATGCGGGGATGCTGATCTCCGTGCGCGCCAACGTCCGCACGGCCCAGGCCGCGTCGCAGAGCCTGTCCAAGGGCCTGGACCTGGCCTTCCGCTCGGGCGCCATCACCGGCATGTTCGTGGCGGGCGGCGCTCTTCTGGGCGTGTCCGGCTACTACGCCTTCATGACCCAGGGAATGGGCCACGCCTCAACCAGCCGCGAGGTCATCGACGGCCTGGTGGCGTTGGGCTTCGGCGCTTCTCTGATTTCCATCTTCGCGCGACTGGGCGGCGGCATCTTCACCAAGGGGGCCGACGTCGGCGGCGACATGGTGGGCAAGGTCGAGGCCGGCATCCCTGAGGACGACCCCCGCAACGCCGCCACCATCGCGGACAATGTGGGCGACAACGTCGGCGACTGCGCCGGCATGGCCGCCGACCTGTTCGAAACCTATGCCGTCACCACGGTGGCGACCATGGTGCTGGCGGCCATCTTCTTCCGCAACCAGCCCTATGTCGACGCGCTGATGCTGCTGCCGCTGGCGATCTGCGGCGTCTGCATCGTGACGTCGATCATCGGCACCTTCTTCGTCCGTCTGGGCAAGAGCGGCAATATCATGGGGGCCCTGTATCAAGGGCTGATCGTGACCGGCCTGCTGTCGCTGGTCGCCGTTTGGTGGGTGATCAACCAGCTTCTGCCGGGGGCGGTCGAAACCTCGGGCGGGCTGCTGATCCAGCCGATGAGCCTGTTCTGGGCCGGCGTCGTCGGCCTGCTGGTCACGGCGGCCATCGTAGTCATCACCGAATACTATACCGGCACGGGCTTCCGTCCGGTGAAGTCGGTGGCCAACGCCTCGGTCTCGGGGCACGGCACCAACGTGATCCAGGGCCTGGCCATGTCGCTGGAATCCACCGCGTTGCCAGCTCTGACCATCATCGTCGGCATTGTCGCGGCCTTCCAGTTGGCGGGCTTGTTCGGCATCGCCATCGCCACCACGACCATGCTGGGCGTGGCGGGGATGATCGTGGCGCTGGACGCCTTTGGGCCGGTCACGGACAACGCGGGCGGCATCGCCGAGATGGCGGGCCTGCCGCCGGAAGTGCGCGTCTCGACCGACGCCCTGGACGCGGTGGGCAACACCACCAAGGCCGTGACCAAGGGCTACGCCATCGGTTCAGCAGGCCTGGGGGCGCTGGTCCTGTTCGCCGCCTATGTGGAGGACCTGAAGTTCTTCGCGGCCGAGGCTCAGCCGGGCAGCTTCTTCTACGGTCTGGGGGAGGTCGCGTTCGATCTGTCCAACCCCTATGTCGTGGTCGGCCTGCTGTTCGGCGGCTTGCTGCCCTTCCTGTTCGGAGGGCTGGCGATGACGGCCGTGGGGCGCGCCGCAGAGGCCGTTGTGGCCGAGGTCCGGCGTCAGTTCCGGGAAAATCCCGGAATCATGACCTACGAAACGAAGCCGGAATACGGCCGGGCGGTCGATATCCTGACCAGCGCGGCCATCCGCGAGATGATCGTGCCGTCGCTGCTGCCGGTGCTCTCGCCGATCGTCCTGTTCGTCGTCATCCTGTTCATCCAGCCGGACAAGGCCAACGCCTTCGCTGCGCTTGGGGCCATGCTGATGGGGGTGATCGTGACGGGCCTGTTCGTCGCCATCTCCATGACGTCGGGCGGCGGCGCCTGGGACAACGCCAAGAAGCTGATCGAGGAAGGCTTCACTGACAAAAACGGCGTGGTCCACGGCAAGGGCTCGGAAGCGCACAAGGCCGCCGTCACCGGCGACACTGTGGGGGATCCCTACAAGGACACCTCCGGCCCGGCGGTGAATCCGATGATCAAGATCACCAACATCGTGGCGCTGCTGCTGCTGGCGGTGCTGGCGAGCGGCAAGATCGTCTGACAGCGCTCAGCTGGAACTGAAAACGCCCCGGAGAGCGATCTCCGGGGCGTTATCTTTTTTTGCGCCCTATGCTCGCGACGCGGTCGCTCGCGGCTTTAGGGCGACCGTATGCTGTGGCCGTTAGTCCGGGCGGCGCTGGCCGGGAACGTCGTCTTCGGTGCGCGGCAGTTGGCCGCGGCCGACGTTGCCGAGCAGTTGCTCGAGGATGGTCAGCTGGCGGCCGCGCGTCGGGGTCTCGCGGCTTTCCATGGCGATCTGGCGGCCGTCTTCCAGGCCCAGATTGCGCACCGTGGCGACCTTGCCGTCCGCCTCGTTGAAGGTGATCTCCGTCACCGTGCGCTGCGACACCTTCGGCTTGTTGTAGGTGTAGCGCTGGGTCGTCTGGGTCAGGTAGTACCAGACGTTCTCCGCCTCAAAGGTCGAGGCGGTGGAGGGCGTGCCCAGCTTTGTCAGCACGGTCTCCCGCGTGTCGACGCCAGCCTCGATATCCTGAGGTTTGACGTCCACGGCCTGAAAGCCCTGGGTGGCGACGACTGGCGCGCAGGCGCCGGCGGCGGCGGCGAGCGAGGCGGCGATGATGAGCGACGTAAAACGGGGCATCGGCGATGGGCCTCAAGAAATAAGGTCTTTGACCTAACCGTCGCTGCGTCCTAGTGCAACGGCGCGGCGGAAAAGGGGCCGTGAAATCCTATGTTCAAGACACTCTTCAAGCGCCAGACGCAAGATCGCCATGTCCAGGCCTTGTACGCCCTGGCCGTCGATCAGGCCCGCCAGCCTGATTTTTACACGCGCCTGGGCGTTGCAGACCGCATCGACGCGCGTTTCGAACTCTACACCCTGCATGTGCTGCTGCTGTTCGTGCGGCTGAAGCAGGACGGAGAGCGTGGCGCTGACCTGTCTCAGAAGCTGTTCGACGCCTATGTGTCGGCGCTGGACAACGTGCTGCGCGAACTGGGCGTGGGCGATGTCTCGGTGGGCAAGAAGATGCGCAAGCTGGGCGAAGCCCTCTATGGCCGCATGAGCGCCTATGAAAAGGCGCTGAGGGCAGGGGATCACGAGGGCCTTCAGGCCTCGATCGCCCGCAATGTCTTTGAGAGCGAAGACGCCGCCGCTGGCGCGGCCCTGGCGCGCTACACCATCGATTCGCATGAAAGGCTGGCCCGCCAGCCGTCGGCCGCCGTGGAAAAGGCGCCGGACTGGGCAATGATCGTCGCATGACCCTTCCTGCTCTTCCTTTTAGCGAACCCATCCGCCTGCATCAGGTCGGCGTATCCCTGAGCCGCCGGCTGGAACCGGACGACGCAGCGCGCGCGCGAATCGCGCGGGCCTTGAGCCTGAAATCGCTCGACCGATTCGTCGCCGATATGGAGATCGTCCCCACCGTGTCGGGTTGGCGCATGGACGGCCGGGTCCAGGCCGAGGCCGTTCAGGCGTGTGTCCTGACGCTAGAGCCGCTGCCTGTCGTCATTGATGAGACGTTCTCGATCAACCTGACCGAAACGGCGCCCGAGATTCAGGCCAACGAGGAAGGCGAGATCGATCTGGAGCTGGACGACGACTCGGCCGACGTGGTGGAAAATGGTCAGATCGACCTGGGCCAGTATGCGGTCGAGCAACTGGCCCTGCATCTGGATCCCTATCCCCGCAAGGAAGGCGCGGTGTTCCAACAGCCGCCGGAGCCCGGAGAAATCTCACCCTTCGGCGTGCTCAAGGCGCTGAAGCCAAACGGGCAAACCGACAAGAGTTGACCTTAGGTCGCTCAAGCCTCATCCACGGTGCGACATTTTCGTCCGCTCGCCTTAAACTGAAGCGCCGCGGCAAGACGGCGACGGAGTCGATTTTCACTTGGCATCACCGATACTGATCTCGCTCGACGCCATGGGCGGGGACCATGGGCCTTCCGTCGTGGTGGGGGGCGTAAAGGCTTATATCGACCGTTACGGCGGCGAAGGCGTTCGTTTTCAACTGCATGGCGATGAGACGGCTATCCGCGCCGAGGTCGCGCGCAATGGCCTGCCGGCGGATGTCTGCGAAATCCGCCACACGGACAAGGTCGTGGGCATGGACGAAAAGCCCGCCCAGGCCATGCGCCGGGGCAAGGGCTCCAGCCTGTGGAACGCCATTGAGGCGGTCAAGCTCGGCGAAGCGCAGGCCGCCGTGTCGGCCGGCAACACCGGCGCCCTGATGGCGATCTCGAAGCTGCTGCTGCGTATGGCGGTGGATGGGCTGGAGCGGCCCGCCATTGTCGCCAGCTGGCCGACGAAACGCGGCTTCACCGCCGTGCTGGACGTCGGCGCCAACATCGGCAGCGATGCGCGTCAGCTGGTCGAGTTCGCCATCATGGGCGAGGCTTTCCAGTCGGCCGTCCACGGCGTGGAGAAGCCTACCGTCGGGATTCTAAATGTCGGCTCCGAAGACATGAAGGGTCATGAAGAGGTTCGCGAGGCCCATGCCGTCCTGCGCACCGATGCGGTGCCTGTGAACTACACCGGCTTTGTCGAGGGCCACGATATCGCCGCCGGCACGGTGGACGTGGTGGTGACCGACGGCTTCACCGGCAATGTGGCCTTGAAGACGGCCGAAGGCACGGCCCGGTTCATTTCCGGCCTGCTGAAAGAGGCTTTGACCTCGGGCCCGATGGCCAAGATGGGCGCCTTGATCGCCATGCCCGCGCTGAAGAAGATGGCGCGCCGCATCGACCCCAGCAGCGTCAACGGCGGCCCCCTGCTGGGCCTGAACGGCATCGTGGTGAAGAGCCACGGCGGCGCCACGGCCGAGGGTTATGGAAACGCCATCCGTGTGGCTGTCGATCTGGCCCGGAGTGACTATCTGACCAAGGTCAGCGCCAATTTTGCGCGTCTGTCGGCCGTTCTGGATACGGCTGAGGCCGCGTCCGACAAAGAGCAAACGGGAGAGATCCAGTCGTGAGCGTCATCCGCAGCGTCGTCACCGGGGTCGGCTCCTTCCTGCCCGAACAGGTCGTCACCAACGCCGATCTGACCAAGATCGTCGACACCTCAGACGAGTGGATCATCGAGCGCACCGGTATTCGCCAGCGCCACAAGGCCCGTGACGATGAGCCGACCAGCGACCTGGCGCTCAAGGCGGCCGAGCGCGCCCTGGCTGACGCCGGCAAGACGGCGGCGGACGTCGATCTGATCATCGTCGCCACGACCACCCCGGACCAGACCTTCCCCGCCACCGCCGCCATCGTCCAGCGCAAGCTGGGCGCCCCGGTCGGCATCGCCTTCGACGTTCAGGCGGTTTGCTCGGGGTTCGTCTACGCCATGAGCATCGCCGACGGCTTCGTCGCGCGCGGCCAAGCCAAATGCGCCCTGGTCATCGGCGCCGAGGAAATGACCCGGCTGATGGACTGGACGGACCGCACCACCTGCGTCCTGTTCGGCGACGGCGCCGGCGCCTTCGTGCTGGAGCCCGGCGAAGGGCAGGGGACCAAGGATGATCGCGGCGTGCTGGGCTTCGCCCTGCGCTGCGAGGGCGCCAAGTCCGACATGCTCTACGTCGATGGCGGTCCCGCCACGACCGGCACGGTCGGCCACCTGCGGATGCTGGGCAACCAGGTGTTCCGCCACGCCGTGGTCAACATCGCCGAGGCGATCACCGCGGCCGCCGAGGTTGCGGGAGTCGATATCCCCGAGATCGACTGGTTCGTGCCGCACCAGGCCAATCAGCGCATCATCAAGGGCGTCGGCGACCGCCTGGGCCTGGACGAGGACAAGGTCATCTCGACCGTGGCCATGCACGCCAACACCTCGGCCGCCTCCATCCCGCTGGCGATGGACGTCGCCATCAAGGACGGACGCATCAAGAAGGGCGATCTGGTGCTGGTCGAAGCGATGGGCGGCGGCCTGACGTGGGGCGCATGCGCCTTCCGATTCTAGATTTTCATTGAGGGCTTTGATTTTCATTCATTTTGCCCTTCAATACCCCGCCATTGGAAAGCGGGGAGATGCCAGTGTCCCAGACCCTTACTCGGGCTGATCTGTGCGAGGCCGTTCACGAAGAGGTCGGCCTGTCGCGCCAGGAATGTTCCGGCATGGTCGAACGGACGCTTGAATTGATCGTCGAGTCGCTTGAACGCGGCGAGACGGTCAAACTGTCTGGCTTCGGCGTCTTCCAGGTGCGCGAAAAGCGCGCGCGCATGGGGCGCAACCCCAAGACCGGCGAACCCGCCGCCATCAACCCCCGTCGCGTCATCAGCTTCCGGGCCTCTCAGATCATGAAGGGCCGGGTGCACGACGCCGTCGTAGAGACCTGAGTTCATTGGCCAAAAGCCCTAGCGCCTTCCGCACGATCTCCGAAGCCGCCGAAGAAGTCGGCGCGCCTCAGCATGTTCTGCGCTTCTGGGAGACGAAGTTCGATTTCATCGTCCCGGTAAAGCGGGCGGGCGGACGGCGTTTCTATCGCCCGGATGATGTGATGGTGCTGAAGGCCGTTCGACGTTTGCTGCATGACGAGGGCCTGACCATTCGCGGCGTCCAGCGCCTGGTGAAGGATCAGGGCCTGGCGCGCGTGGCCGCCTATGGCGACCCGGGCGCAACGCTAGAAATCGATTCGGGTCTTTCACCTGCGCTTGAGGCCTCAGCTGTTTCGCCAGCACCGGATCATGACCGCTTGAGGCGCGTTTTAACCGAGCTGGAAGCTGCGCATGCGCGGCTTGAGGCGGTTCTGCGCCGATAGGGCGGAAGTTGTTGTCGATAATGCGTTTTAGGGTTTGCGGAGCGACAAACCCCCGTCTATACGGAGCGCCTTCGGAGCGTGGCGCAGCCTGGTAGCGCACTTGACTGGGGGTCAAGGGGTCGCAGGTTCGAATCCTGTCGCTCCGACCATTTCAGGTTTTGGCCTGATCTGTGGATTTACGGGCGGTCTCGCATCAGCGGGGCCGCCCGTTCCGCATGTACTCTTCACAGAGGCGGTGCGTTTACATCGCCGGTGGCCGATAAAGGCCGCCGGTTGGCATCTGCTTAGGGGCGCAAGATCTATAAAGGGCAACCAGATCTGCATGACCGCCGGATCATGGCGTCATGCAACTTGGAGCGCCCGCCTCCAGGGTAAGGCGTCGGCGTTCATCCACTGGCGGGAATAATAGGCCGCCGAGTTGATCCGTTCGATCGCGCCTCGCGTAAATCGGCTGCTGTCCAGCAAGGCAGCTCGTTTTTCGTGCCAACGAGATGTCACGCTGGCTCGTCCGTGACGTGCGACCGTCGCCTCGCGTCGTCGGCGTCTAGAAAGAGGGATGAAGAATGTTCAGGACGATTTTGCTCTCGAGTGTTGTCGCGCTTTCCGCCGCGGGCGCGGCCCAGGCTCAAACCGCGCCGGGCCGCTGGACGGTCAGCCTGGAAGCCGGCGCCGAGTTCCCGACCGGGGGCGACGTGCATGGCGGGGCGACCGCAGCGGTGCCGGATCTCGGCCCCCTCAATCCCGCTCTGGCCGGGGTGAACGCTGAACTGCGCATCCAGTCGCGCAGCTTCGACGATATCTACGGAGAGGGCATGAACCTGGGCGCCGAGTTCGCCTATGGCATGAGCAACAACGCCGAGGTCTTTGGATCGGTGCGCTACATGCAGGCTGACGAGGGCCGGGTGCAGGTGGGCGGCGCCTTCGTGCCGGCCCTGGCCACGACCCTGCCGGTGTACGGGACCTTCGGCGAATACAAGGCCTATGCCCTGGAAGCGGGCTACCGCCAGTATTTCGGCGCGGGCGCGCTCAAGCCCTACGTCACCGGCCGTTTGGGCGCGGTCTTCACTGACAAGATCAACGCCACGTTCGAGATCCCGGACGCCGCCATCACCATCGCTGACGCGCCCTTCTACGACAGCTCCACCAGCTTCACGGCGGGTCTGGACGTCGGTCTGTCCTACGCCTTCAACGACCGGGTGTCGGTGCAGGCCGAGACGGGCGTTCGCTATATCTCCAGCCTGAGCGACGACGACAGCGCCATCGGCGGTCTGGGGCTAGCGTCGATCAACGGCGTCGGCGACCGCACCTATGTGCCCGTGACCCTGCGGGCCAAGTTCGCCTTCTGAGTCCAGCCCCCGGGGTCGACAACCGGCTCCGGGGCTTTCCCCTCAGGCGAAAAGCCGCCTGTCGCGCGGCGCCCACAGGCTTGCCGATCCATGGCGACCGCCGCAGGATCGTTTCGTCGCGGACCGCGACCGTCAGAGATCCTTCATGCGGCCCAATCGAAAACAACTCATCGTCCTCGCCGTGGCCGTCCTGGTCGGACTGGCCGTGACGGCGGCCATCCTGTTGCGTCGCCCGCCCGAGGCGGCGGTGGCGACGGTCAAGCCGCAGACGGTGGAGCTTGGCCTCTCGGTGGTGGGGCGGGCGCGGCCTATGGATCTGGTCCAGGTGGCGTCGCCCAATCCGGGTCAGGTGGTGCGCCTGATGCATGACGACGGCGACCGCGTTGCGGCCGGCGAGCCCCTGGCCGTCATCCTCGCCTCCGTCGAGCAGGCCCAGACCGAGGCCGATCTGGCGCGTGAACGCGCCGCCCGCGCCGAGGCCGCGGATGCACGCCTGAAATACGAGCGCACCCGTACGCTGAGCGAGCGGGGCTTCGCGGCGCCGGCGGCGCTGGACGCTGCGCGCACCAGCCTGCAGGCGGCCGAGGCCAATGTCGCGGCCGCCGCCGCCGCCGTGCGCGCCTCCGCCGAACGCGCGCGAGAGTTCACCATTCGCGCGCCAATGAGCGGGGTGGTGCTGGTGCGGCCCATCGACAACGGCCAGGTGGTGGCTGCGGGCGAGACCCTGTTCGAACTGGGATCGGCGGCCGGCGTTGAAATCCGCGCCGAGGTCGAGGAAGCCTACGCCGACGCCATCCGTCCCGGCATGGCCGCCCGCGCGTCCCTGTCCGGGACCTCCACGATATTCGCCGCCCGCGTGACCGAGGTCTCGCCCCAGGTCGACGCGGCCACGGGCGGTCGGCTGGTGAAGCTGGCGCCCGAGGCGGGCCCCTCCCTGTCGCCCGGACGTTCAATCGACGTGACGATCGTCGTCGGACAGCGATCCGGCGCCATCGTACTGCCGCGCAACGCCGTAGCGGACGCCACCGCCGCGCCCAAGGTCTATGTGGTCGACGCCGACGACATCGTGCGCGAACGCGCGGTCGTGGTGGCGCGGTGGCCCACGGTCAACGCCCTGATCGAGCGCGGCCTGGCGGCGGGCGACCGCGTGGTTCTGGACCCCGCCTCGGCGCGGGCGGGCGCCCGCGTCCGACCCGTAGCGCCCAAGACGGAAGACTGAGGCCGTGTTCGCCCTCAAGGTCGCGCGGCGGTATCTGCTGTCCAACCCCAGCCAGACCCTGCTGCTGATCGCGGGGGTGGCGCTGGGGGTGACGGTGTTCATCTTCATCACCGCCCTGATCGCCGGCCTGGCCGTGCGGCTGACCGATCAGGTCACGGGCGACAGCGCCCATGTCAGCCTGGAGCCGCCGACGCGCGTGGCGCGGGTCCTGGCGGGGCCGGACCTGCCGGTGGAATCGGTCGCCCTGGTGTCCACCTTCCAGCGCAAGCAGATCCGCGACTGGCCGATGATCGTGCAACTGCTGCGGGCCAACCCCGCCGTCTCGGCCATCAGCCCGCAGATCTCGGGCAGCGCTTTCCTGGCGAAGAGCGAGGCGGTGTCGCCGGTGTCGATCCTGGGCGTGGACTCGCAGGGGATCGACGCCATCTCCCAGATCACGCCCAAGATCATCAGCGGCGACGGCGATCTGGGCGCGGACGGCCTGTTGATCGGGGTGCGCATGGCCGAGGATCTGGGCCTGAGCGCAGGGCAGTCCATCCTGCTGCGGACCGACCGCGGGGTGGAGCGTCAGCTGACGGTGAAGGGCGTGTTCCGCACCGGCCTGCAGAGCCTGGATGAACGGGTGGCCTTCATGTCGTTGCAGACGGCGCGGCCCTTGTTCGTCCTGCCCGAGGGCGTGACCAATATCGAGGTCAAGCTGAAGAACCCCGACGACGCCCGTGCGGTCGCGCGCTTTCTGGCCGGTGCGACGGGGCTGCGCGCCACGCCCTGGCAGGAAAAGAACCTGAGCCTGGAGGACGCGCTGACGGCGCAGGGCCAGACGGGAACCCTGATCCAGATCTTTTCGCTGATCTCCATCATCATCGGCGTGGCCAGCGCCCTGGTCCTGTCCGCCTACCGACGGCGCGGCGAGGTCGGCATCATGCGCGCCTTCGGCGTGCCGGGCGGCTTCATCCTGTGGGTCTTCCTGCTGCAAGGCCTGATCATCGGGCTGGTCGGCGCCCTGATCGGCTGCGCCAGCGGCTACGGCCTCTGTCTCTGGCTGCAGGGGATCGTCAAGCCTGACGGAACCTCGGCCCTGCCCATAGCGCCGGAGCAGGGAGGCTATGTCGCGGCCCTGGTGCTGACCACGCTCGGGGCGGTGATCGCCTCGATCCTGCCCGCCCGTTCGGCCTCCCGGGTCGATCCGCTGGAGGCGATTCAGCAATGACGCGCGTGCTGCAAGCGCGGGGGATCGAAAAGGTCTTCCGCAACGGGGAGGAAGAAACCCGTGTACTGAAAGGCGTCGACCTGGATCTGGATCGGGGCGAGCTGGTCGCCCTGCTGGGGGCGTCGGGGTCGGGCAAGTCGACCCTGCTGTCGATCATCGGCCTGTTGCTGCGCCAGTCGGCCGGCTCCCTGTCTATCAGCGGCGAAGCCGTGGACGGCCTGTCCGAGGCCCGGCGGGCGCGGTTCCGCAACGAGCGGCTAGGCTTCGTCTTCCAGTTTCATCACCTGCTGCCCGACTTCACCGCGATGGAGAACGTCGCCTTTCCCGCCGCCGCGCCGGCCGGCAGGATTTCGCGCCAGATGCGCGACCGCGCGCGGGGCCTGCTGGCGCGGGTGGGGCTTGAGGATCGCATTGATTATCCGGCCACGCGCCTGTCGGGCGGTCAGAAGCAGCGCGTCGCCATCGCCCGCGCCCTGATGAACCAGCCCGATCTGATCATCGCCGACGAGCCCACGGGCAACCTGGATCGCGACACTGCCGACCGCGTGCTGGACCTGATGCGCGAGGTGAACCGGGAGGAGGGGGCGACCTTCCTGATCTGCACCCATGACGAGGGCGTCGCCGCCCGCTGCACCCGCCGCCTGATGCTCAGCGACGGGCTGTTGGTCTCCAATCACTTGGTCGGACACGAGATTCGCCCCGACCTGCCTCATTCCTGACCCTGATGGCGGGGCATGGCCGCCGCTCTGATTCAAAGGACCAGACAATGACCTTTTCCCTTTCCCTTCTGGCGGCGGCCGCCTTCCTCAGCGCGGCTCCGGCGCAGGACGCCCCGGCGGCGGCCAATGGCGTTCTGGTTCGTCACGACGTGTCTCTGGACCTGGCCAACCGGCTGCTGGACGGCGTGCTGTCCACCTGTCACGCCCAGGGCCGGTCGGCGGTGGCGGCGGTGGTCGACCGCAGCGGCAACCTGGTCGCCTTGCAGCGCGACGACGTCGTCGGTCCGCACAACACCCTGGCGGCGCAGCGCAAGGCGTATACGGCCCTGTCGACCAAGACCGCGACCAGCGTCCTGGCCGAACGGGCGCGTAATGACCCGACGTCTCAGAACCTCAACACCCTGGACGAACTGCTGCTTCTGGGCGGCGGGGTGCCCCTGATCGTCGACGGCCAGGTCATCGGCGCCCTGGGCGTGGCGGGGGCCGGGGGCGCGGCCGGCGACGAGGGCTGCGCCATGGCCGCCATCCGTCAGCATCTGAAATAGAAGCGTCAGGTAAAGTCTTGCAGACTGGCTCCGGGCTTTGATCTTCGACGTCTAATAATTGACGATAGTCAAACCCTGTTGTCGGCTTGAGTGGGATCGTGGCTGGCAGTTCAGGACACGTCCAAGTCGCTGGTTGGTTAAACCTGCGGTTGGCCGTGATTGACGGTGAAATGTCGTTATGCCGCACAAGGTCTTTCCGCTTCATATCCTGGCGGACGCTTCCCACGCTCGCCTGGTAGTGCATCGATCAGAGCATCCCTTCCGGATCGAGACCGCGGAGGCGCTGGACCATGTCTCGGCGCTGGCGGCCCGGCGTGCCGAGATACGATCGCACCCGCCCGGAAGCGTCCATGAAAGCGCCCAGCCCGGCCGCCATCGGGTCGGCCCCGAGGACCGCATCCGACAGGAAAAAGCTGCCTTCATGGACGAGGTGGCCGATGAAGCGGTCCGCCTTGCCGCCCGCCATGCCACGGACAAGGTCGTGATTGTCGCACCGCCGCGCTTGGCCCCGGTGTTGCGAAAAGCGATCGGCGACCGACTGGTGGTGTCGGCCGAACTCCACCGAGATCTGATCAAGGTCGCCGACCGTGATCTTGGCGCGTGGTTGTCCCCGGAGATGCTGCGTCCCGATGACTGAAGCAGGCATGGATCGGGGAAGCGCATGAGCATCAACCTCGCCTTTCACGGTGCGGCGGAATGCGTCACGGGATCCTGTATGCTGGTGGAGAGCGGGGGCGCGCGCTTCCTCGTGGATTGCGGGATGTTCCAGGGCTCCAAATCGCTCAAGGCCCTGAACCACGAGCCCTTTCCGTTCGAAGCGGACTCGATCGACGCCGTCCTGCTGACCCATGCCCACATCGATCACTCCGGCCTGCTGCCCAAGCTGGTCAAGGCGGGCTATCGCGGCCCAATCTACGCCACACGGGCCACGCGCGATCTTTGCGAGGTGATGTTGGCCGACGCGGCCGAAATCCAGGAAGGCGACGTCGCCCACCTGAATCGCCGCAATCAGAGACGTGGCATCGGCGGGGTTGAGCCCATCTATTCAACGGCCGATGTCGCGCCGACGCTCAGACTGTTCCAGACCGTCAAGTTCGGCGAAACGATCGGTCCGCTGCCGGGAATCCAGGCTCGATGGTGGCCTGCCGGACATCTGCTGGGCGCCGCCTCAATCGAGGTTGAGCTGCATGAGGAAAAGGGCCCGGTGCGGTTGTTGTTCTCGGGCGATCTGGGGTCCGGTCATCAGCCCTTGCTGCCCACGCCGGAGGGTCCGGTCGGGGTCGATCATGTGATCCTGGAATCCACCTATGGCGACCGCGTTCGCCAGCCCCTCACGCCTGAAGAGCGCCGGGCGCTTCTGGCCAAGGAGATGCATGACGCCAAGGCGGCCGGGAGGCCGTTGCTGATGCCGAGTTTCGCCGTCGGCCGGGCGCAGGAACTGATCCTGGATCTGCTGGCGGTGATGCGCGACGAACCGGAGCTGGCGACCGAAATCTTCCTGGACTCCCCGCTGGCGATCGAAGCGACCGACGTCTTTCTGAGACGCGGATGGAATGCCGAGGCGGAAGAGAACCCGTATCTTGAGCTTCGCGACGCCGCGCGTCTTCACTATCTGATGCGGCCTCAGGAAAGCGATGGGCTGGAGCGCTTGCGCGACTGGCACATCATTCTGGCCGGCAGCGGCATGTGCGACGCGGGCCGCATCAGGCGGCACCTGAAACGATTGCTCTGGCGCCGTGAGACGACGGTTTTGATCACCGGTTTTCAAGCGGTGGGAACCCTGGGACGGGTGCTGTTGGAAGGGCGACGACTGGTCCGCATCCAGGGGGATGACGTGCGGGTCAATGCGCGCATACGCGAAATCGACGCCTATTCGGCTCATGCGGACGCCGAGGGGCTGGTGGCATGGCTCAAGAGCCGCATGCCGGTGACGGGAAAGGTCTTCCTGACCCATGGCGAGCCTGACGCGCGTTCCGGCCTGGCGTCGCGTCTCATGCAGGCGGGCGTGCAGGGCGACGCCATCGTCATGCCGCTGCTGGATTCGGCGTTCGCCCTCACGGCGGCAGGGGCCGAGCCTTTGGGCGGCGTTGGGCGGCTGATGCCTGGTGCGGCGGGTCGGCCGGACTGGCGCAACGGGCGCGCTGCGCTTCTGGGAGACATCAATGAGGCCCTGCAAGGCGCGCCTGACGACGAGGCTCGCGAGGCCCTGCTTGCAAGATTGCGCGACGTTCTGGAGGCGCCGTCCCGTCCTGATAACCCTCGCGCGCCGGCGGCTGAAAGGAGGGTCTGATGAAGCAGGTTCTGATCGTAAGCCACCCCAGGGTTCGAAGCTTCACCACGGCCATGGCGGAGGCCTACGCTGCGGCCGCCAGGGATGAAGGCGGCGAGGTGATCGTGCGCGATCTCTACCGCCAGGGTTTCGATCCCCTGCTGCACGCCGACGAACTGCCTGGCGACGAGGGCGCTCGGGCGCGTCCGGACGTGATGGCCGAACGCGCAGCCATCGGCGACGCTGACATCTTCGCCCTGTTCTATCCGCTTTGGTTCAATGCGCCGCCGGCCATGCTCAAGGGCTACGTCGAGCGCGTGTTCGGCATGGGGTTCGGCTATTCGAGGTTCGGACTCCGCGGCAATGAGCCCCTCCTTTCAGGTCGCCGACTGGTCAGCTTCACCAGTTCAGGCGCCCCTCAGCATTGGGTGGAAAGCAGCGGCGCGTGGGACGCCATGCGCAAGCATTTCGACGATCATTTGGCGGCCGTTACCGGGCTGGAGCTCATCGGCCACCACAACATCGGCGGTGTGACGTCTGGCCTGAGGGAGGACGTCGTAGAACGGCACGCTCAAGCGGTGGCCGCGACAGCCAGGCGGATCGCTCACGGCGGTCGTTGATCCCTGTGAAAGGACAGGAGGAGCTGATGGGACTGAAGCTGATCGTAGTGCTGGCGTCGGGCAGGGAGCGGGACGAACGAGCGATAAATTTCGGGGCCCAGATGGCCGTCGAACATGACGCGAAAGTCGAGATCCTGCCGGTCTACTCAGACTCGGCTGCCGATATGATCGCCATGGGCGCGGCCGTGGGAGCGACTCTATCCCAAACGGTTATCGATGAACTCCTGGCGGCCGAAGGAGAGGTGCAACGTCGCATAGAGACGGTCGCGCGCCTGGTGGCCGCCAAGAGGGGCGCCGCTTTTGGCTTCGGCGACGGCGGCTCCCGGATCTCGGTCCTCGCGCGGAAACTTCAACCAGCCTTGGCCTTGGCGCGACGGACGGCATTGGCCGATCTGGTGGTGCTCGCTCATGATCAATCCGGGGACAGCCCCATGCGTCGCCATCTGGGGGAGGTGCTGTTGAACCTGGGTGCGCCTGTTCTGGTAGCGAGGGGCGATGGCGGTGTCGCAGGCGCCGCCGCCATCGCCTGGGATGGGAGTCCTCAAGCCGGTCGCGCGATCCGCGCCAGCCTTCCCATGCTGCAGCGGGCCAGCTCGGTTCACGTGGTGCAGTGCCCGACGGGGCTAGATTTCCAGGTCAACGATCCCCACATCGGGCGGTTGAAGGACTATCTCGACCTCTACGGCGTCGGTATCGATGACGTAGAGCTGGCTGAAGGCGACGATGAAGGGGCGGCTCTGCTGTCGCTGGCGCAAAGCCGCGGCGCCACGCTGTTTGTGGCTGGAGCATGGGGCCGCTCGAGGGTGCGCGAGACCATCTTCGGCGGGGCGACGCGAACCTTCCTACAGAAGGATGATGGTCCTAGCCTGCTGTTGGCTCACTGAACGCTGCCCGATCCGGAGGCGCCCGGAGGGTAATCGCGTTCAAGCGGAGGCCAGGCGCAGCAGCCGAAAACGCTTTATGATACTGAACTCGCGGCAGGAGGCGAAGACGACGATCTCCTCCTCCTGGAAGCGACCCAGGACGCGTGAGACGGTTTCCAGCGCCAAACCCAGATAGTCCGCCATATCCTGACGGCTCATGGGCAGGGCCGCCTGATGCGCAGGGCCGGCGAGGGCCAGATCCAGGAGGAAACTGGCGATTTTCTCCTCGGCAGAGCGACGCCCCAGCATGGCCAGGTGCTGATTGGCGCGGCTCAGTTCCTGCAGGGCGGTTTCGATAATGACCCGTTGCGTGGCCGTCTCTCGACGGATCGACCTGATCCGCGTGGGCCGAATGGCTTCCGCTGCAAAGAGGCGCTCCTCCTCCGCTTCCAATCCGAAGAGCTCGCCAGGGTAGTAGAAGCCGCCAATCTGACGACGGCCATCGGCGGAATGCCGAACGGTGCGCACCGCGCCGGACACGACCGTGTAGACCGAATGGGCTCGGTCCCCTTCGGCGTAAATCTGCTGTCCGGAACCGTAGGTGAGGGCGAGATCCAGCGTTTGCGTCCACGCCCTGACCGGCAAGGTATGAACGGGGACCGCATCGTATGGATCGTCGAGCCCGGCCGTCATCTCGAAACTCGCTGGGAGGAAAGCGAGAGTATAGTTAAATATTCGGCGTTATGCGAACACGTTTCAGCGAGCCATGAACATACCTAGGGGACTGTCAACCAATAGCGACCGGTGACGCCTCTCAAGGCTTCCACCTCGGCCAGGGTCCCAGCAGCAACCTTGGCTTCGCTGAGGCTCACTGATGGAGTCTGCTCATTCCGGTCAGCAATTGAGTTTGGTCAAAAAACCTTGGAGCGGAATGCTGCATGACTCCTGCATAATAGGAGAAATCATATGAACGGCTGCAGTCGCACTTGCGTTCGTTTCGGCGCTGGCCTTCGCCAGTCCATCCGCAGCTCAACAGGAGCCTTCCGCCACCGACACCTTCCGCGGTGGGAGCGTCGCTGCGGGCCTCGGGTTTGTGGGGCGACGGCATGCTGACTTATCAGGGCAAAACCCGTGCGTTCCAGGTTCATGGCCTTAGTGCAGCGGGCGTCGGGACGGGCACGAGCCGTGGGACTGCGGAAGTCTATCACCTGCCCTGAACGGACCCGATCTTCATGTCCATGCGCCGCATTCCTAAGGATCGCCTAGCCGACCTAGGGGGTGACGATGTGGGTCTCACCAACGAGATGGCGTCGGCGCGTCGGGCCCGGTTCGGCTTCAACGACATCGTAGCGGAGGCGCCTTCTACCTGGCGGACCTTGCTCAGGAACACCGCGCGCGATCCCATGCTCTGGTTCCTCCTGACGTTGAGCCTGCTCTTTTCTGTTCTCGGAGATTATACGGAAGCAGCCGTTCTAGCCGTCGCCCTGGCGCCGATGATCGGCATGGATCTATTTCTTCATCGTCGAACGCAGGCCTCGACTCGCTCGCTGTCGCGCCGCCTTGCCGCTCAGGCGAGCGTTGTCAGAAGCGGCGTCTCCATTACGATCCCTGCGCGTGAAGTCGTTCCGGGGGATCTGATCGAAGTCGGAGCCGGCGCGCCTTTCCCCGCAGACGTCCTTGTTCTGGCGGGCCAAGAAATCCAGGTCGACGAGTCTTCCCTGACTGGCGAAGCGTGGCCGGTCGGCAAGCGGCCCGTGGAGGGTCCGCTGCAGGGCCTTTCTTCGGCCGAGGCGGCGCATTGGGGGTTCGCCGGCACGCAGGTCCTGACCGGTCAAGCTCGCGCGCGGGTCGTCAATACAGGGTCTGATACGCTGTACGGCGAAATCGCTCGATCCGCCCGCCTAGGCGGTCACGTCCGCACGCCTCTGCAACACGCCATCGCCCGGTTGGTGGGTTTGCTGCTGGCGGCTTCTCTTGCGCTATGCGTGGCGTTGGCGGCGATACGGCTGCTGCAGGGCCACGGACTGCTGGACGCCTTCCTCAGCGCCGCGACGCTCGCCATCGCCGCCATGCCGGAGGAGTTTCCTGTCGTCTTCACCTTCTTTCTCGGCGTCGGCGTCTACCGGATCGCTCGGCGCAAAGCGCTTGTTCGGCGTGCCGTGGCGATCGAGAACATGGGGCGGATCACCTGCATCTGTTCCGACAAGACAGGGACGCTGACGGAGGGGAGGCTGAGGCTGGCTCATAGCTGTCCCGCCTCTGACCTCACGGCAGAAACCTTAGGGGTTCTCGCGGCTGCGGCAGCGCGCGCAGACAGCGCCGATCCGCTTGACGAGGCCCTGATCGCGGCGGCGGCCGGGGAGAGGTTTCAACGGTTGGCGACCTTCCCCTTCACGGCGGCTCGGCGCAGAGAGACGGCGATCGTGCGGGGCGCGAATGGAGACTGCATAGCCGTGGTCAAGGGAGCGCCCGAGACCGTCTTCGACCTATGCGCCGGGAGTGAGGAGCAAGTTGATCGCCTGCGCAAGCAGGTCGGCCTCTATGCTGAAGGCGGCCATAAGGTCATTGCGATCGCAACCAAGACGCTCGACCGTCGCCCGGACTTGGCGAGCGAACCGGTTGACGGCTTTTCTCCGAGCGGTCTGCTCGCCCTGGAAGACCCGGTCCGCGAGGGCGTGCGCGAGGCCGTGATGGCGTGCCGGCAGGCTGGCATTCGCGTCGTCATGGTTACAGGCGATCATCCCGGAACAGCGAAGGCCATCGCGCGTGAGGCGGGGTTGGGCGCCGCGCGGCTGAACGTCGTGGAGGCCGACGAGCTGGACGGAAAGGATGAGGACGCCTTCGCTGCAGCGGCGCTTGATTTAGACGTCATGGCTCGGGCCGCGCCGGCCCAGAAACTCAGGCTCGTGCAAACGTTGCAGCGCTTGGGCGACGTCGTTGCGGTGACCGGCGACGGCGTCAACGACGTTCCGGCGCTCCAGATTGCGGACATCGGAATTGCGATGGGCGAGCGGGGAACCGAAAGCGCGCGGGAGGTCGCCGCCGTCGTGCTTCTCGACGACAACTTTCGAACAATCGTTGAGGCGATCCGCGAGGGGCGCCAGCTCTTTCGGAATCTGCAGCTGTCATTCATCTACCTTCTCATGGTGCACATTCCGCTGGTCCTGAGCGCCGCCGCGATCCCTCTGGCGGGATATCCGCTGCTCTATCTGCCGGTCCATATCGTCTGGCTGGAACTGATCATCCATCCAACTGCGATGCTTGCATTCCAGGAGGCCCCGCAGGCCGGTCAATTGCTGCCGACGCTGCGTAGCGGAAAAGCGCGCTTCTTTGGACCGCGCTCCTGGCTGATCATCGCCCTCTCCGGGGCGGCGCTCGCCGGCGTGATCTTTTTCGGATTTGATCACGCCCTCGGGGGCGGTGTCGATGTCGACCATGCTAGGGCGGTCGCGCTCGGCGCTTTGATCGCTATGAGCGCCGCCGTCGCCGCGGTGTTGAGCCGGCTGGCCAGTTTGACCTCGCGGATCGTCGTGGGCGGCACGATCGTCAGTCTGATCCTTTTTGTTCAAACCCCGGTGGTGGCGGGATTGCTGGCGCTGAAACCGCTGCATTGGATGGACTGGGGTATGATCGTCGCGGCGGCAGGCTTGACGGGAGTGTTTGCAAAGCTGGTCGTCAGATCGCTCGATGAAACCAGCGCAGCTGTCCGGTCAGGCAGCGACGCCGAAGAGGCGACCGACCCCGGCGGTGATGGCCATGGCGAGCGCTCCCCAGAAGACCACGCGCGCGACGGATCGGTTGACGGGAGCGCCTCCTGCTTTGGCTCCCAGAGCGCCCAGTAAGGCCAGTCCGAGCAAGGCCGATCCTGCGACCCACAGCCCCAGACCGTTCATGGGCGCGAAGGCGGCTACGACAAGGGGGAGGGCGGCTCCGGCGGAAAAGGTTACGGCCGAGGTGATCGCCGCCTGAATGGGACGCGCGGTTGTGATTTCGGATATGCCGAGTTCATCCCGGGCATGGGCGCCGAGCGCGTCATGCGCCATCATCTGTTTCGCGACTTCCGTGGCCAGGTCGGGGGCGACCCCGCGCGCGGCGTAGATTCCGGCCAATTCCCGAACCTCTGCCTCGGGGTCTCCGGCCAGCTCTGACGTCTCGCGCTGAAGATCCGCCTTTTCGGTGTCGGACTGGGAGCTGACGGAAACATCTTCGCCGGCGGCCATCGACATCGCGCCGGCGGCTAGGCCTGCGACGCCGGCGACCAGGACCGCGCCGTGGCCGGAGGCCGCTGCGGCGACCCCCACGATCAAGCTTGCAGTCGAGACGAGGCCGTCGTTGGCGCCGAGCACCGCCGCTCTTAGCCAGCCGATGCGTTCGACCCTGTGGGTTTCACTGTGGGGCATCGCTGTTCTCCCGATCGCCTTTGCACCAGACTCCGAAAGCCTAGTGAAGGCAAACCAGATCGGGGCGCGGCCAGCCCCCGCCCGGAAGGCCGGGCTAGTGGTCGTCGGCGACCGTCTACCGCGCCATGAGCAGACAGAGCTCGCTGTCGGCCAAGAGCGATCGCGTAACACCGCCCAGAACCCATTCCGTCAGCCGCAGGTGCCCATAGGCCCCCGCTACAATCAAACCTGCGTTTAATGCAGCGGCGCGATCCAGCAGACGACGGGCCGTCTTGGTCTCATTGCGTACGAGCACCTCAGACGAAGCCTTCACGCCGTGCCGGCCCAGCCAGGCTGCGACATCGGCGAGCTGGATGTTGGCGATGTCCGCTTGATCCTCGGGACAGACGGCGAGCACGTGGGCGTCCCTGGCCTTTTTCAGCAGGGGCAGGGCCGCAGCGGCGGCAAGGCGGCTTTCGCGACTGTCCTTCCACGCAATGACGGCGGGCCGACCGAGCGGGGAGGCGAGCGGCGCGGCCGGAACGACCAGAACAGGCCGTCCCGCGCCGGTGATCACTTCGACCGGGTCGGGGCCGCGAAACGGAGTCGTGTCGTTGGGACCGGCGACGAGGATGAGGTCTGCGGCGCGAGCGGCTGCGTTCAGCACCGTAGCGGGATGTTCGATCATGCCGATCCAGCCGGTCTCGGCCGCCCGAGCTGCGGCGACCATTTCGAAACTCGACCGGCCTTCGCTGACCTCCTGGGCGGCCATGTCGCGATAGAGGCCGAGCAGTTCTCCCGTCATGGCGCCCGCCCAGAAGGGATCGGTTGGAACCGCCTCCAACGCACAGGCGCCCACGCCGATCAGACGAGCGTGTAAGGCCTTGGCCAGATCGCAAGCAAGATCAAAGCGAGCGTCTCGTCCAACATCATTGCTCGCGCTGACCAGTAAGGTCTTGATCGTCATGTTTGCCGCTCCGAACGCAGCATATGGGCGGCTGGGCGGTACCTCGGCCTTGACGACGGTCAAATTCCGTCTGCGACGACAGGCGAAGCGTAAATCCCCGCGCCCCCTGCGTGCCGCGACCAGTCGCAAGCCGGTCATAGCCGGACTGAACCGATCCCGCTTAGAAGTCCTCTACCCGGCGGGCGGGCGCGAGGCAGCGTCCAGCAGACGGGTTAGAAGCGCTATCTGATCCTCTTGGCGGCGGATCAGTTGCTCCATGTCCTGGCTGCGCATCTGATCCAATTTGTCGTGAAGCGCGATGATCTCGATCTCGGCCTTGAGGTTGACCTCATAGTCGTGCGCCGCGTCCAGGCGGTCCTTCAGGGCCTGGCGGTTCTGACTCATCATAATGATCGGGGCCTGGATTGCGGCCAACATCGAGAGCAGAAGATTGAGAAAGATAAAGGGGTAGGGATCAAACGCCCTGGCCGCCAGCAAGCTGTTAAGGCCGACCCAAGCCGCCAGAACCAGACCAAAACCAATAATAAAGCCCCATGAGCCGCCGATTGACGCCACGCGATCAGCCAGTCTCTGCCCAAAAGTCAGCGCCTGTGTGAAATCGGCGTTCGTATCGAGGGCGATCGTTCGGCGCGCCTTGGTGCGTTTCAGCACACGGCGTTGACGTTCAGTGAGCTTGTCCGGCGCAAGATTGAACCATCGATGCGCTGCTGTCGCCAGATCCCATGGGTCGGACATGTCGGGTCTCCCAAAGCGCCAGGCCGTCGCGCGCCGGTAGGGGCATGGTTCGGAGTGACTGGCTTGAATATAAAGAGCGCCCCAAGGGCGCGTGATTGCTCATGGGCTGTCCCTCAGTTGACGCTCTTCACTGCAGAGAGGCCGTCGAGAGGAACCTCGAGCGGACAGCCGGTATCCAGCGCCAGATCCCTCTCCTCGACACGGGCGGTCATCGACGCTCCGCGCTCAAGGACGAGCGTCAGACGATTTGTCTGCTCAATCTCGCACCGGACCTGGCGGCCCCGCCATTGGAGCCTGAAGGCCATCCGGGTCCATCCAGGCGGAAGGCGAGGGGCGAAGCTGATCGCTTCCTCCCCATAGGCGACGCCCGCAAAACCGTGGATAGCGGTCATCCAGAGGCCCCCCAGAGCGCCGATGTGAACGCCGCCGCCGATGGCTGCTGCTGCGTCGGCCAGGTCGATGGCCGCCGTTCGATGAAAATAGTCCAGGGCCTTGTCGGTCTCGCCCAGGCGGGCGGCGACCAACCCGTGTAGGGCGGTGCTCAAGGAACTGCCGTGGCCGCAGCGGGGCTCGTAGTAGGAGAAGTTTCGTTTGCCCGCGTCTTCGACGAAGGCGTCGGGCAAAAGAGCCAGCAGAGCGAGTACGTCCGCCTGCTTGATCACCTGGCTTCGTCGCGTCCGCTCTCGTCCCAGGACAATGTCCATCGGCACGCTGCGCCCCGCATATCGAGACAGATCGATCGGCTCCAGGTCGAAGAAACCCGCGAACTGCTCATAGAGGCCGGCGCCCGGGTCGAAGCCTGTCTCTATCGTCTCGGCCGCGATGCGCCACTGGTCGATTTCGCCCGCCTCCAATCCCAGTTGGTCGGAGAGTTCTGTCCAACGCCGGGGCCACCGACTCTGAAGAAGGGAAGCTGCTTCGATCCCGCGATAGATGTTCCAGCGCGCCATAAGATTGGTGAAGGCGTTGTCGTCGATCCCCTCGTGATATTCGTCTGGTCCGATCACATTGCGGATCTGGCGGCGACCGTCCGGCTCTGGAACGGCGCGGCTGACCCAGAACCGAGCGGTCTCCAGCAAAATTTCAGCGCCCGCTTCGCGTAAAAATCCCTCATCCCCGGTGGCGATCCAATACCGCCAAACGCCGTAGGCCACATCCGCGCTGATGTGCTGCTCCCGCGTTCCGGTCAGGATGCCGAGAACCTGGCGATCCGGCGCGATGGAGAAGGGGGGGGCGGCCTCATCTCCGGTGTCGGCCGACTCCCATGCGTACAGGGCGCCGCGCCAGCCCAGACGCGCCGCCTTCCGCCGGGCGGCCTCTAGAGTGTGGAAGCGATACATCAGCAGAGCACGCGCCGCTTCGGGCCAGACGGCGCAGTAGAAGGGCAGCAGAAAGATTTCCGTATCCCAGAAGACATGCCCCCCATAGTCGCTCCCTGTGAGCCCCCGAGCGCCAATGGAGACATGGGCGTCGCTTGGATTGGCGGCGCTGTTGAGATGGTATGCGGCGAAGCGCAGGGCGCGCTGGGCTGCGGGGTCGCCGTCGATCTCAATGGCGCTGCAGGCCCAGCGCTCTGACCAGGCCGTCTCATGATCCGCGACCAGGCCTGCCGGGCCGCGCCGGACGGCACGGCTAAGCGCTGAATGCGCGGCGGCGGCGGCGTCATCGCCGGCGCGGGCGACACTGACTATGCGCTGGAACTCCACCACCTGACCGGGCTGGGTCTTCCACGCCCAGACGGAGCGCAAGGGGCCAATCGTTCTCGGCGCTGACGTCCATCCATCGATCTTCAGAGTCGGGGCCGTTGTGATGGCGATTTCGATGCCCGACCGTCGCGTTCGCCACAGCGTCAGGCCCGGCTCAGTGACGCGGTGAACCAGGCCGTGATGCGCCCCGTCGAGCGACGCTTCCAGGAAGACTTCCTGCGCGCCGTCCAGCATGTCCATCCGGATCAGCTGAAGTCCTATGGCACGATCCCTGAGCGACACGAGACGAAGCGTGCGGGTGCGGGCGCGCAAGCCGCCGACGACGTGGATGCAATCGCTGAGGACCATCCCGCGGCGCATATCCAGCTCCATCCTGTGGGATGGCGCGTCAGCCGGGTCCTCCACGAAGCCGACGCCGTCGATCTGGAGATGCACCTGCAGCCAGTCCGCGATGGGCAACAGCACAGGGACGCCGCCAGCTTCGCCAGTGCGGTCGAAAAGGCCCGCCACATAGGCGGCGTTCGGGAAGGCCCCCCGGCGGCCCCGTGTGAAGGATCGCTCGCCCCTGATTCCGAGAAAGCCGTTGCTGACCGCGAAACGCGAGGCTTGGCTGCTTTTACGCAGAGGGTCGTAGCCCACCTGCGACAGCCGCCACGTCGGATCGTCGGTTGGGGTGAAAACGACTTCGGGGACCCAGACGCGGCTCATGCGCAAGCGTCCATCCAGAGGCCGCTCGTCAGGCCTTCGATATCGACCTCGTCTAGACTGGACACGACGCGACAGGCGCCGGCTGCGCGGAGGGGGCCGGCGTCGCCCGATCGTGCCACGCCCAGCGCTAGGGCGCTCGCAGCGCGCGCCGCCCTCACGCCCGTCGGCGCGTCTTCTACGACCAGGCAGGCCCGCGGCGGGATCCTGAGTTCAGCGGCGGCGCGCAGGACGATCCAGGGATCTGGCTTTCCGGGACCGTTGTCACAGCCGTTCAGATTGACGCTGAAGCATTCTAGCAAGGACCCGCCGTCCGAGCGCTTGCAGCGTCTCAGCATGGCGTCGGCGTTGCGGGATGCGGAGGCGACCGCCATCGGCAGGCCGGCCGCAGCGGCGCGCTCGACAAAACGCAGCCCATCCAGAAAGGGCCGAACGCCGCCGCTTCGGATTAGGGCCTCCAGTCGGGCCTGTTTGCGGATTGCATAGGCGTCAGCCTCGCCTTCGGCGTTCCCGACGCCTAGGGCTTTCAGAGCGGAAACAGCACCCTGCAACCGAGGCTTTCCGGCGACCTCTTCCCGGTAGATCCGAGAGGTGAACCGCGAAGGATCGGCAAGCCCCGTCAGAGCGTCGCGCCAAGCTTGCTCATGAGGAGAATCCAGCAATACGCCGTCGACGTCCAGGATCAGGGCGCGCACCCGAAACCGATGGCGGCCTGCGTTCAAGGTTTCGCCTCCCATGGGCCGAGCGAGAAAACGAGCGACCTCGCGGATTGTCCAGTCTGAGGCCGGCCGCGAGCCGCCGCCTTGACGATGGTCAAGGCGAGGATGGGGAAACGGAGTCTCATGAGACGATGATCGCCATGTCTCTGTCTGCGCCCGGCATGCGGCTCGTCGAGGTCGCCCGACCGGATCCCGAACCGGGGCCGGGCGAGGTCCGATTGCAGGTCCGGGCCTGCGGCGTGTGTCGGACAGATCTTCATGTCGTGGACGGCGACCTTCCTTCCCTGAGACGCCCGCTTGTTCCCGGTCACGAAGTCGTCGGGATTGTGGAGGCTGTCGGCCCGCAGGCGCAGGGGCTCAAGATCGGGGACCGGGTCGGCGCTCCCTGGCTCGCCCAGACTTGCGGTTTGTGCCGATACTGCCGGGATGGAGAGGAGAACCTGTGCGATCATCCCGCCTTCAACGGCTGGACCCGCGACGGCGGCTACGCCGACCAGATGATCGCACGCGCGGATTACTGCCTGCCGATCCCATCAGTCCTGGGCGATGTCGAGGCGGCGCCCCTGTTGTGCGCCGGCCTGATCGGGTTTCGAGCCTGGCGCAAGGCCTGCGAGCACAGGCCGGTGCGTCATCTGGGGCTCTACGGCTTTGGCGCGGCGGCCCATCTTCTGGCGCAACTGGCGATTTTCGAGGGACAGTCCGTCTACGCCTTCACGCGGCCCGCCGACGCTGCCGGCCAGGAGCTTGCGCTCACGCTTGGCTGCAGCTGGGCGGGCGGCTCTGATGAAACGGCGCCTGTCGCCCTCGACGCAGCCGTTCTCTTCGCGCCGGTCGGAGACTTGATTCCGCTCGCGCTCAAGGCGGTGCGCAAGGGCGGCGTCGTTGTCTGCGGAGGCATCTGCATGAGCGATATACCTTCGTTTCCCTATGCCTTGCTGTGGGAAGAGCGACGGCTCGTCTCGGTCGCCAACCTGACCCGCCAGGACGGCAGAGACTATCTTGCCCGCGCTGCGCGGGCCGGCGTGCGCCCCACGGTCACGACCTATCCGCTGTCCCGCGCTAATCAGGCGCTTGACGACCTGCGCCGCGGCGCCTTTGTCGGGGCAGGGGTGCTCATTCCGCCGGGCAGATGATTTCTCTGTTGGCCAGTCTGGATTGGCGGACTGCCGCCTGCGTTCGAATTCGGCCCTGCGGATCGCAAAACTTGACGTCGATCAAGTGAGGACTGGCGCCAAGGCGTGATGATGGGGCCAAGCCGCCTGGTGATGCGGCTTTTCGATATCATGCCGGAGGAAGCCGCTATGAAGGCGCTTGTCTACAAAGGGCCCGGCCAGAAGGCGCTCGAGGACCGTCCAATCCCCGTAATCCAGGCTCCTGACGACGCCGTCGTCAAGATGGTCAAAACCACGATTTGCGGCACCGATCTGCATATTCTGAAAGGGGATGTTCCCACCTGCGCGCCGGGGCGGATTCTGGGCCATGAAGGCGTGGGGGTCATCGAAACGGTCGGCGCAGCCATCACGACTTTCAAGCCGGGGGACCGGGTTCTGATCTCCTGCATCTCGTCCTGCGGAAAATGCGAATACTGCCGCCGGGGCATGTATTCCCATTGCTCGACGGGCGGTTGGATCCTGGGAAACGCCATTGATGGGACCCAGGCCGAATACGTTCGAATCCCTCACGCGGAGACGAGTCTCTATCCTCTGCCTGACGGGGCGGACGAGGAGGCGATGGCCATGCTCAGCGACATTCTGCCGACGGGCTTCGAATGCGGGGTTCTAAACGGCAAGGTCGCGCCGGGCGCGAGCGTCGCCATTGTCGGGGCGGGGCCGATCGGGCTGGCCGCTCTGCTGACCGCCCAACTCTACTCTCCCGCCGAGATCATCATGATCGATCTCGATGACAACCGTCTGGACGTTGCGCGTCGCTTCGGCGCTACGCAGACGATCAACAGCAGCGCCGTCGATGCCGCCGACCATGTTTTGAAGCTCACCGGAGGGCGCGGCGTCGATACCGCCATTGAAGCGGTGGGCGTCCCGGCCACCTTTGAACTGTGCGAGTCCCTGGTGGCTCCCGGCGGCGTCATCGCGAACATCGGCGTCCACGGCAAGCCGGCCCAGCTGCACCTGGAAACCCTATGGTCGCGCAATATCGCCATCACCACCAGGCTGGTCGACACCTCGACGACGCCGATGCTCATGAAGACGGTGCAGTCCGGAAAGATCGACCCGACCCGCCTGATCACGCACCGATTCGCGCTCGACCAAATCCTGGAAGCTTATGACGCGTTCGGCCGCGCGGCCGAGACCAAGGCGCTGAAGGTGATCATCAACGCGGGCTGAAGCATCCGGCCTTGGCGACAGGGATCCCGCTCAGACGGAACCGGCGGGCCCGTCCGGGCGCCGCTGTGTGCTAGCGGGGCAAGGCATCCCGGTGCTTTTCAAAGACGGTCAGGACAGGGTCGCGCGTGGTTATGTGAACGAGGTCATCGGGCGGCGCCCTCATCCTTGTGACGGCGGCGGGACATACAGAGGCCGAGTGGGCATCCATCGTGGCTCGGATGGAAGCCAAGGGCACGCCGGCATCGGCGGACGACATCGACGCCGTCATCGCGTATCTCGCTAAGGCCTTGCCCCCCAGGTAGCGTCTCAGGAGAAGTAGAGTGCTCGAGTCTCAGCCGGTTTCCGTGGACGAAGTCGCGGTCACAGCGGCGCGTCTGCCGCCGGCGGCGGGGGAGGCGGCCTTTTCGATCGTGCGGCTGGATGGGCTTGCGCTCGATCGGTCGACGCGGCTGGACGAGGCTCTGGCCAGCGTGCCTGCGGTCTCCCTGTTCCGGCGCACCACCAGCCTGTCCGCCAATCCGACGACGCAGGGGATCTCCCTTCGCGCCATCGCGCCGTCAGGGGCGGGGCGCACCCTGGTGACTCTGGACGGCGTGCCGCTGAATGATCCATTCGGCGGCTGGGTCCTGTGGTCGCAACTGCCGACCGAGGCTCTGGAAAGCCTCGATATCGTGCGCGGCGCCGGGGCCGGTCCCTATGGCGCGGGCGCGCTGACCGGGGTGATCCAGCTGCGCGAACGGGAACGCGGCGGCGGGGTGGACGCCTCGATCGCCGAAAGGGGCGGGGCGCGCCTGGCCGGGGCGGGCGGGCTCGACGCCGGCCCTCTGCGCCTGACGGGCTCGGCCCTTTATGAGACCAGCGACGGCTATACGCCCGTGCGCGGCGCGGCGGCCGGGGCGGCGGACACGCCGCTGGATCTGACGAGCAAGGCGGCGGCGCTGCGGCTGGACGCGCCGCTGGGCGAGGCCCGTCTGTCGCTGCGCGCCTCGGCCTATGACGAAGAGCGCGGCTCGGGCCTCATGGGCGCGCGGTCCAGCGCCAGCGGCCACCTGCTGTCGGCCACGGCGGCGAAGCGGCCGCAGGACGGCGACTATGGCTGGCGATTGCAGGCCTGGCGACGCGCGAGCGACTTCGCCAACACCTCCGTCGCGGTTGCGGCGGACCGCAACGCGACCACGCCCGCTAATGATCAGTATGAGACGCCCGCAACCGGCTGGGGCGTCAACGCCGCGCTGCGCCGCGCCTCGCGCAACGTGGCGGGCGGACGGCTGGAATGGGAGTTGGGCGCCGACGCCCGCTTCAACGAAGGCGAGACCCGCGAACGCTTCCGCTTCATGGACGGCGCCTTCACCCGCGACCGCGTGGCGGGCGGCCAGACCTCGGTGGCGGGTCTGTATGCCGAGGCGTCGTGGCGCAACGATCTGTGGCTGGTGGCCGGGGGCCTGCGTCTGGACGGCTGGAAGAACAAGAACGGCCGCCGTCTGGAGCGTGATCGGGCCGTCGAAGCGGCGACCCTGGACGAGACTGACCCCGACCGCTCAGGCGAGGTGATCAGCGCACGTCTGGCGGCGCGGCGTTTCCTCGGCGGCGGCTGGGCGGGGCGGGCGGCCGCCTATTCCGGATTTCGGCCCGCCACCCTGAACGAGCTGCACCGCCCGTTCCGGGTCGACAACGACCTGACCGAGGCCAACGCCGCCCTGGTTCCCGAGACCCTTCAGGGTGCGGAGGCGGGCCTGGCCTATGAGGGGCCGATCGCGGCTTTCGGCGCGACCCTGTTCTGGAACCGGATCGAGGACGCTATCGTCAACGTGACCATCGGCGAAGGGCCGGGAACCTTTCCACGCGCGGGCTTTGTTCCGGCCGGCGGCGTGCTGCGCCAACGTCAGAACGCCGGGACCATCGAAGCGACAGGGATCGAGCTGACGGCGCGCCGCAGCCTGCCCGGCGGTCTGAGCTTGGACGGCGCCGTTTCCGTCACCGACGCCCGCATGGACGGCGGCTCGGCGGCGCCGCAGCTGACGGGCCTGCGTCCGGCCCAGGCGCCGATCTGGAGCGCCACAGCCGGCCTGGACTGGCGCGCCGGTGACCGCCTGACCCTGGCCGCCCAGGCTCGTTATGAGAGCAAACGGTTCGAAGACGATCTGAACAGCCGCGTTCTGGACGCTGCTGTCGTGGTGGACGCGCGCGCCGAATGGAGGCTGACGCCCGCCGCCATGATCTGGGTCGCCGCCGACAACCTGTTCGACGAAGCGGTCGAGGTGTCCGAGACGGGAACGGGTGTCGAGGGCTACAGCCCGCCGCGCACCCTACGCCTGGGCCTCCGCTGGAGCTATTGAGCGTCTCGACGGGCCGGGTTGCAAGCTCGTCTGGATGGCCTTGCGAACGGAGCCGCTACGCGCGAAGCACGTTTTCGGCTTCATCCATCCCGTCGTCCGCGTGGGACGATCCGGCCAGGATCGGATTGGAGGGGGAGCCTTCGGGTCATTCCCATTTCACAGACTGCACATGTTCGGAAACTGTTGCAGCCATAAATGGCTGAATTAACACCGAAAATAATGCAGTTTGAGAGAAGCGGCCGTTGCGCTCGGCGACAGCGCTTGTGTTGCAAACCTCAACGCGCTCAGGGCGGCTGCAGAGGCGCGATGGGCACGAAACACTAGACGTAGATAGGTTGTGGATAAACGCTAGAAGCGAAGACGGAGGTCCGCTTCTGACTCAAAGCGGCCCTCCAGAACAGCCGCTTTTGGTCAGGGTGACTGCCCCAAACTGTGGGCTGCTCGCTAGCTAGGCGCTGGCGAACAAGTCCGGCTGGGCCTGCAGGGAGCCTGCAGGCATGGTTCGTACAGGCGGCGCGAGCCGCCACTTCGGTGGAAAGAAGAGTTCAAGCGATGTCGATGAGGGACGGTAGCGAGCCTTTATCCGCGACCGATTGCTTGCAAGCTCGGGCGCGGCCTCTCTGCAGTATTTATCGGTCTCGCAGAAGAGACCCTGACAGTCGATTGCATGCAATGGCCGCCCGAACAGGCCAAGAAATGGCAGATCTAGCCGCTCGAACTCAGCCTCCTGCTGGTCGACCATCAATTTGATCGCTTCGGAGGGCGTGTAATCGCCTAAGTCCTCGAATACTTTGGCTAGGCCGCGCACAGCTCCCGGCCCGGCCTGCGTATAGTCATTCTCACTGAAATCCGTGAGTTCGGAATAGTTGAGATCAACTGCTGTCTGATAGGCCATAAACGGACCCATGAGAGGGTAGCCCTCAAGCGTTCGGACGATGCTCTCGAAGGCGTTCGCGCCGATCAGCCGATCCGCGACGGCGTCCTGCACGAACATCTTCTCAAACAGGGCGGCATGGTTGTGATGTTTCTCGTCGTGCCCAAACGCCTTGTTCGCGCACAAAATGAAGGCTCCTGTGTACAGGCCACCGTCCTCGCGCTTGATCTGATTGAGCGCGGCAACAAATCTGCCGTCCGCCAAGTCTTGGATACGCGGTGGCCCGTCCAAAAGCGTTGTCAATTTCTCCCAAGTACGGATCTTGCTGAAGGTCCTAAAGGCGACGATCTGAAAGGCGCGGTCAGCGGGACTGCCGGCGTCCTCGGCGTAGCAGACGTTCCGGATCATATACTGCGAGACTCGATCAGCCGCACGGTACACGTTGCAGAATTTAAACTCCTGCAGGATGGGATCGTCGGACCAAGGCGCGCATTTGCCCGCGAGACGACGTTCGAACGCAGCCTGCCGTCTAGAGGCGAACCGCCAATACAGCTCGTAAACGCCGCGCCGAGGCTTCGGCTTCTTGCGTGTCTTGATGACTATCATCACGAGGACTGCCGAAGAAATACGCCGGTGCCGTGCAGGTTGAAGAATCGGGGGTCGCCGAGAAGGCGCTTGGCGGCCACGCGTTCGCCCAAGGTGTACAGAAAACGGTCCACACCGGTGAAGTGGTCAAACACTATGGCGCCGCCAGGGACGATCTGATTTTGAACGGCATCGAGCGCTGCGGTCGCCGAAGTATAGTTGTCGGTATCGATGAACGCCAGCACGATATCCCGGTCCGCCAATCGGGATGCAGTTTTGACGATATCGCCGGAGATGATCTCGACGTTTCGTCCCGCGAGATACCGGCGCGCTGCGGCTTCGTCCAGAAAGACGCAGTCTGGGTGGGAATACATGTCCAGAGGACTGCGGGGCGAGGGAAAGCCGTCGAAGGTGTCAAACCCGACGACCGGCCAGTCCTTGCCCAGGCGCTCGGCGAAACGAGAGAGCAGCATGGTTGTCCCACCCCGGAACATTCCGAACTCCACGATCGTCCCGTCGAGGCCCAAGCGCGCGGCGTTCTGAAGGACCTGCCATAGATGGATTAGGCAGTTCGGATATCCGTTCGCGAAGGAGGGCACGAGCGCGTTGGCGGTTTCTTGCTCAAAAGTCGGATCACGGTATCGGAAGTGATCGAACCCTCCAATGAGCAGCCGAACGCTCGCCTCGATGTAGGGTAAAGCCGCCTCGATCAGCGCCTCCTTGCGCTTGTCCGAAGCTACGATCAGGACCTCGGGGCGATCGCGCACCAGCGCCTCCATCGGTCGGCAGCGGAGCCCGGCTTCGTGAGGCGTGTCGTAGACCCCTGTCAAACGGGCGCCCAATCCCCCAGCGTTCAGCCAGGCCTCGATATCATAGGCGGCGGGGCCGACGCCCAGGATGCCGAGAGTGTCGGTCTCGGGGCGAGCTGACAGCTCCTGCTTGAGAGTTTCGAGCAGCGTCGACAAGTCGTCGGGGCTCATATCAATGCTACGCGGCGGTGGGGGTTTCATCTCGCGTACTCCATTGACGAATGAACGCCGAAAGGACTTGAGGCTGAGACTGCGCGATCGCCCCGACCAGCCGCGCCGCATGAACGCGCAACCGCCCTGCCGCGGCGATGCGCGCCTCGAGGTCCGCTTCCGCTTCGACTTTGGGCCATAGGTCTTCGAAGCTGTCGACCGCCGCTGCCAACTCTCGGTCGACCTCGTGGTCGGGCGAAGGCGTCACCCCCGCATGGCGGAGCGCCACGGTGAAATCGTCGTCGAGATCACTATAGGCCCTCGCCGCACCTTGCAGGCCGATGCGCTCAGCCAGCGACGGAACCTGTTCCGCTAGAAACAGCTCATATTTGAGCGCGTACACCACCAGGTCGATTGCCGTGTCGAAGAGCGTCTCACCGGCGAGATCCACTCCAGAGCTGCGGAAGTGTCCGAGCCGATCGACCTTGCGCGCAATGTTGGGGAGAATGCTGATACGCTCGCCGCGCCGCTTCCAAGCCGCGCCGTAACCCGCGTTTTTCTCTCGATGTAAACAATCCATAGCCTGAATTAGACCATTAGTGAGGGAGGGCCGGTGCGTCGCCCGAGCGAAGTAAGCGCGCGCGCAGGGCTGTGGGATGTCGTCCAGCAAGCTCGGCAGACGCCGCGCCAGGCGTTCATAAGTCGCCGCGGTAAAATCGTCGTCCGGGCACGCATGAAGTTCGTTCTTCAGCCTGTCTTCCGTCCAGATTTCGGCTCCCCATTTGAGGCGAACTATCCGAAGCGAGGCGAGGAGGAATGGATCCGACGGCGCACTGTCGATCGGCCAGATGTCGGGGTCTTGGCGAACGCGCGCTTCGGCCGCGAACCATTCTGCAAGGGCGGCATCCATACGGTCGTGGGCGACACCCAGCCGCGGTGTCGCGACGTTGAAGTCGTACGGCGTCACGCCGGGAAACGCGTCCACGACTGCGGCCGCGCGTTCGAGATGCCGGTCACGTTCGTAAATGTGGAACGAGGAGGCCAGGAAATAGGTCGGGCCGGGTTCAACGCCTAGCCAGTTCGCCAACAGTTCCTGGAGGACGCTCCACTCGAACGCATTGATGCCCGAGAACCCCCACATCGCGTCGTTGCTGCGTACGGCGACATTGAGCAGGAGACGGCCGTCTCTGATCAACCAGCTCAGCCAGTTGTTGCATGGGATATCCTGGGAGGTACCGAAGTCGGACCCGGGATCGAACAGGCTCATGACTGCGCGTCGGGTAGCGTGGTCGGTGCTTAGAAGCCGAAAGACTTCGGCCAGCTGGTCGACCCCCTGCCAATCCCTGAGCCGCGGTCCATATCCCGCACGCCACACCATGCCGTCGTCGGAGAACTGGGCGGCGCGAGGAAGGTAATGGATCAGCCAGTCGAGGTCGTTTCGCCCCGCAAGGACCCAGAGACACTCGGCTACCAAGGCGAACGGATCACCCAGTCGCCCCGGTAGAAACGGAAACCGTTCCTGCGGGTGTTCGATGAGCGTGCCTCGCCCCAGCACTTCCCGCGTGGCTTCTCCGCGGACCGAAACGGTCTTGCCGTCTGTCAGTACCGCCTCGAAACCACCTACGGTCGCGTAGCTGATGTTGCGGTACCGCTCCGACTTCATCGAGATTGCCCCGTCTGCCCCACGCAATCTCTACCAGAGGTTTGATTCTATGCAGCCGTAAAGTAAGCCAGAAGTTGAGCCCACCCGATATCGATGGGCGATCATCACCTCCACCGGCGGGTAGCCCATGATCGATCATCTTCGCATACATGTTGTCTGGCCTGACGGCTCGTCGGAAGGCGCGCGCGTCGCTGAAATGATCTCCCGACATTTCGACGGGATCGGAATGGAACGGGACGGCGTGGCTTATCGGGTGCCTGTGCGCTTCGCGAGCGCGCCATGGCGTCCGGGCTTGCCCTTGCCGAGGCCCGTCGACCTATCGCGCGCGGATCACAACGCCGTAGTGCTCCTGCATGACGACTTCATGGATGAACAGGCGTCGGAGTGGGACCAGTTCTTGCAGTCGACACGTGCGGCCATGGAGGCGCGCGGCAACGCTGACGTCTACATTCCGTTCTGTGACTATAGCGGCAGCGCGATCCCCGCTTCAGACAGCGGGCGGAACACCCAGTATGTCTACAGAAAGGGCTGGACTGGGCTGAATGAGATCGCGCGGGACAAGCGTCTCTTACTCCATATCCTGGTCCAGATCCGCCGGCACCTGCGGAAGCTCAGCGCCGATGATCGCGACGAGCCGCTGTTCGTAAGCCACGCCAAAGCGGACGGGGACACCGCGGCCAGGGAAATCGTGGACTATGTTCAGTCACCGGGCCACGACGTGCCGCTTCACACCTTCTACGACGCCATGGAGCTGAATCCGGGCGAGGATTTTAAAGCCCGCTTTGACGCCGAAATCAGCCGGGGAACTCTGATCGCCATCGTTTCGGACGTTTACGATTCCCGGCCCTGGTGCGTGTTTGAGCTGACGACCGCCAAGCGGCACAGGCGGCCCATCGTCTTGGCAGATATCGGGGGGGTGCGGGTCAGTCGAACCTTCCCGTACGGCGCGAATCTCCCCCGGGTTCGTCTTGACGCTGGCGGGCCGGTCGGATCGTGGATCGACCCCCTGCTAGTAGAAGCCATGTCCGAAGGTTTGCGCTGCGACGTCTTCCTCGCTCAGGCTGCGAAGGTTGCGGCGGCCGCATCGGAGGTCTTGGTGATGCCGCGTCCGCCTGAGCTTTTTGATGTGATCGACGCCGAAGTATGCCCAAGAGTGATCCTGTATCCTGATCCCCCGCTGGGAGACATCGAGGCCCGGCTCGTAGTTCGGGCGATGGCCGCGATGCGAAGTGACAGCGAACTGAAAACCTTGGGCGAGTATCGGGCATGAAACTGACCGGATGGAAGGTCGCCCTGTCGATCAGCGATGCGCCCGACCGTGCGCGTCTGGGCTTCCCTGAGCGGGAGGTCGAACGGGCGCTCCTAGCGGTCTGCACCGCGATCATCCGCGAAGGGGGCGAGATCCTCTATGCCGGCGACCTGCAGCCCGAGCACTTCACCTTCAAGATATTCAGGCATCTCGCGGGCGCCTATGCCGGAAGCCGGGAGACAGCGCCCTTCCTGTACGTCATCGCTGAGCCGATCGCCCGGCGGACCCGGTTCGGCGACCTTATCGCAGCACTGAAACTCGCTCGCAGCGTAGCGAGCGTCCGGCTTTCGATCGCAGGCAAGCTGACGTCTGTGCGGTCATCAGGTGATCAGTTGATCGTCGGCGCGGTCGGAGAGGTCCGGCAGACCATATCCAATGAGGCGGAATGGGGCGGCTGGCTGAGGAGCCAGGCTGGGCGGTCTGACACCGAGGCCTACACCGCAGTCCGGCAGGCGATCGCGGCGGAAGCGGATGCCCGGTTGGCGATGGGCGGGAAGATGGGCGTGGTCGGGCTGGCGCAAGACCATTTCGAAGGTCGAATGCCAGGCGTCATTGAAGAGGCGATAATGACTTTGGAGGCGGAAAAGCCGCTGGTTCTGCTCGGAGCTTACGGCGGTGCGACGCGGGACTGTGCCATCGCGCTCAACCTGATGGAGCTTGCTGCCCGTGTCCCGCGTGGGGCGCAGCAGTCGGGGTATGATGACGGGATCGCGCGGATTGCGGCGCTAGGTGATCGGATACCAGCGCCGCTCAGGCCTGATCTTCGAGACATCGCCAACGACGATCGGAGCGAGCCAATGGGGTTCGCGGTCTGCGACCTGTTGACCCGCTGGCGCGCCGCGCTTGCCTAGCCCGCCAACCGGATACGCAGCCGGATTGGCGGGTCTAAACCATGCGCTGACGCGTCGCCGAGAAGCGTTTTGACGACGAATCAAAATTGATTGGGTCATCAAGCGGGATGTTGTCGTGGGCGTCGACCTGAGGCTTGAGCCAGTCAATCAAGCTCTCCGCTTCCGCCAGAGCGTACTTGCGCATGTCACGCGGATTTCGCGCATAATTCAGATTGGCTAGGATATCGGCCGGCACCGCCGGGGCTGCGGCTCCGAAATAGATGAATCGCTCGGACAGCAGCACCCGGTTGACCCGAGTGTCATGCGCCGTGTTCAGCGGGCATTGGGATCCATCTTCAAGGCTGTGAACAGAATCCTCTTGCACCCACGGAGCTGCCGGCTGGTCCCGATGATAGATGTTGTCGCCGACCTGTTTCTTGGCGGACCCGTTCCGCCTGGATTTTCGGGTTTCGAACTCAGCGTCGGCCCAATACTCGTCGAAGGTTATTGACCGCGTGACCTGCATGGCGAATACGCAACGCAACGCAGGGCGCAGTTTCGTGCCCGTCAGACCGACGATCCAGTCTCCATCCTTCGCGCCCGCACGGATCGCCGGCTTGCAGCAAGCGAGACTGCAGATTCCCCCGAACGGGTTCGGCGCGAAGCCCAGGTCATAACTGACAGCGTACAGGTACACGCTGGTCATCAGGCGGCGCACCCCCGCGAGCCGACACGAGTACCCCTTTCGACGCCTGTCGGCGTTTCCTGCGGGTCGCACCGCCCTTCGATGGCACCGATGATGTTCTTGGAATTCCACGCTACGACCGCATCCCCATACTTGTCCAAGGCGGGCGGGATGTCATTTTCTGTGCCGCCATGTTCGTAGACGCCGACGATGCGCTTGCCCAGACGATTGGCCATCTCGATCTCCCAGTTCACCCATGGGCGCTTGTGGGTATTCTTGCCGATGACGACCACGACCGTCGAAGCCCACGACATCTTCATGCGCAAGAGACGCTTGAGCGTCCTCTCGGCGATGAGACCTTTACGAAGCTTCTCAGCATTAGCAGGCTTGGCGCGGATGGAGCTGTTGCGGATCTCCAAAGCGTTCCGGCGGAGCATGTTGGTCAGGCTGGTGACACGAGCATCATCCGCGTGATGATGGCTGATGAACACATGGCGACGCTTAGCCATCGACTTCGTTCCGTTTCAATGCCTTTAGACCGACACCGACCATGTACTACATTTGTTCTTGAATGTGAATTAGCGGACGGGCCAGGCTTTCCAACGTCGCGCGCGGTTCTTCTTGGAGAGGGTCGAACGGAGCGGCTTGGGCAAAAGGACATCATGGCCATCGCCCAAGAAAAGGGCTGCATTCCGGCGTCGAACCAATGACCGCTTTTGGCGCATCGGCGACGTCATGCTGCTGCAAAACCTGACTCAAAGCGGCAGTCCGCGATGTCCGCTGCCAGGTTAAAGGCAACCAAAGTGTGGAGGTCCGGACCTGACTCAACGCTGGAGTTGGGACATTCCGCTCTGCAACTGTGCGTCGTCCAAGGTCGCGGAATACAAGGCGAATTCTATCTGTGTGTTTCATGCTTGGTCCAAACCCAGAGCCGGCGGCTAGCAAGCATCTGTGAGTGAGCCCCGAGGCTGTTCGTCACCGTCAGGTCGGGACGACCGATTTTGACACAGGGTCCGATTAGGATAAGCTTTCTACCTCAGGGGGAACACGTTTGGCCGCGAACACGATTACTCTTCCCGAGGCGCTCGCCCTTCTCGACGGGCCCCACGCCGCCGTCGTCAGTGAGATCGGATCGGCCGGCTACACTCTTTGGCTGGGGTCCGGAATCTCTCGCGGCCGCGTTATCGGACTGAGCGGATCGGACGGCGTGATCGCCAAACTCATCGAGTTCCTCAGAGCGAAGCGGACCGCGGCTGCGGACTGCAAGTTCAATCAGGCGCTGGAAACCTTGTTGACGCTCGCTGAACTCGACGTGGCGCAACGGGCCGCCCTGGATCTCACCGTGCCCGTGAAAGAGTGGCCTGCCGACCAGCTCAAACCGATCGTGGGGCGGCTGTGGAACAAGTATTCGGAGGTCCTCTCGATCGACATCGAGGGCGAGAAGCAGGACTTCCTGCTCTGGACCGGTCTCGATTTCCCCAACACTTTCGCCGACCAGGATCCCGACCTGGAGCATCTGGCGCTGGCCATCCTTGTTCTCGAAGGCGTTGCGCCTCAACTGGCCACCGCCAACTGGGACGGCCTGATCGAGGGCGCCATCGTCGAGCTTGGCTATCCCAAGGAACACCTCGCCATCACCGTCACCGGCGATGATCTGCGCAACGCCGCAGGCGCGGCAGCCAAGCTCTACAAATTCCATGGCTGCGCTCTTCGCGCAATCGAGAGCGAGGCGATCTACCGCCCGCTTTTGATCGCGCGTTCCGGTCAGATCGGGCGGTGGAAATACGAGAACGCTTTCACGATCGTCCGGCAGCAGCTGGGCGCGCTGATCCAGACGACCCGAACCCTGATGATCGGCCTGTCTGGGCAGGACGAAAACATCCGGGACATGTTCCAGAAGGTCGGCGGCGATAAGCCTTGGCCGTGGAAAGAACCGCCCGCCGTCGTGTTCTCGAACGACGCCCTGACTCAGGATCAGAAGGACATCCTGGAAGGGATCTATAGCACCGAAGAGTGGTCGGAGAGCCGAACTGATATCTGCACCTCCTCCTTGATTGAATCCTACGGTCGGCCGCTGTTGCCGGCGATCGTTCTGCACATCCTGACCCAGAAACTGCAGGTGCTGGCGTCCGATGCAGCCGCTCCGAATCTTGGGCCCGACGATCGTGAGAGATTGGACAACGGAATCGTACACCTCCGGGACAAGGCGGCGGAGGCTGGCCAGTCCGATCTCCTGGTGTTGATGCGCCATGTCGCCGCCGCGGTCGCCCGGGTCCGGCACCAGGTTGAAATCGGCGAGAGCCCGGCCGGACGCCTCAAATATTTCCCGATGTCGAGCGACCCGGTGCCCCGGATGAAGGACGCCATCGGGCTGAAGGCGACCGGCCAGCGCGAGGCTGCGACGGCGCTCGGCGTCATCGGCGACATCGCCAGCACCGGCGACTGGACGATCGACCTAGACAATCCGGAGAAGACCACGAGTGGTGCGCTGCGCATCGGGACTGACGGGGCAGCGGCTCGCGTCTTCTTCGCGGCGAACGACCACGTCATCAACGGCTTGTTGGAGGCCGGTGCGTTCAACGAGTCCGATCCGGACGTGGTGGTCGTCAGCGCGGCTCCGTTGAGGACACGGCAGACCCGGTCGCCAAGCGGCGTCTATCGCAACGCCAAGCCGCAGGCGCGCTTCATCGAGTTCGGTCCGATGCTGGCCAAGGCCGCCAATACCGACGATCTGGTGCGCTCGTTCCGTTGGGAGGCCGCGCTATGAGTACGACGGAAGACGTTGTCCGCATCCTCAAGGAAGACGGCGGCTACAAGGAGTTGCCCAAGCCTCTGCGTGTGGGCTCCCAAGACTTCGATTTCACCCATGCTTTGGTCGCCGGCGAGCGCGCCAATGACCTTGTCGTCGTCATGGAGGTGCGGAGCGACAAGAGGGATGAAGATCTCATCCGGCGTGTTCTCGGCCTTACGCGTGCCCTGGATGTCCTGCAGTCCAAACGCCCCGTCACCGCCGTTTTGACCTCGGGTCAGACCACCCCCGAGACCTTGAGGACGTTGAGCCAAGTCTGTCGGGTGCTCCCGATCGGATCCCAGATCGGCAAGGATGCGGATCGTGCCGTGCGTGACTGGCTCTCGGTCCTGTTGCCGCTCGAAGGCCCCTCCAGCGCGGAGGCTGTTCTCGTCTGGGAAGCGGACCTGACGAAGGCTCTTGCAGAGCAAGAGGACCAGGAACTGGTCGCCCAGTTGATCCAAGCCAGCTACACAAATGCCGAGGCCGTCGAACTGGCTTTTGCAGCGAGCATCAGGGCCGCTGTTCTGCCCGTGCTCGACGAAGAGAGCGCCGCATGACGCCCCGTCTCAAGAATCTCGTTCTCAATGACTTCAGAAGCCTGAAAGGGCCTGTTGTCGTTCCCCTCGACGCCCAGGTGGTGCTCGTCCATGGCTCCAACGGCATGGGCAAGACCAGTGTCCTGACCGGCATCGAACTGGGACTTACCGGCCAGATTTCCCACCTGGCCGAGGCGGGTAAGCCTTACCAGTCTCATATGGCGCACGTCGACGTTGGTCATGGATCCATCGAGCTCCAGACGACGGCGGCGCTCGACGGCGGGCGAACCTCTGGAAGCGTGACGTTTGGTGAGACTTTCACCGCCGCGCCCCTCCTAGATCCCGAACAGGCCAAGTTCTTCGCCAATCGCTGCTACCTGCCTCAGACCGCGCTCAGCAGGCTGCTTGAGCTCTACGATGACCAGTCGACCGGATCGTCATCCCGGCTGACCCAGTTCGTGAATGAGCTGCTGGGGCTCGATCCCCTGGACGCCCTGATCGATGGCCTGATGTCGGCTCACAATGTCACGCGTATCAGAAACGTCGTGCCCGAGTATCGCCGCTTCGAGGGCTTGGTGAACGGTGTGAACCAAGACATCGACGCGATCCGCAAGAACGCCGAACTCGCCGAGGCGAACTGGAAGGAGCGCCGTTCGGCGCTGGACGACCTTCTAAATGAGGTCGATCCGCTGCTCGAGCTGCCCGAAGACTTGGAGGAACGTCGCGGTTTCGAGATGGATTCCGGACTCGAGGAAGCCGAACTCGGTCTGGTGGGGCGGCTGCAGGCCAATCTTGACCGCGTGCGACAGGCCTGGGCCCAGCGCGGAGAGGGCGATCCCGCCGCGCGACGCGCAGAGCTCGAACAAACGTTGGACGCGACGTCGAAAAGGCTGGCCGAATGGCAGACGACCGACGGCGCGCGGTTCGCAGACATCGAAACCCTGCTCGCGCCCATCCTTCCCGACCTGCCGCCCTTTGCCACCGACCCAATGAAGGCGCGCGATCAGGCGGAAACCCGGGCGCGCGCCGAGACAGTGAGATGCCAGGCCCTGCTGACGCTCGCGAAAACGGCCGCGGACACACTGACTGCCGTGAAGGCGACCATTCAGCGCGCCAATGTGCGGATCGCTGAAATCGACGCTGAACTCGCCAAGAGCGCGGCCGACGCCCAGTCTCTCGCCAAGGCGCTGGCATCCGTCGCGCCGCATGTTCATGACGAGACATGCCCGGTCTGCGCACGCGATTTCCAGGAAGAGAAAAAGGGCTCGCTTTCAGCGTTCATCGCGAGCCGGATCGCTGATCTGACAAGCGAAGCGAGCCGTCTTCAGTCGCTGGCGACTGAGCGCGCGGCGGAGTCCAAGCGCCTGGCCGAGGCCCAGCGCCAGCAGCTCAGCTCCGAACGCGAACTGCTTCCAGAGCAGGAGCGAGCTGACCTGGCGAGCCGGATCCCCAAACTGAACGGCGCCCTGGTCGATCTGGCGGCCATGACAGTCAATGCTCGCGTGGGGGCGAGCATCATGAATGATTTGGCCTCCGCGCGCTCCCGGTTGAATGCGATGAACCGGATTCAGGATGACACGGCGTCCGCAGTCGCCGGGGCGGATCAGATCGTGCGGGACATCACTTCGACTGAACTCGCGGCCTACCCGACCGTGGCGGAGGCGTTCGAGGTGGCGGCGTCCACCCTATCGCAGCGCGCCGAACAGGCCGAGGCGGACTTGAGCGCGCGTAGCCGGGCACGATCGCTCCTGAGCATGGAGGTAGAGGCGGCCGCGAGGCTCAAGCGTCTGCGCGCCGAGTTGGCGGTTCAGGAAGCCAAGGCCGTCCGGATCGCAGCGGCGTCCCAGACCGCCAACGCCAGGCGCTTGACGAGCAGAGCTGTGGCCGATGCTGCGGACAAGATCCGATCGTCTCTGGTGACGACGGTCTTCAACACCTCTCTGAACAACAGATGGCGCGACCTGTTTGTGCGGCTGGCCCCAACCGAAAACTTCGTGCCCGCCTTCGAACTGAAGACCGTCAAAGGCAAGACCGAGGCGCATCTGAAGACGCTCCACCGATCTGGTGTCGGCTACGGTAACCCGGGGGCAATGCTCAGCCAGGGAAACCTGAACACGGCGGCCCTGACCCTTTTCCTAGCCTTGCATTTGTCCGTGCCCGCCAAACAGCCGTGGCTCATTCTCGACGATCCTGTGCAGTCGATGGACGATGTCCACATCGCTCAGTTCGCCGCCTTGCTCCGGACCCTGTCCAAACGCCTTGGCCGCCAGATCGTGATCGCCGTGCATGAGCGCGCCCTGTTTGACTATCTGGCTCTGGAGCTCAGTCCAGCCTTTTCGGGCGATAGTCTGCTCACGGTGGAGATCACCCGCGGTCCCGATGGAATGAGTTCGGCCGATCCGAAGGGTTTCGGCTTTGAAACCGATCAGGCGATCGCCGCCTGAGGACGTTGGCATCACGGCTGGGTCGATTGATCGACGCGTTTCGCCATTCGGCGCTTGTCCGCGCCCTCTATCGTCTGGTTCGCCATTTCAGAGGAGCGAAGGTCCGCGTGCCGAAACCGATCACTGAATACGAAACCTATACGTTGGAAGATCCGGATCGTCCCGGTGTGGAGATCCTGGTGGCTGAGGTCCCCGACGGACTATCCACCACCCATGAGGCCAGGCATCAGTACGACGACAGGTCGGTCGCAGTGCCTCACGGCATGGGTTCGATCTGGTTCACCGTGATCGGCCCAAGGCAAGTCGTTATGGCCCACGCCACTTTCGGCGGCGACCAAGGCAAGGTCCAGTGCTGCACGATCGAGGTTGAACCGGCTTTCCGTAAGCAGGGACTGGCGACTCTCCTGTATCTGCTGGCGAGCGACACCTTCGCTGCGCCTGTCATTCCGTCGGACAATCGGACAGCCCACGCCATTGCCTTTTGGAATGGCCGCACCGAGATTTCGGCCTGACACCGGATCCCGCGCCTCATAGGAGATCGAATGACTGAAACGCCGCCGCCACTGCCCGAAGGGTTGCGGTCCACCGGGGGCGATCTCGGCGTGGCCGGCTTCAAGGCGCTGCGCGCGTGATCATCGAGTTTGAGCGGTTCGTTCAGCTCTTAGCAGACAAAACACCGAGGAAAGAAAAAGGTGTCTGCTTCACGCACCGGAGCCAATGTCCGCTTCTGGCGCTTAGCTGGCTCGCCCCGTGGCCCACCGTCGGCATCAATCAGCCAGCCATCGACACTGGGAGCTCTGGCAGGGCACCTGCCGATGAGGCCCGGTCAGGACGATCCGGCAAAAAATCTCTCCTGACGCATGGTCCAGTGTACAAACTTCGCCGCCAGTCCCTTCAGGGCTGCTCGCAGCGAACGTTGATATGTTCAGTCTAAGGAGATGGCTTGAGGACGGGCGGCCCGGAACTGGGGCCACGCCTGCAGAAGCACCTTGATCGCCGACCGGAAGAAGAGGAGGGCGATCACGCCGCCGACCAGGATGTCAGGCCAGCCGGCGCTGAACAGATGCACGCCTCCGGCGGCGACGATGACGCCGGTATTGGCGATCACGTCGTTGCGCGAACACTCGAAGGTGCTGGACAGGTTCACGTCCCGGTTCCGGTGGCGATAGAGCAGCGCCAGGCAGACGAGATTGGCGACGAGGGCGATCACCCCGAACAGGCCCATAGTTTCAGCGGTCGGAGTGACGTCGCCCGCCACCTTGCGGACGACCTCCACGAAGACCCAGACGCCGAAGGCGGCGATGACGCCCGCCTTGACCAAGGCGGCGCCAGCGCGCCACCGCAGACTCCGGTTCAGGGCGTAGAGGCTCAGGCCGTAGACCAAGGCGTCGCCGAGCATGTCGATCGAATCAGCCATCAGGGCGGTGGACTGCGCGACGAGGCCGGCGCCGAATTCGGCGAAGAACATGACCACGTTGATCGCCAGAACCAGGATCAGGACACGACGCACGTCGGCATGGGCGCCGAGGGCGGCGATCTCGTCCCCTTTGGCCGAACAGCAGTCGTCACCCGCCAAATGGGCAGTCGGTGCCGGTTCAGTCTCGTTGGTCGAGCCGCAGGCGGTCGGTCCAGAACAACAGTACTGGGCGTCTGTGGGGGCGGGAGAGGGTGGCCGGCTCGAGCAGACGGCCTTCTCCGGCGCATCGGAAGAGGGCTTTGCGGAGGATGGGCAGCAGTCGGACATGAGGAACCAGGGTTGCGAATAGGGTTCGCCGACCGATATGCGACCTATAGCGGGTATAGGTTCAAGGGCATGGCCGAGAATTTCTCCATTGGCGATCTGGGGCGGCGCACGGGGTGCAAGGTGGTCACCATCCGTTATTATGAGCGGATCGGCGTCCTCGAGGCACCCCGTCGTGGCGAAGGCGGTCATCGCATCTATGGCCAGGACCATCTGGACCGGCTCGCCTTTGTGCGGCGCGCGCGAGATCTCGGCTTCTCCCTGGATGCTGTCCGAAGCCTGTTGAGCCTGTCAGGAGGGCCCACCTCTGCCCCTTGCGGGGCGGCCGACGCCGTCGCCATGGAGCATCTTGCAGAGGTGCGCGCCAAGATCATGGACCTGCGTCGGCTGGAGGACACCCTCGTCTCTGTCCTGGATCGCTGCGGCCGGACGACCGTCGAGGACTGTCGGGTGCTGGACGCCCTACGTGAGACGCCTCAGCCAGAGGACGCCGTCTCGGCGCCTTGAGCATGACCTGAGGGACCGGAGGCCTCGCTTGGGCGCGAAGCGCCGGCGTCGCCGTGAGCCGCGCCGGGCGGGCCGTGATAGTGGCGTAAAGGATTCAGGTCGTCGCGCACGGCGTAGAGAAAGCCGGAGCCTCCAAGCCAGAGCAGGCTGAACAGAAGGGTCAGGGCTAGGCCCGGACGGGCGCGTGGAGCGAGCCGCAGACCGGCCAGGGCAAGGAGGGGAAGGCCGACGCCTATACCACGTGCACCGGCCATCCGAGCGTGCTGAAGCAGAAGATGGCGAAGGTGAGAACAGCGCCGGCGCTCACCAAGCTCGCCGTCAGGACAGCGAGCCCGTCAAGAAGCGGGTTCGGCCGGGGCGGCGGAGGGCGTCTGCCGCGACGCTTGCCGGGCCGGCCTTCCTTCCATCGAACGGTGCGCGCCATGTCAGGCGCCGCTCTCCGGCGCAGGCTGAGTTTCGCGTCGCGCCAGCCAGAGGCGCATTCGAAGGATTTCCGTGTCGCGCGCCCGGATGAGGTCCTGGGCCAGCCCACGAGCGTCCTTGTCGGAGCCGTGCTGCAACTGGATCCGGGCCAGGGCGATCTCGCCCTCATGATGAGCGATCATGGCGCGCATGAAGTCGACGTCGGCGTCGCCGGTCCAGCGAATGTCAGTGGCCTGGTGAAGACGTTCATTGGCCTCCTTGAAAGAGCGGGTCGAGGCCGCGTCTCCCAGGGCGTCGGCATGGCCGGCGTGCTCGTCGATCGGCTGGACGGCCGCAGCCGCCGGACGATCGGGCGGGGATTGACGCGACATCATGCCGAACAGAAAGGCTGCAGCCGCCAGGAAGGCTGCGATGAGGGTGAGCCAGCTAAGGCGTTTCATGGGCTTTATCCCGGATAGGATGCGGGCGCCTGGCGATCGCGGTAGGCGAGCAGGCGCAGGGCGTTGAACACCACTAAGAGGGTGGAGCCTTCGTGCAGGGCGACGGCCGGGCCGATGCCGAGACCGAGGATGGTGGCTGGCACGAGGAAGGCGACCACGCCGAGGCTGACGAACAGGTTCTGGCGGATGACGGTTCGGGTGCGACGGCTCAGGCCGACCGTGAAGGGAAGATTGGACAGATCATCGGCCATGAGGGCCACGTCGGCGGTTTCCAGAGCGACGTCGGAGCCCGCCGCGCCCATGGCCACGCCGACCGTGGCCGTGGCCATGGCGGGGGCGTCGTTGACCCCGTCGCCGACCATGGCGACCTTGGTCTCGGCGCGGAGGCGCTTGATCGCCTCGACCTTGTCGTCCGGCATGAGGTCGCCCCAGGCCTCCGTCAGGCCGACCTGGCCGGCGATGGCTTCGGCCGCCTTCTGGTGGTCGCCCGAGATCATGATCATGCGCCGGACGCCCAGGGCTCTCAGTCTTGTCAGGGCGTCGCGCGCGGCCGCACGCGGCGTGTCCAGCAGGCCGATCACGCCGAGATCGCGTTCGCCCTGGCGCACCACCATCAGGGTGCGGCCCTGGGCGCGGAGGCGATCGACCGCCTCGGTCGCCTGGACGCTCAGAACCGGCACGCCGTCCGATCCGAACATCTCGGGCTTGCCGATCTGGACCGTGACGCCCTCGAGCTCGGCGGCGACGCCCTTGCCGGTCAGGCTCTGCAGGCTTGAAGCGGCAGGGACGGCGGCGCCGTCGAGACGCGCCGCGCCGTCCCGGGCGATGGCTTCAGCCAAGGGGTGATCGCTGAGCCGTTCCACGGCGACCGCCACCGTCAGCAGGGCGCGTTCGTCGGCGCCGTCGACGGGGATGACGTCGGTGATCCGCGGGCGGCCTTCCGTCAGGGTACCGGTCTTGTCGAAGGCGATAGCGTCGACGGCGCCGAGGCTCTCAAGCGGCGCGCCGCCCTTGATCAGGACGCCGGCGCGAGCGGCGCGGGCGACGCCCGACAGGACGGCGCTCGGCGTGGCGATAGCCAGGGCGCAGGGGCTGGCGGCCACCAGGACCGCCATGGCGCGGTAGAAGCTGTCGCGGAAGGGTTCGTCGACCACCACCCAGGCGAAGAGCAGGATGAAGGCCAGGCCCAGGACGAGAGGGACGAAGACGCGCTCGAACCGGTCGGTGAACCTTTGTGTGGGCGACTTCTGGGTCTCCGCCTCGCTGACCATGCGCACGACCTTGGCCAAGGTGGTGTCGCTGGACTTGCGGGTGGTCTCGATCTCGATGGCGCCGGCGCCGTTGATCGTCCCGGCGAAAACGGCGGATGCGGCGAGGATGGAGGCGGGGCGGGCCCGGGCCTCGGCGAGATCATCGACCGGCTGCTTGTCGACCGGCATGCTCTCCCCAGTGACGGGGGCCTGATTGATGCTGGTGGCCCCCTTGATGACGAAGCCGTCGGCGGGCAGGCGTTCATTGGGCCTGACCACCACCACCTCGCCGACTTCAAGCGCCTCGACCGGTATCTCGATCACCTCGCCGTCACGCCGCACCCTGGCGGTGCGCGGGGCGAGTTCCGCCAAGGCCTCGATGGCGCGCTTGGCCCGGCCCATGGCGTAGTGCTCCAGGGCGTGGCCGAGGCTGAAGAGAAAGAGGAGCAGGGCGCCTTCCGCCCAGGCGCCGAGCGCCGCCGCCCCCGCCGCCGCCACCAGCATCAGGGTGTCGATCTCGAAGCGCTTGCGCCTGAGGTTGTCGATCGCTTCGCGCACGGTGAAGAAGCCGCCCAGGCCGTAAGCGCTGAGGAAGAGCGCGAGCGGGATCCAGCCCGGCAGGCCCGACGCCAGTTTTTCCAGGGCGAAGCCGAGGCCCAGGGTGCCGCCGGCGGCAAGGGCGAAGATCAGTTCGGTGTTGGCGCCGAAAATCCCTCCGTGGGCGTGATCATGGTCGGCGTGATCCTCCTTCCCGGGATCGTGGTCGTGGCCGGCGTGGTCGTCTGCGGCGTGTTCAGCCCTGGCCGGGAAGGGCTGGGGGGAGAAGGTCAGGCCGTGGCCGGCGAGCGTCTTGATCAGCTGGTCGCGGGTGATCCGGTTCTGGTCGAACTCGACGCGGACCGCGCCGGCGGCGTCGAGGCCGACCTCAAGGAGGCCGGGCTCCGCCTTGAGGTCGGCCTCGAGCGAACGGGCGTGCCGCGCATGGCGCACGCCTTGGGTCCAGCCGACCAGGTGGCCGAAGCGACGGCTGATCTCGACCCCGGCCTGGAGCGCCTTGCGGCGCACCTCGTCCGGCGACAGGAGTTTGGCGTCGTAGTGCAGGCAGAGCTGGGGCCCGGTCGGGGATTCCGCGACGTGGATCTGGGACAGGCCGGGCGCGCCGGTCAGGCGTTTGACGAGGCGCTCGACGCAGGCGTCCAAGGCGTCGGGCGCTTCGGGGAGAAGGACCGGTATGTCGAGTCTGACGGTGCTAGGCATGCTTGAACTCCTCGGATGCGGAAGAGGGGGCTGAAGGCTAGGGGGCGCGTGACTCGGCCTGGACGTCGCGCTCGTGCGAAGCGAGGCGAACGGCGGCGCCCGCAAGGAAGGCGAGGGCCGCAAGAAGCGCCGCGAGAGAGGTCACAAGACGCTGGCGTTCCATGCTCCGTCTCAGGGCAGTTGGAAGATGACGCTGAACCAGCCGAACTGTTGCAGGCCTTCCAGCAATTCGAACAGGGGCAGGGCGAGAAGAAAGACGAGGCCGTCTCTCAGGGTGCGAAGGAAGAAGGCGGGTCGGACGGTGAGTTCCGCCTCATCGCGCCACAGACGGAGATCCGGAAGGAAACGCGGCGTCCGGAGGCGGTACCGTTCATAGGTCGCGCCAAAGGCGCCGGCGAGGAAGCGCTCCTCCCTTTCGACGACCGCCCGGAAGACCCCCCAGCAGGCCAGGGCGAACACAAGGCCGATGGTCAGGCTGCCCGACATGGCGCCGACGCCGAAGGCGCCGATGAAGCTGAAGACGTAGAGCGGATTGCGACAGAGGGAATAGGGGCCGTTCGAGACGATCTCCTGTTTCTTGCGACCGCCGATGTAGAGGGAGCACCAGGCGCGGCCAAAGATGCAGATCATGATGGCGATAAGGCCGAGGTGTTCGACGGGGTGTTCAAATTCGGGGCGGGCCCTGACCAGGGGCGTCCATGCCAGGAGAGCGAAAAGGCCCGCCAGGATGAAGAGCTTGCGCCATTTCTGGACGCCCTGGATGTCGATCGGGACGGCGGTGCCGTCACGCCCGTGTTGTTCGGGAAGATTCACGAGATTGCTCCTTCAACTGCGACGCTGCGTGCGTCGCGGAGGATGTCCATTCCGCCCTTGAAGGCGATGCCGGCGACGATCAGGCCTACCGCCAGATCCGGCCAGGCCTGATCCATGACCATGACCAGTCCGCCGGCGACGAGGATGCCCCCGTTCGAGGCGAAGTCATTGAAGCTGAAGGTTCGCGCCGCCCGCAGGTTGACGTCGTCGCCGTCTTGACGCCTGAGCAAGGCGAGGCAGATCAGGTTCACGGCCGCCGCGATGACGGCCAGGCCCATCATGGTCCAGCCGACCGGTTCGGTCCCGACGATCCAGCGCCGTCCGACGTCCAGCAGGACGCCGGCGGCGAAGATCAGCAGCATGATCCCCGACAACCGGGCGGCGCGGGTTTTCCAGATCATCGCCCGACCGACGGCCAGGAAGCTGATCAGATAGACCGCGGCGTCGGAGCCGTTGTCGAGCGCGTTGGCGAGGAGGGCGCTGGAGTCGGCGAACAGGCCGCCGACTCCGAGACCCACGAACAGGAGGACGTTGAGCGCCAGCACGACGAGAAGCGTGCGACGTTGAAGCATCTCCTGTTCCTGGGATCCGCCCATCAGTCCTCGATCCCTTCTGCCTTGCGATGACGGACCGCCTTGGCGGCGAAGGTCGGCAGGACCAGCAGCGTCAGGGCCGTGGCCGTCAGAAGGCCGCCGATGACCACGGTGGCCAAGGGTTTCTGGACGTCAGCGCCGGCTCCCGAAGCGATCGCCATGGGAATGAAGCCGACGATGGCCACCAGGGCTGTGGTCAGGACCGCGCGCAGGCGGCTGAAGGCGCCGAAGAGGGCGGCGTCGTGCGGGTTCTGTCCCGTCTGAAGCCGCTCTCGAATGGCCTGCATCAGCACCAGACCGTTCAGGGTCGCGACGCCCGACACGGCGATAAAGCCGACCGCCGCCGAGACCGAGAAGGGCATGCCCCTGAGCAGGAGGGCGAGCGCCCCGCCGACCAGCGCCAGAGGCACGCAGGCGAACACCAGCCCTGCCTCCGCGAAGGATCCCAGGGCCATAAACAGCAGGATGCCGATCAGGACGAAGACCACAGGGATGACTAGGCCCAGCCGCTGTTCGGCCCGCTTCAGGTTCTCGAACTGCCCGCCCCATTTGAGCGAATAGCCGGTCGGAAGCTTGACCTGGGCGCCGACCCTGTCTTGGGCGTCCCCGACGAAGCCGCCCAGATCGCGGCCGCGCACATTGGCCTGGACCACCATGCGGCGGCTGCCGTCGTTGCGACTGATCTGGTTCTGACCCTCGGCCACCTGGATGCGGGCGACCGAGGACAGGGGCACCGTCAGGCCGGTCGAGGTCGTGACCGGCAGGGCGGCGAGGGCGGCGGGATCGTTCCGCTGGGCGTCGTCCAGACGGACCACGACGTCGAAACGGCGGTCGCCCTCGAAGATCTGCCCCGCCTCGGCGCCGCCGACAGCGGCCGAGACCGCTTCCGACACGTCCGCAGCCGCCAGGCCGTAGTTGGCCGCCGCGAAGCGGTCGACGCTGACCGTCAGGGTCGGCAGACCTGACGCCTGCTCCACGCGAACGTCCGCCGCGCCCGGTGTGGCGCGCAGCGCGTTGGCCACTTGGTCGGCCGTCGCCTGGAGCTGGGCGAAGTCGTCGCCATAGACCATGACGGCCAGATCGGTGCGGACCCCCGAGATCAGCTCGTTGAAGCGCAGCTCGATCGGCTGGCTGAACTCGAAGCTGTTGCCCAGCTGGGTCGAGGCGGCCTTTTCGATGCGGGCGATCAACTCCTCCTTCGGCAGTTTCGGATCAGGCCATTCCTTGCGGTTCTTCAGCACGATGACGGCGTCGGAGATGTTCGCCGGCATGGGGTCGACCGCCGCCTCCGCGGTCCCCGTTCGGGAGAACATGGTCTTGACCTCGGGTTGGGCCTTGATGACACGCTCCAGCGCCATCTGCATGGCTAGGGATTGCTCCAGCGAGGCCGAGGGCACGCGCAGGGCCTGCATGGCGATGTCGCCTTCGTCCAGGGTCGGGATGAACTCCCGGCCGAGCGTGGTGAAGGCGACGCCGCCGATCACGAGGGCGCCGACTGCGGCGGCGAGGACCACCTTGGGGCGATCGACGGCCGCACGGATGGCCGGTTCGATCCAGCGGCGCGCGTGGCGCAGCAGGAAGGTTTCATGCTCCAGGGCTTCTCCCTTGTCATCGACATGGACGGTCTTGGGTTCGCGCACGAGCAGGGCCGTCATGGCCGGGACGAAGGTGAAGGAGAAGATGAAGGCGCCGACCAGGGCCAGCATGACCGTGGCGCCCATGGGGATGAAGGTCTTGCCCTCGACCCCTTCCAGCATCAGCAGGGGGGTGAAGACCAGCAGGATGATCAGCTGGCCGAAGGCGGCGGGCTTGACCATCTGGCGCGCGGCGCTGGCGGCGACGCCCAGACGTTCGTGGCGGGTCAGGGCGCGGCCCACATCCGCTCGGCGCTGGCTGAGCATGAGCAGGGTGTTCTCGACCACCACCACGGCGCCGTCGACCAGCAGGCCGAAATCGAGGGCGCCGAGGCTCATCAGGTTTCCGCTGATGCCAAAACGGTTCATGCCGATGACCGCGAACAGGAAGCTGATCGGGATCATCAGGGCCGTGATCGTCGCGGCGCGGATGTTCCCCAGCAGCAGGAACAGCACGACGATGACCAGCAGCGCCCCTTCGGTCAGGTTCTTGGCCACCGTCTTGATGGTGGAGTTGACCAGGGCGCTGCGGTTCAGCACGGGTTCGGCCACGATGTCGGGCGGCAGGCTGGCGCCCACCTCCTGGAGCCGGTCCGCAGCCGACTGGGCCACGGTGCGGCTGTTTTCGCCCGCCAGCATCAGGGCCGTGCCGATGACCGCCTCATGGCCGTCGCGGCTGGCCCCGCCCAGACGCGGCGCCTGGCCGATCTCGACCACGGCCACGTCGGCGACGCGGACGACCAGGCCGTTGCGGTTGACCACGGGGGCCTGGGCCAGATCTTCGATGGTCTGGGCCAGGGCGTCGGTGCGGACGGTCAAGGCTTCGCCCGCCCGTTGCACATAGCCGGCCCCCGCCTGGTTGTTGGCACGGTCCAGGGCCTGGATCAGGTCGTTGAGGCCCAGGCCGTAGCCGGCCAGGCGCGCGGGGTCAGGACGGACAGCGTATTCCTTCACATACCCGCCGTTGACGTCCACGCCCGCCAGGCCCTTGGCCGTGCGCATGCGCGGCGCGATGATCCAGTCCTGCACGGTGCGAAGATAGGTCGCCCTCGCCTGGGGGGTCGCCAGCCGCTCGCCGTCGGGCGTCAGATAGGCCCCGTCGGGCTGCCAGCCGGGCTGGCCGACCCGCGCCTTTTTGGCGTCGAAAGGCTTGAAGTCGACCGTCCACATCAGGACCTCGCCCAGACCCGTAGTGATCGGGGCCAGACCGGGCTCGACGCCCTCGGGCAGGTTTTCGCGGGCTTGGGCCATCCGTTCGGCCACCTGCTGACGGGCGAAATAGATGTCGGTCTGGTCGGTGAAGATGACCGTCACCTGGCTGAAACCGTTGCGGGTCAGGGAGCGGGTTGATTGCAGGCCGGGAATGCCGGCCATGGCCGTTTCCAGCGGATAGGTGACCTGGCGCTCCATCTGTTCAGGGGCCAGGGCCGGGGCCACGGTGTTGATCTGCACCTGGCGGTTGGTGATGTCGGGCACGGCGTCGATCGGCAGCTTGGTGAGCTGGAACAGGCCCCAGGCCGCGACCAGCGTCGTGGCGAGGACGATGAACCAGCGGAAGCGGACGGACGCCTCGATAATGGCTTTGAACATTGTCGCTCCCCCTAGTGGCCGTGCTCGGCTTCGCCCTTGGCCAGTTCGGCCTTGAGCAGGAAGGCGTTGGTCGAGGCGACGCGTTCGGCTCCGGTCAGGCCGCGCAGGATCTCGGTGGAGCCCCCGGCCTGACGGCCCGCGAGGACGGGCTGTGCGCGGAAGCCGTGATCATTCTGGACGAAGACCACGGTGGCGCCGTCGACTGTCTGCACCGCTTCGGACGGCACGGTCAGGGCGTCGCCGGCAGGATTTCCGGTGACCACGGCGCCGGTGACGGGCGAACCCGCCGGCGGCAGGCCGCCGCCGTCCGGACGGGCGCGGATCACGGTCGCGCCGCTATCCTGCAAGCCGGCGTCGGCCGCGACCCCGACCACCAGGGCGTCGAACTCGCCCTGTGGGCCGGTGACGCGCATGTGTGAGCCGACACGGACCTGGGCCGCCAGTTGCGGCGGGGCGTTGAAGACGAGTTCGACGCGGGCCGGATTGGTCACCTCGGCGACCACGCCGCCCTGGGCCACGAAGCCGCCCGGGCCCACCTGGACGTTGGTGACAACGCCCGAGATGGGGCTGACCACGCTCATCCGGCCCGAGGCGTTGGGCGAGCCGGCGGCCGTCGCCCGCGCCCGCGCGGCGCGGGCCATGGCCTCAGCGCTGGCGGCCTGGGCCTGGGAGGCCTCGACCTCCTGACGGGCGACAACGCCCTGGTCGGCCAGGTTGCGGTTGCGCTGGAAGGCCTGGCGGGCCGCCGTCGCCGCCGCCGAGGCGGCGTCGATATCGGCGCGCAGGGCGGCGCCTTCGCCGCTGACGAGGCTGACCAGGGGCTGGCCGGCGCGAACCGCCTGGCCCGGCGCCACCAGCACGCGCTCGACCGTGCCGCCGACCATGGCGCCGACGGCGGCGCGCGCGTCCGTCATGGCCTCGACCCGGCCGGACAGGCGCGTCTCGCCGCCGCCGCCGCGGGACACCGCCACGACGGAGATGCCGGCCGCCTTGAGCTGTTCGGCGCTGAGCTCGACCACGCCTTCCGGGGTCTCGCCTTCGTCGGCGTGGCCCGCTTCGCCCTCGGCCTGGTCCGCGGCCTTCGGCGGAGCGGCTTTTTCCGCCTGCGTCGCCGTCGGCTTCTGCAGGGTCATATAGAGCCCCCCGCCGCCCAGAAGGACCAGGGCGGCGACGCCGCCGATCAACAGGGTCTTGTTGGATGTCTTGAGGCGCATCAGGAGTTTCCTTGGAACGGGGCGCGGCCTTCCAGGCGCGCCAGATCGATTTCGGCGCGGACGCGCGAGAGGCGAGCGTCGACGGCGGCGGAGCGTGCGTTGATCAGGGCGGTGCGGCTGACGCGCAGTTCGAGCTGGGAGATGCGTCCGGCGTCTGCGCCGAGCCGCGACAGGCGGTAGGCTTCTTCGGCCGCCTTCACCCCTGCGTCGGCCGCCGAGACACGGCTGCCTGAGGAGGCGAGGCGGGCCGTCGCGGCCGACCGGTCTGCATTGGCGTCCTGCCGCGCCTGGAGGACGCGGGCCTCGGCGGCGCGGAACTCGGCTCGGGCCGCATCAATATTGCCGCGGTTCCTATTAAACAGGGGCAGGGGTAGGCTGAGGCCGACAGTCAAGGCGGTCTCGTCCTCCAAGCCGTACCGGGTCACGCCGACGCTGGCGGTGACGTCTGGTCGGCCGTTGATGCGCTCGACCTCGATGCGGCGCTCGGCGGCCGTGGCCTCGGACTCCGCGACACGGACCGTCGGGGCGCTGTCGACCGGAGTCGGTTGGACGCTGACTGCGGCGTCGAGCAGGCTGGCCTCGATCGAGGTGGCCGGAGCGGGCAGCATGGCGACAGCAGTCAGTCGGGCTAGGGCGGCCTGGCGTTCGGCCTGGGCTTCGTCCAGGCGGGCCCGGGCGGCGGCGGCTTCGCTCTCGGCCTGGACCCCGCGCAGGAGAGGCTCGCGTCCTTCCTCGACAAGGGCCAGGGCGGCGCGCGCGTCCGCCAGTGCCAGGGAAAGACCTTCCTCGGCCAGTTGGGTCCGGCGCTGGGCGGCTTCGGCCTCGGCGTAGGTCAGGGCCAGTCGGCCGCCAGCGTCAATGAGGGTCAGGTCGCGACGAAGAGCCGCTGATCCTGCTTCGGCCCGGGCGACGTTCACTCGCGCCGGCCTGCGCCCCCACAGTTCGAGATCCTGGCTGAAGGAGAGGCTGAGATCAGCCGCGCCGAAACCAGAGTAGGGACCCGAGCCGCCGACATTCTCGGCGGTGAGGGAAAGATTGGGATTGGGCCGAACGCGGGCCTGTCGAACACGGGCCTCGGCGGCGTCGACCAGGGCGACCGCTTCGGATGCGGCCGGCGTCTGGTCCAGGCGGGCCAGGAGTTCGGCATAGGCGGGCGCAGGCTCGGCCCAGGCCGGCCCGGCCGCAAGGGCGGCGAGCACGACCAGCGCGCAGCCGGCCGCGAGGCGCGGCCGACGACGAATTGTCGGAGACATGTTTGGACTTCCAGAATTGATTCAGAAGGAGGGCGCGCGAAGGCGCAGGCTTCTGATCAGGCTCTGGGAGGGCGCTTGAGGCCGTTGGGGGCGAAGGACACGGTCGTGTCGTCGCCGGGGATCAAGCGCGGGGCAGGCGCATGCGGCGCCGTCACGTCGACTTCGGGGATGGCGTGACGCTCGCTGGCCGTATGGTGGCAATGGCCGTGTGCGCAGGCCCCAGGTTCGGCGCCCTGGCCGTCATGCGTATCGCCGGGATGAGCATCGAGCACCTGCTCGAGAGCGGGGATCTCGGGGGCGCAGGCTGCGGCATCGGTCGCCGGAATCACGGCGAAGACGGCGATGACCAAGGTCAGCGCCGCAAAAATTCTCGCCAATCTGATTATCGACCGAGACATCAGGGCGTAGCTAACGGTGTCAGGCAACCATGGCAATCTGTTATAAGGTTCGCTTTGGAGCCGACTTATCTTGTTCGATACCTACGCATGAACAACCTCAGGCTGGGTAAGGCCCCAGCACAGCCCGTTCCAGTCTTCAACCGCGCTGACATCCAAATCCAGACGGCTTGGCTGTGCCTTAAGCCCTGGTCGGATCATCCGCAGATCATTTCTGGCAGCGGTTATTAACGATGCTAGGACGCCAATCCCTGACAGGCGAGTGCGTCCGCTACCTTATTTACGGAAGTATCAACCTTCTCTTGTTGGTGCAGCTTTGAACGTGATCCGAAGCCCAGCCGCTTTCCATAGAGTAACGACTGTAGCGAATGGTGGACTTCGCTTGCCGGAGAGGAGTCCTATAACTCTCTGTGACGTCAACCCTGCTGCTTTCGCTACATCCCCCAGCAACCCAAACTCCTCTAAGTCCTCGATAAAACACAGCAGTGCGGCGCTTGGACCTTCTGAGGCAAGGGCTGCGTTCATTCGCGCGGCCATGTGAAGCTGAACGTCGTGAACCGGCGTCATTACAGGTTCTTATATGCTTCGGTGTCGATATCCTCATGCCACTCGCTGAAAGCTGCAAAAGGATCACCTCCGCGTGGTTGATGTGCAGGTTGCGAACTGGCGCGTCTAGGAACGCTGTTCTGATCGGCTTTTGAAACCCCTTCAGTCTCGGATGCCGTTGAGGCCCGGCGCCCGGTCGTTGCCTTGCTTCGACCCGCCATCGTTACATCCCTAGGGGAAACGCTCCGCCTATTGGCGATCATGACGACTTTGGTAGCAAACTGCCGTGCGGCCTCGGAGATCGACTCGTTCATGAATTTCCCCGTGCTCGCGGCCTGCGAAGCCAACGCCAGAAATGCAGCATCCAACGCCTGGCTATTGCGAAACGCATCGCCCCCCAAATGGCGCATCAGCGAGTACTGGAATCCTGCAATCTCGAAATACATACCGAATATCCGTCCGCGCCCTGGATCCGTACGCAAATAGCCTAGTGGTAGTTGGGGCGGCGGCATGGGAGGACCTCCGCTGGCGAGGTTACTAACTATGACGTCATGATGCTGGCCAGTGATTTGGCTGAGCGCCTCGATCCGTTCAGCTAGCTCGGGCGATGGCGTGAATTGTATGGCGGCCACATCGATCGGGATGGCCAACCATGTTGGGGATGGTGCGACTAGCTCGACTGCGGCGCGCATCGAGACTAGGTCCGCAACGTACTGGGGCAGCGAGATACCCTCATTACGCGCCATTGCAGACAATTCACCACAGGCCGAATTGGCCACCAGAACCGTCCAGGCTGGGGAGGTGTCGGCTTCAGAATCCGGAGCATCAGTGAGGACCATGGAATGCTACTTAACGTCTGTCGACGTAAAGTCATCATCCATCGACGTTCCCGCTCATGTCAGAGGGGAGAGGAGAGGGGCTTCGCAATATCGTAGCGGCTAACGTGCGCCGCTTGCGTCGCGCCAAGCACCTAAGCCAGGAAGACCTGGGCGCGGCGTCGAACCTCCATCGAACCTATGTGGGCTCTGTCGAGCGATCGGAGCGCAATTTGTCGATCGACAGCATTGGCGCTTTGGCAGACGGCTTGGGCGTCGAAGCCTGGGTTCTGTTGCAGCCCCAATCTGACGATATGGCCGACGGAAGTTGAGCAACTTCGGCAGACGGAACTCCGCCCAACTCGCGTAGCTGCTTGAAGGCTTCGCTATAGACAGGGAAGTGCTCCTGCCATGCGGCGGCTCCCCCGAGGCGACCGATGGCGAGCAATGATGCCCGAAGCCCGGCAATGAGCAACTTGTTCTGATCCTCCAAGTCCCGGACACGGGCCTCGGCGGCGCTCAATCTTGCCGCGGTTACAAGTGGTCCAGACTTGCTTAGCTTTGAGGCGTGAACCCTCACCGCATTCTGCCGACGCCGGGCTTCTTCAACGGCATTCTTCAGCATTGAAGGCCTCGAAAGCGATGACGCAAAGGGGAAGTGACTTTGGGCCTTACGCGACACCGCGTTGAAGGTAATGGTCTCGTCGAGCAGAATCATCTCTTCGAGAATGCGGGCCAGTTCAACCTGCTTTGGATGTGGGGGCTTATTCATTCGGGTGGCAAATAGCGACTGTTAGAGCTAGGGAATACCTTCTCGCCAGGAGCTGCGTCCAACGCCGCATTCACTCCAGCGAGCCGTGATTCCGCATGCTGCATCTGTGTTTGAAAATGAGGGGCGCGGCTCCCAGTTTGCCTCAGCCTATCGATATGCACCTCAAATCGGCGCTTCAACGTCTGCAAGTTGTCCTGTTCCGCTGCCGCATCGGTCCGAACCAAGTGCGAGCAGCTATTGAAGCACTCGAGATGCTTCAAACACGGACTGGCAGCGAAGCTATTAAGGCAAAATCCGTAAGGTGTAATATGCAGAGATCCAGCTTCAGCATTAAGGTATTCAAATGCCGCTTCATCGCCCATGATAGTTTGAAGCTCCAGAAACCGCTTAACGACAGGGCCTTGGATCTTTCTACTGCGTATCAGATCGAACGCCTTGCGCGCTTTCGGGCCTAACATTTCGTCCGCCAGACGTGACTGTCCCGGCTCCATCTCCTCAAGGCGTTCAGATACAGACCGATGGTCATAAGTGTAGCTCTGAGCCACCGAAGTGCGATTGAAGCGCTTTGTAATGATGGTGTCAGCCACGCCCAACTTGAACATTTCAGTGGTCTGAAAATGTCGCAACGAATGAGGGTTTACTGAGAACGATCTAGCCTGCTCGCTCTTGCCGTACTTTTTGAATATGAGGCCCGGATTCTTCCCGCCCAGCTGTAGCTCTAGGTCTGCTTTGTCTGCCCTTTTCACCGAAAAATACCGGTCGATATCGACGATCGCATCGTACTTTTCTTCCGCGATGATCTTTCCAGGGAGCAGAAAAAGGAAAGCGTCGCTACGCAGATCTTTCTCGCCGAACTGCACCACCCTCTCGTCTGGCAATTTCAGTTGAAGATGATCGCGTGCGTAAACTTCCATGTCGCCTGCGCGAATATAAACACCTCGTCCGTCATTCCTCTCCCTCAGAGCGAAACTAAATAGTTCTCCTCGGCTGCGTCGAAGAATCGGCCTTTGCAACGCAGCTTCCATGCGACGGAAATATTCCCGGACCTGCTTGTGTTCTCCGCTCTGGTGAACGTGGTGGTCTTGATGATCGCGCATTTCGTTCAAAATTGCGGGATCATAGTTGGAGCGATATTTTGAGCGCAGGTCTGCTGGGATAGGCTCCTGGGACGTCTGCATAATACCAGACATTCGGCGATAAGCTTCAGCCCACGGGAGAAGATCGTCGTTAGACAGTCCGACAAAAAGCCGTTGTTCGGCGTGTTGGCGCTGCAACATGAGCCTTTGTGGCGCCGTTGCGCGAAGGACGGCTGCTACAGATTCTCGCACAATAGGAGCGAGCAGGCTCGGCACGTGATGCAGAGCTTCGACAAATTCTTGTCCCGGTCCATCCTGATGCTGCTTCTCAGCAAAATGAAGCAAGCCGGTCCCTGGCTCCGGTGGGCCGTATATGCGCGGATGGGGCGGGGAGTCATTCCTGTTTACGAGTGTTTTTTCGGGCAGGAGAACTAACTCTCCAACTCTAAAACCGGTTACAATAAGTACCCTTGCTTGATGGAATCGAATTAAATCTGAAGTGGTGCGCGGAGTTTCGCTAAACACGATCCGAACGAGTTCCGACAAATCTTCCTGTTCAGGAAGTTTATCCTCAAAATGACGAATGCTTAGTTTTGATCTAAGGGAGTCAGGCCTCTTCGTGTCAAGCTGACGCCGCGCCACCTGGACGAGCTTGGCCTCCTGTTCTTGAACGAGCGCCCTATCCGGATAGGCAGAACAATATTGGGCCAGAGGTCGACGTTCGGCTAACTGAAAAGCATCAAACCAGCCCGATATCATCCCCTTTAACAAGCGAGCCCACTGCCCCGAAGTGCTCGCCATGAGCCCAACATTGTAGGCCAAACGCACCTGATCGGAGGTTATTTGCGAGGGCGATGCTGACCCTACGCAGCCAGCAAGAAGGCGGAAGGGGTTGCCCAGGTTAGAGATCCCGTTCCTGGGCTTGTTTCGCTTTACGAAAAGATCGTGCAGCAAAAGCGCCTTGTAGAGTTCGATCCAATCACGTCCCATGACGGCAGGCATAACTCCACCACACAGCGTTTGGAGCGCCGCCGCACCCGACCCGAGAGTTCCGAATGTCGAGAGGAATGCGCGCTCTCCAGCGCCATGCTTCGCCGCAGCGCGCAAGTCCCACCAGCTCTCGCGAGGGATGCGTCCGTCCTCCAGATCGTATGGAACCTCCCAGTCCAGCTGATGATCAATTGCAATCTGCTGCGCACGAAGAATGAAAGAGTCCAGTTCAGACGGCATGTGATGCACCAGCACTCGCCATCCCGACGACCTCTTCTATGGCTTCGAGCGTGACACGGAGCTGCATCATTGCCGGACTAACGCGATCTATAAGTTGTGGTTGGTCAAATGAACGCACGACATCCCGCATTTCAACCAACAGTGTTGCGTGCACTTCAGGATCAGCCACAGGGAGAAACTTGTGACAAGTATAGCAAGCTAGGACTGGGTTCCTCTGGCATGACGATTGCCCTGCTTGGCAGGCGCCGATCCCCGAAATCGGGACGCCGTGAGGCATCCCTGAAATCTGCTGATCAACTGGTCTTGAGAGAAGCTGTGCGGCCGTGATCATATCACCGCGGGCCGCAGCAGCGACGCCTTGATATGTGGGCGAATAGCCCAACGCCATGTTCACCAGTTTGGCCTGGTTCTGAGACGCGGCAAAATACACTTGGGCGGCTGTCGTATCTGTATGCCCAAGAAAATCGCTCAGAGACTCGTGTGAAATTCCAGCGTCGACAAGGCGTTGAGCACTGGTGTGTCGAAGGGTCTGGCTTGAGTAACTGGCCCCTGTGATTTCAAGCAATGCGTCGGCAATCAAAGTGCCGATCCGCTCTGGTGCTAGGCCAAAGAACTTGACTTCACCAGCCGGACGGCAGGCAATCCATCGCCGGAGGATCGGTACCCAACTCTGCTGCATTCGCCGCGTCACCAACCTGCCGACTTTCTGACGCCGCTGCTTCAACAACTCGACACGTATATGCAACGCGTCATCGCTGTGAAAAGTAAAGTCAGACATCTCTAGCGATGCAATTTGAGTGCGCCGAAGGCCGAACTGGAAAGACAGGGCCAAGATGGCCGCAACTCGAATTCGATCTGAACCCGAACTGTCTAGGTTACGAACCGTTTGATCGATAAATTCTACTATCTGGCTTTGCGAAGCAGTGGGAAGAAAGCTCGAGGCGTCTCGAACGCCTTTATATTTATCCAGATCGTGTCCAGGAAGCGCGCGAACAAAATCCAAATCAGCGGGATGCCAGCGTCCAATTTCCCAAGCGCACGCGAAACGTATCGCAGATCTTATCGCAACAGCGTCATGCCTAGATAGTTGATCTCGGAACTGATCGATCCATAGTTTTTGAAAATCGTTAGGGGTCAAAGTCGCAACCGCAAACACTATCGCGTGAAGCTTTCCCTCGTCGTGCATCGCTATATAGCGATGGCCGTAGTTCATTACGGTTGTAACCGAACCTTCAATTAATCTGTCAGCTAAATGCGCCCGGATAAACTGATCGATCCATGGGTGATCAAAGCTCAATCTGAGGTTTCTAATACCTCCATTAATGTGCAGCGACCACTCGCTCAGAGCAGGCTGTTTAAGCGTCACATCTTTGCGGCCGTAACGATCCCTGTACCTGACCAAGGGCGGCATGGCCGGCAAAGCAGGGAGGGGAGGGGGCTGTTGATCGAGCGGAAAAAGTGAATACTGCACCACTAGCTCCACACTCCGCTTCGCAACGCTGCCAGAGTGTCATCGAAACTTTCGTTCCACATCTTCGCGTAGCGCGGCTCGAAGAATGCGCGAGCATAGTGAAATGGCATTTCTGAACCTGGAGCCCACCCCATAAAGGGACGAATCCTGCGCCCTATTTCCTCAAACTCCATCCCGCCCTCCGAAAATCGTTGATACCTGACTACAGCTGCTGTGTGTCGAAGCGAGTGGGGCGAGAGTTGGTCATTAGCTCGCGCGGCCAAGGCATTGCGCGCCTGAGCAGAAAGACTCCGTTTTATCTTCAGGAATATCTCATTGAGAGACTGCTTGGATATCGGAGCCCCTTCCTGCGAAGAGAATAGGTACCCATGCGCCGGGTCACCGCGATAATGAACGATATAGTTGTCAATCGCTGCTGTAAGTGCTCTCGACAGCGGCAGGTCGCGGCTTGCCCAATGGTTCTTCAGTTGCGGTGAACTGGATCGTCGATCTTCGTGCTCTGGCGGGCGAATACTGACCCAAAATACCTGTTCTCCCGTGCGAAAATCGAACTCATTCTGAAGGCTATCGGGTGTAAGAAGAAGCAATTCACTGCGACGCAAGCCAAGCTGGAATAGCATTAGAGCCATGGCATAATTCCGCCACCGATTTGTCTCAGTGCGAAACGGATTTCTCTCGCTGTCGGGGTTCACGATGTCAAACACATCTTCTAGGACAATGGCAGGCAAGGACTTTACTTGGATCGACGCAGTAGCTGCTTTTGGCTGGGCGCGTAGCTGCGAATAGGAGCGCTGAAGACGCTGCAGGTCCTTCGATAGATCTCGAGGATCGGCCCCGTTAATCATACTTAGGACACCGAACACGAAGCGCCTTTGGAGCGCCCAACGCTTCTCCGGCGCCGTTTGAGACTGATGACCTAACAAGGCTGAGGACAGTACGCGTTGGATAGCGTTGAGATCCGCAGCAACAAGCGCTCGATCGAGGTCGACTGGCGGATTCAGGCGTTCAGCATCATGATAGAGTTGGGATATAGCAAAGGCATGTTTTTCGCGCGTCGCGATGGCCTGGTGTGCGTTGAGAAAATCAAGCCATATCGTTGCGGCATACCGAGGTAGCCCGAGCGCATCGGTGCATACTGGACCGCGCAAGGATGCTGGGATCAAACTCATACGCCAAAACACACAACCAACCGTAGCTGTCGTAGCTTCAGCAGGATTAGACGGGAATGATCAAGGGCATACGTGTCGAATGGAGCCCGCCCAAGCCCAAGCTGCTGCGCTGTTTTGAATGGCTGCGCAGCTTGGGCTTGAGCTCATGTTGCAACGGAAATGAACTTGGTCGGCCTTCGCATAATATACCTTAGGCGATAACCGGATCCATCTCCCTACAGATCGTCCACTCCGGCCTCAGCCGCTGCGCGCACTTCATCTTTCAGCCAGGTCACGAACGTCCGTGCGGCCGCCGTAGCCCCGCTGCGTTTGATTAGGACGTGGTACGCGAAATCGGTCGTCAAGGCTCCGTCGGCGAACGGCGCAACCAGTCGGCCGGCTGCAAGGTCGTCGGCGACAAACGCATAAGGCGCCAAGGCTACGCCCTGGCCGTGAGCCGCCGCTTCGATCGCCAGGGCTGTCTGATCGAAACGCGGACCGGCCTGGACATCGATGTCGCTCAAGCCGCGCGCCTTCAACCAGGCGCCCCAGTCCGGTCGCGGCTCCTCCAGTTCGCTGGGCCTCAGGTGGATCAGCACATGTTGCGCCAGATCAGCCGCTTTTCGCAGCGGCCTTGAGCCCGCCATCAGGCTGGGCGCGCAAACCGGCGTTACGTCGGCGTTCAGCAGATATTCGGATCGCACGCCTGAATAGTCGCCCCGACCATAGCGCACCGCGACATCGACCCGGCCGCCGCTGAAGTCAGCCAGCCGCATGTCGGCCGACATCCAGACCTCGATCTCGGGATGGGCTGCCGAGAAGCGCGCAATGCGCGGCGCCAGCCATTTGGCGGCGAACGACGGCGGCACGCTAATCGACAAGGCGTGGCGACGCTCTGGACGATAGAGCAGGTCCCCTGCCCGTTTCAGATAGTCGAAGCCGTCACGCAGCAGGGGATAGAGCTCGGCGCCCAGCTCAGTCAGGGCGATCTGACGGCCCTCGCGGTGAAACAGAGGCGCTCCGGCGTGTTCCTCGAGGATGCGGATCTGCTGGCTGACGGCGCCGGGCGTGACGGACAGCTCCTCAGCCGCGCGCGTGATGTTCAGGCGTCTGGCCGCCGCCTCGAACGCCTTGAGCGCATTCAGCGGCGGGATGCGGCTCTCCTGCGCGGATGGGGTCTTGCGGCGCGTCATCAGCTCATCCACTGGGGCGTAGGCAGGTTTCGAGCGGCCAGGAAGGCCGGGTCATAGATCTTGCTGCCGTAGCGCTGGCCAGAGTCGCACAGCACCGTCACGATGGTGCGGCCTGGACCGAGATCGCGGGCCAGTCGGATGGCGCCGGCGATGTTGACGCCGCTGGACGGGCCAAGCGACAGGCCTTCTTCTCTTACCAGGTCGAACAGGATTGGCAGGAATTCGGCGTCCTCGATCCGATAGGCATGGTCGACTGACAGGCCCTGCAGATTGCCCGTGATACGGTTGACGCCGATGCCCTCGGCGATGGAGGTCCCCTCGCCTTTCAACACGCCATCGGTGAACCAGCTGTAGAGCGAGGCGCCCGGCACGTCGGCCAGACCGATGCGCACATCAGCCTTGCGTTCGCGCAGATAGGCGGCCGTGCCCGCAAGGGTTCCGCCCGACCCGACGGCGCAGATGAAGGCGTCGACGCGGCCGTCGGTCTGTTTCCAAATCTCCGGGCCGGTGGCCTCATAGTGGGCCAGGCGGTTGGCCTGATTGTCGAACTGGTCGGCGTAGAAGGCGCCGTTCGGTTCGCTTTCGTTCAGTTCTTCTGCAAGACGCCGTGAAAAATGGACGAAGTGGTTGGGGCTGGCGAAGGGCGCCGGATCGACCTCGATCAGGCGCGCGCCATGAAGGCGGACGGCGCGCTTCTTTTCTTCGGTCTGGGTGCGGGGCATGACGATGACGACGGGGTGGCCCAGGGCCGCGCCAACCAGCCCCAGGCCCACGCCCGTGTTGCCGGCCGTGCCTTCGACAATTGTCCCGCCGGGCCTGAGAGCGCCAGACGCCCGCGCGGCCCGGATGATGCTGAGCGCGGCGCGATCCTTGATCGAGCCCCCGACGTTCAGAAACTCGGCCTTGCCCAGAATTTCACAGCCCGTCGCCTCCGAGGCGCGCTTGAGGCGCACCAGAGGCGTGTTGCCGATCAGGCCGAGGACGTCAGGCGCGACAATCATGGAAAATCCGAACCGTGGCGAGGAGCGACCCTCTTAGCCACAGTTCAGATTTTCTAACAACCGGCCTTAGATGTGGATGACGCGTCCATAGGCGTCGAGCGCGGCCTCGTGCATGGCCTCGGACATGGTCGGGTGCGGATAGACGATGCCGTGGATGTCTTCCTCGGTGGCTTCCATCGTGATGGCGGTGACGTAGCCCTGGATCATCTCGGTGACGTCAGCGCCGATCATGTGGGCGCCGATCAGGGCGCCGGTCTTGGCGTCGAAGATGACCTTGACGAAGCCTTCGGTTTCGCCCGCCGCGATGGCCTTGCCGTTCACCTTGAAGGGGAAGCGGCCGATCTTGACCTCGCGCTTCTCGGCGCGAGCTCCCTGCTCCGTCACGCCCACCGAGGCGACCTGCGGCTGGGCGTAGGTGCAGCCGGCGATGGGCGAGTTGACGTTCGGCGTCTTGTAGCCGGCGATGTGTTCGGCGGCGTGAATGCCTTCGTGCGAGGCCTTGTGCGCCAGCCAGGGCGCGCCGGCGCAGTCGCCGATGGCGTACAGGCCCTTCACATTGGTCTGGCAGTGGCTGTCGGTCTTGATATGGCCGCGGTCCAGTTCGACGCCCAGCGCCTCAAGGCCGATGCCGTCGGTGTTGGCGGTGATGCCGACGGCCGAGATGCAGACCTCGGCTTCCAGGCTTTCGACCTTGCCGTTGACTTCAAGATCGACCTTCACACCCTTGGAATCCTTGGAGACCTTCGTCACCTTGGCGCCGAGCTTGAACTTGATGCCGCGCCTTTCGAAGCCCTTCTGAGCGGCCTTGGAGACCTCCTCATCTTCGACCGGCATGATGCGGTCGACGGCTTCAATGACCGTCACCTCGGCGCCCAGGGCGCGATAGAAGCTGGCGAACTCGATGCCGATGGCGCCGGAACCGATGACCACGAAGGTCTTGGGCAGTTTCTTCGGCGCCAGGGCGTCGCGATAGGCCCATATCTTGTCGCCGTCGGCCTCAAGCCCGATCTGCGGCAGGGCGCGGGCGCGGGCGCCGACGGCCAGCACGACCGCCTTGGCTTCGATGGCGCGCGAGCCGCCGGCCTTCAGAGCCACGACGACCTTCGGCGCTGCGGCGCCTTTCTCGAGCTTGGCCTCGCCCTCGATGACCTCGATCTTGTTCTTCTTCATCAGGAAGCCGACGCCCTGATTCAGTTGCTTGGCCACGCCGCGCGAACGCTGGATGATGGCGTCGAAGTCGAAGGACGCGCCCGAGGCGGACAGGCCGTAGTCCTTCAGGTGCGACAGGCTCTCGTACTTCTCGGCCGACTTCAGCAGGGCCTTGGTCGGGATGCAGCCCCAGTTCAGGCAAATGCCGCCGAGGTTCTCGCGCTCGACGATGGCGACCTTCTGGCCCAGTTGGCTGGCGCGGATGGCCGCGACGTAACCGCCGGGGCCCGAGCCGATGACGACGAGATCAAATTCAGCAGCCATGATCAGATCAACTTTTCGATGTCGGCCTTGATGGCCTCAGGTTCAGTCTGGGGCGAATAGCGCGCGACGACGCGGCCTTCGCGGTCGGTCAGGAACTTGGTGAAGTTCCACTTGATGGCGCGCGAGCCGAGGAAGCCCCTCTTCTGCGCCGTCAGCCAGGCGTAGAGGGGGTGGCGTTCAGGCCCGTTGACCTCGACCTTGTCGAACAAGGGGAAGGTCACGTCGAAGCTGCTGGCGCAGAAGGCGGCGATTTCCGCCGCCCCGCCCGGCTCCTGCTGGCCGAACTGGTTGCAGGGAAAGCCCAGGACTTCGAACGGCGCGTCAATCAGATCGCGATGCAGCTTCTCCAGCCCGGCGTATTGGCCGGTGAAGCCGCATTTCGACGCCGTATTCACGATCAGCAACGCCTGACCGCGAAAGCGATCTAGCGACACGTCCGCGCCATCGATGGCCCGGGCGGAGAAGTCATAGACCGAGGTCATGACCTCTCGGCTCCCTTACGCCAGCATCGCCACGGGATCTTCGATCAGCGGCTTGAACACCTGCAGGAAGCGAGCGCCCGTCGCGCCGTCGACCACGCGGTGATCGCAGGTCAGGGTGACGGTCATGACCGTGGCCACGGCCAGTTGACCGTCCTTGACGACCGGGCGTTGTTCGCCGGCGCCCACGCTCATAATGCAGCCCTGCGGCTCATTGATGATCGAGGTGAACTGCTTGATGCCGAACATGCCCAGGTTGGACACCGAGAAAGTGCCGCCCTGGAACTCTTCCGGCTTCAGCTTGCGCTCACGCGCGCGCTTGGCCAGGTCCTTGGACTCGGTCGCGATCTGCGCAAGGCCCTTGGTCTCGGCCTTCTTGATGATCGGGGTGATCAGGCCGCCGTCGATCGCCACCGCCATGGAGACGTCGGCGTTGTGGTGCATGGCGATGCCTTCGGGGGTGTAGGAGGCGTTGGCCTCCGGCACCATCTTCAGCGCCAGAGCGGCCGCCTTGATGACGAAGTCGTTGACGGAGACCTTGATCCCCTGCGGCTCCAGCATCTTGTTGACCTTGGCGCGAACGGCCATCAGCTGGTCGATCTCGACGTCGATGAACAGCGGGAAGTGCGGCACGTTCTGAACGCTGTCCACCATGCGGCGGGCGACGGCCTTCTTCATGCCGTCCAGCGGGATCAGGTCGTAGGTTCCGTCCGCGATGCCCATCTGAGCCAACGACAGAGCCTTGCGCGGTTCAGCGGAGGTCGCGGGCGCAGCAGCGGCGGCCGGTTGAGCGCCGCCCTTGCCTGCGGCCTCCACGTCGCGCTTGACGATGCGGCCGTGCGGGCCGGTGCCCTTGACGGTCTTCAGGTCCAGACCGGCCTGGGCGGCCAGACGGCGCGCCAGCGGCGAGGCGAAGATGCGTCCGCCGTCGTCAGACTTCGGCGCGGCCGGAGCGGGCGCGGTCTCAGCCTTGGGAGCCTCCGCCTTCGGCGCTTCAGCCTTGGGGGCCTCTGCCGGAGCATCAGCCTTCTTGGGCGCAGGCGCCACGTCGTCGCCGGACAGGCGGGCGATCGGCGTGTTGACCTTCACGCCCTCGGCGCCTTCCGGCACCAGGATTTCGAGCACTTCGCCTTCATCGACGGCTTCGACTTCCATCGTCGCCTTGTCGGTCTCGATCTCGGCGATCACGTCGCCGGCCGAGACGGTGTCGCCGACCTTGACGTGCCACTTGGCCAGCACGCCCTCTTCCATCGTCGGGGACAGGGCGGGCATCAGGATATCGGTCATCAGGCGTTCCCCGCTTGCGGTGAAACCGGCTCGGCGACGGTGCGGACGTTATCGGCCTTGATCACGTCGCTGAGCCCTTGAAGGATGCGGTCATAGGCGGCCTTCTCATTGTGGCCGTGACGCACGGCGTAGCCATGCGCCATGTGCCGCGCGGCGTAAGCCAGCAGTTCCCCGAACTTGATGGGGTCGGCGAAGGCGGGCTTCACCGACATCACCGGCTCGTTGTTCGACCACCACATGCGCAGCAGCTCGACCGCATCGGCGTCAGCAGCGACGCTGTCCGGCACGGCCAGTTCGAACTCTGCGGCCTCCGTCACGCCATCACCTTCTTCACGGCGGCGACGATCTTGTCGACGCCCGGCAGAGACAGGGCTTCCAGATTGGCGGCGTAGGGCAGCGGCACGTCTTCCTGGTGCACGCGTAGCGGCGGGGCGTCCAGGTAGTCGAAGGCGTGCTCGATCACGCGGGCGACCACTTCGGCGCCGACGCCCATCGGACCCCAGCCCTCTTCGGCCGAGACCAGGCGGTTGGTCTTCTTGACGCTCTCGACGATGGTCTCGTGGTCCAGCGGACGCAGGGTGCGAATGTCGACGACCTCGACCGAAATGCCCTCGCCGGCCAGTTGTTCGGCGGCCTGCAGGGCGAATCCGACCATGCGGCTGTGGGCCGTGATGGTGACGTCCGTACCTTCGCGGCGAACCTTGGCCTTGCCGATCGGCACGATGTAGTCCTCGACGTCCGGGACGTCGAACTCGTGGCCGTACATCATCTCGTGTTCGAGGAAGACGATCGGGTTCGGGTCGCGGATCGCCGCCTTCAGCAGGCCCTTGGCGTCGGCTGCGTCATAGGGCGCCACGACCTTCAGGCCCGGAATTTGAGCGTACCAGGCGGAATAGTCCTGGCTGTGCTGAGCCGCCACGCGCGAAGCGGCGCCGTTCGGGCCGCGGAACACGATGGGGCAGCCCATCTGGCCGCCCGACATGTACAGCGTCTTGGCCGCCGAGTTGATGATGTGGTCGATCGCCTGCATGGCGAAGTTCCAGGTCATGAACTCCACGATCGGCTTCAGGCCCGCGAAGGCGGCGCCGACGCCCAGGCCGGCGAAGCCGTGCTCGGTGATCGGGGTATCCACCACGCGGCGGTCGCCGAATTCCTGCAGCAGGTCGCGGCTGACCTTATAAGCCCCCTGATACTGGGCGACTTCCTCGCCCATCAGGAAGACGTTCTCGTCGCGGCGCATCTCTTCGGCCATGGCGTCGCGCAGGGCGTCGCGGATGGTCGTCTTCACCAGCTTGGCGTCCGCCGGAATTTCCGGGTCACGCAGTTCGACCTTGGGCTTCGCCGGGGCGTCGGCAGGCGCGCCTTCAGCCTTGACCTGGGGGGCGGCGGCCGCAGCAGCCTCGGCCTTGGGCGCGGGCGCAGCAGCGCCGTCTTCGCCCGCCAGGCGCGCAATCGGCGTATTGACCTTCACGCCCTCGGAGCCTTCCGGCACCAGGATTTCCAGCACTTCGCCCTCATCGACGGCTTCGACTTCCATCGTCGCCTTGTCGGTTTCGATCTCGGCGATCACCTGACCGGCCGACACGACGTCGCCAGCCTTGATGTGCCACTTGGTCAGCGTGCCCTCTTCCATCGTGGGGGACAGCGCCGGCATCAGAATGTCCGTCACGTATCAGGCCTCCACGTAGACGTCGGTGTAGAGCTCGGACGGATCCGGCTCAGGGCTTTCTTGAGCGAACTGCACAGCTTCAGCCACGATGGCCTTCACTTCGTTGTCGATCGCTTTCAGCTCTTCCTCGGTCGCCTTGGCGGCGGCGAGCAGCATCTTGATGTGGTCGATCGGGTCGCGGGTCTTCTTGACCTCGTCCACCTCTTCCTTGGTCCGGTATTTCGCGGGGTCGGACATCGAGTGGCCGCGATAGCGGTAGGTCTTCACTTCAAGGATATAGGGGCCTTCGCCGGCGCGGGCGCGGGCGACGGCGCGGGCGGCGGCGTCGCGCACGGCCAGCACGTCCATGCCGTCGACCTGTTCGCCCGGGATGCCGAAGCTGGCGCCGCGCTGGTACAGCTCGGTCGTCGAGGACGAGCGCTCGATGCTCGTGCCCATGGCGTACTGGTTGTTCTCGATGATGTAGATGGCCGGCAGCTTCCACAGCTGGGCCATGTTGAAGCTCTCGTACACCTGGCCCTGGTTGGCCGCGCCGTCGCCGAAATAGACGAAGCTGACCGAGTCGTCGCCGCGATACTTGCCCGCGAAAGCCAGGCCGGTGCCCAGCGCCACCTGAGCACCGACGATGCCGTGGCCGCCGTAGAATCCGGTCGGCACGTCGAACATGTGCATCGACCCGCCCTTGCCGCGCGCCGAGCCGCCGATACGGCCGGTCAGCTCGGCCATGACCTCATTGGGATCCATGCCCGCGGCCAGCATATGGCCGTGGTCGCGATAGCCGGTGATGATCTTGTCGTAGCCCTGCTTGACGCTCTCTTGAACGCCGACGGCCACGGCTTCCTGGCCGATGTACAGGTGGCAGAAGCCCCCGATCAGGCCCATGCCGTACAGCTGGCCCGCGCGCTCTTCGAAGCGTCGGATCAGGACCATCTCGCGATAGAAACGCAGCAGGTCTTCCTTGGAAGCCTGAGGCGTATTCGGAATCTTGTCGCCCGCGCTGGGCGAGTTTTTCTGAGCGGCGGCTTTCGCCATCCGGCATCTCCCGGCTTACACCCCTGTATCAGGGACTCTTATCGTTACGGAAAGGGGCTTTAGCAGCCTTCGTTCCCGAAACCAAAGCAGCCGGCTACGCTGTAACAATAGTTCAGGAGGCGCGCGTCGCCTCAGAGGCGCGTCCTGCGGGGCCGTTCAGCCGCACGACATAGTCGCGCGGGTCAGCGAAGCCGATGACCGCCCTCGCCCGCTCTTCCAGCAAGTCCCTGGAAAGGCTCTCGGTGCGCAGATACCGGACACGCACCTCCAGATCCTGACGCTGCTCATTCAGGCGGGCCAGCTGAGCCTGGCGCTTGGCCAATAGGGCGTCGCGCTCCGAACCGCTTAGCAGGCCGCGCTCACCCGTCAGGGCCTGCACGCCCAGATAGGCGATCAGCAGCAGCAACAGCACGGTCGGCAGGTATGGCTTCATCTGCTCGGGCACAACGGACGCTCCTTCTGAGCGCGCATAAACACGGTGACCTATCAGTGACCGAAAATGCCTAACGAACCGTAGCTTGGCCGTAATTGCGAACGCCGCCCCCGAGGTTCGAAGGCGGCGCCCGGCGCATCGTCGTGATGAGACTTATTTCAGCAGCATGCCGTCGCCGAAATAGGCGGCCTGGTCGCCCAGCATCTCTTCGATGCGCAGCAGCTGGTTGTATTTCGCGGTCCGGTCCGAACGGGCCAGCGAGCCGGTCTTGATCTGACCGCAGTTGGTGGCCACGGCCAGGTCGGCGATGGTGGAGTCCTCGGTCTCGCCCGAACGGTGCGACATGACGGCGGTGTAGCCTGCGCGGTGCGCCATATCGACGGCGTCCAGCGTTTCGGACAGGGTGCCGATCTGGTTCACCTTGATCAGGATGGAGTTGGCCAGGCCTTCGCCGATGCCGGCGGCCAGACGGCGCGGGTTGGTCACGAACAGGTCGTCGCCGACCAGTTGCACCCGGTCGCCCAGACGGTCCGTCAGCAGCTTCCAGCCGTCGAAGTCGTCTTCGGCGCAGCCGTCCTCGATCGAGACGATCGGGAAGCGCTCGACCAGGTCGGCCAGGTAGTTGACCATGCCCTCGGCGTCGAAGGATTTGCCTTCGCCCGTCAGCTCATACTTGCCGTTCTTGAAGAACTCGGTCGAGGCGACGTCGAGCGCCAGGTGGAAGTCCTCGCCCGCCAGATAGCCGGCCGCCTGACCCGCCTTGGTAATGAAGGTCAGGGCTTCGTCGGCCGAAGCCAGGTTCGGGGCGAAACCGCCCTCGTCGCCGACGTTGGTGTTGTGACCGGCATCCTTCAGCGCCTTCTTCAGCGCGTGGAAGATTTCGGCGCCCATGCGCAGGCCTTCCGAGAAGCTCTCGGCGCCGGTTGGCATGATCATGAATTCCTGAATATCGATCGGGTTGTCGGCGTGGGCGCCGCCGTTGATGATGTTCATCATCGGCGTCGGCAGGATGCGGGCCGAGACGCCGCCGATGTAGCGGTGCAGGGGCAGGCCGGCCGAAATGGCGCTGGCCTTGGCCACGGCCAGCGAGACGCCCAACATGGCGTTGGCGCCCAGGCGCGACTTGTTCTCGGTGCCGTCCAGTTCGATCAGGGCATCGTCGATGCGGCGCTGGTCCTCGGCGTCCATGCCGGACAGGGCGTCGAAGATTTCGCCGTTGACGGCGTCGACTGCCTTCTCGACGCCCTTGCCGCCCCAGACCTCCATGTCGCCGTCGCGCAGCTCAACGGCTTCATGCGCGCCCGTCGAAGCGCCCGACGGCACCGCCGCGCGGCCGAAGCTGCCGTCTTCCAGCATCACATCCACTTCAACCGTCGGATTGCCCCGGCTGTCGAGGATCTGGCGGGCGACGATGTCGACGATGTCGGTCATGAAAGACACTCTGTAGTGAATGGTGGGAGTTGTTCGAGGCGTTTAGCCCGACCGTGCGGAATCTCCAACCGCCGCCCGCGATCAGGAACATCCCTCGACATACTGAATGCTGGGCCCGCCCGCGTGAATGAAGGCGACCTTGCCGTCCTGGCCGATCACGAAACGCAGGCCGCGGGCAGCGGGGTCCATGACGTGGGTGTTCAACAGATCGTTTGTGCCCGGCCAGATGGTGACATAGGCGGCCGGCGCATCCTGATACTTGTGAGGCGTCGCTTCGGCGGCGGCGCCGTAGAGAGCCTTCACCTGCTCGCCGTCAGAGCCGACGCCGATCCCGGTCTCGGTCTTCACATCCGATCCTTTGATGGCGGTCAGGCGCGTCAGGACGCCCTGCTCCAGCATGACCAGAACGCCCTTGGGGCCGCGCGGCGGCTGATACTGACGGCATTCCGAAGGCTCGGCGTCGGCGGCGTTTGCGGGAGGCGGGCCGACGGCGGCGTCCACCTCAGCCTGGGTCATGCCGATTCGGAGCGGCCCATACCCTTGAGGCGTCAGAACATCCGCAGCAGCCGTCGGGGCCGCTGGAACAGAAATAGGGGATTCGGCTTCAGGCGTTTTGGCGGTTTCCGGAGCGTTGCAGGCGGCCAAGGCCAACAGGGCGACGGAACTGAGGACGGCGTTACGGATCATGAATGGCGCTCTTGTCTGGGACACGCCGGCCATAACGCACGAAAACGGCGCGCGATGTCATCGCGCGCCGCCAAAACTTTCGCCCGGCCGAAGCCGGTCAGACCCGAAAGACTTAGTCTTCCTGCTGGGTCAGGACCTGACGGCCTTTGTACATGCCGGTCTTCAGGTCGATGTGGTGCGGACGACGCAGTTCGCCGGTGTCCTTGTCTTCGACATAGGTGTTGGCGCCCAGGGCGTCATGAGCGCGACGCATGTTGCGACGCGAGGGGGAAGTTTTGCGCTTCGGAACGGCCATGTCCGTCTCAATCTCTAAGTCGGTGCGCCGGTAAAGACGCGAAAACAACAGCGGCGGCCCCCCGATAAGAGCCGCCACGCGAGGCCGGGCTTATGCATGAAGACGCAGCCGATTTCAAGACCCTCGGAACCGTCAGTTCCAATGGCCGTCAAACCCTTGCCGTCAGGCTTTGCGCCACGGCCTCGCCGATGGCCAGCGAGCTGGTCAGACCGGGGCTTTCGATGCCGAAAAGCGCCATCAGCCCATCGATTCCGTGATTCGTTGCGCCGTGAAGCTGAAAGTCAGGCTGTGGCTCGCCCGGCCCGTGCAGCTTGGGCCGGATGCCGGCGTAGTCGGGCGTCAGCCGCTCGACTGTCACGCCCGGCCAGAACCGGCGGATGTAGCGGGCGAACTCCTCCGCCTTGGCTGGATCGACGGAATAGTCCTCAGTCTGGACATAGGCCAGATCAGGGCCGAACACGCCCTGCCCGCCCAGATCCTTGCGGTAATGGGTGCCCAGCGCGCCGGGAATGGGAGGCGGATAGATTAGGCGATTGAACGGCGCCGCGCCGGTCAGGCGGAAGTAGATTCCCTTGCCCAGATGACGCGCGGGAACATCCGTGGCCGGATAGCCCTCGATTCGGGCAGCGACATCCTGAGCCGACAGGCCGGGCGCAGTGACCAGAAGACGACTGGTCAGGGTCATCGCCCCCTCCCCGCCCACACGAACTGAAAAGCCGCCGGCCGGCAGGCTTTCGGCGCCCTCGAACGGCGCCGAGACGACGACCGAGCCGCCCGCGTCCTCGATCTCGCCCTGAAGGGCCAGCATGTAGCCGTGGCTGTCGAACACCCCGCTCTCGGGCGACAGGATGGCGGCGTGGGCGTTCAGTTCCGGCTCCAGCGCCCGCGCCTGCGCGCCGGTCAGGTGCTCCAGGTTCTCGACGCCATTGGTCACGGCCTGCTGGAAGATGGCCTCGATGCGTTCGACCTCGGCTTCCTCGGTCGCCACGACCAGCTTGCCGCACTTCCAGTGATCGACCTTGCGACTCTCCAGGAAGTCATAGAGGGCGCGCCGCCCTTCGACGCAAAACTTCGCCTTCAGCGACCCGGTCGGGTAGTACAGCCCGCCGTGGATCACCTCGGAATTGCGCGAGGAGACGCCCTGGCCGATGTGCGACTCTTTCTCCAGCACCAGCACCGTCAGGCCGCGCCGCGACAGCGCCCGCCCGCAGGCCAGCCCCACAGCACCCGCGCCCACGACCGTCGCATCGAAGTCGAAAGGCGCGCCCATGGTCCTACCTCTTGCCGTAGAGGGCCTTGGCGCGGCCCTCGAAACACTGGATCAGCTTGTCGACCGCCCGGTCGAAGTTCGCCTGAAGCATCATGTCCAGCATGCGCGACTTGAAGGCGAAGTCGATAAAGAATTCCAGTCGCGTCCCCTGGGGGTGCGGATGGAACTCCCAGCGGTTCTTCAGGTGTTTGAACGGGCCACGGATCAGGCCGACCTCGACCTTGGGCGCATGGACGTCATGGCGGACCCACGTCGAGAACTTCTCGGTCAGGAAGGCGAAGCCGACGCCGGCCTCGGCGTCCAGCAGATGCAGGCCCGGCGCCTCGTCGCGCACGTTCCAGACGCGCATGGAGGTGATCCACGGCACGAAGTCGGGGTAGGCGCGCACGTCCGCCACCAGGGCGGCGAGCTGTTCCGGGGCATAGGGCAGAATGCGCGTTACGCGATGGACGGCCAAAGGATCAGCGGCCGTTCCGGGACGACAGCTGAGCCTCGCGCGCCGCCTTCAACCGGGCGAAGTCGTCGCCCGCGTGGTGCGACGAGCGCGTCAGCGGCGAGGACGACACCATCAGGAAGCCCTTGGCCCGCGCGATCGCCTCATAGGCCTTGAATTCTTCGGGCGTGACGAAGCGGTCGATCGGGGCGTGCTTGCGCGTCGGCTGCAGGTACTGGCCGATAGTGATGAAGTCGACGCCGGCGGACCGCATGTCGTCCATCACCTGCATGACCTCTTCCTTGGTCTCGCCCAGACCGACCATGATGCCCGACTTGGTGAACTGGTTCGGGTCGCGCTCCTTGACCATCTGCAGCAGGCGCAGCGAGTGGAAGTAGCGGGCGCCCGGCCGGATCTTCAGATACAGGCGCGGAACCGTTTCAAGGTTGTGGTTGAAGACGTCGGGCGTGGCGTCGATCATCACCTCGGCCGCGCCGTCCTTGCGCAGGAAGTCGGGCGTCAGGATCTCGACCGTGGTGTTCGGCGCCTGCAGGCGGATCTGGCGCACCACTTCGGCGAAGTGGGCGGCGCCGCCGTCCGACACGTCATCGCGGTCCACCGAGGTGATGACGACGTGGTTCAGGCCCATCTGGGCCACGGCCAGGCCAACCTTGGAGGGCTCTTCCGGGTCCAGCGGTTGCGGCAGGCCGGTCTTGACGTTGCAGAAGGCGCAGGCCCGCGTGCAGGTGTCGCCCATGATCATCAGGGTGGCGTGCTTCTGGCTCCAGCACTCGCCGATGTTCGGGCAGGCGGCCTCTTCACAGACCGTCACCAGCCCCTTGGAGCGAACGATCTCCTTGGTGGCGTTATACTGGCCCGAGCCGGGCGCCTTCACGCGCAGCCAGTCCGGCTTTTTCAGCACGACCGAATCCGGCCGGTTCTGCTTTTCCGGGTGACGAAGCTCGGACGGCTTCTTCTGCAAGGTGTCGATCAGCGTGACCATTGTCGGTGGTCTGAATCCTGTTTTCGAGGGCGGCCGGATTTCCGATGCTATGTCGGCTTTCCGTAGTGCAAACGCAAGGCACACTGCGTTTCAGTCCGACGCTGGAACAGCCTCACGCGGCGTTACGCATCTTTTCAAGCAGACCTTACGTCACTAGGTTCCGGCCTCTTGTAACCGAGAGGGCCGTCTTTAGAGCCCTCCGAAGGAGGACGTGCTTGCTGCGGGCAGCCCTGGACCCCAAGGTCTATGAAGAGACCCTGTTCGACGCGCTGGTCGATGCGCGCGCCCGCTATGGCGACAAGGAGATTCTGGAGGACCAGGATCGCCACCCCCTGACCTATACAGGCCTGATCCGCGCCGCCTTCGTGCTGGGCCGCAAGATCGCCAAACTGACAAAGTCGGGCGAGCGCGTCGGCGTGCTGCTGCCGTCCAGCGCGGGCGTGGTGGTGACCTTCTTCGCCCTGCACGCCTTCGGCCGGGTGCCGGTCATGCTGAACTTCACCTCGGGCGAGGCCAATCTGAAGGCGGCGCTGAAGACGGCGGGCGTGAAGAAGATCCTGTCGGCCAAGCGCTTTGTGACCCAGGCCAAGCTGGACGACCTGGTGGAGACTCTCGGCGAGGTCTCCGAGATCGTCTGGCTGGACGACATCCGCAAGACCATCGGCCTGACCGACAAGCTGTACGGCCTCAGCGCGGGCATGGCGCCCAAGCGCTTCCGCGTGAAGACCGATCCGGATTCGGCGGGCGTGGTCCTGTTCACCTCCGGTAGTTTCGGCGCACCCAAGGGCGTGGTGCTCAGCCAGAAGAACCTGGTCGCCAACGCGCGCCAGGTGGCGGCCCACATCGACCTGGATCCCGACTGGGTGATGTTCAACCCGCTGCCGACCTTCCACTGCTTCGGTCTGACCGGCGGGGTGCTGCTGCCCCTGTTGCAGGGGCTGAAGGCGTTTGAATACCCCTCTCCGCTGCACGCCAAGCAGATCACCGACCTGCTGCCCCAGGTGAAGGCGTCGATCCTGTTCGCCACCGACACCTTCCTGAACCAGTACGCCCGCGTGGCCGAGCCCGGCGACTTCGCCACCCTGCAGTTCGCCGTGGCGGGCGCAGAGAAGGTGCGCGACGAGACGCGCCAGATGTTCAACACCAAGTTCGGCGGCGTCGAACTGCTGGAAGGCTATGGCGCCACCGAGGCGGCGCCAGTCGTCGCCGTGAACCATCCCGACCGCAACCGGCCGGGCACGGTGGGCCAGATCCTGCCGGGCATGGAGTACCGGATCGAACCGGTCGAGGGCATTGCGGTCGGCGGCCGCCTGTTCCTGCGGGGCCCGAACGTGATGGAAGGCTATATCTCGCCGAACGACCCGGACAATCTGGAGCCTCTGGCCGACGGCTGGCACGACACGGGCGACATCGTCGACATCGACGCCGAGGGCTACATCACCATTCTGGGGCGCGTGAAGCGCTTCGCCAAGATCGGCGGCGAGATGGTGTCTCTGACCGCCGTCGAAGGCATGGCCGGCGCCGTCTGGCCGGCTGGCCACCACGCGGTGGTCGCCATCCCTGACAGCAAGAAGGGCGAGCGCCTGGTGCTGGTCACCGACGTCGCAGGAGCCGAGAGCGCTCAGCTGACGGAGTGGGCCCGCGAAAACGGAGCGCCCGAACTGGCCGTGCCAAAGCGGATCATCAAGGTCGACAGCATTCCCGTCCTGGGCACCGGCAAGACCGACTATGTGACGATCCAGAAGCGGGTCGAGAATGAATTGAAGGGCGCCTGACAAGGCGCTTGCCGTTCGCCGCCAGTGTCATAACCTCAACGGTTCGGTCCCGCTCTCGGGACGCCACGACCGAGGAGACTTCATGGCTCGACGTTCGACATCCCTGGCCGGCTGGGAGCCGCATTTCCTCAGCCTTCTCAGACTTGTCTCCGGCCTGCTGCTGCTTCAGCACGGCGCGCAGAAGGTCCTCGGCTTTCCCCCCGGCGGACGCGGCGGCGGGATCGACCTGTCGACGCTGGCGGGCTGGTCCGGACCAATCGAACTGGTCGGCGGCGTGCTGATGGTGCTTGGCCTGTTCAGCCGCCCGACCGCCTTCATCCTGTCCGGCTTCACCGCCGCAGCCTACTGGATGGTCCACGCGCCGCAGAGCCCCTACCCCATCAACAACGGCGGGGAACTGGCGGCCCTCTACTGCTTCGTCTTCCTGTATCTGGTCTTCGCCGGACCGGGGCCGTGGTCTCTGGACAGCGCCCTGCGCGGCGGCCGACGCTGACACGCGCGACGCGGCGTCCGGTCAGCCGATCCGGACGCCCGTCATAGAGATCGAACCGCCGTCGATCACATCATTGAAGAAGCTCAAGGGCTCGCCGGGCGCCTGCTGGGCGGCGACATAAAGCAGCGGCAGATAGTGCTCGTCCGTCGGCACGCTGAGCTGCGCCTGCTCGGCCAGATGGACCCAGTCGATCAGGGCGTCATGGTCGCCCGCCATGAAGGCGCGTTTCACCGCCTCATTGAAATCGACCGCCCAGTAGTACGGCTCGCCGCCCGCCCGCTTCCACGTCCGCAGATTGTGCACGAAGTCGCCCGAGCCAGCGACGATCACGCCCTCATGGCGCAAGGGCCGCAGACGCTTGGCCAGTTCATAATGACCACGGGCGTCAATGGTGCGATCCAGCGAAAGTTGCACCACGGGCACGTCGGCGTCGGGCCAGACGTGCGCCAGCACGGACCAGGTTCCGTGATCGAGGCCCCACTGGGTTGTCTGCACGGCGCCGGTCAGTTCCGACACGCGGCTGGCCAAGGCGGGAGACCCTGGCGCGGGATATTGCATGGCATGAAGTTCAGCCGGAAAGCCCCCGAAATCATGGATGGTTTCCGGTAGTTCCTGCGCCGTCACGCCCAAACCCTGCGTCTCCCAGTGAGCCGAGATCATGACCACGCCTTTCGGCCTTCCGATCTCCTGCCCCAAGGTCCGCCAGGCGTCGGCGAAAGGACCGCCTAGGGCGTTCATGGGCGAACCATGACCAAAAAACACTGCGGGCTGGCGCATAATCTTAACCGTGCTGCTTCTTGGGCGTTACGGCTCCGGGGAGAGTGAAATACGATGCTTATACAGCAACTGCGTCGGTGCCTAATCTAGGCGCTCTATCCGGAGCGGCAAGAGGCTCCGTCAAGAATCCGCCAGGCCGATGGGGCAGATGCGCTGATAGAACGCCGGCTCGCCCGGAACCCGCGCGCCTCGCGACAGCAGAAAGCGATGCTCGACCACCATGGCCTGCTGTTCGATGTTCAGGCCGATCCATTCACAGCGGTCATCGACGGGATAGGCGTAGGCGCCCGGCCCGTCGCCCGCCTTCAGCTTGCCGGTCAGCAGGTTGACGCCGTTCTGCGCCTGCCAGACGTGGACCAGTTCGTGGATGAAGACCGCCTGCGTTCTCAGCGGCGCCTGCGACAGGTCCGGCGCCAGCGTCGCACTGGGCCAGACGATCCAGTCACGTCCAAACCAGCGCCCCGGCACGAAGGCGCGATCGAACGGCCAGGGCGAGCCCAGAAAGCGGATGTCGTCCAGCCGCAGGTCGCGTCCGAACACCTCGCGCGCCAGCGCCGCCTCGCCGTGGGCTAAGGGTCGGATCATCGACCGACCCACTCCCAGTGCCAGGGCTCATAGACGTAGGGCACGAAGCCGAACCGCCCGGCGTTCTTGACCAGCCAGCGATAGGTCGGCGTCTGGCTCATGTGACGGCGGCTGTGAACATCGGTGGAATCGACCCCCATGCCCTGCAGGTGGCCGACATACAGATCCACCGCCGTGCCGGTCCGGTGGGGCGAGCAGACGGCGCGGCGCAGGCCGTCGCAATTGCCGTCACGCGCACATCGGGCGGCGTCGGCCTCCGGGTCGCGAAAGGAAGAGAAGACGCGCAGCAGTTCCGGCTCGGCGGCGATCTCGGGGACTTCGGCGCGCGCCGCCGTGGCCATCGCGCGATAGGCGTCCAGCACGTCGCGACGCAGCAGGCGCGTCAGACGCTCGGCGTGTTCCTCGCCTGTCGTCAGATAGGCCAGGTCGGAGACGGGCGGCGGATCAGGGCACTCTCCCCTCACCCGCGCCATGACGAAGGGCCGCCGCTCCTGCCACAGGCCCCGCAACACCTGAAACGTCGCCTGATCGAAGCGCCCGCTGGCCGCCAGTCCGTAACGCCCCTGAAACCCCGCCAAGGCCTCCGCGAACCCTGCCGATGTCGGATCGCAGGGCGAACCGACCTCATGCTGGATCAGCGGCACATAGGCTTCCCAGCCTAGTTCCGACGGCCCGAACGGAACCCACTCCAGCGCATATAAGGAGATGGCGTTCGCCTGGGCCGTATCGTCCCAGGCGCCGGGCGCCCGGTCGCAGATCTGGGCGGTCGGTGCGGGTTCCGGCGCCTCGGCGTAAGCCTGTCCGGCGACGGCGGCGGCCAAGGCGGCGATAACGGAGGCGGACGCTTTCCACATGCCCGCAGCAGGCCTCAGGATGAGAGTCGCCGCAAGCCCTCGCGGTCTTCGCGCCTGCGCCGAAAACCTGCATGCTGACGATTGCGGCCGACTCGCGCCGCGATCGGGCCGTGACCGCATGACCGCAACCGCCGCGCCTTCGTCCGCCACAGCTGCGCCCGACGCGCCGCGCCGCTCCAACGCCATCCTGGCCGCCTTCTCAGGGCCGTGCCTGCCGCTGGCGGCTTTCGGCGTGGCCCTGCCCGTCACCCTGCCGGAGTTCTACGCCACCCATGTCGGGATCGAGATGGGCATGGTGGCGGCTGTCTTCATGGCGGTGCGGCTGATTGATATCGTCTTCGACCCCTTTATCGGCTGGGGCATGGACAGGACGCGCACGCGGCTGGGCCGCTATCGCCCGTGGATGGCCGTGGCGACGCCCATCCTGATGCTGGCCGCGCTGATGATGTTCGTGACGGTCCAGCCGGGCGCCGGGCCGATCTACCTGTTCGCCTGGCTGCTGGTGCTCTACCTCGGTTTTTCGATGGGAACGCTGGGCCAGCTGGGCTGGGCCGCCGTTCTGGCGCCTCAGTACGACCAGCGCAGCCGCGTCTATGGCTGGTGGCAGGTGTTCAACATCATCGGCGTGATCCTGATCCTGATCCTGCCGACCATCGTGGTGAAGACGGGCCTGGGGAACTACGTCGACGGGGTGCGCATCATGGGCTGGGCCATCATCATCGCCCTGCCTCTGACCATCGGCTTGGCCATGGTCGCCGTACCCGAGCCGGTTAACGCAGGCGCCGCGCCGCACGGCGGTCCGCGCGCCTATCTGGCCCTGTTCAGGATGAAGACGGTGCGCAAGCTGCTGGTCGCCGACCTGCTGCTGGGCATTGCGCCGGGCATCACCGGGTCGCTGCTGTTCTTCTTCTTCGGCCAGATCAAGGGCTACGACCACACCCAGGCGTCGCTGTTCATGCTGATCTACTTCATGGCCGGGCTGGTAGGCGCGCCCATCTGGGCCTGGCTGGCGACCCGGATCGGCAAGGATCGCGCCCTGGCCGTGGCCAGCCTGATCTTCGCCGTCTTCTACGTCGGCGCGACCTTGGTTCCGGGCGGGAACTTCGCCCTGACGGCGGTCGCCATGTTCATCGCCGGCCTGCCCTATGCGGCGGGCTTGTTCCTGCTGCGCGCCATGATGGCGGACGCCGGCGACGAGGTGCGGCTGGAGACGGGCGTGGACCGCACTGGCCTGATGTTCTCCATCCTGTCGGCCACGACCAAGATGGGGCACGTCTTCGCCCTGCTGCCCTACGCCATCCTGCCGCTGGTCGGGTTCAAACCTCTCCCGGGACCAGAGGGGAACAGCGACTTCTCCTTGTTGATGCTGCAGATCCTGTTCATCGCCGTGCCGGGCCTGCTATTGGCGGCCACCACCTGGGTGCTGAAGGGCTATCCCCTGACCGCTCAACGACACGATGAAATCCGCGCCGCCCTGGCGCAAAGAGACGCCGGACACGCCTGAATGACCCACCCCGTCGACCGCCTGAAAGAGATCATGGTTCGCCTGCGCGATCCGAACGGCGGCTGCCCCTGGGACGTGGAGCAAACCTTCCAGACGATCGCCCCCTATACGATCGAGGAAGCCTATGAGGTCGCCGACGCCATCGAGCGTGGCGACATGGACGAACTGAGGGTCGAACTGGGCGACCTGCTGTTCCAGGTTGTCTTCCACTCGCGCATGGCCGAGGAGGCCGGGCATTTCCGGCTGGAAGACGTGGCCGAGGCTATGGCCGACAAGTTGGTCCGCCGCCATCCGCACGTCTTCGGCGACGAGGCCGCCAAGGCCACCGGCCCGGCCCAGAAGGCCCGTTGGGAAGACATCAAAGCGGCCGAGCGCAAGGCCAAGGAACAGCACGGCGTGCTGGACGACGTGCCGGTCGGCCTGCCCGCCCTGACCCGCGCCGCCAAGCTGACCAAGCGCGCAGGCCGCGTCGGCTTCGACTGGCCCTCGACCGACGAGGTGTTCGATAAGCTGGCCGAAGAGGTTCAGGAACTGCGCGCCGAAATCGCGGCGGGCGACAAGGACAAGGCGCGCGAGGAACTGGGCGACCTGCTGTTCGTGGTCGCCAACCTGGCCCGCAAACTGGAAGTCGAACCGGAAGACGCCCTGCGCGCCGCCAACGCAAAATTCGTGCGTCGCTTCGAGTTCATTGAAACCGAACTGCAAAAGGGCGGCCGCACGCCGGAACAGTCCGACCTGCGAGAAATGGACGCCCTGTGGGACGCCGCAAAGGCGGCCGAGCGAGCCTGAGCTAGATGTAGCGCAACTCCTGCAGATCGATCTCGCGGATCAGCTTGCGGGCCGTTTCTTCATCAATGAGCCGTTGGCGGCCGAGGCGGACCAGTTCCTCTCGCTCGGCGGCAAGCCCTGCCAGTCGAAGGCGGCGCTCGATGTCATCGGAGCGACGAGCCTGGACCACGGCGTCATCCTCCATGCTGGCGCGCATGTCGATGCGGTGCCGATAGACCTCCATGACCCGTGTCGCGGTTTCGGTGTAGAAGTCGGGGTCCGCCTTGCCCTCGGCCATCAAGTGCTGGGCGTCCTCGATGGCACGGATGGCGGCCCAGGCGGCGGCGACACGAGAGCGGTTTTCCTCGGCCTCATGGTCATCCTCGGGCGGCAGTTGGACGCCTTTCAACAGGCGCGGCAGGGCGATGGTCGCCAGCACCAGCGAGACGATGATCACGCCCGCCGCCAGAAAGATGGCCAGGTTGCGCGCCGGCATCGGCGACCCGTCGCCCAGATACAAAGGCAAGGTCAGGATACCGGCCAGGGTGATTGCTCCGCGCACGCCCGCCAGAGACATGACCGCCACGAGCCTCAAACCGACCTTGGGCTGGGCGCGACGGCCCTTGCGGCGGAACAGGGTCAGCTTCAGCGAGGTCCACACCCAGACGAAGCGCAACGCCGCCAGGGCTGCGACGATGGCGAAGACGTAAACGGCCAGCCACCATAGCTCGCTGTGCTGGGTCGTGCGGATCACCTCGGCCGCGCGCGCCATAATGGAGGGCATCTGCTCGCCCAGGATGACGAAGATCAGGCCGTTGCCGACGAACTGGACCGTGTCCCACACCACGGCGCGGCGAATGCGGGTCGCGGCCAGGGCCGATCCCTGCCGCTCGGCGAAGCTCATGGTCACGCCCGCCGCCACCGCCGCCAGGATGCCCGAAGCATGGATGGTTTCCGCCGCCAGATAGGCCGCGAAGGGCATCAGCAGGCTGATCAGGATCTGGCCGCCGACATCCTCGCCCCAGCGACGGCTGATGAAGGCCTTCACCAGCCCTATAGCCAGGGTGACGCCGATGCCGACCGCCACGCCCGCCAGAGCCAGCCAGGCGAAGGTCCCAAAAGCGCTGCTCAGGGAAAAGGCGCCGGTCGTCGCCGCGATCACGGCGATCCGCATGCAGGTCAGGCCGCTGGCGTCGTTCAGCAGCGATTCGCCTTCCAGGATGTGCATCAGCCGCTTGGGTATCGGCGCCCGCCCAGCGATGGCCTGGACGGCTATCGGGTCCGTCGGCGACAGGATGGCCGCCAGGGCGAAGGCCACCGCCAGGGGCATGGTCGGGATCATCCAGTGGATCAGAAAGCCCAGCCCCAGAACGGTGAAGACCACCAGTCCCAGCGCCAGCTCCAGGATCACCACCTTGTCCCGAAACAGGGCTTCCTTGGGGATGCGCCAGCCGTCCACGAACAGCAGCGGCGGAAGGAACAGCAGGAAGAAGACGTCCGGCTTCAGATCGACCGACTCGCCGGTGATCAGCACCACCCCGGCCCCCAGCGCGATCTGCACCAGAGGCAGGGCGATGCGCGTGATGCGAGCCACCCATCCCGACAGCACCACGGCCAGCAACAGGAAGAGGATGGTCTCGATCAGGTGCATGACGGGATCAGTCGATCACGTCCGGATACAGCCGTTCAAGTCGCCCTAGCGCGGCGGGATGCAGTCGAACCGTCAGATGGACCCGGCCGTCATCATCCGTCTCGCGCCCCGTCACCCGGCCGTTGGCGTAGAGCCACGCCAGCAGGTCGCCGCGATGCGGTTCGACCGTAAGCTGCGTGTCGGGGTCGTCGTCGATCAGGGCTGCGATGGTTTCGCGAAGCGCCTCGATCCCCTCGCCTGTCCACGCGGACACAGCCACCGCCGATCCCTCGCGCGCCAGACGTTCGGCCTGACCCACCACGGTTTCCCGCGTCTCGGGCTCCAGCAGGTCGATCTTGTTCCAGACCTCCAGGATGCGGCGCGTCTTGCCTTCCGGCGTCGGGATCTGCTCCAGCACCGTCTCGACGTCCTTGGCCTGGGCGGCGCTGTCGGGCGAGGCGATGTCGCGCACGTGCAGGATCAGGTCCGCCTCGCCCACCTCCTCCAGCGTGGCGCGGAAGCTCTCGACCAGTTCGTGCGGCAGGTCGGAGACAAAGCCCACGGTGTCAGCGATGATGGCCGGACGCCCCTGCGGCAGACGAATGGTGCGCTGGGTCGTGTCCAGGGTGGCGAACAACAGGTCCTTGGCCATTACTTCGGCCCCGGTCAGCCGGTTGAACAGCGTGGACTTCCCAGCATTGGTGTAACCGACCAGGGCGACAGACGGGAACGGGACCTGTTTGCGCGCCTTGCGGTGCAGGCCGCGCGTGCGCCGCACCTCTTCCAGTTCGGCCTTCAACCGGACGATGCGGTCGGCGATCATCCGCCGGTCCAGCTCGATCTGGGTTTCGCCGGGACCGCCGACGCCGCCCGTGCCGCCGCGTTGGCGCTCCAGGTGGGTCCAGGTGCGGACAAGGCGCGAGCGTTCGTATTCCAGCCGGGCCAGCTCGACCTGGAGGCGACCTTCACGCGTGCGGGCGCGACGGCCGAAGATCTCGAGGATCAGTCCGGTTCGGTCGATGACCTTGATGTCCCAGAACCGTTCCAGGTTGCGCTGCTGCACCGGAGTCAGCTGGTCGTCGACGACGACCGCCTCGGCGTCGGCCGCCAGGATCAGGGCCGCGATTTCTTCCAGCTTGCCTCGTCCGATCAGGGTGGCGGGCGTGACGGAGCGCAGGCGAACGATCTCCTGCGCTCGGACATCAAGATCCAGCGCCTGGGCCAGGCCCACGGCTTCTTCCAGGCGTTCGGAAGCATGGCGCGCATTGTCGCCGCGACGGTCGGGATGGATAACGACGGCCCGGATCAGCGGGACGGCGTGGTCAATGAGTTTGGAGGTCAATCAGTCTTCTTCGGCGTCGGGCTCGTACAACTGCACGGGCGCGGACGGCATGATGGTCGAGATGGCGTGCTTATACACCAGTTGCGACTGGCCGTCCCGACGCAGAAGCACACAGAAGTTGTCGAACCAGGTCACAATGCCCTGAAGCTTGACGCCGTTCACCAGGAAGATGGTCAGCGGGGTTTTCGTCTTGCGGACGCTGTTCAGGAAGGTGTCCTGAAGATTCTGTCGTTTGTCTTGCGACATGGCAGGTTGATCCTGTTCTTGGTCTTTTTCAGCGGCAGGGAGGCCGAGGCGGACGCGCCGCCCGCGTCAGCGACCTTAGCCACCCCCTCGCCGGTGCGGCAACGCCTTAAATGGCCTCGCGGCGCGCCTGTTCCAGATAAATCTCGCGCAGGCGGGTCGCCACCGGGCCGGGCTTGCCCTCGCCGATGCGGACCCCGTCCAAAGACACGATCGGCATGACAAAGGAACTGGCCGCCGTGACGAAGATTTCACGCGCGCGCTTGGCCTCCTCGACGCTGAAGGCGCGCTCTTCCAGTTCGATGCCTTCCGCCTCCACCAGCTTCAGGATCGCCGCGCGGGTGATGCCGCGCAGGATGTTGGCCTGAGTGTCGCGGGTCCGCAGCTTGCCGTTCTCGTCAACGATCCAGGCGTTGGTCGAGGAGCCCTCGGTCACCATGCCCATTTCGTCGAACAGGATGGCCTCATAGGCCCCGCGCTCGCGAGCCGCCTGTTTGGCCAGGGCGTTGGGCAGCAGGCCGACGGTCTTGATGTCGCAACGGCCCCAGCGCATGTCCGGGTGGGTGACGCCGGCGGCGCCCCTGGCGGCCAGGGCTTCGCCCTTCTTCAGGTCAACAGACTTGGCGGTGACGATGACGCTGGGCGCTACATCCTTGGGGAAGGCGTGATTGCGCGGGGCGGTGCCGCGCGTGATCTGGATATAGACTAGGCCGTTGCGCACCCGGTTGCGGCGGATGGTTTCACGCAAGACGATGCCTAGAGACTGGGCCGACATGGGAATGTCGATGCGCAGCTCGGTCAGGCTGCGCGCCAACCGGCCCAGGTGGCCCTCATAGTCAGCCAGCCTGCCGTCAAACACCGACCAGACCTCATAGACGCCGTCGGCGAACTGAAACCCGCGATCCTCGATATGGACCACGGCCTGGCCGTGCGGCTGATAAACGCCGTTTACATAGGCGACCCTGGACATCAGGCGCCCTCTCCTTCTTCGTCTCCGCCGCGTGCGGGCGACACGCCCAGCGACTTAAGCTTGCGATGCAGCGCCGACCGCTCCATGCCGATGAAGGCGGCCGTACGCGAGATATTGCCGCCGAAGCGCATGATCTGCGCCGACAGATATTCCCGCTCGAACACCTCCCTGGCTTCACGCAGCGGCAGGGCGATGATGCGATCGGCGCTGAGCGAGGCGGGGCTGGCGGACGACGCCACCTCCTGCGGCAGCATGTCCGCCGTTATCGGCTCGTCCGCCGTCCCGGTCGCCAGGATCAGCAGCCGTTCGACATTGTTGCGCAGTTGCCGAACGTTGCCGGGCCAAGGATGGACCTGCAGGACAGCCAGAGCGTCATCGGCGATGCGGCGATGCGGCAGCCCCTGCGACGCCGACAGGTTATCGACGAAATACTCGACCAGTTCGCTGATATCCTCGCGACGTTCGGACAGGGGCGGGACGCGGATCGGCACCACGTTCAGGCGGTGGAACAGGTCCTCGCGGAAACGCCCTTCGCTGATCTCCAGACGCAGATCGCGCGAGGTCGAGCTGATGACCCGCACGTCGACCTGAACATCCTGTTCGCCGCCGACGCGGCGGAACCGCTGCTCGACCAGAACGCGCAGGATACGGCTCTGGCTCTCGCGTGGCATGTCGGCCACGTCGTCCAGGAACAGGGTGCCGTTATGCGCCTGTTCAAAGACGCCGATCTTGCGCGGGCGACCATCGCCGCCTTCCTCGCCGAACAGTTCCACGTCAAGGCGCTCGGGCGTCATGCCGGCGGCCGAGATCGCCACGAACTCGGCCCTGGCGCGCGGGCTGGCGTCGTGAATCTGGCGTGCGACCAGTTCCTTGCCCGAGCCCGGAGGCCCCGCGATCAGAATTCGGCTGTTGGCGGGCGCCACCTTGGAGATGGTGCTGCGCAGCGCCTGCGCCGCCACAGACTTGCCGATCAGGCCGGTGGGCGTGAGCGTCTGGGCGCGCAGGCGACGGTTCTCGCGCTTCAGGGACGCCGCTTCCAGCGCCCGCTCGACCACCACCACCAGCCGGTCGGACTTGAACGGCTTTTCGATGAAGTCATAGGCGCCGCGCTTCAGGGCGCTGACCGCCGTTTCAATATTGCCGTGACCCGAAATCATGACGACCGGCAGGTCCTCATCCAGTTCGCGCACCACATCCAGCAGTTCCAGGCCGTCCAGTCCGCCGCCCTGCATCCAGATGTCCAGGACCGCCAGCGAAGGCTTGCGCGCCTTGATGGCGGCCAGGGCCTCGTCCGAGTTGGCGGCCGTGCGGACCGCGTGGCCTTCGTCCTCCAGCAGGCCGGAAACCAGCTCGCGGATATCGGCTTCGTCGTCGACGACCAGAATGTCGGCACCGGTGCTTTTCATGACGCCTCTCTTACTCCGCCGTCCGCATCGCGCTGGACGCGCGAGCGACGGCCTTATGATCCTGGCTCAGGGGGAAGGTCAGGCACACGCGCGCGCCTGACAAGGTTTCGGCGTCGGCCAGCTTCAGCTCTCCGCCGTGGTCTTCACAGATGCGCTTGACGATGGCCAGGCCCAGGCCCGTCCCCTTCTCGCGCGTGGTCACATAGGGCTCGGTCAGCCGGTCCCGATCCTTGGCAGGCAGGCCGACGCCGTCGTCCTCAATGACGAAGGAGGCGAAACCGTCCTCGACCGTCAGACGGGCGATGATGCCCAGACCGGGCTCCGTCACCCCGTCCCGCTCGCGCCGACCGGCCACCGCCTCGCCTGCGTTCTTCAGGATGTTGGCGAGGGCCTGACGCACCATGCGACCGTCAGCCTGCATCGCGACGTCCGGCAGGGGCTCAATCAGATCGACTCCGATATCCCCCGCCGCAACGCGCTGGGCGAACACCGCCTCGCGCAGCATTTCGGCCGGGTTCTCGCGTGAGAAACGAGGCGCGGGCATCCGGGCAAAGGACGAAAATTCGTCCACCATCCGTCCGATATCGCCGACCTGGCGGATGATGGTCTCGGTGCAGCGGTCGAAGACTTCGACATCTTGGCCGACCTGCTCGCGATAGCGGCGACGCAAGCGTTCGGCCGACAGCTGGATCGGGGTCAGCGGGTTCTTGATTTCATGGGCGATGCGCCGCGCCACATCGCGCCAGGCGGCGTTGCGCTGGGCTGTGACCAGACGCGTGATGTCGTCGAAGGTCAGCACCATCTCACCGCCCTGCCCGCCTTCGATACGGACCCGCAGGCGCAGGGCATCGCCGTTGCGGTCGATGTCGATGTCTTCTTCGATATGGGCCTCGCCGCGCTCGGACAGTTCGCCCAGTTCCGGCGCCACCTCGGCCAGACGACGCCCCTGCACATGGTCGGCGTCCAAGCCCAGCAGGTGGCTGGCGCTGTCGTTGATAGCCGAGATGCGGCGCTTGCGGTCAAGGCCGATGACGCCTGCGCTGACGCCCGACAGCACGGTTTCAATGAACAGGCTTCGGGCCTGAGCTTCGTCCGAGGCGGTCTTCAAGGCGGCCTGCTGGGTCTTGATGTCCTGCGTCATGCGGTTGAACGCTTCGGACAGGACGATCAGCTCTGCCGGCGCCTCAGCATTATCGACCCGCGCGTCCAGATCGCCGCCGGCGACCTGATCCGCCGCCCGGACCAGTCGCCCGATCGGCGCCGAGATCGAACTGGCCGCCGACATGGCTAGCCAAACCGCACCGACCAGCACCAGCAGGGCCGTCTCAAGATAGCTGAGGGCGAAAGCCGCCTGTATGCGGGCGCGGCTTTCCTCGGCCTCGCGATAGGCGGTGATGGATTCCTCGCCGTTGCGCATCCGCTGGATCAGGCCTGGCGCCAGCGGGCGCACAACGTAGAGATAGGCGTCGCCATAGTCAGGCAGCGGATAGAGAGCGCGAACCGTGTCGGGGTTCTCCGTCACCGTCGTGGGGGCCACCTCGCCGCCCGCGACCGTCTCCAAGGCTTCGCGAGGCGGCGCGACATAGGGCGGGGCCCCGGGCCGCTCGCCGCTGGCCAGCACGCGGCCGTTCTCGTCGAGGATATAAAGCGCCGGATAGCCGAAGAAGTCGCCGATCTGAGCCAGGGCGCGGGAAAACTGGATACGGTTGTCGAACAGGCCCCGCACCCCGCCCAGTTCGGTGGACATGGTCTCCATGTCCGCCTCAAGCCCGCTGCCGACGTCGGCGACATAGGCGCGGCCGATCTCGGCCCCGTTCCTGACCGCCGATTGCACATTCGCGCTGAACCACTGATCGACGCCGCGGTTGACCAGGACCCCGAACACCAGGGCGATCAGCACGGCGGGCACGACCGAAACCAGCGAGAACAGGGTCACAAAGCGCAGATGCAGCCGCGCGCCGGGGTTGTAGCGGTTGCGGAACAGGCGCAGCACCCGACCGCCGATCACAAAGGCCAGTCCGAAGATCAGGACCAGATTGGCCAGCAAGATGAACAGCACGGCATGACTGGCCGCTGAGCGCGCATCTCCGCCGACGGTCGCGCCGGGCGCGATGGCGACCAGCCATATCGCCGCCGCCGTGACGATGAAGGCGACCGCATAGGCTGTGCCGAACAGGGCGCGCGCCCGACCGCCAGCCAACCGCCCCCAGAGCGAAAGCTCCGAGTTGTGGTGATCAGCCGGGGCGGCGCGGTTCGACATCAAGCGATAGCTTCAACCACCTGTGGCCTATTTTCAACAGCGAAGTTGCGAGAATGCTTCACATCAAGCCACAGCGCCGTCAGCGCCTCCTCGACCTCCTCTGGCGTCTCCAGCCGGCAAAGACGCGCCTTGGCCGCTCGTCGCTCGGTTGGATCGGCCGGCCAGGGCGCCTGTTCGATGTACCAGCCCAGATGTTTGCGGAACATCTTCAGCCCCAGCGGCAGGCCGTAGAAGTCAGCCGACGCCCGCAGATGCCGGATGACGATCGCCAGCCGTTCGTCTCGATCCGGCTCGCGCAGTTGCGTCCCGTCGATCAGGGCGCGCTCCAGATGCGCGGCCAGCCACGGCCGCCCATAGACGCCTCGACCCAGCATCAGGGCGTCGGCGCCGGATCGCGCCAAGGCCTCGCGCGCCTGTTCAGCGGTGATGATGTCGCCGTTGACGATGACGGGAATGCCTACCGCCTGTTTCACCTCAGCCACGGCGTGCCAGTCGGCGATCCCGGTGTAGAACTGCTTGCGGGTGCGGCCGTGCACCGTCACCGCCGCCACGCCCAGCCCCTCGGCCCGACGCGCCAGATCAGCGGCGTTCAGACTGTTGTCGTCCCAGCCCAGCCGCATCTTGACCGTCACCGGCCGACTGACGGCCTGCACGACCGCCTCCATGATCCGCGCCGCCTGATCCGGCGTCCGCATCAGGGCCGAGCCGCAGGCGGCGCCGGTGACTTCCTTCGCCGGACAGCCGAAGTTCAGGTCGATGATGTCGGCGCCGGCCTTCTGCGCCATGCGCGCGCCCTCGGCCATCGCCTCGGCGTCGCCGCCGACCAGCTGGATCACCGTCAGCGGCAGGCCCCCGCCGACGGCGGCGCGCCGCACCACGTCCGGCCGCGCGCGCGCCAACTCGGCCGCCGCCACCATTTCGGTCGCCACGTAAGATGCGCCCAGCTGCGAGGCCAGCACCCGGAACGGCAGGTCGGTGATCCCGGTCATAGGCGCCATCAGCACCCGCCCGTCGATCCTTACGTCCCCAATTTGCAGGCCAGTGTTCATACGGCTCCCTTAGCACCGAAGGCGCCCCCTCTCGTCAAGCGGAACCGGGACGCCTAGAAGGCCGTCATGGGATTCTCAGCGATTGTCGTCGCCGCCGGTTCGGGTTCGCGGGCCGGAGGCGCCAAGCAGTGGCGCGTCGTCGCCGGACGCCCGGTCGTCGCCTGGTCGGTCGAGGCTTTGCTGAAGGCCGGCGCGCGTGAGGTCGTGGTGGTGATCGCCGCCGACGCCGCGCCGATGGCCCAGACTGCTCTGGCAGCGCTATCCGGCTGGCGCGCCGTGCCCGGCGGCGCGACCCGGGCCGCCTCGGTTCAGGCCGGCCTGTCGGCGCTGACGGCGGATGACGCCGAGCCCGTGCTGATCCACGACGCCGCCCGGCCGTTCCTGAGCGCCGACATCATAGAGGCGCTGCTGCAGGGCCTTAAGGACGCCGACGGCGCCCTGCCCGCCCTTGCCGTCGCCGACAGCCTGCGTCGCGCCGAGGATGATTTCATTGTCGGCGGCATCGATCGCGACAACCTCTGGCGCGCCCAGACGCCTCAGGCCTTCCGCCTGAAGACCATCCGCGACGCCTATGCCGCATGGCCGAACAATGAGACGGCGACCGACGAAGCCGCCGTGGTCGAGCGCGCCGGCGGCCGCGTCCGCTTGATCCCCGGCGATCCCCGCCTTTTGAAGCTGACCTACCCTGAGGATTTCGCCATGGCCGAGGCGCTCGCCGCCCCCCGCACCGTCGTTCGCATCGGACAGGGGTTCGATGTCCATCGCTGGGGACCGGGATCATCGGTCTGGCTGTGCGGGGTCGAGATACCACACGACCAGACCCTGATCGGCCATTCGGACGCCGATGCGGGCCTGCACGCCCTGACCGACGCTATTCTGGGCTCCATCGCCGACGGCGACATCGGCGACCATTTCCCGCCTAGCGATCCGCAATGGAAGGGCGCCGCCTCGGACCGTTTCCTGGTCTATGCGGCCGAGCGGGTGGCGGCGCGCGGCGGGCGCATCGTCAACGTGGACGTCACCCTGATCTGCGAGCAGCCCAAGGTGAAGCCTCATCGACAGGCGATGCGCGAGCGCCTGGCGGATCTGCTGAACTTGCCGCTGGACGCCGTCAGCGTGAAAGCGACCACCAGCGAGGGCCTTGGTTTCACGGGACGCGGCGAAGGTCTGGCGGCCCAGGCCGCCGTCTCGGTCGAACTGCCCGGCTAAGGCTTGACGTGCGCCAGTCCGGCGGCGGCTCGCTCAAGTAGGGTCAGCGCCGTGTCGTCGGACCTCAACTGGGCCACCCCTACGTCCAGTTCCACGACGAATGGAGGGCGATCCTTGCCGGCGTCGAAGGCGGTGCAGGCGATGACGGCCGCGATCCGCTCAGCCGTGACGCGGGCCGAGGCTTCGTCGGCGGCGGGCAAGGCCAGTGCGAAGGTCTCGCTGGACAGGCGCGCAGCGGTGTCCTCGACCCTCACCAGCCGCGACACCATGGCGCCGACCTGGGGCATGGCCCTGTCCAGCCAGCCGCCCGCCCGCAGTTCGCCCAACTGCTGACGTCCCGCCACGCGCAGAACACCCACAGACAAATGCCGCGAGCGCAGTCGGGCGCCGTCCGCCAGTCGGCCCAGATGCGAGGCGAAGAGGTCGCGGCTGAACAGCCCCGTCGCCGCGTCCATCAGTTCGCTGCTACGCACCGCATCCAGCGCCCGGCGCAGTCCCTGCTGGCGGCGATGGTTGCGCGCCAGGGCGACAATGCGGGCTGCGGCGTCCTCTTCCGGCGTGGTCGGATCGGCAACGTCGGCGAACCCTCGCCGGTAAAGGTCGCCCAAGGCCTCGCCCGCCTCCTCGTCCCGCAGGTAGAGCGTCAGCGGGATATGATAGAGACGCGTGTTGCGGCGCATTCCCGCAGCGATCGCCAAGGCCGGCGCGTGAGAGCGATCGCCCCACAGCACGGCGCCGTCGAACGCGCGCTCATGCAGATAGTCAAACGCAGTATATGGGGTCGGCGCCGCCACCACCTCAGCCCCCAACGCCACCAGGGCGTTAGAAAGCGCCAGGAAGCGACGATCTGCAGCGCCGGCCGTCAGGATGTTCAGCGGCGCCGATTCCATGTCGGGCGCCGCCAGGTTGACGCCGTGCTGGCTGAACGTGGCCTGGCGCAGAACGAATTCTTCCTCCGCCACCGCCGCACGGGTCATCTGCTCCAGACGCATGGCCGCCTGAGCGGGGTGCGGAGCCTTGGACAGCGTCAGATCGCATCCATTGAGACCGGCCCCGCTCGGCGCGCCGACGCCTAGAATGGTCAGATAGCGCGCGTCGGTCGCGGATCGCAGCCGCGCGATCGCCGAGGCGTCCAGCAGCGACGTATCCACCACGGCGGCGTCAATCGTCAGGTCGTCCAGCGCCAGGACAGCCGCATCGAGATCGCGCGCGGTCAGGGTTCGCCAACCCAGTTGATCCAGGCCTTCGCACAGAGAATCCAGGGAGTCGTCAGCGCCGGCGACGACCAGCACGCGCGGATTGGAATGCAAGCAAGGATCTCCTGGCTTCGGCCGGCCGCCCCCGCCGCCGTATCCGAGCCTTGGGGCATGATACCGGCGCAGCGGCCGCCCGCAATGGGCAAGGCGACATATCGCCGGGCGACGGATCAGGGGTTCCAACTTCATGCCGAATGGGGTTAATCCCCCCGCTTGTTCGACGACGAGGCCTTGGATTGACCCAGCCCTTACCGCTCGCGGACCTGCCCATGCACATGGCGCGCCTTGCAGGCCGCGCCTTCGCCAGAAGCTGGGGCCGGGACGTCATGCTCTATACCGGCGGGGTTTCCTTTTTCGCCCTGCTGGCCCTGTTCCCGGCCATCGCCATCCTGATCGGCTTCTATAAGGCCGTCCTGACGATAGGACAGGTGAGCGAGCAGGCGGCGGCGCTGGCGGACGTCATCCCCTCGGCCGCGCGCACCCTGTTCCTGAACGAGATCGACCGCCTGGCCAATACTTCGGCGCGGACCGTGTCGCTGCAGAGCGCGATCGCCCTGGTGATCGGCGCCTACGCGGCGCATCGGGGCTTCAAGGCCTTGCTCGCGGGGCTGAACCTGATCCACGACGAGACCAAGCCGCTGGGCTTTTTCAAGTTCAACCTACTGGCCTTCCTGGTCGCGCTTGCGGCCTTCGTGCTGTTCACCGTGGTGTCGGGCGCCGTCGTCACCTCACGCTTGATGGAGCACGCCTATGTCGACCAACCAGGCGGCTGGATGACCCTGCCGCTCGATGGCTTGTGGCCCGCTCTCGGGCTGTGGCTGGGGCTGACCATGCTCTATCGATACGCCATGGCGCACGCCAAGCGCGTCGCCTGGAAGGCCGCCGTCATCGGCGGCCTGGTCGCCACGGTCATGTCCAGCTTCTTCTCGTGGCTGTGCACCATCTATGTCGAGCAGATCGTACATCTGGGCGCGACCTACGGCTCGGTCGGCGCCGTGGTGGTGCTGCTGATCTGGCTATCGTGGAACGTGAACGCCGTCTTCTATGGCGGCGCCTTCGCCACGGAACTGGAGATCGACTGGGAAAAGCGCGCCGCCCTGCCCCCGCCCGAGGCCTATCCCGATACGGTTGTCAGCCTGTCCGAGCGTCGCCGCTCTCGACAGTGATCTGAAGCAGGCCGTCCGACTCTTCGATCTCAATGACCTGACCGCCCATTTCCTGCATCAGGAAGGGCACGTCGATCCGCGCCATCGGATCAGTCGCCAGCAACGTCCATTGCGCGCCCGCGCGGCCGCCCTCCATCGCCTTGCGTAGCCTGAGGCTGGGGACGGGACATTTATGACCCCGCGCGTCGACGACGATCGGGTCGCTCATCGCGTCACGGCGTCGTGCAACAGGCCCAAGGCCACGCGCACGCTTTCCAACCGCACTTGGTCCCGCCCGATGGCGCCGAAGCGCTTTTCAACATGGGCGACGGACCCGTCCGCCCGCGCGATGGCGAAGTGAACCAGGCCGACCGGCTTGTCGCCCGAGCCGCCGCCTGGCCCGGCGATGCCGGTGACCGACACCGCGAACTGGGCCCGCGAGCGCGCCTTCGCGCCCTCGGCCATGGCCCGCGCCGTCGGTTCCGACACCGCCCCGAAACGCGCCAGCACGTCCTGCGGCACGCCCAGCATCTCCGTCTTGGCCTCGTTGCTGTAGGTGACGAAGCCCCGATCCACGACGGCTGAAGACCCGGCGATCGCCGTCAGGGCGCCCGCCACCAGCCCGCCGGTGCAGCTTTCGGCCGTAGCGATCATCAGACCGGCCTTGATCGCATGGCCGATCACGCCTTCAGCGATCGCCTCGATATCCTGCGGCAACATGGGAATTCGCTCCATCCTCGAGTCGTCCTAGCCTCGACCTGCGGAATCACCCGTTCGAGGTCGAAAGCAGCGCATGACCGAACACGTCCTGTCCCCGGCGCATCGCAGGATCGACGCGATAACACCTGCCGCCTTCGCCGTCGCCATCTTCACCTCGGCCAGCCTGGTTTTCCTGGTTCAGCCGATGGCGACCAAGCTGGTGCTGCCGTTGCTGGGCGGATCGCCGTCGGTGTGGAACACCGCCATGGTCTTCTTCCAGGCGGCGCTGCTGGCGGGCTATCTCTACGCCCACCTGCTGCAACGGATACCGTCGGTGCGGTGGCAGGCCATGACGCATCTGGCGCTGTTGGCGGCGGCGGCCGTTTTCCTACCGCTGAGCATTACTGAGACGTTGGGGGATCCTGATCCAGCCGCCCCGATCGGCTGGCTGCTGGGCGCTCTGTTGCTATCGGTCGGGGCGCCCTTCGCCATCCTGTCAGCCACCGCGCCGCTGCTGCAGGCCTGGTACGCGCGCGCTCGCGTCGGCCGCCCCGACGGAGCCAACCCCTATGTGCTGTACGCCGCCTCCAACCTCGGCAGCTTCCTGGCGCTTCTGGCCTATCCGGTCCTGATCGAGCCGCTGGCGTCCCTGTCCGGGCAGAGGATAGGCTGGACGGTGGGATACGGAGTCTTCGCCGCCATGATCGTGGTGCTGGCGGTCATCCTGCCCCGCGGTCTCGGCGCCGCGCGCACCGCCGCCTCGGACGAGCGCAGTCCGGCAATCCCCTGGACGCGCAAGATCATCCTGATCCTGCTGGCCGCTGCGCCCTCCAGCCTGATGCTGGGGGTGACTGCGCACCTTTCGACAGACGTGGCTTCGGCCCCCTTCCTGTGGGTCGCGCCGCTGGCGCTCTACCTGCTGACCTTCGTCATCGCCTTCCAGACGCGGCCGTGGATTCCTCTGTCCGTCACCCTGATCCTGCAGGCGACCTTCACCGTGATGATCGGCGCCATGGTCGGCATGACGACGGGGCATTGGCTGATGCTGCTGGGGGCGCACCTGGCCGCCTTCTTCTTCACCACCCTGATGTGCCACCAGCAGTTAGCCGCCCGACGCCCGGCGCCGGACCGGCTCACCGAGTTCTACCTGTTGATGTCGCTGGGCGGGGTGCTGGGCGGGGCATTCACAGCCTTGCTGGCGCCGACGCTGTTCCAGACCGTGCTCGAATATCCGCTGGTCATGGCGCTGGTCTGTCTGGCGCGGCCGTGGCTGGGAGGACGTCCCGCCAAACATGAAGTCTGGCTGATGACGGCGGGCCTGACGATCGCCGTATCTGTACCGCTGCTGTTCGAGATGATGCGCTATGATGCATCGTTGCGCACGGTGTTCAGCGACTTCGGCCTGACTGCAACGGCGCAGATCATCCTCGGCGGCGCCGCCATCTGCGCCTTCCTGATCCGCGATCGCGTGCTGATGTTCACGGCTGTCGTCGCCGCCATGACGCTGTCGGCCCACTACATCGGCCGCGGTTACGACTGGAGCCTGTCCGAGCGCAGCTTCTTCGGCGTCATGCGTGTGGCGGTCACGCCGGACCCCAAGATGGGCGGCGACGTTCACGTGCTGATGCACGGCACGACCCTGCACGGCGCCCAGGCGCGCAACCCCGACTTCGCCTGCGCCCCGACCATGTACTATGCCGAGACCACGCCTCTCGGGCAGGCGGCCGAACTGATCCAGGCCCGCGGCCCGGGCGCCGTTATCGGCGTGGTGGGTCAGGGCTCGGGCGCAATGGCGGCCTATAAGCGCGCCTCGGATCAGATGACCTTCTTCGAGATCGACCCGATGGTCGACCGGCTGTCGCGCGATCCGAAGTGGTTCACCTTCATCTCGAACTGCGCTCAAGGCCCGGTCCGCACCGTCCTGGGCGATGCGCGGTTGACGCTGAACAAGGAAGCTCGCCGCTCCTACGACCTGCTGGTCATCGACGCCTTCTCATCCGACGCGGTGCCGACCCATCTGCTGACGCGCGAGGCGATCGAGGGCTATCTCAAGCTGCTGAAGCCGACGGGCGTCGTGGTGCTGCACCTGTCCAATCGCAACCTGGAGATCACCCTGCCCGCCGTCGCCGCCGCGCGCGAACTCGGCGCCGCCGAACTGCACCAGATCTACATCGAGCACCCCGACGCCGCCCTGATGGCCGAAGCCTCGACCGAAGCCCTGGTCATCTCGCCTACGCCCGAAGGTCTGGCCGACTTCAAGGCCGACGGCCGCTGGCGCAAGCTGGAGCCGACCGAAGTGCGCCCCTGGACCGACGACTACGTCAATCTGTTCGGCGCCCTTGTGCGCAGCATGAGGGGGCGCGCCGGCTAGGCCGCGCCCGCCACCCGCGCCAGATCGGCGGTGATGCGCTCGGCGACCTTCAGACGGTCGTCGGGCGTGGGCCATTCGCCCTTCACCACGATCTTCTGGTCCGGCCGGATCTTCCAGAAGGCGTGGTTCTTCTGGATCAGACCCACCAAGCCCATCGGATTGGGGAAGGTGTTGTTGCGCAGCGTCAGCACCGCGCCCTTGGGCCCGATGTCGATCTTCTCGATGCAGGCCGTCCGGCAGTTGGCCTTGACGCCGACGATCCGCAGGAGTTGCTGCGCCTCGTCCGGCAGCGGGCCGAACCGGTCGATCAGCTCGGCCGCGAGCGCCTCGCGATCCTCCATATTCTCGGCGTCCGACAGGCGACGATAAAGGCTGAGGCGAAGGTTCAGGTCCGGGACGTAATCCTCTGGAATCAATACAGCCGCGCCGACATTGATCGAGGGCGACCAGCCGCGATCCGGCGCCGCCTCGCCCTGCTCGCGCAGTTCGGCGACGGCGTCTTCCAACATCTGCTGATACAGTTCGACGCCCACCTCACGGATGTGTCCCGACTGCTCGTCGCCCAGCAGATTGCCGCCGCCGCGCTGGTCCAGATCGTGGCTGGCCAGTTGGAAGCCAGCGCCTAGGTTGTCCAGAGACTGCAGCACCTGCAGCCGCCGCTCGGCCGACAGGCTCAGGGGCTTGGTGGGGTCGGTCGTCAGATAGGCGAAGGCCCGCGCCTTGGACCGGCCGATGCGGCCTCGGATCTGGTGCAGTTGGGCCAGACCGAACATGTCGGCGCGGTGCACGACCAGGGTGTTGGCCGTCGGGATGTCGATGCCGCTCTCGACAATGGTGGTCGAGACCAGAACGTCATATTCGCCGTCGTAGAAGGCGCTCATCACCTCCTCCAGTTGGGTCGGGCTCATCTGGCCGTGGCCGACGACGAACTTCACCTCTGGCACCTGTTCGCGCAGGAATCGCTCGATGTCCGGCAGGTCCTTCAGGCGCGGCGCGACGTAATAGGCCTGACCGCCGCGATATTTCTCGCGCAGCAGGGCCTCGCGCACCAGCACCGGATCCCATGGCGTGACATAGGTCCGCACCGCCAGGCGGTCGACCGGCGGCGTGGCGATGATCGACATTTCGCGGATGCCCGACAGCGCCATCTGCAGTGTGCGCGGGATCGGCGTGGCCGTCAGGGTCAGCAGGTGAACATCGGCCCGCAAGGACTTCAGCTTCTCCTTGTGTTTGACGCCGAAGTGCTGCTCCTCGTCCACGATGACGAGGCCCAGATCCTTGAAGCCGACCTGATCGGCCAGCACGGCGTGGGTGCCGACGACGATCTCGAAGCTGCCGTCCTTCAGGCCCGCGCGCGTCTCGTTCGCGTCCTTGGCCGTGACCATGCGCGACAGGTGACGCACCTTGATCGGCCAACCGGCGAAGCGTTCGCTGAAGGTCTTGAAGTGCTGGCGGGCCAGCAGCGTCGTCGGACAGACAATGGCGACCTGGTGCCCCGTCATGGCCACGACGAAGGCGGCGCGCAGGGCGACCTCCGTCTTGCCGAAGCCGACGTCGCCGCAGATCAGACGATCCATCGGCGTGCCCTTGCCCAGATCTTCCAGCACGTCGCCGATGGCGTTCAGCTGATCGTCCGTCTCCTCATAGGGGAAGCGGGCGCAGAACTCGTCGAACAGGCCGGCCGGTGGCGTGATGGAGTCGGACACCCGCAGCGCCCGCTTGGCGGCCAGGGCGATCAGCCCTTCGGCCATGGCGCGCAGGCGCTCCTTGGCCTTGGCCTTGCGCGCCTGCCAGCCCGCGCCGCCCAGACGATCCAGCTGAACCCCTTCGGCGTCCGTGCCGTAGCGCGTCAGAAGGTCAATGTTTTCAACCGGCAGGTAGAGCTTGCTCTCACCGGCGTAGAGGAGTTCCAGGCAATCGTGCGGCGCCTCCTGGATCTCCAGCGTGCGCAGGCCCTCGTAGCGGCCGATGCCGTGATCCAGGTGAACCACCAGATCGCCCGCCGTCAGGGCCGAAGCCTCGGCCAGGAAGTTGGACGCCCGCCGCTTGCGTTTCGGCCGCGCCAGCCGGTCGCCCAGGATGTCGGTCTCGGAGATGACGGCCAGGTCGCCCGTTACGAAGCCGTGCTCGACCGGCAGCACCGCGCGCAGATAGACCCCCTCGGGCGCCACCTGCACGTCGTCCCAGTCGCGCACCGCCACGACGTGCGTCAGGCCGTGATCGCCCAGCATGGCGGCCAGACGCTCGGCCGAACCTTCGGACCAGGAGGCGAACAGAACGCGCTTGCCCTGCGCCTTCAGCGCCTCGGCGTGCTGGGCCACGGCGGCGAACAGGTTGACGCTGTCCTGCGACCGTTCGGCGGCGAAGCTGCGGCCCAGACGGCCGCCCGCGTCCTCGCCCGAACCGGCGGCCAGCGGCGACAGACGTCGCACGGCGCGGCCCGCCAGCGCGCTGTTCCAGTCGCCATCGTCCAGATAGAGCCGCGCGGGCGGCAGGGCGCGATAGGCGGCCCCGCCCTTGCCGCGCGCCGCCTCCTTGCGCGCCTCATAGGCGTCGACGGTCAGGTTCCAGCGCTCTGCGCGCGCCTGTTCCGTCTGGCTGTCGAGGAAGACCGGCGCCGCGGCCGGCAGATAGTCGAACAGCGTATCCAGCCGGTCGTAGAACAACGGCAACCAGTGCTCGACGCCCTGACGACGCGCGCCGTCGCTGACGGCGGCGTACATCGGCTCGTCGCCGGGCGCGCCAAACAGGTTCAGATAACCGCTGCGGAAACGCGAGATAGCGTCGGCGTCCAGCAGGACCTCCGACACCGGCGACAAGGAAACCGCCTTCAGCTGGCGCGTCGAGCGCTGGGTCTCGGGATCGAAGGCGCGGATCGATTCCAGTTCCGAGCCGAACATGTCGAGGCGGACCGGCTCGTCGAACCCCGGCGGGAAGACGTCGATCACCCCGCCGCGAATGGCGTATTCGCCACGCTCAGACACGGTCGAGGCCCGCATATAGCCGTTGGTCGAAACGTAGCGTTCCAGAGCAGCCGTATCGAGGTCGGCGCCGACCTTGGCCGCGAAGCCGGCGCCGGTCACGGCGCTGCGCGGCGGCGTGCGCTGGGCGGCGGCGGCGACAGTGGCGACCACCAGCAGCGGCGTCCTGTCCGCCGGATCGCGCGTCGCCAGCCGGGTCAGCGTCGCCATGCGCTGAGCGGCGACCGAAGCCGTTGGGCTCAGCCGGTCGTAAGGCAGGCAGTCCCACGACGGATATTCAAGAACTTCAACATCCTTGGCGAAAAAACGAAACGCCTGAATGAAGTTTCCCGTACGCTGATAATCGCGCGCCACGAACAAGGCGGTCCCGCCCTGCGCCTTGATCCGGTCGGCGACGATCAGGGCGTCCAGTCCCTCAGGCGCGCCGCCCAGCTCCATGTCGGCCCGCGCCGGCGCGCCGTCCATCAGCCGATGCCCCTGGCGACTTCGGCCGCAACGTGCTCGCGCATGAAGGCGCGGATGCGGGCGATCATCGGTCCGTCGAACTCAGGCGGGGTCGGTTCGCGCTCGATGATCCAGGCGTAGAGGTATTGATCCTCTTCATCCAGCAGGGTCTCGAGTTCGGTCAATTCGTCGTCGTTCAGCGTCGGCGCGACCTGGTCGGTGAAGGGCCCCAGCACCATGTCGGCCTCGCGAAAGCCCCGGCGCCAGGCGCGGAAGGACAGGCGCCCCAGGCGCGTCTTGCGGTCGTCGGTGTTCTGGGCGTCCTCAGGACGTGCGTCGATATCGGCCACGCTGTTTCCTTGCCTGTCCGTTCACTTCGGTAAGAGGCGGATCAGATAGCGTTCCAGACGCCGCTGCGCCAGCTATGCTGCACCATCATGAGGCCCGAGATTCTCTTTCCCCTGTTCGCGGACGTCACCACGCTGAAAGGCGTGGGGCCGCGCAGCGCGCCCCTGGTGCAGAAGGTGGCGGGTCCGCTGGTGCGCGACGTGCTGTTCCTGTCGCCCAGCGGCGTGATCCAGCGGCGCCGCACCACGGCGATGGAGGCCGTCGACGGCGAGATCGGCGTCTTCGAGGTCGTGATCGATCGCCTGATTCCGCCGCACAAACACGGCGCGCCGATCAAGGTGCGCGCCATCGACGAGACGGGCTTCATCCACCTGATCTGGTTCGCCGGGTCGCCGCGCCATATTGAGAGCCTCGCTCCGCGCGGGTCCCGGCGTCTGGTGACGGGCAAGGTCGAGCGCTTCAACAGCGAAGTTCAAATCGCCCACCCCGACTACATACTGCCGGTCGAGAAGGCGAATGAGATTCCGCTGTCCGAGCCGGTGTATCCGGCGACGCAGGGGCTGACCTCACGCCAAATCCGCAAGCTGGCGCAGGGCGCGCTGGCCCTCGCCCCCGAGCTTCCCGAGTGGCAGGAGCCGAACTGGCTGACGGCCCGGCGCTGGGCCGGCTGGCGCGCAGCGCTGGAGGCCCTGCACGCCCCGACGAACGAGGCCGATCTGGCGCCGGACGCCCCGGTGCGTCAGCGCCTGGCCTATGACGAACTGTTCGCGCACCAGTTGGCCTTGGCCCGCGGTCGTCGCGCCCGCCAGATCACGCCCGCCGCCCGCATTACGCCGGGCGAAGTCTCCGCCCGCCTGCTGGCCGCCCTGCCCTTCGCCCTGACCAGCGCACAGGAACAGGCCGTCACGGAAATTCGCGCCGATCTGGCTTCCGGCGAGCAGATGGGGCGGCTGCTGCAGGGCGATGTGGGTTCCGGCAAGACAGCCGTCGCTGCCCTGGCCCTGGCCGATGCGGCCTCCAGCGGCTTTCAGTCCGCCCTGATGGCGCCGACCGAGATTCTAGCGCGCCAGCACTACGACAAGCTGTCGCCGATGCTGGATCAGGCGAGCGTGTCCAGCCTGTTGCTGACCGGGCGCGACACCCCGGCCGAACGGCGCGGTAAGCTGGCCGCGCTCGCCTCCGGCGAGGCTCAGGTCGCCATCGGCACCCACGCCCTGTTTCAGGACGCCGTGCAGTTTCACCGGCTGGCTCTGGCGGTCATCGACGAGCAACACCGCTTCGGCGTGCGCGAGCGCCAGCGTTTGCAGGCCAAGGGCGACCCGCGCCTGGGCGGCGTCCACCTGCTGACCATGTCGGCGACGCCTATCCCCCGCACGCTGGAGCTAACACAGTACGGCGAGCTAGAGGTAAGCCGCCTAATGGAGAAGCCGCCAGGCCGCACGCCCGTGACCACGGCCGTCCTGCCGCTGGCGCGCATCGGCGAGGTGGCGAAACGGCTGAAGGCGGCGGTCGAGGCGGGCGCCCAGGCCTATTGGATCTGCCCTCTGGTGGCCGAATCCGAGGCCATCGACCTGGCCGCCGCCGAGGATCGGGCCGAAGACCTGCGCAAACTGCTGGGAACCGAGGTCGGCCTGGCCCACGGCCAGATGCCGGGGGCCGAGCGCGAGGCGGTTATGGCTGCGTTCGCGGAGGGCCGCCTGCCCGTCCTCGTCGCCACGACCGTGGTCGAGGTCGGCGTCGACGTGCCCAACGCCTCCATCATGGTGATCGAACACGCCGACCGCTTCGGTCTGGCCCAGCTTCACCAGTTGCGCGGGCGCGTGGGACGCGGCGCCAAGGCCAGTTCCTGCATCCTGCTGTACGGCGGCGAGGACGGCACCCTGGGCGAAACGGCAAAGGAACGGCTGGAGACCCTGCGCCGCACCGAGGACGGCTTCGTCATCGCCGAGGAGGACTTCCGTCTGCGCGGCGGCGGCGACCCGCTGGGCCTGAAGCAGAGCGGCTTCCCGGCCTATCGCTTCGCCGATCCGATCCGGCACCGCTCCCTGCTGCTGGCGGCGGCCGATGACGCGCGCCTGCTGCTAGGCCGCGACCCCGAGCTGGCAAGCGAGCGCGGCCAGGCCGTGCGCCTGCTGGAAGCCCTGTTCGACTGGAAAAACGAACGCCCCTCAGCGGACTGAGGGGCGTCGAAAAAACTCGGCGAAGCTCGAGCGATCAGCCCGCGCTGCGGGCGATGCGCTCGACTTCCTTGCGCACCTGGGCCTCGACGATGGCCGGCAAGTTGGCGTCCAGCCAGTCCTTCAACATCGGGCGCAACATCTCGCGGACCATGGCCTCGACCGTGTTGCCGCTCATGAAGGGCATGTCGCCCGTGGCGGCGACAGGCGCCGGTTCCGGCTTCTGGAAGCTGGCGGCCAGGCCGGCGAAGGCCGAGGCGGCGCTGGCGGCGGCGCTTTCGCCGACCAGGGCGTCCGTCTCAGGCGCGACGGCGGGCGCAGGCTCAGGTGCCACGACAGGGGCCTCGACCGGGAAAGGTGCTGCGTCCGCGACTTCCAGATCGCCGATGGCCTCGGCGGCCGGGGCCTCATAAGGCTCCGTCAGCTCAAGAACGTCTTCCTCGGCGGCCGCGATCGGAGCGGGCTCGGGTTCGGGCGCAGGGGCAGGTTCCGGCTCGGGCGCAGCGGCGGTTTCCGCCGGGGCGTCGTCTTCAGAGATAATCCGGCGAATCGACGCCAGGATTTCTTCCATCGTGGGTTCCTGAGCGGAGTGGTCGGTCATGTCGGAGCCTTAAACCTCGGTGCTCGATCTCGGTGATCACCCGCTGAGCCGGAAAGGGCGCAGGGCGAACGGGCGCGGCCGATACAGACTCGCCTCGCCCCTGCCCTGTCGTCGCATCAACCTCGGCCGGAATCAACGGACGTTTTCGTCCGTCCGCGCGGGCGAGGCCTCAGCCTTGCGGCGCCGTGCGAACGACCTCGCCCTTCAACTGGCGGTCGACTGGCGCGTCTTCGGCGTCAGCAGCGGGCGTCACAGCCGGCGCAGCGACCCGGTCCAGCGTCTCCAGCAGGCCGTCCCACGGCAGAGCGCCGCGATTGCGGATGGCGTTGTAGTTGTCAGCCGGATCATAGGCGTCGATGGCCGGATCCAGATTGGGGCCGCCCAACCGCCCCATCGCCGCCAGCAACTGAGCCTGAGCCACATATTCATTGCGGCGCGCGCTGGCCAGGGCGACCTCGGCGCTACGCAGTTCCAGTTCGGCGTTCAGCACGTCCAGAGTGGTGCGCAGGCCGACCTGCGCTTCCTGGCGCACGCCCTCAGCGGCGACCGACGCGGCGCGGACGGCCTCCTGACCGGCGGCGACGCTGGACCTCGCCGAGGCGCTTTGAGCATAGGCCGAGCTGACCGCTTGCAGCACGGTGCGGCGCTGGCCCTCGACGTTGATCTGGGCGGCGTTGGCGCGCTCAAGAGCCTGCGCGACGCGCGACCGGTTCAGCCCGCCCGTGAACAGCGGCACCGAGACCGAAGCCCCGGCGGTGAAGCTGGTGCGGTCCGTCAGGTCAAAGCCGGACAGGTCGTTGGCCGCACCGCCGTAGGAGGCCGTCAGGCGCGCCGAAGGCAGATATTCCGATCGCGCGGCGGCCACGTTCGCCTCAGCCGCCTGCTGGGCGTAGAGGGCGGCCAGAACGCCGGGGTTTTCAGCCAGACCCACATCCATCGCCGCATCGAAATCCGACGGCAGACCCGGCAGGATCGGCAAGGCCTGAAGGTTGGACGGCGCCTGCCCCACCACGGCGGCGTAGGCCGCGCGCGAGACGGATAACTGCGCCTGAGCGCCGGCCAGGTCGGATTCGGATTGCGCCAGACGGGCTTCTGACTGAGCCACGTCGGTGCGGGTGATCTCGCCCACTTCAAAACGGGCGTTCGATTCGTCCAGCTGGCGGCGCAGGACCTGCAGGTTCTCCTGGCGGATACGCAGGATCTCCAGATCGCGCACGACATCGGCATAGGCCTGGACGACCGAAGTCATCACCTGCTGCTCGACCTGACGCAGGTTTTCACGGCCCGCCATGACGTTGGCCTCAGCAGCAGAAATGCCGTGCGACACCCGGCCCGCCGTCCAGATGTTCTGGCTCAGGCTGACGCTGGCGCTGGCGCCGTCGCTTTCGATCGTGCCGCCGCTGGTGGTGCTGCTGCCTGGCAGCGTGCCCGTGGCGTCCGGCACGCCGTCGCCGTTCGTATCGATCGGGATGGTCTGGCCGGGAATGGTCGTGGTCACGCGATCCGTGCGGGTGCGGCTGTAGTCGACGCCCGCTGAGGCGTTGATGGTCGGCCGCAGCCCGGCGCGCGCCTGAACAATGGATTCGTCCAGGGCGCGTTGATTGGCGCGTTGGGCCAGAAGGGACGGATTGGTCCGATAGGCCAGACCGATCGCTTCCTGAAGCGACTCGGCCAGAACCGGCGTCGCCCCCATCGTCAATGCGACCAGAGCGACCGAAGCGAGCGCGCGCGAGCGTTTCAACATGAACCTGTCCCTGCCTGACGCCCCCCGTTCGGCGCGCCTGTAGTGCCTTCTAACGGCGTAGTTGGCGGCTAGCCTCGCCCGACGCCAGTTAAGTTTTTTTCACGCAGCGCGATGCCTGTTCCGTCGCGAAGCAGGCGTTAAAGCGCAAACGCCGGCGCCGGCGTCATTTCCGGCAGCAGGTCAGGCGCCGCATCGAACAGTTCGCGGCGCGACACGCCTTCACGGCCGCGCACATAAAGAACCGCCGCGCCGCTGGCGCCGTCGCGCTCCACCACGGCCAGACGGCCGCCGGGACGCAGGGCCGCGATCCAGGAATCGGGCCGCTCGATCACCGCGCCTTCGCTGACGATCAGGTCATAACCTTCACCCTGCGGCTGGCTCAGCGGCGCGACCGCCGTCTCGACGCCGGCCTCGGCAAGGGCCGCGCCGACCACGTCGAACACGGCCGCATCTGATTCCTGAGCCGTCACCTGCAGGCCCATCTGCGCCAGCACGGCGGCGGCATAGGGGGCGGCGATGGCCAGCGCCTTCTCGCCCGAACGGGCGTCTAGCCCCTGCAGCAGCTTGGCCACATCGCGCGGCAGCATCAGGCGGCGACCATTCGCGATCTCCGGCTCGACGTCGGCATAGGCCGAGAAGGCGCGGTCAGGGGCGCAGAATCGCTCGCGCTGCACAGCGCCGATGGCGGCGTGCAGTTGGCGGTCGGTGACGTCGTTCACGCGGACTTGCGAGTCCAGCATCACCTTGCGGGCGGCGGCGAAATCCATAATCCGAAGTCCTTCAGGTCGGCTTAGGCGAAGAAATGTGACGCGCTTATAGGTCCGTGCGTTGCAGCGGACAATCCGATCTGATAGCTGACGGCCCTCGCGATGGCGGGGCCTCTGGAAACGGGGGCCACGGCCTGATGGCGGAGTGGTGACGCAGAGGACTGCAAATCCTTGCACCCGGGTTCGATTCCCGGTCAGGCCTCCATCGCGATGAAACATCGAGAAAGCCGTCCCTCGGGGCGGCTTTCTTGTTTTCAGCCTTCAGCCAACTTCGCCGTCGTGATGTGATGCAAGGCCACGGCGCTGGTGGCCGCCACGTTCAGCGAATCGAATCCTCCCGCCATGCGGATGCCGACGGGGCGGCAGCGCGCGATGATCTCCCCCGGCAAGCCCGGCCCCTCGCTGCCCAACAGAATCGCAGTGCGTGGCGCGGGCGCCAGCTCGGCCAGCGCCTGATCCGCCGACGGCGTCAGAGCCAGCACTTCGAATCCCCTGCCCTGCAGCAGGTCGATCATGCTCCCTGCCTCCAGCCCCGTCGCCATAGGCGTACGCAGGACCGCGCCGACCGAAACCCGGATCGCCTTGCGGTAAAACGGATCGCAACAGGTCGGGTCCAGCAGCACCGCCCCGGCTCCGAAGGCGGCGGCGTTACGAAACAGCCCGCCCATATTGTCGTGATTGCCGATTCCGCACGCCATCACGACCACGGCCCGCTCCGGCAGTCGATCCAGTAGAGCGCCCGGCTCGGCTGGGTTCGGCTTGCGGCCCAGGGCGAGGATGCCCCGGTGCAGATCAAACCCCGCCACCGCGTTTAGAACCGCTTGAGCCGCCACATGGACGGGCACGTCGGACGGAAGACGCTCCAGCACCTCTCTCAGCCCCTCCAGCCGCTTCTCGGCGATCAGCACCGACACAGGCGCGCACACCGACGCCCTGGACGCCAGGACGCGCAGAACCACCTCTCCCTCGGCGACGAACAGCCCCTGCCGCCCGGTCAGGTCGCGCTCTTTCACATCGCGAAAGGCGGCGACGCGGGGATCATCAGGATCGAAAACAGTGATCGGAGTCATGCTGACCCTTGTAGCGCAGGGCTTTGCGAAAAAATTTGGCGATTTCTGCGTTTTACCCGTTGCATGAATCGAAAAGGCGCTGCTATACGCCGGCCTCCCCCGAGGGGATGTTCCGCGGTAGCTCAGTGGTAGAGCAGCCGACTGTTAATCGGCTGGTCGTAGGTTCGAATCCTACCCGCGGAGCCACTCGGGGGATTGAAATCCCAAAACAATCTCACGACGAGACCGCAGCGCTCAAATGACGCCGCCGCCCCGTCTCCATGGATCCCCCTCCCTCCTCACCCCGCAACGCCGGTTGCGGTGACGAATCGCTGTTGGAGCCCGTGCTATAGGCGCTGCTTAGGACGACTCCGCTCCTCCCGAGGGACCTCATGGCGCGACAACCCAGGATCTCGGCCAGACTGTCCGCAGCCAACCTCGTCCATCTCGGGGCGCCTCGCCTGGCGGACCTGCTGATCGAGGCCGGCGCCGGGAACGCCAATCTCAAGCGCCGCCTTCGTCTTGAACTGGCGGCCGAGGCCGGTCCCGACCTCCTCGCCCTTGAGATCGACAAGCGCATCGCCGCCGTCTCCGTCGCCCGCACACGTGTATCCTGGCGCAAGCGCGGCGAACTGATCGATGATCTGAACACGCACCGCGACATGATCGTGGAGCGCCTGGCGCCCGAGGCACCCGGCGAGGCGCTCGCCGTCCTCATCCGCTGGTTCGACCTCTATCCTGGTCTGGCCGCCCGCGTGAAGGACACCAAGGGGGAACTCTCCGCCGCCTTCGAGGCCGCCGCGCCGGATCTCTTCGCTCTTGCCGAGACCGTAGACGATCATGCATTGCGCGACCTGATCGACGCTCTGGGCCGACGTCCGCAGGATTACGCGCGCTGGGTCTTAGCCGCCGGCGAGGCCCTCGGCCCGCTTACGGCGCGTCGGCTGCTGGCCAGTCTGGACGCTTCGGCCACGAAAACCCCGTCGGGCCGCAACCTGCTTCGCCGCCTGGCGGACAAGGCGGAGGACCTCGACCTCTGGCTCTCGCTCGTCACGCCGGAGCAGGCCGGGTCGCCCGACATCGCCGCCGACATCGCCCGCCGCCTCCTTGCCGCGGGACGGATTGCGGAAGCCCGCGCCGCCCTCGAAGGCGTCCTGAACCCTTCACTGCTGAATCGTCGCTGGACCTTCGGCCACAACCCGACAGACGGCGCCCCGCGCCTGACCCCGGCCTGGGAAGCCGCATCCATCGACGTGCTCGACGCCGAAGGACACCGCCAGGAGGCCCAGGATCTGCGCTGGAGCCTGTTTGAGCGCGACCTGTCGGCGCCCGTTCTTCGCGATTACCTTTCGCGACTGCCCGACTTCGATGATGTCGAAGCGCTGGACCTGGCGTTCGCCCACGCCGCGGCTCATCCGGACTTCGAGGCGGCCATGCGGCTGCTGATGGATTGGCCCGCCCACAGGGAGGCCGCGGCGCTCGTTCTGGCGCGTCCCCGTGAAGCCCGGCTGCCCCGACCACAGTCAGGCGACTGGAAGGCGCGCCTGGCCCAGCGTTATCCCGAGGCCGCCGAAGTCCTCACAAACCAGTCGCCTTCCCCGTCCCTGAAGAAGCTCCGGCGGCCCTCGGGCCATTGAGAATAGCCGGCAGAAAGGGTCGTTGCCGGTCTCGGCAAGAAGCCGCCTCGCTCGGCCAATCCTCACGCAGCGATTTGAGACACACTCAGAGGACCTCGAACAGCCCCGCCGCGCCCATGCCGCCGCCGACGCACATGGTGACGACGGCATAGCGCTCACCCCGGCGCGTGGCTTCGATCAGGGCGTGGCCGACCATGCGGGCGCCGCTCATGCCGTAGGGGTGGCCGATCGAAATGGCGCCGCCGTTGACGTTCAACCTGTCATCCGGAATGCCCAGACGGTCGCGGCAATACAGCACCTGGACCGCAAAAGCTTCGTTCAGTTCCCATAGGCCGATGTCGGAGACCTTGAGGCCGAAGCGCTCCAGGAGACGCGGCACGGCGAAGACGGGGCCTATGCCCATTTCGTCCGGTTCGGTGCCCGCCACGGCCATGCCGACGTAGCGACCGAGGGGCTGCAGACCGCGGCGCGCCGCCTCCCCTGCCTCCATCAGAACACAGGCCGAGGCCCCGTCTGACAGCTGGCTGGCGTTGCCCGCCGTGATGATGCCGCCCTCGATCACTGTGCGCAGGCCCTGCAAGCCCTCCAGCGTGGTGTCGGCGCGATTGCCCTCGTCCTTCTCCAGCGTGACGTCGCGATAGGAGACCTCGCCCGTGGCCTTGTACACGACCTTCATGCGGCTGGTCAGGGGCACGATCTCGTCGTCGAACTTGCCCGCGGCCTGGGCCGCCGCCGTGCGCTGCTGGGATTGCAGGCCATAAGCGTCGCACGCCTCGCGCCCGATGCCATAGCGCTGTGCCACCACCTCGGCGGTTTGCAGCATGGGCATATAGGCGTCCGGCGCCTGGGCCAAAACTGAAGGGTCCGTGCTGACCCGCAGGGCCGCGTCCTGGACCATGGAGATGCTTTCCACGCCGCCCGCCACGACGATGGGCATCTGGTCGGTGATGATCTGCTTGGCCGCCGTGGCTATGGCCATGAGGCCGGAGGCGCACTGCCGATCGATGGTCATACCCGCCACGCTGACGGGGAAGCCGGCCGCCAGCGCCGCCGTGCGGCCGATGGTGTGCTGCACGCCCTGCGGCAGCGCCGAGCCGATGATGCAGTCGTCGATCTCAGCCGGATCAATACCGGCGCGGGTGACGGCGGCCTTCAGCGCATGGGCCATCAGGGTCGGCGACGGGGTGTCGTTGAAGGCCCCACGATAGGCCCGGCCGATCGGGGTGCGGGCGGTCGAGACGATTACGGCTTCACGCATGGCGGGTCCTCACTTGGCAGGGGTGTTGAAGGCGGGCGAACAGGTTTCAGTCTGCGGCACGGATGGAGCAATCAATCCGATATTCCAGAACCACGCCAGGTCTCCGGCGGCTCGGAGGCGACAGACCACCTCTTCATGCAACTCGTAGCCATTCTGAGTTTTGACGCGCGCCGCAGGGCGGTCGTCGACGTGCAGATAGGCCTGGGCGTCGCCATAGGCGGGCCAGTCGCTCTCTCCCTCGGCCATGGGGCGGCCCGTCTTGACGAAGCTGGCCCAGTAGCGGGTCATAGTCTGGGACAGTCCGTCTTCGTCCGGGGTCGCAGGCGGGCGCGGCCAGTAGGCGGGCAGGCGATCGGCTGTCCCGAACACGTAAGGGATTTCCGAAGCGTGGAAGGCCCGCAGATTATGGGCCTCCTGGGCCGGGTAGCCGTGATCCCAATAGTAGAGATAGCTATTTAGCCCGACTTTCTGCTGTCCCTCGACCAGCCGTTCGGCGCTCCAGCCATACAGACCGTCGCGCGTGGCCGCCAACATGGAGGCGTCGAGGTCGTCCCCCGAATAGAGCTCAAGGAAGGGACCGGCCAGATCGCCATATTTGGCGCGGATCTCACGGATCCAGGCCTCCTGGCTCTCAGGCTTTGGCGGCAGGAGAATCCGCAGGGAGCGGATTTCACCCTCATTGAAGCCCGCCAGAACCGGCGTCTTGGCCTGTTCGCCCGCGTCGATGGCGTCGATCACCTGCTTAGGCAGGATGTGGCCGTCCACGGTCCCCATGGGGAAATAGCCGGTCGCCGGCAGCTTGGCCAAAATCTCGTCGGCAGAGAGGGCGCGAAGCTCGTCAGCCGTCTGGGCCCCAAGCGCCGTGGCCACGGTCGTCCCCGCCAGCTCAGAGTCCGGCCAGCCGACATAGGGCGTGTCTCGCAACACAGGCGAGGTGATCATATAGGGGCTCTGAGCGATGGCGCCGTGGAACAGCCCCTCAGCCCTGGGCGAGGTCATCAGGTACATGACGCTGAGCGCGCCCGCGCTCTCGCCCGCGATGGTGACGCGACCGGCGTCCCCGCCAAAGGCGGCGATGTTGTCCCTCACCCACTCCAGGGCCGCGATCTGGTCCAACAGGCCATAGTTGCCCGAGATGTTCTCAGGCGTCTCGGCGCTCAGAGCCGGATGGGCCAGCCAGCCGAACAGGCCGAGGCGATAGTTGATGGTAACGACGACCAGCCCCTCGCGAGCCAAGGCGGCGCCGTCGTAAAAGGGCTCGTGCCCCGCCCCCATGCTCAGCGACCCGCCATGGATCCAGACCATGACCGGCAGGTCCTTGGCGCCCTCGGGCGCCCACACATTGAGGTAAAGGCAGTCCTCGCTGATGGCTTCATAGTCCGCGACCGGCGTCTTGGCCTGCATGCACGCCGCGTCGAAGCGCGTGGCGTCCTGCACCCCGTTCCACGCCTCCACCGGCTGAGGCGCGCGCCATCGCAAGTCGCCGACGGGCGGTTTTGCGAAGGGAACGCCCTTGAACACGGCAAGGCGACCCTCGACCTGACCCCTGACCTGACCGGCCGTGGTCATCGCCACCGGCGAACCGGCCAGGGCCGTCGCCGGCAGCAGGGCCAGCGACAACACCCCCGCGACAAGGAAAAATCGAAGACTGCTCATCTGCATCCTCAGATACCGGGGCCGAAACCGGCCTTGCCCAGTTCCAGCTTCGACTGGTCAAAGGCTTGATGGGGGACGATATCGTTGGCCGGGTCGATCAGCTCGTCGAACCGTTCGACCAGGATCTCAGCGATATCGTCGGCATCGGCAGGCACGTGGATGCCGCGCGTCATAGAGATGCGGGCGGCCTCGAAGCTCTTGGCTCCGGCGCAGATGATGGTGCGGTTGGGGGCATCGGCGTGCACAAGCGCCAGCACGGCCGGCGAAACGAACTCTGGCCGGATCAGGTCCACCGTCTCCTGAGGCATCAGGCCTTCCATCATCTGCGTGGCGGCGGTCGGCGCCAGCGCATTGACGCGGATGTTGTAGCGCTCGCCTTCCAGGCCCAGCGTCTGCATGAAGCCGACCACGGCCATCTTGGCGGCGCTGTAGTTGGCCTGGCCAAAATTGCCGAAGATGCCCGACGACGAGCTGGTCATGACGATCCGGCCATAGTTCTGGGCCCGCATGATCTCCCAGACCGCCTTGGTCGGAATAACCGAACCCATGACATGCACATCCAGGATCAGGCGGAACGAGTCGAGGTCCATCTTGCCGAAGCTCTTGTCGCGCAGGATGCCGGCGTTGTTCACCAGAATATCGATCCGGCCCCACTGTTCATGGGCCGTCTTGACCATGGCGTTGATGAAGGCCTCGTCCGTGACGGAGCCGATGGCGGCCATGGCCTCGCCGCCGGCGGCCTTGATCTCGGCCACGACCGCGTCTGCGCCGGCGCCCATGTCGTTGACGACCACCTTGGCCCCGCGCTTGGCCAACAGCAGGGCGTGGGAGCGACCCAGGCCGCCGCCGGCGCCGGTCACAATGGCTACCTGGCCGTCAAGTCTGATCATGAGCGTTCTCCATTGTCGTAAAGCGGCCAGCCAGGCCCCCCGTCCCGGCTGGCCGCGCCGTCACTCGGCGCCGGCCTTGCGGGCGTCCAGAGCGGCGATGATTTCCGCGTGGCGCTTGCGTGTCAGGCGGTAGCCAAACAGGAACAGCGGCGCGAGGAAGGCGATCAGGGCAGGCAGCGGGCCGGACGCCAGCGCCAGCTTGGTCAGGACCTCGCTGGGGATCACCAGATCCGGACGCGAAGCGATGTCCGTGGGGAAGCGGATCAAGTCCAGCGCCACGCCGGCGATCAGGCCCCCGACGCCCGAGGCCGCCTTGAACGCCAGCGTCAGACCCGAGAAGAACAGCCCTTCGCGGCGCACGCCGAACAGATACTCATGCTCGTCTGCGGTGTCGGCCATCATCGACTGGAAGCCGACGCCGCCGACCATGATGGCCGTGCCCATGAGCATGCCGTTGATCAGCAGCACGATCGCCGCTGCGTCCGGCGTCAGTTTCACCGGCGACAAGACTTGGTAAAGCGGCGGCCAGAACAGCAGCACCGCAATGGCGAAATAGGCGATCAGCGAAAGGGTGCGCTTTTCCATGCGGCGCAGGATCAGCTTGCTGAGCGGCGCCCCCAGCACCGGCCCCAGACAGGCGCTCAGCAGGATGATCTGGATCGCCGTCGTATCCAGCCCCCAGAAGTAGCGGCTTGAATGCAGGGCCAGCGACGAGTGGGTCGAATAAGCCAGAAAATACAGCAGCACCGTTCCGAACAGCAGCATGAAGGAGCGGTTGCGCTTCAACTCCTTCATCTCGCGGAAGAAGCCCAGCAGCAGGTTTTCCTTGCTCTCCTCCGGCCCATGCAGGCGGGGCTGAACCGACCAGACCGAACGAATGGCGATCATGCCCGCAAGGAACATGGCGAAGGCGCATGTCCAGCCGAAGGGACCATAGTTTTCGCGCTCCAACATCCCCGTGGCGCCGGACATGAAGACGCCCAGACCCAGGACCACGCCGAGCAGGATGCCGGCGTTCTGGAACGACAGGCGATAGGCCACGATGCTGGCCCGCTCCGTATGGTTGTCGGTCACCTCGGCGCCGACGGCCGTATAGGGCAGCACGAAACCCGACAGCGAGACCCGCAGCACCACCAGACAGACGGTGGCGTAGATGAACTGCGCCGCTCCGGTCAGGCTTTCGGGCATGGAGAACAGCAGGCCGAACGACAGGACGAAGGGGATCAGGCCCAGCGCCATGAAGGGGACCCGGCGGCCATAGCGGGATTTCAGCCGGTCGCTGGCCAGGCCGATGGCCGGATCGGCCACCCCGTCCACCAGCAGAGCGATCATCTTGGCCAGCCCGGCCATGGTGCCGCTCATGCCGCAGACGGCCGTGAGGAAGAACAGCAGGAAGAAGCCGAAGCCAGCGACGACAATGCCGTCGGCCAAGGCTCCCGAACCGTAGGTGAGTTTGAACACGCGTTTGAGAGGCTGGCTACGCAGCGCCGCCCGTGTCGCTGGATTACTGGTGTGACTCATGCCGCTCCCCACATGCTTTCGCCCCGAACTCCACGGCCAGATCAGGCCGAGCGCCCGGCCTCGTTGAGTGCGCCATAGATGCCTTGCTGGAACACCGGCAGGGCCTTGCGCCCGGCGGCGCCGCGCCCCGTGGCGATCGTCGAGCCGCTGTTGGCGGAAACCGGCACCTGGTGCTGGATCAGGAAGATCATCACCATGTCGTTGGCCGGATCGGCCTGCCACCACGTGCCGAACACGCCCGGCCAGGTGAAGCTGCCGACTTCGCCGTAGCCATAGGGGTTGTCGGTCAGATCCTCGGTGATCGCCAGACCCAGGCCGAAGCCGGACTTGGTCCACAGGTCCATGCCCGCGAACGGATACTTGCGCTGTTCCGGCGTCAGGCGGTTGGTCAGCATCAGCTTGACCGTCTCAGGCTTGAGCAGACGAACGCCGTCCAGCTCGCCGCTGTTCAGCAGCATGCGAGCGAAGCGGTGATAATCCGGTGCGGTCGTCACCAGTCCGCCGCCCGCAGGCGTATATTCGGGCGGGGCGTCGAAGACCGGGATGTCCACCCGGGCCAGTCCATCCACACCCTCCCGATAGGCATAGAGGCTGGCCAGACGATCCAGCTTGTCTTTCGGCAGCCAGAAGTCGGTGTCCATCATCCCCAGCGGATGCAGCACCTTCTCCAGCACGGCCTCGCGCACCGGAACGCCAAGGACGCGGCCGATCAGGAAGCCGAGAACCTCAGTCGAGTGCCCATAGTGGAAATGGTGCCCCGGCTGGCACGACAGCGGCAACGTCCCCAGCCCCGCCAGCCATTCATCGACCGACTTCTCATTGATGCCGGGATCCCCCAGCGCCGCGTTGTAGGCCGCCTGGATGGGCCCTTCGGAGAAGGGCGCATAGGCCAGTCCCGACCGGTGGGTCAGAAGGTCCTCGACCGTGATGTCGCGGTGAGCCGGCTCGGTCTGGTCCAGCGGCCCCGCCGGGTCGAGCAGAACCTGACGATTGGCCAGCTCGGGGATCCAGCGCGTGACCGGATCCTCGAGCGCCATCCGCCCGTCCTCGACCAGCATCATGGCCAGGACCGAGGTCACCGGCTTGCTCATCGAGGCGATGCGGAACTGGCTGTCCGGACGCATCGGCTTTTCAGCCTCGCGGTCCTGCCAGCCGATCTGCTCCTCATAGAAGACCTGCCCGTTACGCGAGGCCAGCGCCACCATCCCGGCCAGTTCGTCGCGATCGACGAAGGCCTGCAGTTTCGGGCGAATAGCCTTCAGGGCTTCCGGATCAAAGCCCAGAGACCGGGCCAGTGCTTCATGACTCATCACGCCACCACAGGTCGCTTCTTAGAACTTCTTGCGCAGGTTCAGCGCAACGAAACGACCGATGGGGTTGTAGGCCCCGCCGATGCCGTCGGTGGCGGGGAAGTATGGCGGGGTCTCGTCCAGCAGGTCATTGACCTGGAGCGAAGCCGTCATGCCTTGCGACCAGCCGGCGTCGGGCAGCGTCCAGGACACGCGCAGGTCGACCGTCACGTACGGCGACGAAGTGTACTGGGCCACGCCGGTCGGGGTGGCGTAGTTGTTGGTGTATTCGCCGCGGAAGTTGACGAAGCTCGCCACGCTCCAGGCGCCCACGTCGGCGCCAAGGGTGAAGCGCGCCGTCGTTTGCGGAATGCCCAGGTCCAGGCTGTCGGCCACCGCCGAGTTCGGCGTCTGTTTGACGTCGTAGTTCAGGATGTAGTTGGCCGACAGGTCCGCATAGACCAGACCGAAATCGGTCGGCCAGTTGTAGCGGAAGAACATGTCCAGACCGTCGGTGCTGCGCATCCCGAAGTTGTTGAGGCGCAGGTCGAGGAAGTTCACGGCCGCCGGGATCGCCGACGGAACGTTGACGTTCACATGGCCGGCCAGCAGGGCCTGAAGCTCGCTCGGGGTCGGGTCGCGATGGATGACCTTGGAGAAGGTCGGATCGGTGAAGACCATGGCGGCCGAGGGCACGCCGATCGTGTTGATGTACTCGATATTGTAGTAGGTGACGCTGGCCTTGAAGTTGGGTGCGAAGGACGGCGTCCAGTCCGCGCCCAGCGACCAGGTTTCAGCCTCTTCCGGCTGCAGGTTCTTGTTCCCGCCCAGCAGATAGATGGTGGCGACCTGATTGGGTCCGCGCGTCGGGTCATTGGCGCCGACCACTGAAGTCGCCGCATCCAGATAATAGGCCCCGACCGTCGCGCCGATCTGGCGCATGCCCGGCGCACGGAACGACTGGCCGTAAGAGGCGCGCAGGTCCAGACCGTTGGTAGGTGTCCAGTTTACGCCGACCTTCGGGTTCGAGGTTTCGCCGAAGTCGCCGTATTTGTCGTAGCGGCCCGACAGCGACAGCGACAGCTTCTGCACCAGCGGCAGGGCGTTGGCTTCGCTGACCAGCGGGGCGAAGATTTCGCCGTAAAATGAGCTGATATCGCGGTCGAGCTTCTCCGGCACCGGAGAGGCCCCGACGACCCCACGCTGCTCAAAGGTTTCCTTCCGGTACTCGGCGCCCAGAGCGATCTTCATCGTGCCGCCGGGCAGCTCGAACAGCGGACCGCTCAAACGGGCCGAGGCCATGTCCATGGTCTGGGTGATGCCCACCGCCGTAGCCGCATTGGCGAGGATCGCCTGTTTGACCGCTTCCGAAGTGCCGCTGCCGAACGGATCCAGCGCCGTCGCCGCCGTGGTTCCGAAACCCGCCGCCGTGATCGCCGCAGTGTTGATGGCCGGAATATAGGCGTCGTTGTCCGTCCGGCCGAACGTGCCGCCCAGCGTCAGTTCAAACTCGCGCGCCAGCTGGAAATCAACGCCCGCCGAGCCGTTGAAGACCTGCTTGTCGTCTCGGTTGATGAAGTGGTCGGCGCCGACGATGTTGTCCGGGCGGAACAGCACATAGGCCACATTGGCCGCGCCACCCGCCGGGCCTCTGAAGAAGGGATTGGCGGCGCTCATCGCCACCGATTGAACCGGCAGCCCCACGCGCATTTCGTCATGGCGGTCGGCATAGAGGGCCTCGCCCCACAGCCGGATCTTGTCAGAGACAAGATACTCGCCCGACGCGAACAGGCTGTGCAGTTCTGTCGAGGGGTAGAGATCGACTACGGCGCCGTTGTCACAGTAGTTCTTCGTGCCGGCGACCAGGCCCGGTGCCGCGTGATACACGGCGTAGAAGCTCGTATCGTACAGCACGTTCGGCGTCGGGCAGTTGACCGCCCGCGCGTCCAGCCCGCCCTGTTTGGTGAAGTCCTGCGTACGATAGTCGCGGTCGCCGCCGGTGATGCTGTCGTTCTGGGTGTACTGATAGGCGACCAGCGCCGAGCCGCGCGCGAACGTCTTGCCGGCCAGCACGCCGAAGTGGCCCTGATAATAGGCGTCGCCCACGCCGTAGTTGGCGCTCGCCTCGACGCCGTCGACACGGCGACGGGTGATGAAGTTGACCACGCCCGTGACAGCGTCGGAGCCGTAGATCGAAGAGGCGCCGTCGGCCACGACCTCCACACGCTCGATCGCCAGAGCCGGGATCAGCGGATAGTCGGGCGCGGTGTCATTGGCTGCAGCCGCCACCAGGCGGTGACCGTTCATCAGCGGCAGGGTGGCGCTGGACGGCAGGCCGCGCATGCCCGGCGCAAAGGTGCCGAAACCGCCGCTGGCGGCCACAGGCGCGGTGTTGAAGCTGTTCAGCTGGGGCACGGACGCCAGAATGTCCGGCGTATTGGCCGCACCAAGACGCTCGACATCCGCGCGGCTCACGCCGATGAGGTTGGAGCCCACGGGGGGCACGCCGCGGATGCTCGTACCCGTGACGATGATCTCGTCGACGGCGACAGCCTCTTCGTCCGGCCCGGCCTCTTGGGCCTGAACCTGGCCGGCCGCCAGCATGAGGGTGAGCAGAGAAGCGCCGCACACGGCTGCGCGCTTCGTCGAATGACGAACGACTTTCAAATTGACCTCCCGATGGCGACTTTGGCCGCTCTAGTTCGTGGCCGCCGCCTCGGCCAGCCACCCATTCATTCACTTAGCACTAAATGAAACTTTCCCGTCAAGTTCATTTTGTCGCAGCTAAATGAAATGCGTGTTATTCATGACGGAGCATCGCGCCAGCCGCTCGGATGGGTACCATTTCATCCAGATCGTCACGTCAGAGCGCCTACTGGAGAGTCCCGCCCCAATGGCCACCACGCCTGAGAAAAAAGTCCGCCGCTCGCGCGCTGAACAACGCGCAGCGACCGAAAAACTGATTCTCGACACGGCGGAGGATCTATTCTCTCAACGCGGCTACTTCGGCGTCACGATCAAGGATGTCGCAGACGCCATGGGCATCCACCCCGCCCTGATCCACTACTACCACGACGGCAAGCAGTCATTGTTCGAGGCTGTGTGGGAGCGGCGGGTTGAACTGGCCGTATCGGCGCGTATCGCCGGGCTGGACGACTACGCCAATGCCGTCGGCGACAACGTGACCATCGAGGGGGCCCTGCGCGCTTTCTACGACAACGCCTTTGACGCCTATATCCATGGCGAAGAAGGCTGGCGCAGCTTTGGCCGCATCTTCGCCCAGGTCAACAATGCGCCCGGCTACGGCACGGAGCTGATGGACGAGTATTTCGATCCCCTGGTGCTGCGCCTGATCGAACTGCTGAAGAAGGCCGTCCCTGATGCGAGCGACGAAGACCTCTTCTGGTGTTTCCAACTGACGTCCGGCGCCTACACCCTGATCCTGTCGCGCACGGGCCGGATTGACCGTCTATCGAACGGCGCTTGCAGTTCTGACGACTTTCAAGCCGTGCGGGAGCGTTTCGTCACCTTCATGGCCGCGGGCTTCGCCGCTGTCTTCGCCGCCAGCAAGAAAAAGGACGCGCCCCAGTCAAGCTGACGCGCGTCCCGACCGGCCGCAATCCTTATTGAGGCAGGCGCGCCTGCCTCAAAGCGGCGCGCCGGACCTTGCCCGCTTCGTCACGTAAGGCCTCGTTGGTGAACTCAATGCGTTTCGGCATCTTGTAACGGCTCAGCGTCGCGCTGATGAACTCCAGCAAAACCTCTTCGCTGAGGGTCGAGCCGTCCATCGGCTGCACGATGGCGTGCACCACTGAACCCCATTCGTCGTGCGGCAACCCGATCACGGCGCTGCCGCGCACGTCCGGGTGAGCTTCCAGCGCCGCCTCGACTTCGGCCGGATAGATATTGGCGCCGCCCGAGATGATCAGGTCGTTGCGACGGTCCGACAGATACAGATAGCCATCCGCATCCACGCTGCCGAGGTCGCCCATGGTCTCGTATTCGCCGACCAGGCGCGAGTCGCTGCCCAGATAATGGTAGGTCGACGACGGTCCGGTTTCTGGTCGGAAAAAGACCTCGCCCACCTCGCCCACCGCACATTCACGGCCATCGGCGTCCAGGATTTTGAGGTCATAACCCGGCCGGACCTTGCCCACCGAACCCTTGCGCTGCAGCCAGTCGGTCCCGGAAATGATGGTCGAGCCTGTCGCCTCTGTGGTGCCGTAATATTCCCAGACGCGATCGCTACCCAACCAGTCGATCCAGGCTTCCTTGAGCCAGGGCGCGCAGGGCGCCGCCATGTGCAGCATCATGCGCAGGGTCGGAAGCTTGTAGCGGCCCAGGACCTCCGGCCCCAGCTGCCAGATCCGATGCATCATGGTCGGGACCATCGTCACCCAGTTTACGCCATGCTCTTCGATCAGATCGAGGGCCCGCTGGGCGTCGAACTTCTGCATCTCCACAATGGTGTTGCCGGTGAAGATGGCCATGGTGATGCAGTGGAACGGCGCGTTGTGATACAGCGGCCCCGGGTTCAGGACGACCTCGCCGGGTTGCTGGTGCAGGAAACCTTCGGTGGTGTCCCACTGCGCCGGCATGGCGTCGACGATCACCTTGGGCCGCCCCGTGGACCCCCCGCTGGTCATGGCCTTCCAGTTTTTGGCGACAGCCGGCGGCAGAGGTTCGGCCGAGAGCGCTTGATAGCCCTCAAAAGCGCCATCTACCGTGGGGATGTCCTCACGCGGGCATTGGCCGACGAACAGGCTCGGCCCCACCAGGTCAAGGATGTGCTCCAACTCGACCGGCGCCAGGCGAGCGGACACCACGTTCGGGGTCGCCCCCAGCTTCCAGATACCAAAGATCGTTTCGTAGAAGTCCAGCCCGTTCGGCAGCGCCACGGTGACGTAGTCGTCCTGCCCCACCCCACGGGCCTGCATGAAGCGCGCGCGCTTCGTCGAGCGCGCGTCCAACTCCGCATAGGTCAGACGCAGGTCGTCCATGATGAGCGCAAGGCGTCCAGGCCTCCTCGCCGCGTGATGAGCGAGGATCGAGCACAGCGGCACAGTGTTATCAGTCACGTTTTTGAAGCCTCCCATACGCCGGGCTGGCTTCTAGAACCCTCTCCGGCCCTCATTCATTAACTTAGCACTAAATGAATGAAAAGCGGCATGACCCATCCGAGCACCAAAATACCTTAGGGCCGCCGCCCCGTTGCGTTGCACCAGCACGACCAAGCGCGCTCCGTCTTAGGCCAAGGAGTCGTAGCGTGTGGCGACATGCCGCCCGTCACCCAAACATCATCTCAAAGCGGCGCCGCCGTCTTATCATTGCAGGGGCGCTAAACGGAGATCGCCGGGTCCTAAGCTCAAGGCTGGATAATCTTTCTGCCTCGCTTGACTCCTCCCATGGGCAGGAGCGCATATAGAACAAATGAGGAACATGCGTTCACAACCAGAAGCGCTGACTGCGCTGAAGGCGCGGCTGGAGGCGCTTGAGCGATGTGATGCACGACGCGTCGCTACAACTGAACGTCATGCGGGTGAGGATGTCTTCGCCCCTCTGGCGACCGGCGTGGTTCACGATCTCTACGCCGCTGCGCCCGCCGACGCGGTGGCGGTCAACGCCTTCGGGCTGGGCATGGCGCTGCGGGCGACGGCGGAGCGGCCCATCGTCTGGGGCCTGCATGAGATGATGGCCCAGGAGGCGGGGCGACCGCACGGTCCGGGCCTGCATGAGATGGGCCTGTCGCCGCGGGACTTGCTGGTGGTGCGGGCGCGCGACGTGCAGACCCTGCTGGCCGTGGGTGAAGAGGCCCTCCGCAGTCCCGCCGTGGGCGCCGTGCTGTTGAGCTCCTGGGGCGAGGCCAAGGCCTTCAGCCTGACGGCCAGCCGGCGACTGGCTCTGGCGGCCGAGGCGGGCGGCGCGACCCTGTTCCTGGCGCGGGCGGGCGCCCTGCCCTGCCCCAGCGCGGCCGAGACCCGCTGGTCAGTGGCGTCCTGCGCTTCAGAACCCTTGGAAGGCGAGGCGCCGGGGCGGCCGTCTTTTTCGGCGACCCTGCTGCGGCGGCGCGGCGGCGGGGCGACCGGAACCTGGATCATGGAGTGGGATCGTGAACAGCGAACCTTCCGCGCACCCACGCCGCTATCTGGCGGTCTGGTTCCTCTGGCTGCCCAGCGACCGACTGCGGCGTCAGGAGCAGCGCGAAGACGCGCCGCCTGAGGATACGCCCGTCGTCCTGGCCGAGAAGATCAAGGGCGCCCTGCGGCTAGCGGCGGTCGATCCGACGGCCGCGCGAGCGGGACTGACCCCCGGTCTCGCCCTGGCCGATGCGCGGGCGCGAACCCCCGCCTTGCGCGTCGTCGCCCATCGACCGGACCTGGACGACGCCCTGCTGGGACGGGTGTTGGAGGACTTCGGCCGCTTCACCCCCATGATCGCGCTCGACCCGCCGCATGGCCTGATGCTGGACGTGAGCGGCTGCACGCACCTGTTCGGCGGCGAAGCGGACCTGATGCGGACGGTTCAGACGCGTGCCGAACGCGCCGGGCTTCAAACGCGATGCGCCCTGGCCGCAACGCCTCAGGTCGCTCGCGCCCTGGCGCGTTTCGGATCCGGCGGGCGGTTCGAGCCCGGGGAGGAGCGCGCCGCCGCACGCCGCCTGCCCGTCGCCGCTCTGGAGTTGCCGCAAAAGGAGGAGCAGGCCCTGCGCCGCGCAGGGCTGAAACGTCTGGCTGACTTGGACGACCGGCCCCGCGCGCCTTTGGCCGCCCGTTTCGGCGCCGATTTTCCCGCCCGGCTAGCGCGGGTTCTGGGCGACGAGGACGTGCGCATCACCCCGCATCGTGCGGCCGCACCCGTCGTGGTCGACCGCGTCTTCTTCGAGCCGATCTCGGCGCCTGAAGACATCGAGCGGGTTCTGTCCGACCTGCTGATCGAGACCATGGACCGACTGAGCCAGACAGGCCTAGGCGGCCGAGCCTTCGAGGCCGGCTTCTATCGCGTGGACGGCGAGACGCGTCGGATCGCCGTCCGCACCGGCCGTCCGACCCGCGAGGCGCACGCGACCCTGCGGCTGTTCCGCGAGCGGATGGCGGCCCTGGCCGTCCCGCTGGACCCCGGCTTCGGCTTCGACCAGATGCGGATGTCCGTGCCCTGGACCCAGATCCTGGCGCCGGCCCAGCAGGGACTGGAGCGCGAGACGCCCGGCGAGGAGGCCTTCAGTCATTTGGTCGACCGGCTGACCGCGCGCCTGGGGCCAGAGGCCGTGCTGCGTTTCGAGCCCTTCGCCTCGCACATTCCCGAACGGGCGGCGCGGCTGGTTCCGGCCTCGGCCCGCCATGGCGCCGAGACCTGGCCCGACCTCGATCCCGACGATCCGCCCTTGCGGCCCTTGCAGATGTTCGATCCGCCCCAGCCGGTCGAAACCCTGGCCGAAGTCCCTGACGGCTATCCTCTGAAGTTCCGCTGGCGCCGCGTCCTGCACGAGGTGACGCGCGCCGAAGGACCCGAGCGGATCAGCGGCGAATGGTGGCGCGCTCCGGGCCAACGCACCCGCGACTATTACCGGGTCGAGGATCGGGACGGCCGTCGCTTCTGGCTGTTCCGCCAGGGTCTCTATGGCGAGACGCCCGAGCCGCGCTGGTTCATCCACGGCCTGTTCGCATGAGCAGGCTCGACCCTGGCGGCGCCTATGCCGAACTGGCGACGGCCAGCAACTTCTCCTTCCTGCGCGGCGCCTCGCATCCCAAGGATCTGGTGCTGACCGCGATCCTGCGCGGCCATGCCGGACTGGGGCTGGCTGATCGCAACACCGTAGCGGGCGTGGTGCGAGCCTGGAGCGCGCTGAAGGAGCTACGGGCCGAAGGTCTGGCTCCGCCGGACAAGGTGCGCGAGGGCGGCAGTCCGGGCGAGATCGCCTTCATCGAGAATCCGCTGAACGATCCGGCCCTGTCCGAAGAGGTAAAGCGGCGCGCGACGGACTTCCGCCTGCTGACCGGCGCGCGGCTGGTCTTCAACGACGGGACGCCGGACGTCATCGCCTATCCCGAAACGCGCGCGGGCTGGGGCCGCCTGACGCGCCTGCTGACCCTGGGCAATCGCCGGACGAAAAAGGGCGAGTGCGAGATCGGCCTGCGCGACCTGCTGGCCGATCCTGAAGACCTGCTGCTGATCCTCGTCCCGCCCGATCGGCTGACAGGGCTGGAAGAGGTGCTGACTCGCATGACCGAGGCGGCGCCGGGCGCGGTCTGGCTGGGCGCCGCCCTGCACAGGCGCGGCGACGACCGGCGCCGGCTGGCCCGGCTGAAGGCCATGGCGGCGTGGGCGGACGTTCCGCTGCTGGCGCTGAACGACGCCCTCTACGCCGCGCCCGATGACCGTGACCTGCAGGACGTCCTGACCTGCATCCGCGAAGGCGTGAGCATCGAGACCGCCGGCCGTCGGCTGGAAGCCAACGCTGAACGCTGGCTGAAGCCCGTGGACGAAATGGTCCGCCTGTTCAAAGACGCGCCCGAGGCGGCAGCCGAGACGACGGCCTTCCTGTCGCGCGCGACCTTCGATCTGTCCGAACTCAGCTATCAATACCCGGAAGAGCCGGTCCCGCCCGATTGGACCCCGCAGGCCTGGCTGGAAGAGCTTACGGGGCGTCACGCCGCCATGCGCTATCCCGACGGCGTTCCCGACAAGGTCCAGGCCCTGCTGGACAAGGAACTGGCCTTTATCGCCCGCAAGGACATCGCCCCCTATTTCCTGACCATCTTCGACATCGTCCGCGTGGCGCGTGACAAGCGCATCCTGTGTCAGGGGCGCGGCTCGGCCGCCAACTCGGCGGTCTGCTACGTCCTGGGCATCACCTCGGTGGACCCGGCCGAATCCGACCTGCTGTTCGAGCGCTTCTTGTCCGAAGACCGTAACGAACCGCCCGACATCGATGTCGATTTCGAGCATGAGCGGCGCGAAGAGATCATCCAGCACATCTACGAACGCTATGGGCGCCACCGCGCCGGCATCGCCGCCACCGTCATCCACTTCCGCCCCCGCAGCGCCATCCGCGAGGTGGGCAAGGTCCTGGGCCTGACCGAGGACATCACCGCCCGTCTGGCCGCCAGCCACTGGGGCAGTTGGGGAACCGAGATCGACGATCGCCACGTCGTTCAGGCGGGACTGGACGCCGCCAACCCCATGATCGCCCGCGCGGTCGAGATGGCGTCTCGCCTGCTGAACTTTCCCCGTCATCTCAGCCAGCACGTCGGAGGCTTCGTCCTGACCCAGGACCGGCTGGACGAGATGGTCCCCATCGGCAACGCCGCCATGCCGAACCGGACTTTCATCGAATGGGACAAGGACGACATCGACGCCCTGCGCCTGATGAAGGTCGATGTTCTGGCGCTCGGCATGCTGACCTGCATCCGCAAGGCCTTCGACCTGATCCGCACGCATGAGCATGAGGACTGGGAATTGCACACCGTCCCGCGCGAGGACCCAGCCGTTTACGACATGCTGTGTCGGGGCCAGTCCATCGGGGTCTTCCAGGTCGAAAGCCGGGCCCAGATCAACATGCTGCCCCGCCTAAGGCCACGCTGCCTCTACGATCTCGTCATCCAGGTCGCCATCGTCCGCCCTGGCCCGATTCAGGGCGACATGGTCCACCCCTATCTGCGTCGCCGCAACAAGGAGGAGGAGGTCGTCTATTCCTCGCCCTCCCCCGATCACGGCCCGCCCGACGAACTGGAACAGGTGTTGCGCAAGACCCTCGGCGTGCCCCTGTTTCAGGAGCAGGCGATGAAACTGGCCATCGTCGCCGCCGAATTCAGCGACCGCGAGGCCAATGGCCTGCGCAAGGCCATGGGCACGTTCCGCGGCGACGGCAAACTGCACGCCTATGAGACTCGCATGGTCAGTCGGATGGTCGCGCGCGGCTATGATCCAGCCTTCGCCCAGCGCTGCTTCGACCAGATCAAGGGCTTCGGCTCCTACGGCTTCCCCGAAAGCCACGCCGCCAGTTTCGCCCGGCTGGTCTACGTCTCGTCGTGGATCAAGCATCGCCACCCGGCGGCCTTCGCCTGCGCCCTGCTAAACAGCCAGCCCATGGGCTTCTATGCCCCCGCCCAGATCGTGCGCGAAGCGCAGGAGGTCGGAAAGGTCGAAGTGAGGGCCATCGACGTCTCATACAGCCACTGGGACAACAGTCTGGAGGGCCCTGCCGACGCGCCCATTCTGCGCCTGGGTCTTCGCCAGATCGACGGCTTCAGAGAGGACTGGGCCAACGCCTTGTCGACAGCGCGGGCCGAAAGGCCCTTCGTCGATATCGAAACACTGGCCCGACGCGCCGAATTGCCCGGCGCCGCCATGCGCAAGCTGGCCGACGCGGACGCCTTCCGCTCCTTAGGTAAGGACCGTCGCGAGGCCTTGTGGACGGTGCGTCGCCTGCCCGACGATGATCCTCTGCCCCTGTTCGCCGCCGCCGAGGCGCGCGAGCGCGGCGCCCGCGAACTGGGGGCTGAGCCCGACGCCCATCTGCCCCTGATGCCGCTGGGCGAGCACGTCGCCGCCGACTATCAGACCGCGCGCCTGTCGTTGAAGGCCCACCCCATGGCCATCCTGCGCCCCATCTTCGCCGCTGACCGCGTGCTGACCTGCGCGGCGACTGAGGCCAAGCGCGGCGGCTCCGTCGTTCAGGTCGCAGGCGTGGTCCTGGTGCGTCAGCGGCCGGGCAAGGGCGCCGCCGTCTTCGTCACCCTGGAAGACGAGACCGGCATCACCAACGTGGTCCTGTGGGCGCGGATGCTGGACCAGTTCCGGCGCGAGGTCATGGGCGCCCGCCTGATGCAGGTCGAAGGCGTGGTCGAGAAAAGCCCTGAAGGCGTCGTCCACGTCGTCGCTCGCCGCATCCTCGACCGCAGCGCAGAACTGTCCCGCCTGTCGGAGGACCACGAGGCCCACATTCAACTGTCTCGCGCAGACGTCGTCGCTCACCCGCAGCCGTCGCGCCACCCGTCCCACCGACACCCGCGCGACGTGCGCATTCTGCCGGGGTCGCGGGATTTTCATTGATCTGAGTTCTTGGCGGCTGCTCCAATGATTGCTGCGCCCGCCCGCCGCAGGTCGGCAGCCCCTCGCCACGCCGAGCCATCGCGCGCCTTGTCGGCCTCGCCATCGAACGCCAACATGGCCTTGAACGCCCACACTACTCGGAGCCCCTATGCCGAAGCTGTCGGACCGCACGCGACTGATCGCCGGCGCCACGCGACGCGGCCTGGGTCGCCGGCCTGTCAATCCGCCGATCGAACGCGCCTCCACCATGCTGAGCGACGATCCGGCGGCGATGCAGGACCCCAGCGACGGGCCTGTCTATGGGCTGGACGGGACCAGCGCGGCGCGTGAGCTGCGGGCGGCTCTCGCCGACCTCGAGGGGGCAAGCGAGGCCTTTCTGGTTCCGTCCGGCCTGGCGGCGGTCACCGTGCCCCTCACCGCCCTTCTGCGGCCGGGCGACGAAGTGCTGACGACCGAGGCCGTCTATGGCCCAACGCGGCGGTTTCTGACACGCCACATGGCCGACAGAGGCGTCGCCGCGCGCTTTCACCCGGCCGGGGCCTCTGTCGAAGCGGTGATGGATCAGGTGCATGACCGGACGCGGGTGCTGCTGATCGAAGCGCCCGGCTCCCTCACCTTTGAAATGATGGATGTGCCTGCTCTCGCATCGGCCTGCAGGGCGCGTGGCGTGCTGACGGTGATGGACAACACCTGGGCGGCCGGTCTGGCCTTTCGCCCGCTCGCCCACGGCGTCGATGTCAGCGTTCAGGCCCTGACGAAATACGCAGGGGGGCATTCGGACCTTCTGATGGGCGGCGTCGCGGCGCAGGCGCCCGAAATCATCCGAGCCATCAGCAACGTCATCGAGGACATGGGCTGGCATGTCTCGCCAGACGACGCCTGGCTGGCGCTGCGCGGGCTGCGCACCCTGCCGCTGCGCTATGAGGCCCAGGCGCGCGCCGCCCTGCAGGTCGCTGAATGGCTTCAGGAACAGCCCGAGGTCTCCCGCGTGCTGTACCCGCCCCTGCCCGACTCGGTCGGGCACGCGCTTTGGCGCAGGGATTTCGACGGCGCGGCGTCCTTGATGGGCGTGGTGATGAAGGGCGGCGACAAGGCGGCGGACCACGCCTTCATGCGCGCGCTCAACCTGTTCGGCATGGGCTATTCCTGGGGAGGCTTCGAGAGCCTGATCACTTACGAGACGCCGCAGTTGGCCTATCGGCAGCACGCGCCCGACCTGCCCGGCCAACTGCTGCGCCTGCATATCGGGTTGGAGGATCCGGCCGATCTGCTCGCCGATCTGACGCGTGGATTAGAGGCGTGGCGCGCCCAGCAGGACTCGAACCTGCAACCGTCCGCTTAGAAGGCGGGTGCTCTATCCGGTTGAGCTATGGGCGCCTAGGGCCGGAAAGTGTTGCTCCGTAAGGGGTTTCGGCGACGGCGGCAAGGCGGGAGGCAAGAACGCCTTGCCGGAGGTCAAGGCGTTCAAGGGCAGCGAGCGGGACATCGTGGACCCGATCTCGGTGCTAATCGAGCGCACCTATCGCCTAAACAAACGCCTGCGCCAGAATGATCTGAACAACGCCTTTATCCGCCTCGGCGAAAGGCTGGAGGAGGACCAGCGCGCGGCGGGCATCACCGACGGCGAAAACGGCGGGCTGCGCAAGGTGGACACACCACGCAAGCCGATGAAGGTGTCGCGCGAAGAGATCGCCGCCCAGTCCAAGGCCCGGCCGGATCTGGTCGACCAGATGCTCGACGATGACGGCAACGAGATCTGGCGTCCCCTATCGGCTTTCCCAAGGTGTCCCGCCGTTCATTGAGGACCAGGCCACCAGCTCCGACACCATGTCCAGGCGAATGACGGCGCCTGGCGGATGCATGATATCGAAGGTGACTTCAACCGTTTGCCCCGGCAACACCGGCTCGTGGATAAACATGTAGCGTTCGGGTTCGCCCAACAAGGGCTTGCCATTCAGGAACGTCGAAACACCGAGGTTCACGCACCCCGCTTCACCACCAGAGGGCCGCCATGCGCCGCTGCCCACGTTAGTCAGGGCGGCTTTGATCGCACTACCGCCCTCGATCGGTCGGGCAACAGCCGAGATTGAGGCGGCGAAGGCCTGGAGATACCGGCTGTCCTGAGCCTCTTCGCCCGGCTTCACCATCACGAAGACCCGACGATTGACGCAACCCTCCGCCACAGCCTTTCCGAGATGGTTCATGATGATGTCCGAGCGCTGCTCGATAGCTAAGTCGTGGTCCTCCAAGGACACCATCACTGGCACGTCCTGGAACAGCGCCATCTTCATGTCGGTGAAGCCGAGGGCGTAGGCGGTGTCTCGGATTTCCGACGCGACAATGTTATTCTCGATCACGCCAAACTGGCGCATTTCGTGTTGGGAGGTGTCGCTTTCCGCATGGTTCGGCCCCGGCTCGTTGAAAGCCGCGCGACCGCCCGGCTTCAGCACCCTGTAGAACTCGCTGAGCCAAACGGCCTGATCCGCCACATGGTGGAAGCTGTCGAAGCAGACGAGGCGGTCAACGCTCTCGTCTTCAAGCGGGATCTTCCCGTCGCCGATCCTTAGGAAGGTGACCGGCCGGTCGCGGAGATAAGGATGCGCCGCCGTCGCATCTCGGGCGATATTCAAAGCGGCTTCTGAAATGTCGAGGCCGATCGCGCGGCACCCCATAAGCGCCATGGCGTGAGACAGCCAGCCAGTCCCGCACCCGAAATCAACGACAACCTGATCAGGGCGAGGCTGAAGCATTTGCAGCACGACGCCGTAGCTCGCCAGCATGGCCGGTGTCTCATGCAGGCTGGAAAAGGGCTTGCGCAGGTGGTGGGTCCATGGATCGGACACGCTAGCGAAATAGGCGTCGGCGCGCAGAGCGTGCTCTTCGTGACCATATGCCTTGATCAGCTTTTGGACATCAACACGCCCGTCCGGCCCAACATATTGGCTGGATTTGTCCTCAAGAATAATGTCGCTCATCAAGTTCTCCGTTCGGTGAACTATGGGCGAGGTAACGCGCGAAAAACAAGGGCGGCTTCCCCACGAAAGTCGGCGCGCTTTGTTGAGCACCCTTCCCTGCCGGATGGTGCGGCATCTCCGAAGCCCATCCGCAGAAGCTGGATCTGATCGCTGGCGTCGCCCCGCGATTGGGCAAGTCACAAAGGACAGAACCGATGCCGACCGCGCCGTTCGTCAAGCCAACGCTGCGTGCGTCGATGCTGCTGTTAGAGAGGGCGACCCTGAGCGCCTACGGGCATCTGACGGGTTTCGGCGGGACTTAGCCGGTGCGGGGGCGACAGCCATGAGCGCGAGACGGAGGCCATCAAGAGGGCCATCCGAACGGCCTTGGGATGCTAGCCGCCATCGTCGTCAGCCTGATCGCGTGGCTGGGCTCTCAGCTCTATGGATATGTGCAGCGAGACATCGCGGCGGCGCGTCCTGCCGCGGTCGCACACAGCGCTGGAGCCGTCAGACTCGCGCAGTCCGCCCCTTGAGCTATGAGCGCCAAGGGCCGCGGCGGACCTTAGTGGGTCCAGGACTGCTTGCGATCGGTCGCGAAGTTGTCGGCGTAGGCCTTGATGATGACCGGCACCTCGTTCGGCTCATGCAGGCGGAAGGCGATGCCGTGGCGTTCGGCGTATTCGATCGCCTCTTCCTTGGTGTCGAAGCTCAGGCGGACCTGGCCGTTCATGTCGGTCGAGCTGGTCCAGCCCATCAGCGGGTCGATCGTGCGCGCCGAGGCGGGCTCGAACTCCAGGCGCCAGTCGCGCGTCTTGGCCTTGCCGGACTGCATCGCGGTCTTGGCCGGGCGATAGATGCGAGCGAGCATGGACGGAATCCTTCGGACGGGGAACTTGCCGGGTGCATACCCCGCCGCCGCCGCCCGGTCCAGACGCCGAAGCCGTCTCGGTCAGCTCGAGATCAGGCCGCCAGAGACGATGAACCGGCGTCGATCCAACGACGCGCGGCGCGCTGGGCCTCGGCGATCTCGTCGTGTTCCATCTCCTGGCTGAGGTCGCGGCGATACCCTTTCGCATCAAGCGAACCCTTCATGGCCGCCAAGTTGAAGATCATATGGGCCGACACCCGGTCGATCGGGCATCCGTCCAGGCCGGACGAATAGGCCAGACCCAACCGGAACAGCGCATCGCCGTCCATATCCGGCGTGGGCAGGGGCAAGGGCGCGTAGTCGGTCTGTTGGCGCGCCGTATCATGGGCGTTCATCGCTAGTTTCCTCCTGAGAAGCACGTTCTGCGCCGCTCTCGGACCCGCATTCAAATACCGGCGGTTTGAAATTAGAGTTAACGCGCCATGCGCCCGCGGACGCGAGGCTGACAGACCGGTTCAGCCGCGGTTCATTCGCCGCCGCCGAAGCTGGCTCATGACAGGGTTTCGCCGCTTTGCATGGAGTTTAACATGAACCGCCTGACCAAGGCCGCCGTCATCGCCCTGGCGCTGGCGACCACGGCCGCTCCCATGATGGCGCAGGCCCAGGATCGCCACGACCGCCGCGAATGGCGCCAGGATCGCCGGGATGATCGCCGCGAGTGGCGTCAGGATCGACGAGACGACCGTCGCGAATGGCGCCAAGATCGTCGCGAGTGGCGTCACGACCGCCGCTCTGACCAGCGCGAGTGGCGCCAGGAGCAGCGCCGCTACGACCGCTGGAGCCGCGACAACCGCGACTGGTGGCGCGGACGCCCCGAATTCCGCGACTATCGCGGCGCGCGCAACGGCTATTGGTATGCGCCGGGCCACGGCTACTATCGGGTCGAGCCGCGTTATTATGGTTATCGCTGGCGCACGGGCGGGTACCTGCCGCCAGCGTATCGCAGCTACTATGTCAGCGACCCCTATTTCTATGGCCTGCGCCCTGCGCCGCGCGGTTACCGCTACGTCCACGCCGGCAATGACATCTTGATGATCGCGGTCGCCACGGGCCTGATCGCCAGCGTGATGAACAACGTCTACTAAACCCGCACCTGCGCAGTCTGTCAGCCCCGCAAGCATTTGTCTTGCGGGGCTTTTTCATGACGACGCTCTGTGACCGCCGTTCAGCCGCAGTTCATGCTCAGCCGTCTATTTTCCGTTCAAGCCGCCCAATCTGGGCGTGCGAGGACTTTGACCATGAAACGTTCTCTTCTCATGTTCGCGGCGGTTTCCGCCTTCCTCGTGCCCGCCGCAGCCCCCCTGTCGGCCCTGGCCCAGGAGCGCCCTGAACGCGCCCAGACCCGCGAGGACGGTCCCCGCCGCTCTGAACGCCGCGCCGCGCCGCAGCGCGATCGCGGCGATATGGCCATGCGGCCGCGCGAGCGTCACGAAACCCCGCGCCAGAGCGTGCAACCTCGTCCCGATCAGCCTCGCCCCCAAACGCCGGACGGCCCGCGCCCGCAGCGGCCCGAAGGCGAACGCCCCTCGGGCCAACGCCCTGATCATCAACGGCCCAACCGCCCGGATCGTCCAGAAGGACAGCGGCCCGAGCGTCCCAACCGTCCCGACTGGAATCAGCCGAACCAGCCTGGCCGCCCCGATCGTCCTGACCGTCCGCAACGGCCGGAAAGACCGGACCGTCCTGATCGACCGGGGGCGACGCGTCCCGACCGTCCCGATCGGCCCGACTGGAACCGTCCGAATCGTCCAGACGCCAACCGCCCGAACCGTCCTGACTGGAACCGCCCCGGCCGCCCTGACGTCAATCGCCCGCACCGGCCGGATCGTCCAGGTTGGAACCGGGATCGGGACTATCGCGAGTTCCACAATCGCTGGAACCGCGACCAGTGGCGCCGTGACTGGGACCGTCGTCATCGCAGCGATTGGTGGCGCTACGACAGCCGCTTCCGGGGCTGGAGCGGCGTGCGCGTCGGCTTCTATTTCGCACCGGGCTACGGCTACTACAGCGTGCCGCGCACCTATTGGAACCGGCAGTACTCCGTCGGTCAGTACCTGCCGGACGTCTTCTGGCGCTATCAGGTGAATGACTGGCGCACCTATGGCCTGGGCTATCCGCCTCCCGGCACGCGGTGGGTCTACGTCGACAATGCGATCTATCTGATCGACGACTACGACGGCTACATCATCGAAGTCGTCCGCGACGCCTGGAGCTGGTAAGCGGACGGACCCTAGCAAGAGACCCCGGAGAGCGATCTCCGGGGTCTTTCTTTTTTCCACGCTGACAGATGCAGCCGGCGCAGGCAGACTATCCCCATGATCACGCGCTTACCTACCCTCGCCCTCTGCCTGACCACCGCCCTGATGCTTCAGGGCTGCGTCGCGGGCGCCGTCGTCGGCGCCGGGGCCGCTGTGGTCGGCGGCGCGGCCAAGGTGACCGGCGCAGCCGTAGGTGCAGGCTTCGACGCCGTCACCACCTCGGATGAGGAAACCAAGGCCAAACGCGAACGCGAACAGCGCGCCTGGGAGCGTGAGCAACGCCGCTGCGAACAGAGACAGAAGCGCGGCAAGGACTGCTGAGGGCCTACCGCACCCCGATATATTTGTGCGTCTGGACGCTGAGACGCCATTTCGGATGGGTCAGGCAGTATTCAATGGCGGCGGCCGTGTTGGCGGCCTGGTCCGGTCCATCCATCGGCTGAAGCCAGAAATGCTCGAAATCGAGGTGTTCGAACCGGTCGGGCATGGCCAGCGGCTGAGGAAAGACCAGCTTCAGTTCCTGACCCGAGGTCTGAACCACAGGGGCGTCGGCCTTGGGGCTGATGCAGATCCAGTCGATCCCTACGGGCGCCGCCATGGTGCCGTTGCTTTCGATGGCGATCTGGAAACCGCGCGCATGCAGGGCGTCGATCAGCGGCGCGTCCAACTGCATCAAGGGCTCGCCGCCGGTGCAGACCACCAGCTTGGGGTCGCCGTGGCGACCGCGCCACATCCCGGCGACATGATCGGCCATCAGATCGGCGGTCTTGAACTTGCCGCCGCCATCGCCGTCCACGCCGACGAAATCGGTGTCGCAGAAGGTGCAGACGGCGGCAGCGCGATCCCGCTCCAGCCCGCTCCACAGATTGCATCCGGCAAAGCGCAGGAAGACCGCCGGGCGGCCCGCCTGCCCGCCCTCGCCCTGCACCGTCAGAAAGACTTCCTTGGCCGAATAGGTCATGCGGCCGCCCATTCGGCATAGCCCGCCGCGCGCAGTTCGCAGGCCGGGCACGTCCCGCAGCCATAGCCCCAGGCGTGGCGGCGGGTCCGGTCGCCCAGATAGCAGGTATGGCTGAACTCGATGATCGCTTCGACCAGGGCGCGGCCGCCGATCCGCTCGGCCAGTTCCCACGTCTGCGCCTTGGTCAGGAACATCAGCGGAGTCTCGACCGGCACGGGCTTGTCCAGGCCCAGCGACAGGGCGCGGGCCGTGGCTTGAATGGTGTCGTTGCGGCAGTCGGGATAGCCGGAATAGTCCGTCTCGCACATGCCGCCGATCAAGGCTTCCAGCCCCCGCCGGTCAGCCAAAGCCGCCGCGGCGACCAGGAAGATCAGATTCCGCCCCGGAACAAAGGTGTTGGGTAGGCCGCGCGCGTCGGCCTCAATGGCGCGCTCGGTGGTCATGGCCGTCTCGCCGATGGCGCCGAAGCCTGTCAGATCGACCACATGATCGTCGCCCAGCCTGCCCGCCCATTGCGGCAGGGCCTTAGTCACTTCGCGCCGGACCGCCTGGCGCGCCTCCATCTCGACCGCGTGGCGCTGGCCGTAATCAAAGCCGACAGTCTCCACCCGCTCAAACCTCTCCAGCGCCCAGGCCAGACAGGTGGCGCTGTCCTGTCCTCCGGAAAAGAGGATCAGGGCGGAGGCAGCGGGGTGAAGGTCGATTTCGCTCATGACAAATCTGCGGTCGGCCGGTCGGCCGCGCGCATCCAGAGGACGTTCCAGGATCAGGAAGATGGGTGGTCAAGACCCATAGACCAGACCTGTCCGCGTCGCAAAAGAAACCGGCCGCCGTCATTTGCGGGGCTGGCTTAACGGTTCAGCAAACAATCATAAGCGAATGTAAAATAGCCTCAGTAGGAGTCCGGCCGAATGCCGACCATCGAAGTGCTGACCGACAGGGCGGAGCCCGTACTCCCTTCTGCCAAGACAGGAGAGGTGTTTGCACGTTTCGAGCGGGAGCCGGACACCCTGGCGATTGCAGTCGTGGACGGAGATCGCCCGGTCGGCCTGATCGAACGCAGCGACTTCCTGATGAAGCTGGCCGGTCCGCTGGGCGTCAGCCTGTACGGCGGGCGCGAGGTCTCTCACCTGATGGACGCGGAACCGGCGGTGGTCGAAGCGGGCGTTCGCATTGACGCTTTCGCCGACATCATCCTGAAAAGCGGTCCCGGCGCGCTGATGCGAGGCTTCATCGTCACCCGCAACGGCGCCTATCGCGGAGTCGGCACGGCCGTGGCCCTGCTTCGCGCCGTCAACGAACAGCAGAGGCATGAAAACCAGCGGCTGGCAGAGCAGGCCCGCGCCGCCGTTGACGCCGATCACGCCATGCAGACCGCCGCCCGTGAGAAGAGCCGTTTCATGGGCCTGCTCAATCGCGAGCTGAGCACCTCCATGAACGGCGTGCTGGCCGTCGCGGAGCTCCTGCATCGACAGCCGCTGAATGAAGCGGCCAAGGCGCACGCGCGCACCATCATGGAATCGGCCGAAGACCTCTTAGGCAATCTGCACGATGCCCTAGACCTGGCTCGGGCCGAGGCGGGCGAGTTGCAGCTGTCCCCGGCGCCTACGCCGCTACGCACCTTGATGGACCAGCTTCAGACCCACTGGTCTCCGCGCGCCGCCCAGGACGGCGTGACCCTGATGGTCGGCTATGAGGGCGACACCGAACTGGCGGCCATTCTGGACGCCGAGCGCCTGAAACAGGTGTTCAACAACCTGATCGGCGCCGCCTTGGGCAATGCGCGTCACGGCATGGTCGAAGCCAGCCTGAAGGCTCACGCTCGAGGCGATCAGGTGGTGATCGAGGCCCGCGTCCGCGACGACGGCGCGGCCGACCCGGCCCGGTTCGACGACGCGGCCGAACAGGGCGGCGACCTGGGACTGATGGTCAGCCGCCGTCTGGTTCAATACATGGCCGGCGAGTTGCGCGCGGAGCACAATGCCGGTCGGGGCGCCACCTTCGCCTTTGAAATCGAAGCCCCCATCGCCTTGATGGAGCAGGAAACGCCATCCAACGTCGCGGACCTGGAACATCTGCACCTGCAGGCCCAGCCGCACATCCTTATCGCCGACGACAATGCGACCAACCGCGTCGTGGCCCAGGCCCTGTGCGAAATGTTCGGCTGCACCTCGGAAACCGTCGAGGACGGCCAGGAAGCTGTCGAAGCCGTGCAGTCACGGCCGTTCGATCTGATCCTGATGGACATCAAGATGCCGCGCCTGGACGGCGTCGGCGCCACGCGCGCAATCCGCGCCCTTTCGGGACCCGCCGGCCAAATCCCCATCATCGCCCTCACCGCCAACGCCGATCCGGACGACGCCAAGGGCTATCTGGCCGCAGGCATGGCCGCCGTGGTCGAAAAGCCCATCAAGCCTGAACGGCTGCGCCTGGCGATGAACACGGCTCTGGATCCTGCAGAAGAGAGTGTTGCACACAAGGATCGCGGAGCCGCCTGACCTCGGCTCAACCTGAGTCCTCCAGCACGTTCTGCTCGTCCTCGCCTTCTTCGTCATAGCCGACAAGACGCAAGGCGCGCGCCCGCATTCCCTTCAGTTCGCACCAACGCAGCAGGCCTTCCTCCCGGCCGTGGGTGATCCAAACTTCTTCCGGCGTGATCTCTTCGAACGTCTGCGTCAGTTCCGGCCAGTCGGCATGGTCGGAAATCACCAGCGGCAGTTCCACCCCGCGCTGACGCGCGCGCGCGCGCACGCCCATCCAGCCCGAGGCAAACGCCGCGATCGGCTCGGCGAACCTGCGCGCCCAGCGATCCTGAATGGCCGACGGCGGCGCAATGACCACCTCCCCGCCCAAGGCTCCGGCCTTCAGCCCCGTCGCAGGCGCCAGCGGACCGAGCGGGACGCCTGACGCCTGATAGAGGTCGTTCAGCCGCTCCAGCGCGCCGTGGACATAGATGGGCCGCTCCCAACCCGCTTCACGCAACAGCCGTATGATTCGCTGCGCCTTGCCCAGCGCATAGGCGCCGACCAGGTGCGCCCGCTCGGGAAACTGCGCCAGAGACGACACAAGCCGCTGGATTTCTTCTGTGTCCGGCGGATGAACGAAGACCGGCAAGCCGAACGTCGCCTCCGAAATGAAGACATGACACGGCGCCGCCTCGAAAGCAGCGCAGGTCGGATCGCGGCGGCGTTTATAATCGCCTGACACCGTCATGATCAGGCCGCTCTGACTGACGACCGCCTGCGCCGAGCCCAGAACGTGTCCCGCCGGGATCAGCCGCACCTCGACGCCGCCGATGGATATAGTCTCGCCATAGCCCGCCGCCTGCGTGCGCCCTGCGAAATCCGCGCCGTAGCGAACCGTCATGATCGCCAGGGTCTCGGGCGTCGCCAGCACCGTCCCATGTCCGGCGCGCGCATGGTCCGAATGACCATGCGTGATCACCGCCCGGTCCACCGGCCGCACCGGATCGACATAGAAATCTCCCGGCGGGCAATAAAGGCCTGCGGGCGTAGGTCGCAAAAGATCCTGAGGACGCATCATCGGTTTACAGTGTGGCTGGACAAGACAACCTCGGGCAGGCGACCAAAGGCGACGCTTATACAGGACGCCTTGATGACGGAATCGTTCCTCACCACCCTGCTGCCGCAACTGGCTTCGGGGGCCGCTCACACCCACGCCCTGGGCTTTGCCTATGAAGGGCTGGAGGGCGATCGGGTGCGGATGCGCGTGCCCTATCGCCACGATCTGGTCGGCGATCCCGAGACGGGCGTGCTGGCGGGCGGGCTGGTCACCACCCTGCTGGACCATGCGGGCGGTCTGGCGGTCTGGGTGGCGCTGGACGCCTTCCGGCCTATCGCGACGCTGGACCTGCGGGTCGACTACATGCGCGCCGCCCAGCCGGGGCGCGACCTGTTGGCCGAGGCCCGCTGCTATCGCCTGACGCGCAATCTGGCTTTCGTGCGGGCCTGGGCGTTCGAGGATGATCCTGCCGACCCCGTCGCGGCCGCCCAGTCCGCCTATATGGTCAGCGCCGAAGGCGACAGCCGCACCGGCGCCAATCTTAAGCCCCGCAGAGCCAAGGACCCCGCATGACCGCCGCCCTGCTGGACTCCCTGCCCTACGCCCAATTTCTCGGCCTCCAGACACAGGTGAACGGCGATGAAGTCACCGTCACCATGCCGTTTGACGACAAGCTGATCGGCAACCCGCTTCTGCCTGCCCTGCATGGAGGGTCCACCGCCGCTCTGTTGGAGATGACGGCCATGGCCCAGGTCTCTCTGACCTATCCCGGCCTGCGCCTGCCGCGCCCGATCAACGTAACGGTGGCCTATCTGCGCTCGGGCAAGCCCGTCGACGTATTCGCCCGCGCCCGCATCAACCGCGCCGGACGCCGCGTCGCCTATGTCATCGCCGAGGCCTGGCAGGAGAACCACGCCCAGCCGATCGCCAGTTTGACGGCGCATTTCCTGCTGGATGAAGCGGCCTCAGCCTGAGGAGCCGCGTCGTCTGACAGCCGGTCGCAACGTAAAGAATGGTAAACAAAACACTACCGAAGATCGTTAATGCATGTTAACTATTGCCCATTCGTTCTTTAGATGAGGGGTAAGCTATGCAACGTAACGAAGTCATCGCCGCAGTCGCCGGTGATCTGCACTCTGCTGAGAAGGCGATCGACGACGCGATCGTGCAGGCGACCGCCCTCGTGCAGTCGATGATCGGCGCCCGCTCCGCGCTCAACGTGTCAGCCGTGGCCGGAACGGTGTCGCAGGCCAAGGCGATGGAAGCCATCGCCGCCCTGAGCGCCGCGCGCGAAGCCATCGTCGCCAGCCATAACGAAATGGCCAAGGATCACCGCCGCATGGGCTACGGCGTCTACGCCGCAGGCCCGGTGGCCAAGCCCGACGAGTGGGATGACCGCCCGATGGGTCACCTGCGGGTTGCGTGAATTTAATCTAATCCAGCCATAGTGTTGGATGCGTTTCCTGCGCTTTGGTGACATGATACCCCCTTCGCTCACGGCGGAGGGGGTTTTTCATGTTCAGCTTCATGTCCGAGTACGTCGGCATGACGATCATGCTCGCGATAGGGCTGTTCGCACTCGCCAAGGGCGGGCGCCCCGAGAGGATCGGCGCTGCGACCATGCTGTTTGCTTGGTTTTTATCGATCCTGACCCAGAACTACATCGGCTATGCCGGCGTCCAGTGGCCGATGTTCGTGATTGATCTGGTGGTTCTGGGCGTTTTCGTCGCCTTGGTGTGGAAGTCGCCTCGTTCCTGGCCCGTTTGGGCCAGTGCGCTTCAACTGTTGACCGTGGCCAGCCACGTCATGGTTTTCATGAAGATGAAACCGACGGTTTCCGCCTTCTACACCGTGCTGAACATGACGGCCTATGGCATCATGATCGCAATCGCTGTCGGCGCCTTTTTGGCCTGGCAGGAGCGTCGAGCCGTCGGCCAGGATACCGAATAGGCTAATATTCCTATACACCGCCTGGCATGATAGGGTTGCATATGCCCCTGTCACACACGCAGATTTGGAACGCGATTGATGCGCTGGCGCGCCGCGAGGGCCTGTCGGCCTCGGGACTGGCGCGCCGGGCGGGCCTGGATCCCACCAGCTTCAATCCTTCAAAGCGGTTTGGCGCCGGGACCCCGACGCGGCCCAGATGGCCCTCCAGCGAAAGCCTGATGCGCGTCTTGCAGGCGACAGGCCTCAGCCTGGGCGAGTTCGCGGATCTGGCAGACGACGCTGGCCCTCGCGCCCTGCCGATTCCCTTGCTCGGCCTGGCGCGCGCTGGCGACGAAGGCTTCTTCGACGACGCGGGCCTGCCCCTGGCCGAAGGCTGGGAGCAGACGGCTCTGCCCACGCGCAAGGACAGCCTGTTCAGCCTGCGGATCGAGGGCGACTCGATGGCGCCCCTGTATCGCCCCGGCGACCGGGTGATTGTCGATCTGGACGCCACGGACGTTCGGCGAGGCGACCGCGTGGCGTTGCGGACGCGAAGCGGAGAAACGCTGGCGAAAGAAGCGGCTGTATTGGGCGCGCGAGAGATCGTGCTGGCCTCGATCAACCCCGAATATCCTCCACGCACCATTGCGCGCGATCAGATTCTCTGGATGGCGCGCATCCTCTGGGTCAGCCAATAAGGCGTAAAGGCCGCCCCTTTCGGGACGGCCTTCGCTCTGATCGATGCGGGGGAGAAAATCGATCAGTTCGGCGCGACGTAGTGGGCGTTCACCCAACCGCCGCCGGCGATCTGGACCCACTCGCCCTGCGAGCCGATGGCGGTGAACGGCTGACCGGCCGACAGGCTGCCGGTCTGGCGATAGTTGGCGCCCGGGCCCGTGCGAATGCGCAGATTGGAGGTCGCGCGGTAGGAGTTGGCGCCCGCCTGATTGGCCGACCGCGCACGTTGCTGGTTACAGCCGATGTAGGAGCCCGCCGCGGCGCCGGCGCCGGCGCCGACCACCGCGCCAAGCGCGCGCTCATTCTTGGAAACCTGGCTGCCGGCCAGGCCGCCCAGAACGGCGCCGATCGCGGCGCCTGCCTGCTGGCGACCGCCGGGCGCGTCGCAGTTGGTGATGCCGTTGGCCTGAGGCATGGCGGCGGCGCTCATCGGCACGGCGGCGGAACCCAGGGCGGCGAACATTGCGGTGGCGGCCAAACCCGCCTTGAACATCTTCGACATATGTCTCTCCTGTCATCGAGTTGTCGATGGAGGGACAATGCACCGGCGAAGCTGAAGGCTCCCCCAGCCTCGCCGTTATGTTGTGTTCATGTTTAGTGGGCCTACCGCGCTTCGCGCTACTTGAGGCCCTGTTGAGTGGGCCTACCCCCTTCGCGGGTACTTGAGGCCATAAGCCCCGTCATCCTGGCAACGGCAAAGCCGTTATCCGGGACCACAGGAGGCGCTGCCCGTCCAGCTCTGGGCGGTCCCGGCTCTACGCCTTGCGGCTTCGGCCGGGATGACGGTCAGGTCAGGCGGCCAGTTCGCCGTTGGCGCCCGCCTCGAGCAGGGAGATCGTCTGCGGCAGGCCGTAGATGGCCGCAAACGACCCGAAGCGCGGCCCCTGCGACGCGCCCAGCAGCACCTCGTAAAGCGCCTGGAACCAGGCCCGCAGCGGCTCGAACCCATGAGCCTTGCCCACGGCGTAGACCTCGCCCTGGATGATCTCGCCGTCGGTCGTATCGGCCGGCAGAGCCTTCAGCCGTTCGGCCAGATCCAGCAGCGCCGCCTTCTCCTTGTCGTCGGGCAGACGATAGGTCTTCGAGGGCTTCACGAAGTCCTCGTAATAGTTCAGCGCATAGCCCATCAGCCGGTCCAGCACGGGCTCGCTCTCAGGCGTGGCGTCAGGCAGGTATTTGGCGAAATAGGCCCACAGCTGGTCCTTGGTCGAGGCGTTGGCCACGCCCACCAGATTCAGCAGCAGGGCGAAGGAGACTGGCGAGGCGCTTTCAGGCGGCTGGCCCGAGTGGATGTGCCAGACGGCGTTGTCCATCCGCTTGGCCGGTTCCTGCGTCTTGTACTGCTCGATGAAGGACAGATAGTCGTCCGTCGCGCGCGGAATGACGTTGAAGTGCAGGCTCTTGGCCGACTTCGGCGACTGGAACATGTACCAGCTCAGGCTCTCGGGCGTGCCGTAGCGCAGCCAATCCTCCATCGTCAGGCCGTTGCCCTTTGATTTAGAAATCTTGCGGCCTTCGATGTCGAGGAAGAGCTCGTAGTTGAAGCCTTCCGGCGGGACGCCGCCGATGGCGCGGCACAGCTTGGACGACTCGCGCACGCTCTCGATCAGGTCCTTGCCCGACATCTCATAGTCGACGTCCAGCGCCGTCCAGCGCATGGCCCAGTCGGGCTTCCACTGCAGCTTCACATGGCCGCCGGTGACGGGAACCTCGGTGCGGCCGCCCGCAGGGTCGTCAAAGACGATCGTGCCCTTCTCGACGTTACGCTCGAGCGTCGGCACCTGCAGCACATGGCCGGTGATCGGGCTGATCGGCAGAAAGGGCGAATAGGTCGCCCGGCGCTCTTCGCCCAGGGTCGGCAGCATGATCCCCATGACCTTGTCGAAGCGCTCCAGCATGGTCAGCAGGGCCGCGTCGAACCGACCCGACCGATAGGTCTCGGTCGAGGACATGAACTCATACTCGAAGCCGAAGCTATCGAGGAAGGCGCGCAGGCGGGCGTTGTTGTGCGCGCCGAAGCTGTCGTGCGTGCCGAACGGATCGCGCACCTTGGTCAGCGGCAGATGCAGGTCTTCGCGCAGCATCTCCGGGTTGGGGATGCCCTCGGGCACCTTGCGCAGGCCGTCCATGTCATCGCTGAAGGCGATCAGGCGCGTGGCCCAGTGATCGCCGGTCAGGGCGCGAAACGCGTTCCGCACCATGGTCGTGCGCGCCACCTCGCCGAAGGTGCCCATGTGCGGCAGCCCCGACGGGCCGTAACCTGTCTCCAGGATCACCGGCTTGTTCAGCGCCTCAAAGGCGGCCAGAGCCTCGTCCGTCTTGCCCGCGTCGATCAGCAGCTTGGCCGCATCGCGCTCCGCGTCCGACAGCCGTTTTTTGAGCACGTGGGCCAGCAGGTTGCGCGCTTGCTCAAACGGCCACGAACGGGCCTCACGGGACAGGGTTTCGAGGTTCTGTAGCATGCACCGGGCTTTGACGCCTTGAAGGCCCGGGGTCAACAGCGGCCGCGTTTTACAGCTGCGCTTCGGCGTTCCGCGGCAGTTGCATCTGGTTCTCAAAGCTCATGGCCAGGTCGCCGTCCTGATTGGTCACGGTCGTCTTGGTGCGGACGACCCCGCGATCAGGCTGGCTCTTGGACGGACGGATCTCGATGATCTCGCGCCGCACCGTCAGGGTGTCGCCGGGCCGCACGGGCCGCACCCACCACAGGGCGTCGACATTCATGCCCAGCAGCGGAGTGTCGCCGAAATAGGCTTCATCCACGAACTGACGCATCACGCGCGAACAGACGTGCCAGCCGCTGGCGATCAGGCCGCCGAACCGTCCCGCCTCGGCCGCCGCCTTGTCGATGTGCATGGGTTGGGGATCGAACTCGGTCGCGAACGCGATGATCTCATCCTCCGTGATCGTGAAGGGTTCGCTGGTCCAGCTTTCGCCGACGGTCAGGTCGTCCAGATAGCGATCGGTCATGCACTCAAACTCCCATTGGCTGCGCCTGACATAGCGGCTGGAACAGTTTTCGCCAGACCGACTTTCCGCCGGGCCTCGCTTGACCGCAAAGGCGCGGCGTGAGCATTCCCCGCCCCATGCGGACCTCCGATTTCGACTTCGACCTGCCCGAGGCGTGCATCGCCCTGCGCCCCGCCGACCCGCGCGACTCGGCGCGCCTGCTGGTGGTGAAGGGCGGCGAGCTTCAGGATCGGGTCATCCGCGACCTGCCGGACTTTCTGCAGCCCGGCGACGCGCTGGTCTTCAACGACACCCGCGTGATCCCCGCCCGTCTGTCCGGCGTGCGCCACCGCACCGGACCAGAAGGCGAGCTTCTGTCCGTACCGGTCGAGGCCACCCTTCACCACCGCGACGCGCCCGATGTCTGGAGCGCCTTCATGAAGCCCGGCAAGCGGCTGAAGGTCGGCGACCGGGTGCGCTTCGGGCGCGAGGAAGACACCGCCTGCTTCCTGGGCCAGGTCGACGCCGAGATCACCGCCAAGGGCGAGGACGGCTTGGTCACCCTGCGCTTCGATCTGGCGGGCCCGGTGTTGGACGACGCCATCCGCGAGGTCGGGGTCATGCCTCTGCCCCCCTATATCGCGGCCAAACGAGCCGAGGACGATCAGGACCTGAAGGACTATCAGACCGTCTTCGCCGAGCATGACGGCTCGGTCGCGGCGCCGACGGCGGGCCTCCACTTCACCCCTGCCCTGCTGGACGCCATCCGGGCGCGCGGCGTGACGACCCATGCGGTGACCCTGCACGTCGGGGCCGGCACCTTCTTGCCGGTCAAGGCCGACGACACCGCCGATCACAAGATGCATTCCGAGTGGGGCGAGGTCTCAGCCGACACCGCCGCCGCCCTGAACGCCGTGCGCGCCGCGGGAGGGCGCATCGTCTGCGTCGGCACCACCTCGCTTCGCCTGCTGGAGAGCGCCACAAGCGAGGACGGCGTGGTCCAGCCCTTCCACGGCGACACGGCCATCTTCATCACGCCGGGCTATCGCTTCCGTGCCTGCGACGTGCTGATGACCAACTTCCACCTGCCGAAATCGACGCTGTTCATGCTGGTCAGCGCCTTCGCGGGACTGGAGACGATGCGCGCCGCCTACGCCCACGCCATCGACAGGGGTTACCGCTTCTATTCTTATGGGGACGGAAGCCTGCTGTTTCGGGAAGACGCCCAATGAGCCACATCGACCAACTGCCCGAAAACCTGGCCGCCACCTTTGACATCCTGGCGTCTGCGGCGAGCGAGCTTCAGGATCCCTGGTGGGTGTTCGGGGGCGCAGGCATGGCGCTGTCGGGCCTGTCGGAATGGCATGTGCCGGACGTCGATGTCATGACCAGCCCGCGCGACGCCCGCCGCCTGATAGAGACCCTGCACGGCGAGGCCGTGGAAGACCCCGGCGAGGGCCTGTTCCGCTCTCAGGTCTTCGGCCAAATCCTGACCACGCCCGTCCCGGTCGAGGTGATGGCGCAGATGGATGTGCGCGCAGGCGCCGACTGGACGCCGGTCATTTTCACCACGCGCCAGCCGATCGCCCTGGACGGCGGGACGCTCTATGTTCCCACGGTCGCCGAACAGATCGAGAAATGCCGCCTGTTTGGCCGCCCCAAGGATCTGCAACGCGCAGAGCGGCTGGCGACGCTGCTGCGCTGACTGGCGGTTCAGAAACAGAGGGCCTAAGACGCGGCTCCGCTGCAAGGAACGCTTAATGCCTTTCCCGTTTGAAATTTCCGCTGCCGAAGGCCGCGCCCGCACCGGCGTGCTGAAAACGCCGCGCGGCGACATCCGCACCCCCGCCTTCATGCCCGTCGGCACCGCCGCCACGGTCAAGGCCATGACCTTGGATCAGGTCAAGCAGACGGGCGCGGACATCATTCTGGGCAACACCTATCACCTGATGCTGCGGCCGGGGCCGGAGCGGATGGAGCGTCTGGGCGGCCTGCATAACTTCATGCGCTGGGACAAGCCGATCCTGACGGACTCGGGCGGCTTTCAGGTCATGAGCCTGTCGGGCATTTCCAAGTTGACCGAGGAGGCCGTGACCTTCTCCAGCCACATCGATGGCTCCAAACACGTCCTGACGCCCGAACGCTCGATTCAGATTCAGGCCGACCGCCTCGGCTCCGACATCGTCATGCAGTTGGACGAATGCGTCGCCTGGCCCGCCGAGGAAAAGCGCGCCCGCGAGGGCATGGAGCTGTCGGCGCGCTGGGCCCAGCGATCCAAGAACGCCTTCGGCACGCGCGATGCGCAGGCCTTGTTCGGCATCCAGCAGGGTTCGACCTATGAAAACCTGCGCCGCGAATCCTCGGAACGCCTGCAGGAGATCGGCTTCGACGGCTACGCCATCGGCGGTCTGGCCGTCGGCGAAGGCCATGAGGCCATGTGCGAGGTGCTGGATTATGCGCCCGAGTTCCTGCCCAAGGACCGACCGCGCTATCTGATGGGCGTCGGCAAGCCCATCGACCTGGTCGAGGCGGTCTATCGTGGCGTCGACATGTTCGACTGCGTCCTGCCGACCCGCGCCGGGCGTCACGGCCAGGCCTGGACCTGGGACGGCCCGCTGAACCTCAAGAACGCCCGCTTCGCCGAGGATCAGGACCCGCTGGATCCTGAGGTTCCCTGCCCCGCGTCGCAGGACTATTCAAAGGCTTACCTGCATCACCTGATCCGCGCCGATGAGATCCTCGGCAAGATCCTGCTCAGCTGGCACAACATCGCCTTCTTCCAGGCGCTGACGGCCGCCATGCGCGCCGCCATAGCCGAGGGCCGGTTTGAACAGTTCCGCCGCGATTTCCGCGCGCGGCACCTGAAAGCCTAGCCTCGACGGGGGACGAAGCCGGCAGGCGCGGCCGGCGGCGCGCAGTTCCGCTGCATCCCCACGCCCTTCAGGAAAGAGCGGCGACGCAGGCCCGCCTGAATCGCCGACTGCACGTGCTTGCTGTGCGCGTCGGCGCCGGTCAGACGACGAACCCAGCTGCGCGCCGGGATAAAATCGGTGACTGTCCCGCGAACGGCGTCAAGCGTCGCCCCAGCCGCAGCATCGGCCGCCCGCTCGCTCATATAGGAGCCGTCCTGCGACGGCGGTCCATCCGTGTCAGGCCCCAGCGCCTCGTCCAGCCGGGCGATCTCGGCCCCGATGGTGCGGCAGCTATTCAAGTTGCGCAGGTCATAGGGATTGGCTTCAGCTTGCAGAAGAATGGTCGGGATTTCATCGCGGCGCAGGTTCAGGTCTTCCAGCGGCGCGGTGACGGCGTCGCCCAGCCCAGCTCCGACCTTCTGCGCGCCCCCGCGCGCAGAAGCGCCCGCGTTACAGCCGCAAAGAGCAAGGGAAACGGCGACGGCGGGCAAAATGAGAGATCGCATGGCCCGCGTTAAATCACGACACCCTCAGGCACGCCAGGCAGCTGCCTCTGATCATTCGGCGCCCTACTTTTTGACAGCGCGCAGCCGCGCAAGTGCATCGAGTACTGTGCGTCGAATCCATCCTAGGATATGGCTGCGTCGGTGACGCGCCCGGATGGGGCTCGAGCACGGTCGTCACAGAGGCTCTTCGTAATGAAATCACCAAGCCGTCCGTCCGCAGGGTCGAAGATGGAAAAACTGGCGACGCTCGGAATGGCGCTCGTCCTGGCCTTTTTCCTCGCTACCGGCCTTGTCGCGTGGCGCAATGTCGATGTTCTGCGCGCAAACAACCGGCAGATCATTCACACCCACGAGGTGATCGTCGCCGTCGACGCGCTGCTGTCGGCGGCGCAAAACGCCGAAACCGGGCAGCGGGGCTATCTGCTGACCGGCGATGTGCAATATCTGGAGCCATACGAGGCGGCGTCGCGCGACCTGACGCACCAGCTGGAAAAGTTGACGGGTTTAACCCGCGACAACCCGACGCAGCAGGCGCACCTGAATGAGCTGCGCCGTCATCTCGCCGCCAAGATGAGCGAGCTGGACGCCACGCTTCAAGCCCGCCGCGCCGAAGGCGTTCAGGGGGCGATCTCACGCATGTCCTCTGGTCACGGCCTTCGTGAGATGGACGCCATTCGCGACCAGATCGCGTTGATGCGTCAGGAAGAACAGCGCGTCCGGCGCCTGCGCCTGAACGAAATGGACGGTGCTTATCGCACGGCGTTGATCAGCGGCCTGTTGTCCGGGCTGTTGGGAGCGGTGCTGAGCGTAAGCGTTTTCACCCTGATCCGCCGTTCGGCACGCAGCCGCGCGCGGCAGGAGTGGTTGCATGAAGGCCAGGTGGGTCTGGCCGCGGCCATGATGGGCGACCAGTCGCTTGAGATGCTCGCCGACAACATTCTGGCCTATCTCGGTCGCTATACCGGGGTCCAGGCGGCGGCGCTTTTCAAGGGCGAGGGCGGCCTTTACCGGCGAGTCGCAGCGCTCGGCGTTCCCTCCGACGCTTCCGTCCCCCAGCGATTTGGTCAGCGGGAAGGCCTGCTGGGCCAAGTGGCCTCAGAGGGCGAAATCCTGACCATAACCGATGTGCCGGACGGCTATCTGACAATCGGCTCGGCGCTCGGGCGCGATAAGCCCCGCCATCTGGTTATCGCCCCGGCGCGGGCTGACGGCGCCGTAAACGCGGTGATGGAGCTAGGCTTCCTCCATGCGCCGGATGACCGACTGGTCTCCCTGCTCGAAGAGGTCGGCCCCGCCATCGGAACCGCCCTGCGCTCGGCCCGCTATCGCGCCCAGTTGCAGAATATGCTGGAGGAAACCCAGCGCCAATCCGAGGAGCTCCAGGTTCAAAGCGAGGAGCTCCGCGTCTCTAACGAAGAGCTGGAAGAACAGGGTCGGGCGCTCAAGGAATCCCAGTTCCGCCTCGAACAGCAGCAGGCTGAATTGGAACAGACCAACAGCCAGCTGGAGGAACAGGCTCAGATACTGGAAACCCAGCGCGACGACCTGGAGCGCGGCGCCGCCGCCCTCACGCTCAAGGCCCGCGAACTGGAGCAAGCCAGCCAGTACAAGTCCGACTTCCTGGCCAACATGTCCCACGAGTTGCGGACGCCGCTGAATTCTCTGCTGATCCTGTCCAAGTTGCTGGCGGACAATCCCGAGGGGAGCCTGTCGGAGGAACAGGTCAACTACGCCCGCACCATTCAGTCGTCGGGGAACGATCTTCTGGCCCTGATCAACGACATCTTGGACCTGTCCAAGATCGAGGCCGGCCACATCCAGGCGCACCCGGAAGCCGTCTCGATGCAGCGGCTGACCGAGGACCTCCGTCAGACCTTCCAGCCCATCGCCGATGATCGCGGCCTGCCGTTCGAGATTGAGGTGGATGCGAGCGTCGATCTGATGGAGACGGACCGTCAGCGGCTTGAGCAGATTCTCAAGAACCTGTTGTCCAACGCCTTCAAATTTACCGAAAGCGGCTTGATTAAACTGGGCATATCCGCCCTGCTAGGCGACGAGATCGCCTTCGCGGTCTCAGACACCGGCATCGGCATTTCACCCGAGCAGCAGAAGGGCGTTTTCGAGGCCTTCCAGCAGGCGGACGGCACCATCAGCCGCAAATACGGCGGAACAGGGCTGGGGCTCTCAATCTCGCGCGAACTGGCGCGTCTTCTGGGCGGCCGAATCGAGCTGAAAAGCCGCGTCGGCGAAGGCAGCGTCTTCACCCTTGTTCTCCCGCGGACCTATGACGCCGGACGGGTGGCTTCGCGTCAGGCTGCGTCCGCGGCCGCGCCCCCGCCGCCTTCTCCGGCGGCGTCAAACCCCAGGCCCGCCGCCCCTCGCCCTCTGTCCGCGAGCGTTGAGGACGACCGGGACAACCTCGCCGGAAACCGACGGCTGCTGCTGGTGGTCGAAGACGACGGCCGGTTCGCCGCCATCGTGCGCGATCTGTCCCGCGAACTGGGCTTCAAATGCATCGTCGCCGGTACGGCGGAAGAAGCGCTGAAGCTGGCGAAACGCCACCGCCCCAGCGCGGTCGTGCTGGATATTGGCCTGCCCGACCAGTCCGGCCTGACCGTTCTGGACGAACTCAAGCGCGACGACGACACTCGCCACATCCCCATCCACGTCGTCTCGGGCGAGGATCACAGCCAGACCGCCCTTTCGCTGGGAGCGATCGGCTATCTGATCAAACCGGTAAAGCGGGAGGACCTCGCCGAGGTCCTGCGCAACCTGGAGGAAAAGCTGACCCGCACCGTGCGGCGCGTCCTGATCGTCGAGGACGACCTGGTTCAGCGCGATGCGGTCAGCCGCCTGCTGAGTTCCGGCGACGTCGAGACGGTCGGCGTCGGCACCGCCGCAGAGTGTCTGGAGCAACTCAAGACCCAGACTTTCGACTGCATGGTGCTGGACCTGACGCTGCCGGACGCCTCGGGCTTCTCTCTTCTGGAGACCCTCAGCCGCGACACCGGCCACAGCTTCCCGCCGGTCATCGTCTACACCGGCCGAGATCTGTCGCCTGATCACGAGCAACAGCTGCGCCGCTACTCCAGCTCCATCATCATCAAGGGCGCCAAGTCGCCGGAACGGCTTCTGGACGAGGTCTCCCTGTTCCTGCACCAGGTCGTTTCGGAACTGCCGCCCGAGCAGCAGAAGATGATCCGCAAGGCCCGCAACCGCGACGCTGTTCTCGAGGGCCGCCGCATTCTGATCGTCGAGGACGACGTGCGGAACGTCTATTCCTTGACCAATGTGCTGGAACCGCGCGGCGCCCTGGTCGAGATCGCCCGCAACGGCAAGGAGGCGCTGGAGGCGCTGGAGCGCTCATCCACCGACCCGTCCCAGGCGGTCGATCTGGTTCTGATGGATGTGATGATGCCGGTCATGGACGGTCTGACGGCGACCCGCGAGCTGAGAAAAGATCCGCGCTGGAAGACTTTGCCGGTGCTGATGCTTACGGCCAAGGCCATGCCGGACGATCAGGAACGCTGCATGGCGGCCGGCGCCAATGACTACATGGCCAAGCCGCTGGACGTGGACAAGCTGCTGTCCCTCGTGCGCGTCTGGATGCCGCGCTGAGCCCGTTCATGCCCCACCAGACCGAAGACATCGAGATCGGCCTGCTGCTGGAAGCGTTATACCAGCGCTACCATTACGACTTCCGCCACTACGCGCGGGCGTCCATCAAACGCCGTCTGTTGCAGGCGCGCAGCCATTTCAACATGCCCAGCCTGACGGCCCTTCAGGAACGCGTGCTGCACGATCCCGAAATGCTGCCGCGTCTTCTCGCATTCCTGACCGTTCAGGTCAGCGAGATGTTCCGCGATCCCGGCTATTTCCGGGCCCTGCGCGAACAGGTGCTGCCTCACCTGCGCACCTATCCGTCGCTGAAGGTCTGGATCGCGGGCTGCAGCGCCGGCGAAGAGCTCTATTCCATGGCCATTCTGTTTCGCGAAGAAGGCCTGTTCGACCGTACGCTGTTCTACGCCACGGACATCAATCCTGAGGCCCTGAGGGCCGCCGAGGCCGGGATATATCCGCTCGACCGCATCCGCAAATTCACTGAAAACCATCAAAATTCAGGCGGGCGATCATCCCTCTCCGACTACTACACGGCGGACTATGGGCGGGCCGTCTTCGACAAGTCGCTGCGCGCCAATGTCGTCTTCTCGGATCACAGCCTGGTCACGGACGCCGTTTTTGCGGAGATGCAGTTGATCTCCTGCCGCAACGTGATGATCTATTTCGATCGAGGTCTTCAGGACCGGGCCGTCGGGCTGTTCAAGGATTCTCTGGCGCGACAAGGGTTCCTGGGCGTGGGGTCTAAGGAAAGCCTGCGCTTTTCGAAGCACGCAGCCGCCTTCACCGAGTTTGTGCCCGAAGAAAAAATCTACAGGAAACGCGAGCCATGAGCCGCGCCTCGGACCGGGCCGTGGTGATCGGCGCCTCCGCCGGGGGCGTCCAGGCTCTGCTCGCCCTGCTGCCCGCCTTGCCTGCGGACTTTCCCTGGCCGATCTTCGTCGTCCTTCACGTCCCGGCCGACCGCAGCAATGTTCTGGCGCCTCTTTTCGAGGCCAAATGCGGGCTCAAGGTGAAGGAGGCCGAGGACAAGGAAACGGCCCGTCCTGGAGTGGTCTACTTCGCCCCCTCCGATTACCATCTCCTGGTTGAAGAAAACGGCGACCTGGCCCTGTCATCCGACGAAGCGATCAACTATTCACGCCCCTCCATTGACGTGCTGTTCGAGAGCGCGGCGGACGCCTATGGCGAGGGCTTGATCGGCATCATCCTGACCGGCGCTAACAATGACGGAGCAGCCGGGCTCAAGGCGGTGCACGCTGCGGGCGGCGTCGCCCTGGTGCAGGACCCGGCGGCCGCCTATGCCCGGGCCATGCCTCAGGCTGCTTATCAGGCCTGTAACGCCGCGCTCGTGCTGCCGCTCGAACGCATCGCCGACTATCTGAAAGGTCTCGACAGAGAATGACCAGCACGGAACAGCCGATTCATCTCCTGCTGGTCGACGATCTGGAGGAAAACCTGCTGGCGCTGGAAGCTCTGCTGAAAAGCGAGGGCGTCGTCTGCCTGAAGGCCCGTTCGGGCGACGAAGCGCTGGAACTTTTGCTGGTTCATGATGTCGCCCTGGCCCTGCTCGACGTGCAGATGCCTGGCATGGACGGTTTTCAGTTGGCCGAGTTCATGCGCGGCAATGTGAACGTCCGCCATATCCCTATCATCTTCGTCACGGCTGGGAGCGCCGACCTTCAGCGCCGCTTCAGGGGCTATGAAGCGGGCGCGGTGGACTTCATCCAAAAACCGATCGAGGCGGACATACTGCGCAGCAAGGCCAAGGTCTTCATCGACCTGTATCGCCAGCGCATGGAAAGCCTCGCCCAGCGCGACGAACTAAAGGCCTACGCCAACGCCCTGCGCGAGGCGGATCGGCGCAAGAACGATTTCATCGCCATGCTGGGCCATGAACTGCGCAATCCCATCATGGCTATTCACGCCGGACTTCAGCTGCTGCAACGCCAGTCGGACGAAGAGCGCAAGGCGGTGATTCACGCCCGCATGGAGGTCCAGGCTCATCACCTTTCGCGTCTGATCGAAGACCTTCTGGACGTCGCCCGCATCGACCAAGGCAAAATTTCGCTCAAACGCGAACGGATAAGCCTGCAAAGCGTCATCGACTCCGCCATCGACACCAGCCGCCCGAAAATCGAGGCGGCGTCGCACGAGCTAACGGTCTCCGTGCCGCCCGAACCGGTGTGGTTGCACGGCGACTTCACGCGCCTGTCCCAGGTGATCAGCAACCTGCTCGCCAACGCCGCCAAATACACCCCGTGCAAAGGCCGCATCCACCTGTCCGTCGACAGCGAGGAAGACCAGATCCGAATTAATGTCGCCGACAACGGCATCGGCGTCTCGCCTGAGCTGAAAGGCCGAATCTTTGAACTGTTCGCCCAGTCCAAAGGCCCCGACGACCGCTCCCGCGACGGCCTGGGCATCGGCCTGGCTCTGGTCAAGCAGTTGGTCGAACTGCACGAAGGCACGATCGATCTCGTCAGCGAAGGCCCTGGCCGGGGCAGCTGCTTCACGGTGCGTTTGCCGCTCAGCGCGTGACATTGGGACCAGCGTCTCGCCAAGGCGCTGTTTCAGGTCACGAGGCCAACAGGCCGCCTCGCCATGCAATGATTTCTGGGTGGGAAGTGGTACGCCCCCCCGGGCTCGAACCGGGGACCCTCTGATTAAAAGTCAGATGCTCTAACCAACTGAGCTAGGGGCGCACATCGCGTCTGCGAAGAGGCGCGGAACATACGGTCGAGTTTCTGATCCGGCAAGCCGATATTTCGGAAAATTTGTGGGAAAACAAACACCCCGGATATGCCAGGCCGGAAAGGGTCTGGAAGAGGCGCCGCAACACTCGTTCAGGTTCAGATTGCGTTCAGAGAGTCGGAGCCACACCGTGTCGAGCGGGAACCTCCGCGCCCTTTTTCACGTTTCCAGCCCCTGAAAGGGGGAATCTCCATGAGCCAATTCATTCCGAAGCGTCTGCTGCTCGGCGCCGTCGCCCTAGGCGCCGTGACTGCGTTGGCGGCCTGCGAGGAGCCTAGCCGGGAACCGGCCCCTGCCCCCGCGCCGGTCGTCGAACCCGAAACCCCCGCCGCCGAGGACGCCGCCGCGCCGACAGCAGCAGAAGCCCCCGACACGCCGCCGACCGCGCCTGTCGAGGCCCTGCCGCCCGACCAGCGGTCGTCCGAGGAGACGGTGCAGCCTGAAAGCGATACGCTGTTTTACTGATTCCATCGGCGTAGACGGCTAAGTGCGGCGCGTTCACCACTACACAGGGTTCAGATTTGACGTCGAGGCTCCCCCTCCTTCTCGCCACCGCGGCCCTGTGCGCCTTCGCCACACAGGCGGCTGCCGAGCCGAGGGCCCAGATTCGCGGCGAGATCGACGCCGATCTGAAACGACAGCTGGAACAGGCGGTGGGCCAGGTCGACGGCGCGCCGGCCAATCGCTTTGAAGCCCGTCGTCGCGCGCGGGCGGCGCTGGAATCGGCGCAGGCCCTGCTGCGGTCTGAAGGCTATTATCAGGCCACGGTCCAGGATCAGGTCGAAGGCGAGGAAACGCCTGTCGCCATCGTCGAGGTCACGCCCGGCCGCCGGTTCCTTCTGGGGGAAGCCAAGGTCAACTGGAGCGCGCCTGCCCCGGACGCAGACACCAGCGCGGCGGTGATAGAGAACATCAAGCTGAAGCCCGGCGAGCCCGGCCGGGCGGCCGACGTGCTGGCGGCTGAGGGACGCTTGATCGCCGATCTGACCCGTCGCGGCTATGCCGACGCCGTCGCCCAGCCCCGCCGCGTCGTCGTGGATCATGCGACTTTTCTGGTGGAGCCCGGCTTCAATGTGGCGTCGGGCGAACTGGTGCGGCTGGACGGCATCCAGTTGCGCACGCGCGGGCCGACCAAGCCCGATTGGGTCCAGAGCCTTGTCCCCTGGCGTGAAGGCGACCGCTACGATCCAGAAGACGTCGCCGAGCTTGAGCGCCGCCTGCTGGACACCGGGGTCTACGACGGCGTGGGCGTCGCCCTGTCGTCTCTGGACGATACGCGCCCGGACGGCTTGAGGCCGGTTGTCGTGACCCTGGCGGATCGGCCGGTCAGCCTGCTTGAGGCGGGCGCCAGCTATTCGACCTACGAAGGCGTCGGCGTCGATGTCTTCCGCACCCGCTACAACCGCTTCGGCCGCGCCGACACGCTGCGGTACGGCGCGCGGATCGCCAGCATCGACAGTCGTATCGGCGGCGAGTGGTCGCAGCCCCACTGGCGGCGGGCGGGTCGGACGCTGAAACTGTCGTCCTTCATCGTCAACGAACAGACCGACGCCTATGACCGCAGCGCCCTGACCATGGCCGCGGACCTGTCGCAGCGGCTCGGCAAGACGTCCTGGTTCAGCTACGGCGTCGGCGTGGACGCCGGGCGATACACGGAATACCGCTTCGATCCCGAAACGCAGACACCGATCACCCTGGACCGGGATCTGGCCATCGTCACCCTGCGGGGCAGCGCCTATATGGATCGCTCCAACGACCCGCTGAACCCGACGACCGGCTACCGCCTGTCCGTTTCGGCCCAGCCGACCGCCGTGACGGGCGAGGATACGGTCATGTTCCTGCGCACCGAGGGTCAGGCCAGCGCCTATCTGCCGCTGCAGGACGGCGCCAAGACGGTTCTGGCCGGGCGCGCCCGTATCGGCTCGATCATCGGCGGCGAAGAGCTGACGGTGCCCTCTGACCGCCTGTTCTATTCCGGCGGCGGCGGCTCGGTGCGCGGCTATTCCTATCAGAGCATCAACCCGCGCCTGCCGGACAACCGTCCGCGCGGTGGCCTGTCGCTGTTTGAAACCTCGCTGGAGGTGCGGCGCGATATCGGCGAGAAGTTCCAGGCTGTCGCCTTTGTCGACGGCGGCGCCGTCGGCTTTCAGGAAACGCCGAACTTCAGCAACATGCGTTACGGCGCAGGGGTCGGCGTCCGCTACAAGCTGCCGTTCGGTCCCGTCCGCGCCGACATCGCCTTCCCGCTGAACAAGCGCGAAGGCGATTCCGGATTCCAGCTCTACATCAGCATCGGCCAGGCGTTTTGACCGACACTCCTCCGCCTCACGAAACGGGCGCAGACGTCGCCGACACGCCCGCTGAAAAGGCGAAGCGCAAACGCACCCGGCTTCAACTGGCCGCCTTCATCGCTGGGATCGTTTCGGCTGGCGTTCTGGCGCTGGTCATCGTCGCCCTGGTCGGCGGGCGGATGTATCTGGTTTCCGATCCGGGCCGCGAGCTGATCACGAGCTTCGTCGCCGGCAAGAAGATCAGCCGCTACGGACGCATCAACGTCGAAGGCCTGCAGGGCGACCTGTTCAACGATTTCCGCCTGAGACGCATCACCGTGACCGACGAAAAGGGCGTCTGGCTCGAAGCGACCGACGTGCGCGTCGACTGGTCCTATTGGCCGCTTCTGGCGCGGCGGTTTCACGCCACCGAAATCAGCGCGGGTCAGATCCGTCTGCTGCGTCGCCCGGAGCTGGAGGCGCCCACCGAGCCGGGCGGCCCGCAAGCCATCTCTATCGACATCGACCGCTTCAGCGCCAACGTCGAATTGATGGAGGATTTCTCCAAGGAATACGGCCGCTGGACGCTGAGCGGCGACGCCGCCATTCCGCGCAAGGGCGTCAAGACCGCCAACGTCAACGCCTATAGCCTGAACCGCAAAGGCGACTACCTGCGCCTGGCCGCCGCCTTCGGCGACAAGCCCGAAGACCTGCGCGTCAACCTGCGCGCCAATGAGGCCCAGGGCGGGCCGATCGCAGGTTCGCTGGGCTATTCTCCCGATCAGCCCTTCTCGGCCGTCGCCGTGGTGAACGGCGAGGTCATCGACGTGACCGTGCAGACCGGCCAATTCCGCCCCCTGCTGGTCAAGGGGACCTATGGCGACAACGGCGCCAAGGTCTCGGGCTATGCCGACTTCTCGGGCTCCGACCTGCTGCAGCCGTTCGTCGAGCGCATCGGCCGGACCGCCCGCTTCGGCTTCGCCATGACGCCGGACGCCGAACGTGAGGGCTATCAGGGCGTGGCCTGGCGCCTGTACGCCGACAACATCGAATCCAGCGCGCGCGGCCTGATCCGCACGACGGACAACACCGCGCCGGAAGGCATCAACCTGGAAGTGACGACACCGTCGCTCAGCCGTCTGGTCGGCAGCCCGGTCGCCGGTCCGGCCGCCTATAACGGCGTGTTCAAGGGCGACGCTCAGGCATGGAGCCTGCAGGGCTCCGCTAGCCTGCTCAACGCTGACATCGCCTCCTATCGCGCCACGCGCATCTCCGGCCCGGTCAATATCGCCGCCAACAAGGGCCGCATCGACGTGACGACAGACGTTCGCGCTGTCGGCGGTTCGTCAGCAGGCATCATCGGGGCGCTCCTGGGCTCGACGCCGCGGATCCAGATGGAGGGTGCCCGCATGGCCGATGGCGCCATGCTGCTGAAGAAGGTCGATGCGCGCGGCCAGGGCCTGACCCTGACCGGCTCGGGCGGACGCAGCCTGAACGGCGGCCTGAACTTTACGGGTCGCGCTGAACTGACAGACCTGTCGCGCATCCGAAACGGCGCTAGGGGCGCCTTCGGCGGACCGATCCGCGCTTCCTCGGCAAGACCCGGCGCGCCCTGGGTCCTCAGCTTCGACGGGCGCGGCTCGCGCATGGCCATCGGCATGGAAGAGCTGGATCGTCTGCTGGGCGCCCAACCGCGCCTGCAACTGGCCGGGTCGCTCAACGACGGCGTCGTCTCCATCAACACCGGCGAACTGACCGGCGCCGCCGGACGCGCAGGCGCCAAGGGGCGTATCGAGGGCTCCAAACTGCGCCTCGCCCTGGACTGGGACGCACGCGGTCCCTTCGGCGTCGGCCCGGTCGCCATCGACGGCACCATGTGGGGCGACGGCGCCCTGACCGGCACCCTGGCCCAGCCGCGCGCCGACCTGCGCGCCGCCTTCGACAAGGTGGCTGCGGGCGGGCTGATCCTGACCAACGCTGACTTGATCCTCAGCTTCCGCAAGGGCGCCGACGCCTCTGACGGCCGCATCTTACTGACCTCCGGCTCGAACTACGGACCGGCGCGCGCCTCGGGCAACTTCTATCTGGGCGGGGCGCGACTGCGCCTGTCGGATGTCGACGTGAACGCCGGCGGGGTCACGGCCCAGGGCGACGTGGCCCTGTCGAACAACTTCCCCTCCAGCGCCGATCTGACCTTCACCGCGCGCCAGGGCGCTTTCCTGGCCTCGGGCGAGGCCAACGGCCGCGTGCGCCTGACCGAGGGCGCGGGCGATCAGACCGCCGTGCTGGACGTGACCGGCCGCAACGTGCGCCTGACGGGTCAGGACTGGACCCTGCGCAACCTGTCGCTGAAGGGCCAGGGCACGCTGGACCGCCTGCCCTTCACCGTGGCCGCCGACGTGGGCGGCGCCAATCCGGTCCAGTTCAACGGCGCGGGCGAATATTCCCGCCAGGGCCCGGCGCAGAGCCTGACGCTGCGGGGCGGCGGCCGCGTCCGCGACATCGCCTTCACCACCCGCGCCCCCGCTGTCTTCGCCATCAACGGCGACGGCCGCGTGGCGCGCCTGGATCTGGGCGTCGGCGGCGGCGTCCTGACCGGCGAACTGAAGCAGGACAAGCAGGGTGCGGCTATTCAAGCCGACATGACCAATGTCGAAATGGGTTCGCTCCTCCCCGATCTTCGCGGTCAGGTCACCGGCCGCATTTCGATGCAAGGCCAAGGCGACGCTCTGCGCGGCTCGGCCAATGTGGACCTTAAACAGCTGCGCAGCATCGACGCGCCGCGCGGTCTGGCGGTCGACGGCACACTGAACGCCGACCTGACCGGCGATGTCCTGCGCCTGCGCGCCCAGGCCCATGACGGAACCGCTGTCCAGGCGACAGCCGACGTCAGCCTGCCGGTCGAAACCTCGGCCGCCCCCTTGCGTCTGGCCATCGCCCGGACCCGGGACATGTCAGGCCAGGTGGCTATTCGTGGGCAGATCCAGCCGATCTGGGACCTGTTCCTGGGCGGCGCCCAATCCCTGTCCGGTCAGGTGAACGGTCAGGCCACGCTGGCGGGCACGCTGAACGCGCCGCGCCTGAACGGCCGACTGGACATGACGCAAGGCGCCTTCCGCGACAGCGCCTCGGGCCTGCGCCTGGAGAATGTGACCCTCGCCAGCCGCTTCAACGACAGCCAGGCCGTCATCGAGCGGTTCCAGGCTACCGACGGGCTGAAAGGCGAGGTGTCCGGCAATGGCGATCTGGGCCTGCGTCAAGGATCGCCCTCGACCCTGCGCCTGGAACTGACGCGCTTCCGCATCATCGACAACGACATCGCCCAGGCCCGCGCCAACGGCCGCTTGACCGCCGTGCGCGGCGCCGACGGCAACATCCAGCTGACCGGCGACCTGAACATCGACGAGGCCGAGATCTCGCCGAACCTGCCCGGCTCCAACGGCATCGTCAAAATGGACGTGGTCGAGATCAACCGCCCCGGCGGCGACCCTGTCGAAGCCGAGGAGAAGGCGCGGGGCGGTCCCAGGATCGGCCTGAACCTCAACCTGACCGGACGGGAAATTCACGTGCGCGGACGCGGGCTGAACGTCGAACTGTCCGCCAATGCGCGCGTGCGCGGCACTATCGCCGATCCCCAGTTGTCCGGCACGGCCAACGTCGTGCGCGGCGACTATGAGTTCGCAGGCAAGCGCTTTGTCTTTGATGATCGCGGCTCCGTCACCTTGTCGACCGACCTGGCGCGGATTCGTCTGAACCTTGAGGCTGTCCGCGAAGACCCGGCGCTCACCGCCGTGATCAAGGTCACCGGGACCGCGGCCGAACCCAAGATCCAGCTGACCTCCACCCCTGCCCTGCCCCAGGATGAAATCCTGTCCCAGGTGCTCTTCGGCCGATCGGCGGCGCAACTGTCGCCGTTCGAGGCGGCCCAGCTCGCATCGGCGGTGGCGTCCTTGGCCGGCGGCGGGGGCTTCGACGTGATCGGCAACCTGCGCGAACTGGCCGGGCTGGACCGCCTGTCCTTCAGCGGCGAGGCCTCCAGCCTCACCGTCGCGGGCGGCCGCTACATCACCGACGACGTCTACCTGGAAGTCATCGGCGGCGGAGAACGCGGTGCTGCGGTCAGCGTCGAGTGGCAGGTGCGCCGCAACCTTGCCGTGGCCTCTAAGTTCGGCGGCGAAGGCGACACCTCCCTGTCCGTCCGCTGGCGGCGCGAAGGCCCCCGCCCCGGCGGCGAACGCCGCGACCGCAGGCCTAACGCCTCCGCTCGACGCTGATCCGAGGCAGATCGGCGCGCCTTTCGCCCGTCGCGCTATTTGTTCTTGCTTTGTTCTGTGTCGTCCTGCATCCTGCAGTCATGAGTAAGGCGATTAACGGACGCGGCGCACGCTCCAACGCCTCGGGTCGGTACGAAGCCGACCGACGCGAGGCCTATGACGACGGCTGGACGGATCAGGACGAGGCGGCGGCCCCGCTTCGCACCACCCTGTCCTCGGAACGCGCTCGCACCATCATCGCCAAGAACACGAGTCCCGATATCGGCTTCGATCGCTCCATCAACCCCTACAAGGGCTGCGAACATGGCTGCATCTACTGCTACGCCCGTCCGTCCCATGCCTGGATGGGCCTATCCCCGGGTCTGGATTTCGAGAGCCGGATCTTCTTCAAGCCCGACGCCGCGCGTCTGCTGGAACAAGAGCTCTCAAAGCCCCGGTACGTCTGTCGGCGTATCCACATAGGGGGCAATACCGACCCCTATCAGCCGGTCGAGCGCGAGACAGCTTCCACGCGCTCGATCCTTGAGGTGATGCAGCGGTTCAACCACCCCTTCAGCATCATCACCAAGTCGGTGCTGATCGCGCGCGACGCCGACATTCTGGGCGACATGGGACGAAAGGGCCTGGCCTCCGCCTTCGTCTCCATCACCACCCTGGACCGCAAGCTGGCGCGGGCGATGGAGCCGCGCGCCTCAACCCCCGCCAAGCGGCTGGAGGCGATCAGCCGCCTCGCTGACGCCGGCTGCCCGGTCGGCGTCGGCTTCGCCCCCGTCATCCCTGGCCTGAACGACCATGAGCTGGAAGCGGTGCTGGAGGCGGCTCAGAAGGCCGGAGCGACCTCGGCCATGTATGTGACCTTGCGCCTGCCGCTAGAGATCAAGGACCTGTTCCGCGAATGGCTGGCCGACGCCCGCCCCGACCGGGCGGCGCGCGTCATGTCCCTGATCCGCCAGACGCGCGGCGGCAAAGACTATGATCCCGACTGGTCGCAACGGATGAAGGGAACCGGCCCCGTCGCCGAACTGATCGCTGCGCGCTTCAAGGCGGCGGTCAAACGCTATGGGCTGGATGGACCCCGTCATGCGCTCGACATGACCCAGTTCCGCGTCCCGGCAGACGCCCGACCGCAACTGGACCTGTTCGATCTGGCGTCCTGATCAGCGCCGGAACACGCCGACCAGTTCGATATGGGTCGACCAGATGAACTGATCGATCGGCGTGACCTTCTCCAGCCGGAAACCGGCGTCGACCAGCACCCGCGCGTCCCGAGCGAAGGTCTGAGGATTGCACGACACGCCAACGATGACCGACGCCTTCGTGCCGGGCAGTTGCTGCGTCTGCTCCAACGCGCCCGCGCGCGGCGGGTCCAGAACGATGGCTTCGCAGCCCTTGAGATCATAGGGCGACAAGGGACGGCGAAACAGATCGCGCGCCTGGGCCTCAATACCCTTCAAGCCTTGGGCCGTGCTCACGCCCGCCTTCAGGGCCGCGATGGAGGCGGCGGCGGAATCGGCGGCCATGACGCTGGCCACCTCCGCCAGCGGGAAGGTGAAGGTTCCGGCCCCACAGAACAGATCGGCGACCTTCTTGGCCCCCTTCACCGCCGCGACCGCGCGCGCGACCATGGCTGCTTCGGCGGCAGGCGACGCCTGAAGAAAAGCGCCCGGCGGCAAAGGCACTGACGCACGCCCGAACCGTACGCGCGGCTGGCGCGCCATGACCAGCGTCTCGCCATCCAGACTGAGCCGCGCCAGATCGGCCTCCGCCGCCGCCGCGATGGCCAGCGCCAGTTGATCTCCATTGAGGCCGCCTGACCGCTTTTCGACGCCGGTCACATCGACGTCCAGACCGCTGTCGGTCAGGGTGACGTGCAGCGTCGGCGCCGATTTGGGATGCCCCAGCAAAGGCGCGGCGATCTTGGCCAGCGCAGGCAGAGCCGCCGTCAGTTGCGGATCCGACAATGGACAGTCGGTCAGTTCGACCACCCGCCACGACTTGCGCGCCTTGAACCCCAGAATGACCCGCCCGTCCGGCAGCTTGCGCGCGTGCAGCGCCAGACGACGGCGGCTGCCCAGCGGCGTGGCCACGGCCGCCTCGACCTCAGTCTCCAAGCCTTCGCGCGCCAGCGTCTGGATCACCACCTCTCGCTTCCACGCCAGATAGGGTTCCTCGGCCCAGTGCTGCAGCGGGGCGACGCCGCATTCGGCATAGGTCTGCGAGTGGATCGGGCGCCGATCAGGGCTGGCCTCGATCAGGTCGAAGCGCTCGGCCCGGCCGTCCTTGACCTCGGCGGCGACGACCTCGCCCGGCAAGGCGCCGGGCACGAAGACCGGGCCGTCGGCGGTGTCGGCGATCCCGTCGCCCTGATGGCCCATGCGGGCGATGGTCAGCGTCTGCATCATGAGGCGGCTTCTAGCGGCTTCCGCGCGAAAATCGAAACATGAACGAAGATGAACGACGCGCTCAAAAGCCGTTCAGCTTCGCCGCCCTATCAATGGCTGCAACAGACGGCGACCTGATCCGTTCAGGTGCGGCCTCCGTCGAAGGAAAAGAACGATGATCGCTCTCATCTCGAAAAAAGCCTCGGCCGCCGCCATCGCCGCCCTGGCCTGCGCCTCGGCCGTCGCCCTGCCTGGCGTCGCCTCGGCCCAGAGCTATGGCTACGACTATCCGCCTGCCTATGGTTACGGCAACAGCGGCTACAGCCAGGGAACCTATTACGACCCCTGCGTCCGCGATCAACGTCAGCGCGCCACGACCGGCGGCGTTCTGGGCGCCGCCATAGGCGCCATCGCCGGTTCGCAAATGGCCGCGCGCGGCCGCCGTACCGAGGGCAGCGCCCTGGGCGGCGTTCTGGGCGCCGCGATCGGCGCGGGCGTGGGCAACAGCTCGGCCGCCTGCGACAGCCGCTACCGCCGCGACGCCGACTACGGCTATCAGGGGACGTATGTCCCGCCGGCCTATGGTTATGACAACCGGGGCTACGACAGCCGCAGCCATGACAATCGCGCCTATGACCGTCGTTATGACGACCGCCGCGACAGCTACGACTATTACCGGGACTACCCCGACACCTACGCCTCTGCGCCCCGCGACGCCGATCAGTGCCGCCTGGCCGAGAGCAACATCCGTCTTCCCGACGGTCGCATGGAGACGCGCTACGTGCGCACCTGCATGGACCAATCGGGCCGTTATCGCGTCGTCGATTAAGTTTCAGCCCCCCTGTCAATCGACGATGTGAAGAGGGCCGCCGGCGATCCGGCGGCCCTCAAATCATTTGGCATCAGGCTTTCTGGGCCCAGAGCAGAAACTCGACGTTGCCGTCGCCGCCGGTGATGGGACTGTCGGCGACCTCGCGCACGGTCCAGCCGCATTCCTCCAGCCAGTCGCGCACCCGGGCCACGGCTGCGGCGTGGGCCTCGGGGTCCTTGACCACGCCCTTCTTGCCGACCGCCCTGGGGCCCTCCGCCTCGAATTGAGGCTTCACCAAGGTGATCAGGTCCGCCTCCGGCGCCGCTAGTTCGAGGGCAGCAGGCAGCACCTTTAACAGACTGATGAAGCTGGCGTCGCAGACGATCAGGGACGGCGCCTCGGTGATGAGCTCAGGCGTCAGGTCGCGGGCGTCGGTCTTTTCCAGATTGATCACGCGGGGATCGTCGGCGACCGAGGGATGCAGTTGCCCCGTGCCGACGTCCACGGCGAAGATCCGGGCCGCGCCGCGATCCAGACAAACCTCGGTGAAGCCGCCAGTCGAGGCGCCGACATCCAGAACAACACGCCCATCGACCGCCACCGGCCACAGGTCCAGCGCCCGCTCCAGCTTCAGCGCACCGCGCCCGACCCAGCGATGGGCGGCCTCGGCCTCGATGAACGCGTCCTCCGCGACCTTTTCCGACGGCTTTGCGATCATGCGGCCGTCGGCTTTCACCAACCCGGCCTCGATGGCGGCGCGGGCGCGGGCGCGGCTGTCGAAGACGCCCCGCGCGACGAGCAGTTGGTCGATCCTCATGCCCTTTACAGGGCTTCCAGCCGCTTCAACGCGGCCTGCAGGCGGGCCTTGCCCTCCTCCGCTTCGGCCAGCTTGGCGCGCTGCTCCTCGACCACTTCGGCGGCGGCGCGGGCGACGAAGTTCGGGTTGCCCAGCTTCTTGTTCACATGGCCGATGTCGCTGTCGAAGGCGGCGATTTCTTTCTCGAGGCGCGCGCGCTCGGCGGCCAGATCGATGATCCCGGCCAGCGACAGGGCGACTGTCGCCCCGCCCGAGACGAAGGTCACGGCCCCGGCCGGCGCGGCCTCGGCCACGGCGACCTCGGACACGCGGCCCAGCGTCAGGATCGAGTCGCGGTGGCGCGCGATGCGCTCAGCCGTGGCTGCGTCCGGCGCAACGAAGGCCAGCGGCGGCTTGGCCGACGGCGGCACGTTCATCTCGGCCCGCAAGGCGCGGATTTCGCCGATCAGGTCGACCAGCCAGCCGATCTCGGCCTCAGCGCCGGCATCGACGAAGGCGTCCGGCAGCACCGGCCAGGTTTCGCCCATCAGCAGGCCGTCGCGGGCGGGGCCTTCCTTGCCCAGTTCCGCCCACAGCTCCTCGGTGATGTAGGGCATGACCGGGTGCAGCAGCTTCAGCGTCTGGTCGATGGTCCAGGCCGTCATGGCGCGAGTCTCGGCCTTGGCGGCTTCGTCCGAGCCGTTGAACACCGGCTTGGCCAGTTCCAGATACCAATCGCAGAACACGTTCCAGATGAAGCGGTACAGGGCGCCCGCCGCATCGTCGAAACGCCCGCCCTCGATGGCGTCCGATACCTGGCGCTCGGCCTTGGTCAGTTCGCCGCGAATCCAGCGGTTGATCGTCTGCTGCACGCCGGCGGGGTCGAAGCCCTCGACACGGCGCGCCTCGTTCATCTGGCTGAAGCGAGCCGCGTTCCACAGTTTGGTGCCGAAATTGCGATAACCTTCAATGCGCTGCTTCGACAACTTGATGTCGCGCGTGCCCGACAGAATCGCCATCGTAAAGCGCAGCGGATCGGCGCCCAGTTCGTCGATGATGTTCAGCGGGTCGATGACGTTGCCCTTGGACTTCGACATCTTCTGGCCCTTCTCGTCGCGGACCAGACCGTTGATGATGACGCGCTTGAAGGGGACTTCGCCGTCCATGAAATGCAGGCCCATCATCATCATCCGGGCGACCCAGAAGAAGATGATGTCCGCCGCCGTGACCAGGTCGCTGGTCGGATAGAAGCGCTGCAGATCCTCGGTCTTTTCCGGCCAGCCCATCGTCGAGAAGGGCCACAGGGCGGACGAGAACCAGGTGTCCAGAACGTCCTCGTCCTGGGTCAGCACGACCTCGGAATCATAGTCGGACAGCGCCTGCTCGCGGGCGTCCTCTTCCGTCTCGGCGACATAGATTTCGCCGTTCGGGCCGTACCAAGCCGGGATGCGGTGCCCCCACCACAGCTGGCGCGAGATGCACCACGGCTCGATGTTGCGCAGCCATTCGAAATAGATTTTCTCGTAGGACTTCGGCTCGAACACGGTCGCGCCGTCCTCGACCGCCTTCAGGGCGGGCTGGGCCATGACCTTGGCGTCGACGTACCACTGGTCCGTCATCCACGGCTCGATGACGACGCCTGAGCGGTCGCCGTGCGGGACCATGTGCTTGGTCTTCTCGATCTCGCGCAGCCAGCCTTCTTCCTCGGCGCGGGCGACGATAGCCTTGCGCGCAGCGAAGCGGTCCATGCCCTCGTACTCGGCGGGCACGTCCGGCGTGTCGGCGGCGGTGATGCGACCGAAGGCGTCCATGACGTTCAGGGCTTCAAGTCCTGCACGCTTTCCGACCCCGAAGTCGTTGAAATCGTGTGCAGGCGTGATCTTCACCGCGCCCGAGCCCTTGGTCGGATCGGCGTAGTCGTCGGCGACGATCGGCACGCGACGGCCGGTGATCGGCAGGGTCACGAACTTGCCCACCAGACCCTTGTAGCGCTCATCCTCCGGGTGAACGGCCACGCCGGTGTCGCCCAGCATGGTCTCCGGTCGGGTCGTCGCCACGACGATGAAGCCGCGCGTCTCGAACTCGGTCGCCTTGCCGTCCTCGTCGAAGGCGACCGGGTGCTGATAGGTCACGCCGTCGGCCAGCGGATAGGCGAAGTGCCAATAGGCGCCGTCGACCTCCTTCTGCTCGACCTCGAGATCCGAGATGGCCGTCTGGAAGTGCGGGTCCCAGTTCACCAGACGCTTGTCGCGATAGATCAGGCCGTCCTTGTGCAACTGCACGAAAACCTTGCGGACGGCGGCGTTCAGCCCTTCGTCCAGGGTGAAGCGTTCGCGGCTCCAGTCGCACGACGCGCCCAGGCGACGCAGCTGGCGCACGATGGTCCCGCCGGATTCGGCCTTCCATTCCCACACCTTCTCGATGAAGGCGTCGCGGCCCATGTCGCGCCGCCCCGGCGCGCGCTCAGCCGCCAGTTTGCGCTCGACCACCATCTGTGTGGCGATGCCCGCGTGGTCGGTGCCCGGCAGCCACAGCACGGCCTTGCCCTTCATGCGGTGATAGCGGGCAAGGATGTCCTGCAGCGTGTTGTTCAGGGCGTGGCCGATATGCAGGCTGCCCGTTACGTTCGGCGGCGGAATGACGATCGAATAGGCGTCGGCGGCGCCGTCAGTGAGCTTTGCCGCGCGCGGGGCGAACAGGCCGCTGTCCTCCCACTGGGCGTAGATGCGCGGCTCGGCGGCCTTGGGTTCGAACGTCTTCTCAAGCATGGTCATCTCGTTTCCCCGCGGCGCAGCGCGAATGCGCCGCCGATCGAGGCTGGAATTCTTCGGTAAAGCAAAGGGCGGCCCCGCCGGAACCGCCCTTAAGTGACTTAATGATCGTCGCAGCCCACGGCTAGGTCAAATCAGAAGCCGCGCGCCGAGAACCAACCTTCTCCCGCGCGCTGAACCGACCCCACTGCGGCCAGGATCGCCAGCATCTGTTCCAAGCGATCCATCTTGCGGCGGCCATTCGGCCCGGCGAAACGGCTCGACAGTTCACCCAGCGACAGCGGCCCGTCCTCGAGCCGCAGAACATCCAGAACCTCTGCGGCCAGTTCTTCCGGAGCCTCTGGCAGGGGTTTAACATCGGCCACACGCGAGCGCGGCGCCTGCGCCTGCGCCGCGCGGCCCCGTCGCGCCGGCTTCACACGATCCTGCTGATAATCCGGACGCAGAAAGAGGACATGCCCCTTCCCCTCCTGATCGGCGCGAACCTTGTTCAGCTCCAGCAGAGCGGTCAGCGTATCCTCATCCGTCATCGCGGAGGGCCAGCCGTATGCCCGCTGGACCTCGGCGTCCAAGCGCCGGTGCAAGTGGTCAAGAACGCCGAAGCGAGGTGAATCTCGCCGATTGTAGAGTTCCGTCATCGTCAGCGAGCGATCCTGAACCATCAACTCATTTCGCAAGGCGTCGATCTCATCTGCGATCACGCCGATCTCGTGCCCCACGGCGCCGTCCAGCGGAGGGAAAGGAAAGGCGTCGAAGCAAACCTTCTTGTTATAGACCGGACGATCTTCCAGACGCCCGCCCATCGCCAGCGCCCAAACGCCGTGCGCCCGCGAGGACAGCACGCCCAGAATGCGCGGATCATCCGACGCGACCGCCACCACCGTGTTGTCGGGCAGAACATCCGCATCCAGAAAGCGGAACCAGCGGTGCTTGGATTTCTCGACTGTGGCGATGTAGCGGGGCAGCCCGCGCAAGGCGTCGCGGAAGGCGCCTCGCGGCTCGCCGAACACCCACCATTTGTCGCGATAGGCAGCCCGACTGTTCCGGTCACGCTCGACCTTCACTGTGTCCGCCAGGCGCCGAAAAAGCTGTGGCCAGGAGCGCCGGACTTCGACCTCCTCCAGGCCGTACAGGTCGATCACCTTCACGCCTCGGGGGCTGGCGGCCAGATCGCGCCCGTTCCGATAGGCGCGGATCGGCGGCGCATCCACGCCATCGCGCGCCAGTTCGTCGGCCTCGGCTTCCGAGACGATAAAGCCCGCGCCGTGCAGCTTGACGCCCGGCGAACACAGGAGTGCGTTCGCCCTCAATGGCTGCGCGAAGGACACCCCGCCGCCTATGGTCAGATCGGCGCCGATATCGCCGCGCTGTTCATCGAACTGAGGGACGATCTCGCCCCCGGCATCCGGACGCTCCTCACGGATCGTCAGCCGACGCCCCTGTCCGTTCGGGCCTCCCCGCTCGGCCACCGTCATGGCGATGCGCACCTCAGCGCCGCGCTCCTCGCGCTTGCTCCAGGGATGGTCAGGAATGGCGAAGGTCAGCCGCATCGGCGGCTCACCGTTCAGATGATGCTCCAGCACGCGGCGCGAGAAATCCTGGGTGATGGAGTTGGTGGTGATGAAGCCGAACCGACGCAACTGGCTATTCGGCGCCGTCAGAATCTCAGCCGCCCGATCCCACCACGCCATGACCAGGTCGGCCGAGCGGAACCGCCCCTGCCGCACCCGCCACAGGGCGTCGACATACCCGTCGCCCAGCTCCCGCCGCAGATTCTTGGCCGCAATAAAGGGCGGATTGCCGATGATGAAGTGCGCCACAGGCCATTGGGTCGGCTGGGGCTGACGATATTGCACGACCTCTGTTTCCTGGTTGAACCGCCACAGACTGATCGGGCGACCGCGCGCATCGCGACGCAGGTCTTCGCCCGCCGATACCAGCAGAGCGTCGGCCCGGATAATACGGTCGCGCCCCTGTCTTGGCGCCAGTAGGCCGGCAGCGGCCAGTTGGGACGGCGCCTCGCCGTTGCGGATGCGCCATTGCAGGTATCCGATCCACATAACGACCTCGGCGATCGAGGCCGCGTGATCGGATTTCTCAATGCCCCAGAACTGGGCCGGGCTGATCTTGCGGCGCACAGCCCCGTCGGTCGTCTCGCCCCCGAGCCGCTGCAAGACGCTGAGGACCTCCCGCTCCAGGTCCTTCATCATGGTCATGGCGACATAGAGGAAGTTGCCTGTTCCGCAGGCGGGGTCCAGCACCCGGATCGCGCAGAGGCGCCGCTGGAACCGCCGGACCGCCGCTCGAGCAGCCACGGCTTCGCCCCGCGCGTAATCGCTGACTGCACAGGCTCGCACCGCCTCCCAGTCCGCCCGCAGAGGTTCTATGATCGTGGCATCCACCAGCCGCTGCACATAGGCTCTTGGCGTGTAATGCGCGCCGAGTTCGGTGCGGTCACCGGGTTCCAGCGCGCGCTCCAGAAAGCTTCCGAAAACAGCAGGCTCTACGGCCGACCAGTCGCAGGCAGCGGCGCGTATCAATACCTCCAGATCAGCCTCGCTGAGCGGCAGCGCCACCTCCTCGCGGAACAGGCCGCTGCCGAATGCCGGCACATCCTGACGCAAAGCGGCGCAGTGGCCTCCGCGCGCCAGATTGCGGAATACGGTCGCCGCGCTCAGGTGAAAGCGAGCCGCATTTCCGCGATAGCTTTCCAGCAACGTCAGAAAACCCTTGTGGCGGATCAGACCGACGCTGTCGGCGTACATCGCCAGAATGCACTGCATCACGAACATGAAGATGCGGCGATCCGTGATCGGCTGAAACGCCTGCGATGGATCCTGCAACGCCCGATCCCGCATTGAACGAACTAATTGCCCAAGCAGGCCCGAAATCTCGTGCGTCGCCGCGTTCACCGGGCGTTGCGGATCAAGGCTGTGCGGGTCGTCCCATACCCGTCGCAGACGTTCCCTGATCGACGGATCACGCAAATCCGTCAGATCGATGCGGCTGCTCTTCACATCTGGAAACGGCGCATAGCCCCTCCCCGCCCGCTCGAAGTCAGCCCACAGGTGAATGGCCGCGCCGACATCGACCATCATCAAAAACGGCGGACATTCCGGCAGGGCCGCCGCATAGTTTTCGGCTTGAGCGTGCGCCTTGCCCATCAAGCGATTCAAGGCCTCCACGCCGCCTTTCGGCGCCTTTCGTCCCGGGCCATTCAACAAGGCCGCCAACTGACGCAGGTCCATATCCTCGCCCGTAGCCTGTTGGGGCGACAGCTTGAGCTCCATCACGAAAGAACCGTGCTTGAAGCAGTCGATGGATTTGTTGCTGATGCGCCCCTCGCCGAGAGGGAATTTTACCGTGCGCTCGAAACAGTAGTCACGGTCCCCAACCGCCTGCTGCCCCGGCGCCGCGACGCCCAGGATGGCACAGAGTTCGATGATGAAGCTCTGGCCGTTCGCCCTTTCGCTGATCGTCGCTTCGCTCCAGCGCGCAATAAAAGCCTCGACGTCCATAGATTGTCCCTCCCACGAACACGACCTTAACGCGAGCATGTCAATTGTAACAACTTAACATTGTATTACAGGCGTGTTTGACCGTTCCGGCGGTCTGCCGGGGCTGAGGGCTGGAAAGATGATGGCTTTTGGGCTGCGGTTAGCGCCGCGTCGTCTTCGGCCTCAGGCCCGGGACGAGACTCCGGCCAGATAGCGGCTGTGAAGCAGGGGCTTGCCCAGCCAATAGGCCAGTTCGGCCGGGCGGCTGATGTCCCAGACGGCCAGATCGGCGGCCTTGCCCGCCTCCACCGTGCCGATCTCATCGTGCAACCCTAACGCGCGGGCTGCATTGCGCGTGGCGCCCGCCAGCGCCTCTTCCGGCGTCAGGCGGAACTGGACGCAGGCCAAGTTGATCGCCGCCGTCATTGAGGCGACCGGCGAGGTGCCGGGGTTGCAGTCCGTCGCCACCGCCATGCGCGCGCCATGCTGGCGCAGCAGGGCGATCGGCGGGACCTGCGTCTCGCGCAGCATCAGGAAGGCGCCGGGCAGCAGCACCGCCACCACGCCCGCCTCGGCCATCGCCTTTACGCCCGCCTCGGTCGTGTGCTCGATATGGTCGGCGGACAGGGCGTGATAGCGGGCGGCCAGAGCCGCGCCGCCGCCATCCGACAGCTGGTCGGCGTGCAGCTTGACCGGCAGGCCCAGTTCCTCAGCCTTGTCGAACAGGCGGCCGACCTCCTCGACCGAGAAGGCGATGGGTTCGCAATAGGCGTCCACCGCATCGACCAACCCCTCGGCGTGGGCGGCGGGCAGGATTTCACCCACAGCCTTGTCCACATAGGCGGCGCGGTCGGCCTTATGCTCCGGCGGCACGGCGTGAAGGCCAAGATAGGAGGTGCGCACCCGCACCCCTGCCTCGCGCCCGATGCGGCGGGCGACGCGCAGCATCTTCAGCTCGCTGTCGTGATCCAGACCATATCCGGACTTGATCTCGACCGTGGTGACGCCGGTGGCCTTGAGTCCCTCCAGCCGCGCCAGGGCCGAGGCGTAGAGCTGGTCCTCGCTCTCCTCGCGCGTGGCGCGCACGGACGATACGATGCCGCCCCCGGCGCGCGCGATCTCCTCATAGGTCGCGCCCTCCAGCCGCCGCTCGAACTCGCCCGAGCGGTCGCCGCCGAAGACCAGATGGGTGTGGCAGTCGATTAGCCCAGGCGTGACCCAGCGCCCGCCCAGACGGTCGGTTTCCACAGCCTTGTGCACAGGCAGATCCGCGCGCGGCCCGACCCAGGCGATGCGCCCGTCCTTGATCAGGATGGCGGCGTCCTCGATCGCGCCATAGGGCTCGCCGCCCTCGGTCATCGCGGCGACGTGGCAGTCGGTGATCAACAGGTCGGCGTCGATCATCGCGCGGCCACTCCGCTGAGGATTTCACAGAACCAACGACCCGCCGTCAGGGAGCCGAGGTCGCCGACTTCCAGCGACGGGTCGTATTCGGTCAGGTCGACGGCGCGCACCTTGGCATGGGCGCCGATGGCGCGGGCGGCGTCGAAAAAGTCATGCACCGACACGCCGCCTGGCCGCGCGCCGGGGCTGGCAGGCCACTGGCTGCGGTCGATCACGTCGATGTCGAAATCGACGTAGATGACCTCGCACAGAGACGACAGGCGCTCCAGTTCCTCGACCACGATATTGGCCAGACCGCGCTGACGGCACTCGCGGGCGGTGCGGACGCTTATGCCGGCCGCCTCGGCCTTTTCGTGGGCGCGACGGGTATTGGCGAAGGGGGCGAGGCCCACTTGGCTGATGCGATGGCCGTCCATCCCGTCATCCAGCAGCGCCTGAATAGGATTGCCGTTGGTCAGGCCCTGATCCGTGTCGCGCAGGTCAAAATGGGCGTCGAGCGTCAGGACGCCGACGCGGTCGAGACCGAAAGCATGAGCGCTCGGCCGAGTGATGGCGTTGTTGCCCCCGACCAGAATGGTCAGGTCGCGATGGGCCTGCGCCGCCACCGCGTCGCGCACCGGCTCGAAAGCATCGAAGGGCGAGACGGCCTTCAGCGCCACATCACCGGCGTCATGGACCAGCACGTCCAGCTCGAGCCCCGTTTCGACATCATAGGTCGACAGGCGCGGCAGCACGCCTCGCAGCGCCTTCGGCCCGAGATCACAGCGGCCTGGCGTCAGCGACCGCTCGTTCAGCGGCGCGCCTATCAGGGCGACGGGGGCGTCGGGATAATGGCCCACCAGATCGCCGACAGAACGCCACCCCAGGGCTTCAGAAGGTTGGCTCATCGGGGTCATCCTTTGGTCGGAGAAAAGCGTGCGACCAGATCATAGGCCGCGCCGGGGAAGGTCTGCCACGCCCAGGTCACGCCCTGACCGTCGCGCCAGGTGCGGCGTTCCAGTCGCAGGCAGGCCGCGCCGTCGGCCAGACCCAGATGGGTCGCCGTCTCGGGGTCGGCGCCGACGGCGGAGATGCGATGCTCGGCCTCGGTCCAGGGCATGTGGGCCAGCAGCCAGCCGCCAGGCGGCTGGGCGGCGAAGTCGGCGGCCTCGGCCTCGGAGGCGGCGCTCAGCGAAATCAGGCGGCGCTCGAAGACGAAGGGCAGGTCGTCGGCCAGATGCAGGGTTTCCAACTCGATCACTCGCTCGCCCAGACCTTCGTCAGGGCGCGCCGGGCGGACGATGCGGCCCAGCAGGCGGTGGGCATAGGCCAGCCCCCTGCCCTCGACCTCGGACTGAATGTCGGGGATGGCGACCAGGGCGGAGGAATGCACCGGCGGATGGGCCACGACCGTCCCGGCGCGGCGCCGCCGCACCACCAGAGCTCGCGCCGACAGGTCCGACATGGCGCGCGACACCGTCATCCGCGCGCAGCCGTATTCGGCCATCAGCTCGGCCTCGGTCGGGATGCGGAAACCGGGCCGCCACTCGCCCGAGGCGATGCGGCGCTCGATGTCGCCGGCGATCCGTCGATGAAGCGGCTCCTGATCCATGAATCGAAACTGCCCCTTGCACGCGATAATGTCTAGACATAACACTGAGCCCAACGCACGACGGCAGCCGACGCCGCATGGAGGATTCAATGGCCACGCCCAGCACCCGCCCCAATACAAGAGTGGTCCGCAGCCCGCGCGGCTCTGAAAAGACCGCCAAGACCTGGGCGGCCGAAGCCGCCATGCGCATGCTGATGAACAACCTCGACCCCGAGGTGGCCGAGCGTCCCGAAGACCTGGTCGTCTATGGCGGCATCGGCAAGGCGGCGCGCAACTGGCAGGCCTTCGATACCATCGTGGAACAGCTGCAAAAGCTGGAAGCCGACGAGACCCTGCTGGTCCAGTCGGGCAAGCCGGTCGGCGTGTTCCGTACCCACGCCGACGCCCCGCGCGTGCTGATCGCCAACTCCAACCTGGTGCCCAAATGGGCGACGTGGGACCACTTCAACGAACTCGATAAGAAGGGTCTGGCCATGTACGGCCAGATGACCGCCGGGTCGTGGATCTACATCGGCACCCAGGGCATCGTCCAAGGCACCTATGAGACCTTCATGGAGGCGGGCCGCCAGCACTATGGCGGCGACTGGTCGGGCAAGTGGATCCTGACGGCTGGCCTGGGCGGCATGGGCGGCGCCCAGCCTCTGGCCGCGACCATGGCCGGCGCCTCCTGCATCACCATCGAGTGCCAGCGCAGCCGCATCGAGTTCCGCCTGCGCACCCGCTACGTCGACGTCATGGCCGAGACCCTGGACGAGGCCCTGGCCCTGCTGGAGCAGTCGTTCAAGGACAAGAAACCCTTGTCGATCGGCCTGTTGGGCAATGCAGCTGATCTTCTGCCTGAAATGGTCAAGCGCGGCGTCCGCCCCGATCTGGTGACCGATCAGACCAGCGCCCACGACCCGGTCAACGGCTACCTGCCCTCCGGCTGGACCGTCGCCGAGTGGGAGGAAAAGCGCGTTAGCGACCCTGCCGCCGTCGAGGCCGCCGCGCGTCAGTCGATGGCCGTGCACGTTCAGGCCATGCTCGACTTCCACGCCATGGGCATCCCCACCGTCGACTATGGCAACAACATCCGTCAGGTCGCCTTCGATCAGGGCGTGAGCAACGCCTTCGACTTCCCCGGTTTCGTCCCCGCCTATATCCGCCCGCTGTTCTGCCGCGGCATTGGCCCCTTCCGCTGGGCCGCCCTGTCGGGCGATCCCGAGGACATCCGCAAGACGGATGAGGCGATGAAGAAGCTGTTCCCCGACAACGCCGGCCTGCACCGCTGGCTGGACATGGCGGGCGAGCGCATCGCCTTCCAGGGCCTGCCCGCGCGCATCTGCTGGATCGGTCTGGGCGACCGCCACCGCGCGGGCCTGATGTTCAACGAGATGGTGGCCTCGGGCGAACTGAGCGCCCCCATCGTCATCGGCCGCGACCATCTGGACAGCGGCTCCGTCGCCAGCCCGAACCGCGAGACCGAGGCCATGATGGACGGCTCGGACGCCGTGTCCGACTGGCCCCTGCTGAACGCCTTGCTGAACACCGCGTCGGGCGCGTCCTGGGTGTCGCTGCACCACGGCGGCGGGGTCGGCATGGGCTATAGCCAGCACTCGGGCGTCGTCATCGTCGCCGACGGCACGCCGGAGGCCGCCAAGCGTCTGGAGCGCGTCCTGTGGAACGACCCGGCCACCGGCGTCATGCGCCACGCCGACGCCGGATACGACATCGCCAAGGACGCCGCGCGCGAACATGGCCTGAACCTGCCGAGCCTGACATGAAATCCCTTCTCCCCTCGGGGGAGAAGGTGGCTCGCGCAGCGAGGCGGATGAGGGGGCTGCGTCCTCATGCTCATCGTCGGCTGGCGAGCCTGCTGAACCCTACCCCTCATCCGAGCGGCTCCGCCGCCCACCTTCTCCCCCAAGGGGAGAAGGCAAAGGACTACCAATGACTCAGATCATTATCGGCCAAGACCCGCTCACCCTCGCCCAGCTTCGCACGGTCCTCGACGGCCCCGTCACGGTCAGTCTGACCGACGCCGCCTGGGCCAATGTCGAGAAGGGCGCGGCGGTCGTCGCCGCCATCCTGGCCGAGGGGCGCACGGTCTATGGCATCAACACCGGCTTCGGCCTGCTGGCTAACACCAGCATCGCGGCGGAAGACCTTGAAACCCTTCAAAAGAACCTGGTGCTCAGCCACGCCTGCGGCGTCGGCGAACCGCTTAGCGAGAACGTCACCCGCCTGCTGATGGTGCTGAAGATCGCCAGCCTGTCGAAGGGCGCCTCGGGCGTTCGGCGTCACACGCTGGAGACCCTGATCGGCATGGTCAACGCCGAAATCCTGCCGCTGATCCCGTCCAAGGGCTCGGTCGGCGCGTCGGGCGATCTGGCGCCGCTGGCCCATATGTCGTGCGTCCTGATCGGCGTCAGCGAGGCCCGCTATCAGGGTCAGACGCTGGACGCCGTGACGGCCCTCGCCAAGGCCGGGCTGAAGCCGGTCGTCCTGGGCCCCAAGGAAGGTCTGGCCCTGCTGAACGGCACCCAGTGCTCGACGGCCCTGGCCCTGACCGGCCTGTTCGCGGCCGAAGACGTCTTCGCCGCCGCCGTCGCCGCCGGCGCCCTGTCGGTCGATGCGCTTCTGGGTTCGGACGCGCCGTTCGATCATCGCATCCACGCCCTGCGCGGCCAGCCGGGCCAGATCGACGTGGCGCGCCGCCTGCGTGAACTGCTGAGCGGCAGCGCCATCCGCGACAGCCACCGCCACGACTGCGCCAAGGTGCAGGACCCCTACTCCCTGCGCTGCCAGCCGCAGGTCATGGGCGCGACGCTAGACGTGCTGCGCAACGCCGCCGCCATGCTGGAGCGTGAAGCCAACGCCGTGACCGACAACCCCCTGGTCTTCATCGAAGACGGCGACGTCATCTCGGGCGGCAACTTCCACGCGGAACCTGTGGCCTATGCAGCCGATCAGATCGCCATGGTCCTGTGTGAGATCGGCAATATCAGTGAGCGCCGCACCTCCATCCTGGTCGATCCCAAGATGACCGACCTGCCCGCCTTCCTGGTCAAGGACAGCGGCGTCAACTCGGGTTTCATGATCGCCCAGGTGACAGCGGCGGCCCTGGTGGCCGAGAACCGCATGGTCGCCCACCCCTGCGTCATCGACACCGTGCCGACCAGCGCCAACCAGGAAGACCACGTGTCGATGGCCACCCACGGCGCGCGCCGCCTGCTGGACATGGCCGAGAACACGGCGACCGTGGTCGGCATCGAACTGCTGGCCGCGGCGCAAGGCATCGAGTTCCGCCGTCCGCTGACCTCCTCGCCGGAGTTGGAGCAGACCTACGCCATCGTGCGCGAGGCATGCGGCGCCTATACCGAAGACCGCTATTTTGCGCCGGACATCGCCCGTGCAACCGAGGGCGTCCGTGCTGGCCGCTATCGCCCCTTCGCCGGCGATCTGCTGCCTTCGGCTTGAACCAGACGGCGGTTGAGCGCTTTCGTAATCAGCACGAACGCAGGATGCCGCCGATCATGAGCAGAAGCGCCGTCATTTTGGTCTCCGCCGCCCTGGTTCTGACCGGACTGGGGGCGGCGTGCTGGGCCGTCTGGAACTCCACCTCGGCCGCGCACGGCGAGGGGGCGCCCGACTCCGGCGTGACGGTCGAGGTCGTGCCTCCGATTGAGCCCGACCTGCCGCCCGGCTCCATCATGGCCGTGGGCGAGTTGCGCGACGGATATGAACACGATGCCGAGCGCGTCGCGGCCCTTTCCAGCGAGGACGCGCCCTATGTCGAAAGCGCATGGCTGGAACTGACGCCGGAACCGTCGCAGCCGCCCTACTATGACACGCTGGCCGATTATGGCCCGCCTCTCTCGTCCCGACCGGCGCCGGAGCTGGCGCGCGACGACTACGGCTTCGGCTTCGATACGCCACAGCCGGACTACGCCGCCGAACGCGCCGCCCGTCAGTCGGCGCTGCGGGAGCGGCCTCAGCCCCAAAACAGGCCGAGGGCCGAAGAGATGTTCTATTGAAAAAGGCCCCGGTTTCGCCGGGGCCTTTTGCGCATCACCGCATCGTGGTGACGGAAACGGTGTAGTCGCCTTCCTGCGCCGAGCTGAGGCTGTTGGCGCGGAAAGAATAGGAACCGGGGCGCAGGGTCTCTGTGATCATGGCGCTGGTCCCGCCGCCGCTGTCGTCGTCGGCGGCCAGGCTCTCGCCATCGCACTGCGGCCCTTCGTGCAGCGACAGGTAGGCGTCGAACTGCGCCGAATCCATCCGGATCGACACATTGCCCCGGGCGCCGATGTTCAGGGCATAGCAGTCGTAGAAGGAGCCGTCGTCGGCCTGACGGTCGCTGAACTCCAGACGACCCTGGCGGCTCTCACCAACCGAGATCGGCACGATCTGGGTGGTCGGACGCAGGCGCTGGCCTTCCGAAACAGTGAGGCGGAACGACCCGGTCTCGCCTTCGCTCAGGGTGTTGGCTCGGATGATCCAGTTCCCGCCGTTCGAGATGAAGCGCAGTTGCGAGTCGGTGCCCATGTCCGGCCCGTCGTCGTTCGTCACCGAGGTCTCGTCGCAGTCGGTCCCGGCGCCGGCCATCAGATAGGTGTCGAAATCGGACGAGCGCAGAGTCACCGTATAGGCCTGACCGGCTTCCGTCTGGATCACGTAGCAGCGATAGTGCGAACCATCGTCCATGCGCGCGTCCTTGGCGCTGAAGTTCCCGTTCACGGTCTGCCCCGGCCGGATGGAGCTCTGGGCAGCCGCAGCGCCGGCCAAAATCAGCGAGGACGCCAGAACCGACGTCATCAACACAGCGCGCATGGGAATCTCCTTGGGTGCGACGCAAAAATACAGGGCGGGAATGCCCCGCTCAGGCGACAGGAAGCAACGGAACTCGTTTCAGCGCCGCTAAATTTGAAGCGTTTACGCAGAAACACACGCTACGCAGCTGCCTTATGACCAGTTGGAACTGGTCAATGACGGCCTCGGTCGAGACGGTCGCGGCCTGAATCACGCCTGAGGCCATGCCCACCATGTCGGCGCCCAGGCGGATCGCCTTGGCCGCGTCCACCCCGTCCCGGACCCCGCCCGACCCGATCAGCAGAGCGTCCGGCAGGGCGTTGCGCGCCTCGGCCAGGGCGCGGGCCGTCGGTATCCCCCAACCGGCGAAGGCCAGGGCATGAGCCTTATCCGCGGGATCGGTCGCCCGTTCGCCTTCGATCAGGCCCCAATTTGCGCCTCCCGCTCCGGCGACATCCACGCCCGCCGCCCCCATGGCGATCAGGCGCTGGGCCGCAACGGCGGAGATCCCGGCCCCCGTCTCCTTGACGATGACCGGCGCGTCCAGATCGCGGATCAGGGCCTGGAGCGCCGCGCCCACGCCCCACCAGTCGCGGTCTCCCTCGGGCTGGCAGGCCTCCTGAAGAGGGTTCAGGTGAACGACCAGGGCGTCGGCGCCGATCATGTCCAGCGCCCGGCGCGCCTCGTCCCGGCCGAAGCCGCGCGTCAGCTGGGCCGCGCCGATATTGGCCAGGATCGGCGTGTCCGGCGCCTTGAGCCTGAGCGCGAAATCCAACCCGCCGGCCGCGCCGCCTTCCAGCGCCGCCCGCTGCGAGCCGACGGCCAGGGCGATGCCCAAATGCTGGGCCGCTTCGGCCAGGCGCGCGTTGATCGCCTCAGCCCTGGCAGGCCCGCCGGTCATGGCGCTGATCAGCAGGGGCGCCTTCAGCCGCCGCCCCAGAAAATCGACGCCCAGATCGATGCGGGCGTGATCTACGTCCGGCAGGGCTTCGTGCACGAAGCGCCAGTCGTCGAACCCCGCCGAGACAGCGTGACGCCCTCCGCCCGCCAGCACCACGTCCAGATGCTGATCCTTGCGGCCCAGGATCAGGGCCGAGGCGGCGGTGTCGCTGGCGTCGGTCAGGGCTGTCGCTCCGTGATCAGCACATAGTCGCCGGTCGAGTTGGGGCTGAAGCTGCGGGCGCGCAGCACATAGGTCCCGTCGCGCGGCGCGGTCCAGCTCAGGCGGGCGTGGGTGTCGGACAGGCTGTCGTCATCCGTGTCCAGCTCGAAGTAGTCGCCGTCCTTCTCCTCGCCGACCTCGACCACCGCGTCAAAGCTGCTGGCGATCAGGGTGAAGCGCAGTTTCTCGTCGGCCTTGGCCTTGAAGCGATAGGCGTCGAAATAGACGCCTTCCTCGGTGATGCTGGCGCGCTCGCTCAGCTGTCCGCGGACGGTCGCTCCGATCAACAGGCTGCCCGGCGCAGGCTCGCCGCCCAGATCGGTCAGTTCCAGCGAATAGAGGCCCTTGGCCTCACGCGACCACGAGCGCGCGCGCAGCACATAGTCGCCGCTCGCAGGCAGCGTGAAGATCAGGCGCGCGTCCGTCCCCTGACCCAGGCCGTCGTCGTCGCTGGCGAGCTCGCTGAAATCGTCCTCGTCCTGACCCAGTTGCAGATAGGCGTCGAAGTCGCCCGACCGCATGACAGCCTGGATCCGCTGCCCCTCGGACCCGCTGAATACGAAGGCGTCATACAGGCGTCCGTCGTCGTCGGTGGCGTCGCTGCTCGTCAGTTCGCCCTCGACCGTCTGGCTGAAGGCGATGGCGGAGGGCGGCGGAGGCGGCGCGATCTCCTCGATCTTGAGCGTATAGGGCCCTTCGCCGCTGGAGAAGGCGCGCGCCTCGATCAGATAGTCGCCGTCCTCGGCCAGGGTGTGCGTCAGGCGAGAGTTCAGGTCCCCGGCGCTGTCGTCGTCGCTGGCCAGGCTGTTGTGGTTGGCGTCGAACAGTTCAAGGAAGGTGTCGAACCCATCCGCCTTCATGGTGGCCGCGATGCGTTGCCCGGCGCGGCCGCTGAACCGGTAGAGATCGGCCGGAGCGCCGGAGTCGCTGCTGGCGCTGTCCGGCGTCAACCGCCCGCGCGTTTCCTCCCCGACCGCGACGGGCGTAGCGGTCGGTGCTGGCGGCCCCTGTTCCAACGCCAGTCGATACGACCCCTGCGCCGAGCCGTCATAGGAGGTGGCGCGGACCAGATATTCTCCGTCCTGCGGCGCCGTGAACACCAGTCGCGCGTTCAGGCTGGACCCGCCGTCGTCATTCTCGGCCATCTGCACGAAGGCGCCGTTCACAATGCGGCCGACGCGCAGCAAGGCATCGAAGTCATCTGATTCCAGATCGATTTTCACCCGCTCGCCCGCAGAGGCCCGGAACGTGTAGGCGTCGTAGCGATTGCCGTCGTCATCCTCGGCGCTGTTGGCGCCCAGGCGGCCAGAGGCGTCACGGCCTATGGCGACGCGGCCAGGACGCGGCAGGCGAGGCGCGGCGCGCTCCTTCAGCGACAGCCGATAATCGCCGGTCTCCATCCCCGAGAAGGTGCGGGCGCGCACGATATAGACCCCGGCCTCCGGCGCGGTGAAACGCAGGCGCGCATTCATATCGCCTGCGCTGTCGTCGTCGCTGGCCAGCGACTGTCGCATCGAGCCTTCGGCGTAGACTTCCAGATAGGCGTCGAAATCATCCGCCGTCATCTCGGCTTCCAGCCGCTGTCCCGCGCGCAGATTCAGCCGATAGTCGTCATAGCGATAGGCGTCCCCGCCGCGCGTGCGGGCGTCCCCCTCTTCCAGCCGCCCCCGGATGTCGTCTCCCAGCCGGGCGTCAGCCGGCGTTTGGGCGCTGGCCCCGCCAGCGACCATGAGAGCGACAGCGCTGGCCGCGGCGAACAGGGAGTAACGCATAAACACCTCTTTGCTGGCGTCATCATAGACGCCGAACCGCAGCGCCTGTAAATCGCGGCCCACGCTTTCCAGTTCCCGACCGATGGAGCCGAACATGGCTGTCGAACCCGCCCGCGCCTCTGTAATCGACGGCAAGGCCTTCTCACAGACCTTGGTGGAGCGCGTCGCAGCGGCGGCCGCCCGGCTGGAATCCGCCCACGGCGTCAAGCCCGGTCTGGCTGTCGTCATCGTCGGCGAAGACCCCGCCAGCCAGCTTTATGTCCGCAATAAGGGCGAGACGACGCTGAAGGCCGGAATGCGATCCGACACCCACCGCCTGCCGGTCGAAACGACTCAAGACGAACTGCTGGCCCTGATCGCCCAGTTGAACGCCGATGCGGGCATCCACGGCATCCTGGTGCAACTGCCGCTGCCCAAACACATCGATTCGTCCGCCGTGCTGGACGCCATCTCGCCGGACAAGGACGTGGATGGCTTCCACGTCGTCAACGCCGGGCGCCTGGCCGTGGGCCTGCCGGGCATGATTCCCTGCACCCCGCTGGGCAGCCTGATGCTGCTGAAGGATCAGTTGGGCGACCTGTCGGGGCTGAACGCCGTCATCGTCGGCCGCTCCAACATCGTCGGCAAGCCGATGGCGCAACTGCTGCTGGGCGAGAGCTGCACCGTCACCATCGCCCACTCGCGCACCCGCGACCTGCCCGCCCTGTGCCGCACCGCCGACATTCTGGTGGCCGCCGTCGGCCGTCCGGAGATGATCAAGGGCGACTGGATCAAGCCGGGCGCCGCCGTCATCGACGTCGGGATCAACCGCGTCTCTTCGCGCGATCCGGTCAAGGCCGCCGAGGGCAAGACCCGCGTGGTGGGCGACGTGGACTTCAACGAGGCGGTCGAGGTCGCCGGACGCATCACCCCTGTCCCCGGCGGCGTCGGCCCCATGACGATCGCCTGCCTGCTGGCCAACACCTACACCGCCGCCTGTCGCGCGGCGGGGGTCGACCCGGAAGAGTTGAATGGCTGAGGGTCGCTCCCTCTTCCCGCTCACCCCGGCGGACGCCGGGGTCCAGTGAGAACTTCACACGCCGCGCGACTAACGGCCAAAGAACTGGATCCCGGCGTCCGCCGGGATGAGCGGATCAAGTTGCAAAAATCCAGCCTTGAAGCGGAGCCTTTCGGCCCCGATAGTCTTTAGCGATCAGCGGTCATGAGGACCGCCCGCAGGAGCTTCTTCATGGCTGGATTTTCGCCTCGCATCGCGGCCGTCGCCGCTGTCGTCGTCCTGGCCCCCTCCGTGGGCGCCTGCGGCTACAACACCATTCCGACCAAGCAGGAGCGGGCCGAGGCCGCCTGGGCCGACGTCCAGAGCCAGTATCAGCGCCGCGCCGATCTGGTCCCGAACCTGGTCGCCACAGTCCAGGGCGCCGCCATTCAGGAACGCACCACCCTGACGCAGGTGATCGAGGCCCGCGCCAAGGCCACCAGCGTCAACATCGACGCCTCCAACCTCGATAACGCCGCCGCCTTCCAGCAATATCAACAGGCTCAAGGCGAGCTTTCCAGCGCCCTGTCGCGGCTGCTGGTGACGGTCGAGGCCTACCCCCAGCTGCAGGCCAACCAGAACTTCCTGACCCTGCAGTCTCAGCTGGAAGGCACCGAGAACCGCATCTCCGTAGCCCGCCGCGACTACAATGAGGCCGTGCGCGACTACAACACCACCCTGCGCACCTTCCCGAGCGTGATCTGGGCCAAGACCCTGCACGCCGGCTCCAAGCCCATGCAGCTGTTCACCGCCACGTCCGAGGCCCAGTCCGCGCCCAGCGTGAACTTCGACCTGGGCGCTCAACCCGGCGGCGGCGCACCTGCGACCACGCCCGGATCGACGCCGCCCGCGCCCGCCCCGGCGGCGCAGTAAGCTTGGAAATGACTCCTTCCGTCCTCGCCCGCAGGGCCGGCGTCGCGCGCGGCTTGCTCGCTGCGGTGATGCTGGTCCTCGTCCTGTGGCTGTCGGCCCTGCCCGGCGCCAGTCTGGCCGCCGAAATCAAGTTCCCGACGCTTACCGGGCGGGTGGTCGACGATGCCCAGTTGCTGACGCCGCAACAGGAACAGGCGCTGACGGGCAAGCTGGCGACGCTGGAACAGCAGACCGGCGACCAGTTGGTCGTCGTCACCCTGCCCTCGCTTCAGGATCAGGAGATCGAGGATTTCGGCTATCAGCTCGGCCGTCACTGGGGCATCGGCCAGAAAGAGAACGACGGCGGCGCCCTGCTGATCGTCGCGCCGAACGAGCGTAAGGTGCGAATCGAGGTCGGCTATGGCCTGGAGGGCGTGCTGACCGACGCCTATTCCTCGCTCATCATCCGCAACGACATCCTGCCCGCCTTCCGCCAGGGCGACTATGCTGCGGGCATCATCGCTGGCGCCGATTCCATCATCGCCCAGCTGACCGCCGACCCGGCCGAGGCGCAAGCGCGAGCGGAAGAGGCCAAGAGCGCGGCGACGGCGACCGCCAAGCCCGTGATTCCCGCCGTCGTCATCTTGATGGTGTTCGCCTTCATCTTTTTCAGCATGATCGGCGCGGCGGCGGGCGGCCGTAAACGGCGCGGCGGGCGCGGAGACGGCCTGACGCCCATCCTCATCTGGGCCGCCAGCGAGGCGCTGAAAGACCGCGATCGCGGAGGAGGCGGAGGCTGGGGCGGCGGAGGCGGGTTTGGCGGCGGTGGTTTCGGTGGAGGCGGCGGCGGCTTCGGCGGCGGCGGCGCTTCGGGGGGATGGTGATGCAGTTCACGACAGACGACCACGCGCGGGTGACCCAGGCCATCGCCGAGGCCGAAGCGCGCACCTCTGGCGAGATCTTCTGCGTCGTGGCGCGACAGGTGTCGTCCTATCGAGACATCAGCCTGGGCTGGGCGGCGGCGGCGGCCCTGCTGCTGCCGCTGGGGCTGATCCCGCTCGGTTTCAATGGCGACTGGCTGTCATTCGGCAGGGGCTGGGAAATCGCCCATGCGCCTGCCGCCTCGGTAGAGATCGGCCGCGCGCTGGCGGCGTATGGACTGGTTCAAGCCGGAGTGTTCCTGGCCGTTTTCCTCCTGTCGCTGATCCCCGCCGTGCGGCGCCTGCTGACGCCAGCCGCCCTGCGCCGCTCGCGCGTTCGCCGCGCCGCCATGCAGCAGTTCCTGGCCCACGGCCTGCACGTAACCGAGGCGCGCACCGGCGTCCTGATCTTCGCCGCCCTGGCTGATCATCAGGTCGAGGTGGTGGCGGACGAAGGCATCCATTCCTGCGTCAGTCCTGAGGTCTGGGCCGACGCCGTCGCCGCCCTGACCGGCGCCCTGCGCCGCAACCGCCCGGTCGAAGGCTTCGAACAGGCCATCAACCTGTGCGGCGGGGTGCTGGCGGAACGCTTTCCGCCCAAGCCCGCTGATCAGAACGAGATCCCCGACCGACTGGTTGTCATCTAGTCTGGCTATCAGGGCCTCGCGACCGCCGCATTGAGCCGCGACAGTCGCTGCGATTGCGGGCAAGGAATCCATGCCGAGACTTCTGACCTACAACGTCCATCGCTGCGTCGGCGTCGACCGAAAGCTGGACGTGAAACGCATCGCCGATGTCATCGCCGAGTATGAGCCTGACGTCGTCTGCCTGCAGGAACTGGATGTCGGCCGCGCCCGCACAGGCCATGTCGATCAGGCCAGCGCCATCGCTCAACACCTGGCTATGAGCGTGCAATTCCATCCCGCCATGAAGGTCGAGGCCGAGCTTTATGGCGACGCCATCCTGACTCATAGGCCAGAGCGGCTGGTGCGCGCCGCCGCTCTGCCCACCCTACGCGGCATCAAGGGGCTGGAGCCGCGCGGCGCCCTGTGGTCTGCCGTCGATTTCGACGGGGTGATCGTCAACATCCTGAACACCCACCTGGGGCTCGTTCCCCGCGAGCAGAGGCTTCAAACCGCCGCCCTTATCGGCCGCGACTGGTTGGGCGATCCGATGTGTCAGGGGCCGACCATCCTGACCGGCGACTTCAACGCCACCTCCATCACCCGCCCCTACCAAGCCTTGGCGCGCCGGCTGGACGACGCTCAGCGACGCCTGGGGCTGAGGCCTTCGATCAAAACCTTCCCGTCCAGCTTTCCGGCCATTCGCATCGACCACTGCTTCGTCAGCCGAGAGATCCGCGTGACGGGCGCCAGCACCCCGAACTCGCCTCTGGCCCGAGCGGCGTCAGACCATCTGCCTCTGGTCATCGACTTCGAGATCGAGTCTCAGCCTGGCGCCTGACCGCCCTCGGACTGCGGGCGAGTGCGATGCGAGCGGTTCAACCGCTTCCACGGCCGCCAGGCGTCGGTCGCCGCCATCGGGTCGCCGAACTGCCACTCGGCGAACATCCGCTCTACGCGCGTCGGCTCAGCGGCGCCCAGCGGCTTCATCCGCTCCTGGCCAAAGGTCTGGATCGCCTTGCCGACCGAGCCCAGCAGGGTTTCCGCCTCGGCGAAGGCCTCGCCCGAGACGCCGATGAAATGGCCCAGCGAGCGGCGGCGAAAGCGCCGGATCACATCGCGCTGCTGATCCGTCTGCGCCTCGACGGCTACATCGCATTCCGTATCCAGCCCCATCGAGCGGTTGTTCAGGTTGCTGGAGCCGATCCGCAGCAGTTTGTCGTCTATGATGGTCATCTTGGCGTGGACGATGATCCGCTCGCCCTCGTCGGTCACGGGGTAAAAGGCGGTGAAGCGGTCGTGACGGTCCGCCTGCTCCAGGCGATACAGCACCTCGGCCCGCGCCGTATCCATCGTCAGGCCGTCGAACCAGCTGGGGCTGCGCCCGGTGGAGACCAGCACCACCTCAGGGCCGTCCGGCTCGGCCAGACGCTCGGCCAGCGCCGCCGCCAGCAGGGGCGAGGTGAAATACTGGTTCTCCATATAGATCAGCGACCGCGCTTGCCGGATGGCCTGCAGGTGCAGGGCCTCGTTCTCGCGCACCTCAGATCGGCCCCGGACCTGCGGTTCCGTGCGGGATATGGCGACCGGAACATCATGCAGCGTCGGCTCGACGCCATCGGGCCAGGCGTCGCCGTCGCGCGGCGGGGAGATTTCCAGCACCTCGCCCGTCGCCCGCCGCCAGCGTTCGCGCGCCAGGTCGCCCAGGTTCTGCGCCGCCGGTCCGTCCAGCACGCACATCACCTCATGCCTCGGGGCCGGAATGACGCCGGTCGGCTCGCACCGGCGCGGATCGCCCGAGAAATGCTCCTCGGTGTCCCAGCGATCGGTCGAGATGTCGCCGCCCCCGCAGAAGGCGATCTGATTGTCGATCACCACCACCTTCTGATGATGGCAGGCGCCCAGGATGCCAGGACCGTCGAGCCGGAACTCCACGATCCGGCGGCGGAACCACCTCTGGGCCTTGTGCGGATAGAAGCCCTGCGACGCGGCGATCAGCAGGGGCGAGCGCCAGATCAGCAGGCGTACGTCCAGGTCCGGTTTTTGCCGCACCAGGGCCTTTAACTGATGACCGATCTCGGCCCGGCGGTCGGTCAGCGGCCCCTCCGGATCGAGCCGCGTGCGGGGATCGAACTGCCAGCCCAGAATCAGGATCGACCGTTTCGCCTTGTGCAGCGCCGAGGACAAGGCGTCGAAATAGGCCTTGTTCTCCATCAGCGGCGCGAAACGATGCGCAGGCGCAGACCGCCACACGCCCGGACCTGGCTCGATCAGACTGGCTTCATAAGAACGATCTGGCCCCATGACCCTCCGATGGCCGATTCGCGTGACGGCTTGATGCGCGGCCTCTACAGCAGAGGTCGAGCGGCCGCAGATCGTTCCATTTTCGCATCAGCACGGTCAATGGCGACGCTCCTTCACTTCGCCGCATTGTCGCCGGAACCGTGATCTGTCATTATGGCCGCCATGCAAGCTCTGATCGAAATGGTGATCGGCCTCATCGCACTGCTCGCCGCAGTCGCGCTGTCGCAGTTCGGCGTCGATCTCAGCCCGACGAAGAAGTCGGACGGCGAGATCCACCGGGTCGAAAAGAAGTGCGGCGACGCCCCGTCCACCCACATTCAGGTCAACGCCCCGGCCTCCTGCTGATCCACAGCTTAGGCTCAGTGAAGCCGCTGCTTCAGACCGGATAATACGCCCTCCAGCCTTTTCGCTTCTCGTTACAGTCGTTAGGGTCGCTCCGCACACGACCTCGCCCGCGTCTCCAGGCGACCAGTAATCGAGATCGACGCCCATGAAATCCCGCCCTCGGCCGCCGCTCAACCTGACCGACCCCGAGCCCGCCCTCGAGGACGAGGCTTCCGCCGTCACGCCCGACTCGCTGGCCGATGCGGTCGCACCCGACGCGATGCCTCAGCATGCGGCGGCCCCTCCACGCCCGATGTCCGAGCGTCAGCGTCGTCGCCTGGCCGAGCAGCAAGCGATCGCCGAACAGCGCGCCGCTGAGGCGGAAAAAGCAGCGCGCACCCTAGCCATCCTCGGCGAGTCCGCCGACGCGCCGCCCGCCACCGTCGAATCCACGCCCCTCACCGTGCCAGCGGCCCCTCGCAGCAAACCGGCCAAAAGCGGCGGCAATCACGCCTATCTGATCGCCGGCCTGGCCTCGGCCCTGTGGGTCGGCGGACTGGCGTCCTGGTTCGCCTATGAACTCGGCTCCGGCATGATGGAGCTGGATCCGCTGCGCCTGGCGGTCTACGCGCTGATCCTGTTAGCGCCGGTCGGCCTGTCTATCCTGCTGGCCCACGCCGTGCGTCAGGGCGCCGGTCTGGCCCAAGAGACCCAGCGCGCCCGCGAGATGGCGAACGCCCTGGTCGCGCCGACGGCCCTGGCCGCCAACGAAGCCGGCCAGGTGCTGACCGGTCTGCGCGGCGATATCGAGCTGGCCGCCCAGGCCGCCGAACGCGCGCGCAACGACATGGCCCTGTTGCGCGAGGCCCTAGCCAAGGAAACCGCCCTGCTGAACGAGGCGGCCGAACGCGCCGGCGGCACGGCCCGCCAACTGACCGAAAAGATGTCGGCCGAGCGCGAACAGATGCACGGCCTCAGCGGCCGTCTGGAAACCCAGGCCTCAAAGGTGGTCGAAACGGTCGAACGCCAGTCGCGCATGGTGGCCGACGCCTCTGATCTGGCTCAGACGCAGCTGCGCGAGGCCGAAGCCGCCCTGGCCGCCCGCGCCGCCGACCTGGCCGCCGCCGCCAGCGAGGCGCAGGACGCCGCCCGCGCCGCCGCCGACGATCTGGCCCGCCAGACCATCCGGCTGGAAACCGCCGGTACGGGCGTCGCCGAGCAGATTCAGTCGGTCGAGGAAGGCTTGGGACAGCAGCGCGCCGCCCTGGTCACCGCGGCCTACGCTCTGCGCACCGATCAGGAAGACTTCTCGGCTCAGGTGGAGAGCCAGCGCGCCCAGCTTCTGGATCACCTGTCCCAGAGCCGCACCGCCGCCGACGAGCTGAACCTGAAGGGCGAAGAAGCCGCCAACGCCATCAAGGCCCAGGTCGAGGCCGTGGTCGATCAGTTCCAGGCCCTGGTGCAGATGTCCCAGCGCGAGGCCGATGGCTTCGACCACGCCACCAAACTCGCCCTAGACCGGTTCGAGGCGCTGTCCGCCGACTCCCGCGATCTGCTGGTCGAAGAGACGCGCCGCGCGCTTGAGGCGCTTCAGGCCACAGCCGACGCGCAGCGTCAGGCGGCCGAGAAAGCCATCGAGCAGGCGCAGATCCGCGCCGACCGCCTGGGGGAATCCCTGTTTGACGCCGCCCAGCAGGCCGACGCCGCCGCCGAGGCGCGCATCGAAGGCGCACGCCGCATCATCGGCCAGACCGCTGAAATGGTGGACCAAACGGGCGAGCGCCTGATCGATAGCCTTCAGGCCACCCTGACCCGCGTTACAGAGGCCCTGAGCCAGGTCGAACAGGCCGTGGCCGACATGGACGAGCGCGCCAGCCGCCTGCCGCTGGAGGCGCAAAGCCGCGTGGAATCGGTTCGGGCGGCCGTCGAGAACGGCCTCACCGCCCTGAGCGCCGCCTCGCGCAAGGCGGCCGAAGACACAGAGGCGTTGGAAAGCGGCTTCCAGGAGCGCGTGCGTCGCAACTACGACATGCTGACCGAGGCCGTGCGCCTGATGGGCGCCGTGTCCGGCGAAGGCGGCCGACGCCGCCCCTTGAGCCAAGCGGCCATGTCCGAGCGGTCCCCTGAGCAACCGCAGGACGGCCTGCGCGGTCGCCTGCGCCCCCAAGCCGCGCCTGAAAGAGACATCGAAGCGATCCCGGCCGCGCCGCCCGTCCGGACCGCGCAGCCGCCCCGGGATACGACGCCCGCAGCGCCGCCCCTCCGGGACGCGCCCGCCGCCGATCTGGACTGGAGCGACCTGACCGCAAGCGGCCCGGCGCTGGCGGCGACCAGCCCGGCGCCGATCGGCTCGCCCGACGAGATCGACGCCCTGGCTTCGCGCATCACCGACGCCATCCGGCGCATGGGCGTGGACCCCAACGCCCTGTTGCCGCGGCCCCGCATCGAGGAGACGGCCCAGGCGTTCGCCGCCCGCGATCCCGCGCGCGCGCGCCAGATCGTCCGCCGGGTGGCGCCCGCCGCCGTCCGCAGCGTCTCGCGCCGTGTGCTGAGCGACGACGGCTTGCGCGCCGACGCCGAAGCCTATGTCCGCGCGTTCGCCCATGGCCTAAAGCTCCAGGCCGAGCGCGGCGACGCCCATGACATTCAGGCCCGGCTGGCCACGGACGAAGGCCGCGCCTTCATGCTGCTGGACGCCGCCGTCGGCGACTTGAGCTGAGAGATCAGCTCAGGCTTGACCTCACAACGATTTTACCGGCACGCTCGCCGGACCTAGCGCCATCCCGACGTACAGGAGCCACGCCCCTTGGTGGACACGGATTCCCGCGCCCGTCCTGATCGACGCCCCGCCCTCGCCATCTGCGTGTGGAATCCGGATTACCCCACCTGGGATCTGGTCGAGGACCTGTCCGGCGAGCCTTGGAGCCCGCCGGGCGCCCGCACCCAGCCGATCCGGGGCGACAGGGACGCCCAAGCCCTGGCCGGCCGTCTGATCGTCGCGCTGAAAGACCAGGACTGCGCCGGCCTGCTGCTGATCGGCCGCACCAGCCATCCCGGGCCTTTCCGCCTGCAGATGCGGGCCGAGAACCGGCGTCTAGAGGGCTCTGGCCGACTGGATGAGACCGGCCCAGGCGTGGCGCGCGTCACCGCCCCCGTGGCCGAGATGCTGCGCGATCTGACGGCTACAGGGCTGCCGGCCATCGCCGCCTCCGACGCTGAAGAGGACGCGGGCAGCTACATTCTTTACCGCGCCCTCGCCGACCTGCCGGACAGCCTGAACTCGCCCTCCATCGGCCTGCTGCGCGCGCCCGACGGCGCGACTGAAGAGGCCATGCGCACCGCCATCAAGGCCGTCGCCTCGGCGATGGCGCGTCACCTCACGCCCCTGCCCCGCTCAAGCGCGGCCTGAGCCGCCCAACCGTCGCGCCAACAGCACTCCCGTCACTCCGCCGACCAGCGCCAGTCCGGCCATGCTGAGATAGGCGCGCGAACCAAAGGCGTCGTACAGCGGCCCGCTGGCCAGGGTCGCCAGACCGATCAGCACCCCCGCCGACAGGGCCGAGCTCAGAGTCTGCGCCGCCGTATGGCTATCGGGCGGACACAGGCGCTCGACGATCTGCACGCCCGCCAGATAGGTGGCCGCAAACGTCAGGGCGTGCAGCGTCTGCAACGGCCACAGCAGCCACAGCGGGGGCGCAAAGGCCATGACAGACCAGCGCAGCACCGCCGCCCCCGCGCCCAGCGCCAGCATGAACCAGGGCCCGATACCCCGCCTGCGGCGCCACGGCTCGACCACCCACATGAAGCCGATCTCGACCAGGACGGAAAAGGCCCACAGCAGGCCCGTCATGCTTTCGGCCACGCCCTGCGCCCGCCACAGGATAGCGGAGAAGCCGTAGTAGAAGGCGTGCGCCGCCTGCACCGCCCCCACGGCGAAGATGGCGGTCATGAACACCGGGTCCGCCGCCAGACGCCCCAATCCGCGAAACCGCTCGAACCCCGACAGCGGCCCGTCTTGGCCCACCGGTTCATCGGGCAGGATGCGCCACGCCGCCACGGCGATCAGCAACGACGCCGCCACCGCCCAGACGATCACCACATCCGCCGACATCCGCGTCAGCAGCCAGCCCATAGCGACATTGGCCACGACAAAGGCCGCCGAGCCGCACCCGCGCGGCAGGGAGAATGCAAAGCCCTCTCGTCCCGCGACCTTAAGGGTGAGCACGTCGCTGAGCGGGATCAACGCGGCCGCAGCGGTCGCCCCGACCAGCCAGAAGAGCGCCCACGGGATGATCCCCTGCACCAGCCCCGCCCCGCCGTAACCGACCGCCATCGCCAGCCCCAGCAGGGCGATCGGGGTGCGCCGGCGCCTGAAACCGTCGGCCCAGACGGCGATCAACGGCCCCGTCAGCGCGCGAGCCAGCATGGGAATGGCCAACAGGACGCCGATCTGCGCTCCGCTCAGTCCCTGGCTGCGAAACCACAGTCCGGCGAACGGCAGCGTCACGCCGCTGGCGCCGAACAGGAGGATGTATTGCAAGGCCAGGCGCGGGGCGGACGTCATGGCGCGCCATAGCAGACTTCCCCCATTTTGTGGTCTAGACATAAGTGATGAGTCCCGACCGCAACCTCCTCGTCTTCGCCGGGTTCAACGGCGCCATGGCTGTGGCGCTGGGCGCCTTCGCAGCCCATGGCGCGGCGCCCGCCGTCAAAACCCTGCTGACCACGGGGGGCCAGTATCAGATGGTCCATGCGGTCCTGGCGGTGGCGCTGGCGTTGTGGAGGGGCGGCGGGCGGCTGGCGCGTCTCGCTGGATGGCTGGCGAGCGCCGGGGGGCTGATCTTCTGTCTCGCCCTGGCCATGATCGGACTGCTCAGCCTGCCCGTCATGGGGGCCGTCGCCCCGATCGGCGGCGTCATGATGATCGCGGGCTGGTGCCTGGTGGTCGCCGCCGCCCTCAAGTCCGCACCCAACAACGCCTAGTTACAAGCAGAACAGGGTCCCAGCATGTTTTCCGTGAACGACACGTCCCGCCGTGACCTCTACCCCGAGATCGAAGCCTACGCCTCGGGCTGGATGCCGACCGACAGCGTCCACGAGATCTACTACGAGGAAAGCGGCAATCCGCACGGCGTGCCGGTCATTGTCCTGCACGGCGGCCCCGGCGGGGCGGTCAATCCGGGGATGCGTCGCTATTTCGACCCGGCCAAATACCGCATCGTCATGTTCGACCAGCGCGGCTGCGGCCTGTCGCGACCCAACGCCTCGCTGGAAAACAACACCACCTGGGACCTGGTCGCCGATATCGAGCGCCTGCGCGAGAAGCTGGGCATCGACAAATGGGTCGTGTTCGGCGGGTCGTGGGGTTCGACCCTGTCGATGACCTACGCCATCAAACACCCGGATCGCTGTCTGGCGCTGGTGCTGCGCGGCATTTTCCTGCTGACCAAGAAGGAACTGCACTGGTTCTATCAGGACGGCGCCTCGATGATCTTCCCGGACGCCTGGGAACGCTTCCTGGCCCCGATCCCCGAGGCTGAGCGCGGCGACCTGATGGCTGCCTATTACAAGCGTCTGACCGGCGACGACATTGAGGAGCGGAACCGCTGCGCCGTCGCGTGGGCCACCTGGGAAGGCGAAACCGTCAGCATCCAAGGGCCGTCCGGCAAGCCAGACAAGTTCGCCGATCCCGAGTTCGCCGTCGCCTTCGCCCGGATCGAGAACTGGTACTTCACCAATGGCGGCTTCATGGACAGCGAGAACTGGATCCTCGAAAACATCGGGACCATCCGCCATATCCCGTGCTGGATCGCACAGGGGCGCTTTGACGTGGTGACGCCGATCTCGAGCGCCTGGTCTCTCCACCGCGCCTGGCCCGAGGCCAAGCTGGACATCATCGGCGACGCCGGCCACGCCTCGTCCGAACCCGGCATCATCGACAGCCTGATCCGCGCCACCGACTGGGCGGCGGCCCTTTAAGCCCGAAGGACGGCTGCGTCGCGCGACACGATCAGCCCGCCGGTTTCGGGGTGGTCTTCTGCACCATCTCGTTGAGCTGGAAGCCGATGCGGCGCGCCTCGCGCTCCTCTGGCTTCTTCACCGCGCTGAGCACAACGTTGATCTGGCTATAGTGCTGGATCAGACGCACTGGCTTGCCGTCGGCGTTGCGGCCGAAAAACATAATCAGGTCCGGCCCCCAGAAGCCGACGTCCACGATCTGCATCGTCCCGTCGCCCGGCAGGCCGACCACGCGCGCGCCGATCTCCTCGTCCTTGTCGAGATTGGCCTCGAATTCCTCGATCAGCTTGGACAGGCGGACAAAGGCCCATTCCGCCGGATTATCCCGCATCCGCACGCCCTCAGCCAGGGCGGCCGCCTCGTTCTGAGGATCCGTCAGCACGGGCTGCGGACAGGGCGTGTCGCCGCAGTCCGAGAACATGGCGGGATCGGCCTTGGGGGTCTCGGCGGCGGCGGGTTTGTCAGGCGTGTGTTCAGTCATCTGCTCAGCCTAACGCGGCCGGGCGATCAGAACAGCCCCTGCCCCTTCGGCAGTTCGACATAGCGGTGCACGCGCGTCGACAGGATCAGGCCGAAGCCGACCATCACCGTCATCATCGACGATCCCCCATAGGACAGCATCGGCATAGGCACGCCGACGACCGGCGCCAGCCCCATCACCATCGCCCCGTTGATGAGCATGAACAGGGCCACGAAGGCCGTCATGCCCGCCGCGCTCAGACGACCGAAATGGCTGTGCGACAGCGCCGCGATCCGCAACGAAATCAGGATCAGCGCCACATAGCAGGCCAGCACGGTGAACGAGCCGATGAAGCCGAACTCTTCCGACACCGTCGAGAAGATGAAGTCCGTGTGGCGTTCCGGCAGGAATTCCAGCTGGCTCTGACTGCCCAGGCCATAGCCCTTGCCCATCAATCCGCCCGAACCCAGGGCGATCTTGGACTGGATGATGTTGTAGCCCGTGCCCGAGGGGTCGGCTTCCGGGTTCAGGAAGGTCAGGACCCGGTTGCGCTGATAGTCGTGCATGCCGAACATGACGAAGGGCGGGATCACGGCCACGGCGGCGGCGACGCCTGCGCCGATCACGCGCCAGCTCAACCCCGCCATGAACATCATCACCGCCCCGGTCAGGCCGATGATCATGGCCGAGCCGAGGTCCGGCTGCTTGGCCACCAAAATGAAGGGAACACCGATAATCCCGGCCGGAAACAACAGCTTCCACGACCAGCGCGCGTCCTGAGCCGAATGTCCGTGGTACCAGCGCGCCAGGGCCAGCACGAGGCCGATCTTGACGAACTCGGCAGGCTGAATGCGGATGAAGCCCAGGTGCAGCCAGTTCTTGGCGCCGCCCGCCACGTACCCCAGCGGGGTGAACTCAACCAGCATCACCATGAACAGCAGGACGCCATAGACGGGATAGGCCGCGTGGAACCACCACTTCGGGTGGACCATGGCCAATGCGAGCATGCCGGCCAGCAAGACCCCGAAGCGGATCAGATGCTTGGCCGCCCACGGCTGCCAGTGACCCCCCGCAATGGAATAAAGCATGGCCGTGCCGATCCCGGCCAGGATGCACAGCAGGCCGATGATGCGCCAGTCCAGCTCTGCGAACTTGGTGGACAAGCGGTCGCGTTCGCCGGGGCGGGTCAGGGCGGAAGCGGTCATTGTCCGGGCTCCGTCAACGGCGGCGGGGCGACGGCGGCGCCGGGGTCGGCATCGCCGTTGTCGATGGGCTCGCCTCTGGCCTCCGCTTCGCGGACGCCGGCGTCCTCCTGAGCCTCAAAACCGGCCGATTCGATGCGGGCGCGGATTTCGGGGTCCTTGAGCAGGGCCACCTTCATCGCTTCACGCGCGCGCGGCGCCCCGGCCGTGCCCCCGCCCAGACCGCCATGCTGGACGATAACCGAGACGGCGTAGCGCGGGTTGTCGGTCGGCGCATAGGCGACGAACAGGTTGTGGTCCTTCTGGTCCCACGGACGCCCCGCCCCCTTGCGCGACCCGGAACCATAGTTGCGCGCCTGGGCCGTGCCGGTCTTGCCCGCCATCTTGACCGTGCCCAACCCCAGCTGGCTGTTGCGGAAGCCCGTGCCCCCGGCGGCGGTCACCGCCTCCATGCCGTCGCGCAACACCTGCAGCATCTCGGGCGTGTAGGGCAGATCGGCGAAGGCGCTGCCGCCCTGCTCCACCCCGCCGATCGACTTGATCAAGCGCGGCGTCACCGCCTTGCGTCCATTGGCCACCCGCGCCGTATATACCGCCAGTTGTAGAGCGTTCACCGTCAGCGCGCCCTGGCCGATGCCATAGCTGGGGTTCTCGCCCGGGTACCATTTCGTATCGCCGCGCACCGGATTCCTGCGGCGCCACTCGCGGTCCGGCACCAGCCCGGCCTTCTGGCCGCCGATGCCGATGTCGAAAGTCTGCCCAAAGCCCAGATCCCGCGCCGTCTCGGCGATGGCGTCCGGCCCCATCTCGGTCGCCAGGGTCATGAAGTAGACGTTGCACGACGCCTTGATGGCCCCGCGCAAATCCAGCGCGCCGTGTCGCCCCAGACAGGCGAACCGCCGCCCCAGATAGAAGCTGCCGCCGCAGAAGATGCGCCGCGACGGGTCCAGCCCGCGCTTCATCGCCGCCAGCCCCACGACCGGCTTGAACGTCGAGCCCGGCGCGAAGGTCCCGCTCAGCGCCTTGTCCAGCAGGGGACGGCGCTCATAGTCGGCCAGGGCGCGATAGATCTTGGACGGCACCCCCGACACGAACAGGTTCGGATCGAACGACGGCGACGACACCATCGCCAGGATGTCGCCGTTGCGCACATCCATGACCACCATGCTTCCGGCTTCTTCGCCGAAGACTTCGAGCGCCCGCTGCTGGACGTCGTTGTCCAGCGTCAGAACGACCTCTGAGCCCTGCACCGCCGGACGCGATCCGGCGATGTCCTCGGCTACGACGCGGCCGCGCGCATTGACCTCGACGCGCTTGCCGCCCTCGACGCCGCGCAAGTCCAGATCCAGCGAGCGTTCAAGGCCTTGGCGGCCGATCCTAAACCCCGGATTGAACAGGATGGCGGGCGGTTGTTCGCCCTTGTCGCGCAGCGCCTGAACGTCGCGATCCGACACCTTGGCCACATAGCCGACCACATGGGCGTAGGCGCCGCCGTGCGGATAGTAGCGGGCCTCGTTCATGTCAGCCATGACGCCGGGCAGCTCGGCCGCGTGCAGATTGACCTTGGAGAACTCTTCCCAGGTCAGGTCGCTCTTGACCGGAACCGGCGAGAAGCGCGGCGCGGCGTTGACCTCGCGAATGATGGTGCGGCGCCGCTCCAGCGTGTCCGGCAGCAGTTGGCCCAGTAGGTCCAGCGTCTGGTCCAGGTCCTTGGTCTCGTCGCGCACGACCAGCACGCGGAAGCTGGGCCGGTTGCCGGCGATGACGACGCCGTTGCGATCCTTGATCAGACCGCGCGGGGGCGGGACCTGACGGAAGTTGAACTGGTTGCGCGTCGCCAGGGTGGCGAACTCTTCGGACTTGAACAGTTGCAGGTGCGCCAGCCGCCCGACCAGGGCCAGCCCGCCCAGCGCCGTCGCCCCGCCCATCAGCATGGTGCGCCGCAGGAAGGAGCCCTGCCGCTCGTTCACATCGGAAAAGAAGATATGCGGTTCGCTGCTCATCGGAATCGCACGTCCGCGTCGTCGAAACGCTCGATCAGCCAGTTGGCCAGGGGAAAGAGCAGCAGCGTCGGGATCATCTGCCCCATGATAGCCAGCAGGTTGGGGGCATTCCCAAGGCTGCCCAGCGTCACGAAATAGGCGACTGCAAACGCCAAGCCCGTCGAGGCGACATACAGGGCGAACAGGACGATGGTCGCCTGCCCCGCCAGATATTTCGCCGTCAGCAGGATGGCGCCGTAGATCAACAACAGGCTAAGCGCCCACATCCCCGCCTTGCCGCCCCAGAAGAAGTCCAGGAACAGGCCAAGGCCGAACAGCACGACCGGCGCCAGCATGGACGGCCGGATCAGCGGCCAGGCGAAGGCCAGCACCATCGGCCAGACCGGCTCAGGCAAGGTCAGGCCGAACAGGCGCAGCGGAATGGCGAACAGAATGGTCGCGGCTGCGGCGATCAGCGCCGGGTAGCCGATCCACTGCATCGGACCGACCATCCGCACGGTGATCGTCCGTCTCACTCGCGGCCTCCGTCGGGCCTTCCAGCCGCCGGTGCGGCAGGCTGGGTCGCGGCCGGGAGCGGCGGGGCGTCCGCAACCGGCGGCGGCGCAGCGTTGGCGGCGCGCACACGCTCAGCGACGGCCTGGGCGGCGGCGGCGCGGCGCGTGGCTACATCCTGAATGGCGGCGGCCTGGGCGGCGGTCGGCGGCGGCGCCGTCTTCAGGCCGGAAAGCGGCGGCGCGTTCAGCGCGTTCTGATCAGCCAACTGACCGAAGTCCTGGAACAGGAGGACCCGCACATAGTCGATGGCGGTGCGATCGCTGTACAACTTGACCCGCCACGACCCGTCGACCCCCTTGGCCACAACGCCGACCGGCAGGCCGCGCGGGAACCCGCCGCCATCGCCCGAGGTCAGGATGCGATCGCCGTCCTGCACCGCGCCTTGCCCTCGCACATAGTCCAGCCGCGGACTGCGGCTGCCGTCGCCGGTCAGCACGGCGCGTGCGTCGGTTCGCTCGACCATCACAGGAATGCGCGAGGCGACGTCAGTCAGAAGCACCATGCGGCTGTAACCGCCGGCGGCGCCTACGATGCGGCCGACCAGACCGTGCTCGCTCAGAACCGGATTGCCGATTCGCACGCCCTTGGCGGCGCCGACGTTCAGCAGGCGCGAGCGGGCGAAGGGGCCGCGCGCATCAGTGATCGCCCGCCCGGCCGTCATCTCGATCGGCGGTTCGGTTTGCAGGCCCAGCAGTTGTTCGTAGCGCGCGTTCAGGCTCTTGAGAGCCAAGGCGTCGTCGCGCCATGCGCTCATCTCCGCCAGTTCGCGGCGCAGGCGACGGTTCTCGGAGACGGCGAAGAAATAGCCTTTGACGAAGCCGACGGCGTCGCCCGTCCACCGTACGGGAGCCGCCAACACCCCGCCCGTCGTTCCAGCGGCGGCGTCGAACCCCGCCTGGGCAGGCTGAAGATCGTCCGCAATGGCTGGCGGGCGATCGGCGAGCAGAAGCATGATCGCCGCGACGATGCCGCCGACAACCATGACCGCCGCCGTCCAGGCCAGCGGCACCTTCAGATTCTCGAATGGTCCGTCGCGAAACGCCACGGCCAGCCCTTCCTGCTAGAGCTTAGGAATAAGCGGGCCGAAGCCCGCCTATGTGTGTGTGAAACGACCGTTGGGATGCGCCCCATTGCAGGTCTGCGGCGCCCCCGGGGGCCGGACAGTCTGTTCTTTAGAGCGACGCCTCGAGCACGCCCTTCATCCACGACGGGTGCTCCAGCACCTTGCCGCAGCCGATGGCGACGCACGACAGCGGATCGTCCGCCACCTGGACCGGCAGGCCCGTGTGGTCGCGGATCTCGGTATCCAGACCGCGCAGCAGCGCGCCGCCGCCCGTCAGCATGATGCCCTTGTCGGCGATGTCGGCTGCCAGCTCCGGCGGCGTGGCTTCCAGCGCGACCTTCACGGCCTCGACGATCTGGGCCACCGGCTCGGCCAGGGCTTCCGCCGCCTGGCGCTCGCTCATCTTCACTTCGCGCGGCACGCCCTGCATCAGGTCGCGGCCCTTGACCTCGATCGACAGGCCTTCGCCGTCGGCCGGGACGCGGGCGGTGCCGATGTCCTTCTTGATGCGCTCGGCGGTCGTCTCGCCGATCAGCAGGTTATGGTTGCGGCGCATATAGGCGATGATGGCGTCGTCCATCATGTCGCCGCCGACGCGCACCGAGCGCGAATAGACCACGCCCGACAGCGACAGCACGGCCACTTCGGTCGTGCCGCCGCCGATGTCGACGACCATCGAGCCGGTCGGCTCGTGGATCGGCAGGCCAGCGCCGATCGCGGCGGCCATCGGCTCGGGCAGCAGGCCGACGCGGCGCGCCGAAGCGTTCAGGCAGCTGTCGTGAATGGCGCGGCGCTCAACCGCCGTGGCGCCCGAGGGAACGCAGACGATCATCTTGGGATTCACGAAACCCTTGCGGTTGTGAACCTTGCGGATGAAGTGCTTGATCATCTCTTCGGCGACTTCGAAGTCGGCGATGACGCCGTCGCGCATCGGGCGGATGGCTTCCATGTGGCCAGGCGTCCGGCCCAGCATCTGCTTGGCCTCAAGGCCGACAGCGTGGACGATCTTGCGGCCGCCGACGTTGCGCAGGGCGACGACCGACGGCTCGTTCAGGACGATCCCCTTGCCGCGCATATAGATCAGGGTGTTGGCCGTCCCCAGATCCATCGCGATGTCATTAGAAATCATGCCGAAGAGGGGTGAAAGCATGGGCGTCGGTTACCGCTTAGTTCGGGCCTGCAAGGGCGTGAATTTCATTCGTCCGCTATGGCGACGCCCTACCCCCGCTTCGCGTGACCGCAAAGCCGTCCTGACCGTCTTCGCCGAGCCGACTACAGGCCCGTTTGCCCTCATGCCGCGGGGATTGCAAGCGCCTATGGCTTGTCGATCACAGGCTTGTCACGGCAAGGCTTGAAAGCCTTGCCGGTCAAGCTTTCCAGCCCCGCTTGAGGGGCGCGCGGGTCAGACCGCCTGAATGCCTTCGGCCTCAAGCACGCGCTGTACGGCCGGGCGCGTCTGCACCCGGTCCAGGTGATCGTTCAGCTTAGGGAACCGGGTCTTGTCCAGCAGGCCCGCCTGACGCGCCCAGCGCGTGAAGACCATCAGATAACCATCCGCCATCGAATAATCTTCGCCCAGGACCCAGGGGCCGGTCAGCAGATGATTCTCAGCCAGGTCGTACTTCTCCAGCGCGACCTTCACGGCCTCCTCCTTCGCCTCGCCTTCCAGCGGCGGCTTGGAGAACAGCGCCTTGCCGATGGCCGGATGCAGCGACGAGGCCAGCCAGCCGTTGACGGCCTGAAGACGCGCAAAGGCGAACGGGTCGTCCAGATCGGCCAACCCCGCCTGCGGATGCGTCTGCGCCACATAGGCCAGGATGGCCGCATTCTGGGTGATCACGCCCTCGGAGGTCTTCAGCGCCGGGGTCACGCCCGCCGGATTGATCGCCAGATATTCGGGCGTCCGCTGCTGACCGGCGCGCAGGTCGATCTTCTCGATCTCATAGTCGGCGCCCGCCTCTTCCAGGCCGATGTGCGAGGCGACGGCGCAAGCGCCGGGAGAGTAATAGAGCTTCAGCATGGTCGTTCTCCGATCAATCGACTGACAGGCCGCGCGCAGCCTCACGGCGCTTCACCCACTCACGCACCGCCAGCATCAATACAAGCCAGACGGCCGCGACCGCCGCAAGGATCACCGAGGTCCAGACCCCGTCGCCGCTGACCGCCGCCATGAAGGAGCCGCCGAAGAAGGCGACCAGGGCCGTCTTGGGCAGGACGCCCAGCGCGCACCCCGCCAGATACGCCGGGAACGAGGCGCGCACGGCGCCGAAGGCCATGTTCACGACGATGAAGGGCGCCGAGGGCACATTGCGGATGATGAAGCTGGCCGAAAAGGCGTTGCGTCCGACGAACCTGCGGATGCGCTCGACCGTCCCGCCGCCGTACCGCTCCAGCGTGCGCGCGGTCGGCCCGCGCCCCAGCCAATAGGTCACGGCCGCCGAGGCGATGGTGGCGATCCAGCTATAGAGGAATCCGAACCACGGCCCGAACGCCACCACGCAGGCGGCGATCAGCAAGAACTGCGGCACGCCGATGAAGGCCGACAGGGTGAAAACAACAACCGCCGCAACCAGCCCCCACGGCCCGACGCGATACCCCGCCAGCCAGTCCTCCAGCCGATCCTCGGCCCCCAGCGCCAACTGCGTCTTGCCCAGGGCGAACAAGGCGACGATTCCCCCCAGCAGCAGCAGGGTCACGGCCAGGGTTCGCCACCGTCTGGCCTCCATATTCAGCAGAAAATCGACGACTCGCCGCATAGATTTCGCCCAAATCGCCTTTTGATCGTCCGGGACGCGCACAAACGTTGTGCGGCCCTGCGGGGTTGCGTATCAAGCCTTCGCCTCCCCGGCTTTCTTCCCATCCTCCAGACAGGATAGCCATGTCCAGCCTTCAGTCCGCCTCCCTCGCCCGCGTCAAGCCTTCGGCCACCCTGGCCGTGACCGCCCAGGCGCGCGAGCTGAAACGCCAGGGTCGCGACGTGATCGGCCTGGGCGCTGGCGAGCCGGACTTCGACACCCCGGACAACATCAAGGCCGCGGCCATCGAAGCCATCAAGCGCGGCGAGACGAAATACACCGACGCCGACGGCATGCCCGAGCTGAAGGCCGCCATCGTCGCAAAGTTCGCCCGCGAAAACAGCCTGACCTACGAGACCAATCAGATCCACGTCGCCTCGGGCGGCAAGCCGGTGATCTACAACGCCTTCGTCGCCACCCTGAATCCGGGCGACGAGGTGATCGTCCCCGCGCCCTACTGGGTGTCCTACCCGGACATGGTGCTGCTGGCCGGCGGCGAGCCCGTCACCGTGATCGGCGAGGAAGCCGACGGCTTCAAGCTGCGCCCCGAAGTGCTGGACGCGGCCATCACGCCCAGGACCAAATGGCTGATCCTCAACTCCCCGTCGAACCCGACCGGCGCGGCCTATACTCGCGCCGAGCTGGAAGCCCTGGCCGAGGTGCTGCGCAAGCATCCGCAGGTCTGGATCCTGACCGACGACATGTATGAGCACCTCGTCTATGGCGACTTCGACTATGTCACCATCGCCCAGGTCGCGCCGGACCTGTACGACCGCACCCTGACCTGCAACGGGGTGTCCAAGGCCTACGCCATGACCGGCTGGCGGATCGGCTATGCGGGCGGCCCCAAGCCGCTGATCGACCTGATGCGCAAGGTCGCCAGCCAGACCACCTCCAACCCCTCCTCCATCAGCCAGTGGGCCGCCGTCGAGGCTCTGAATGGTCCGCAGGACTTCCTGGCCGAGCGCGCCGCCGCCTTCGAGAAGCGCCGCGATCTGGTCGTCTCCATGCTGAATCAGGCCGACGGCATTCGTTGTCCGAAGCCGGAAGGCGCCTTCTACGTCTATCCGTCGATCGAGCAGTTGATCGGCAAGACGACGCCTTCGGGCGCGGTCATCGACAATGACGAGACCTTCACCGCCGAACTGCTGAACGCCGAGGGCGTGGCCGTGGTCCAGGGCGCGGCCTTCGGCCTCAGCCCCTATTTCCGCATCAGCTACGCCACTTCGGAAGACGTGCTCGAAGAAGGCTGCCGCCGCATCCAGCGCTTCTGCGCCAGCCTGAAGTAAGCTCTCAGTGAACCGGCGCCGGCGGAATGTTCAACGTCGGCGCCGTTTTCAGGATGAACTCGCTGCACCAGACAATTGCGCGACGCGAGTTGTCGACCACCCCGCCGGGAATGCGCGACAGTCGGCAGGCGGCGTCCGGCTCGCCCTCGACCTCGGGCCCTGCGTAAAGCACGATCGGGCCGTCGGGCAGGCTGCCCTCGCGATACAGCATGATCAACGGCGGCACGGAACGGACGGCCAGCGCCGCGTCATCCCGCGTCATGTCCTCGCCCAGAAGGGCGCGCGCCTGACCGCCCGGGTCGCCCGGCTCCAGACGAAACAGCTGCGCGCTCAGGGCGTCGCCCGGCTCTGGCCTCAATGTAAAACTTGGCGGCTGTTGCGCGCCCAGTTGCCCGGCGACAAGAAGCGCCGCCAGCATCAGGTCGCCCGGCTGACAGCGAAGTCGGCCAGGGCCTCCAGCGCCGAGCGCCACGGCCCAGCGGGCAGCGCCTGCAAGGCGGCCTTGGCCCGGTCGGCGTATTCAGTCGCCGTATCCAGCGTGGCTTCGACGGCGCCGCTGCTGACGATCAACTGGCGCGCCCGCTCGAAATCCTCGGGCTTGCGGTCGCCCTTGGTGATGACGCGGTCCCAGAACAGGTCCTCGGTTCCCTTGGTCCGCTGAACGGCCAGCAACAGCGGCAGGGTCGCCTTGCCCTCGTTGAAGTCGTCGCCCGCGTTCTTGCCCAGCGTCTCGGTCGCGCCGCCGTAATCCAGCGCGTCGTCCGCCAACTGGAAGGCGATGCCCAGGCCCATGCCGTAGTCACGCAGGGCCGCGACCTGTTCATCCGTGGCGCCCGCCCCGACCGCGCCGGATTCGGCGGCGGCGGCGAACAGCTCGGCCGTCTTGGCGCGGATGATCTGCAGATAGGTGTCCAGATCGAGATTCAGGTCGTGGGCGCGCGTCAGTTGCAGGACCTCGCCCTCAGCGATGACGCTGGACGCCGTGGCCAGGATGCCCAGGGCCCGCAGCGAATCCGTCTCGACCATCAGCTCGAACGCGCGGGCGAACAGGAAGTCGCCGACCAGCACCGACGAGGCCGCGCCCCAGATCAGATGCGCCGCGACCTTGCCCCGACGCATCTCCGAGCCGTCGACGATATCGTCATGCAGCAGGGTGGCGGTGTGGATGAACTCGACCGAAGCGGCCAGTTTCTTGGGGCCTTCGATATCGCCCGTCTGTCCCGTCGCGCGGGCCGCAGCGACAGTCAGGAGAGGACGCAGACGCTTGCCGCCCGCCGACACCAGATGCTCGGCCAGCAGGGGGATCACCGGCACGTCGGACTGCATCCGCGCGATGATCAGGGCGTCGACCGCCGCCATGTCGTCCTTGGCCAGACGAACCAGGGCGTCCACGTCGCCCTTGGGCCGGGAGGCGACGGCGAGAGCTGCGTCCACGAAAATCTCTTTCAGCACAGGGGCGAAGGGGGAGATTCGCCCGAAATTCACACGCATCCGCTTGCCCGGACGCGACGCGGCGCACAATGGTGGCGGCGTCATGATGGGTCAAGCCGAGTCATCCCTTACAACCGCCGCCGACGTTGCGGAATCCGCCCTGCTGGGCGGACGCGTCCGCCTGCGCCAGCCGGCGCGCGGCTATCGCGCCGGTCTGGATGCGGCTCTGCTGGCCGCCGCTGTGGGTGCCCGACCGGGCGAACGGGTGATCGAGGCCGGTTGCGGCGCCGGGGCCGTGCTGATGCAGATCGCGGCGCGGCGGCCCGAGGCCCTGCTGACCGGGCTGGAGCGCGACGCCGCCGCCGCCGCCCTGGCCCGCCAGAACGCCGAGTTGAACTGCGCCGCCTCGCGTACGACCATATTGGACGGCGACGTGGCCCACGCCTTCCGCGCCCTGGACCTGCCGCCGTTCGACTGGGCCGTCAGCAATCCGCCCTTCTTCGACGACCCCGGCGCCCTGCGCGCTCCGGCAGAGGGCAAGCGCGGCGCCTGGATGGCCGACGACGGCCTGGCCGCATGGACCGGGTTTCTGTTGAAGGCGGTGCGCGAGGGCGGACGCATCGTCATCATCCACCGCGCCGACCGACTGGCCGACATCCTGTCGCTGCTCGCGCCCAAGGCCGGCTCGTTCGCCATTCGCCCGATCCAGCCCTACGTCGATCAGCCAGCCAAACGGGTGCTGGTTCAGGCCATCAAGACGGGCAAGGCGCCGCTGCGCCTTCTGCCGCCGTTGATCGTCCACGACCGCGCGGGGGCCAAGCACACCCTGCAGGCCGAGGCTATTTTGCGCGGCGAGGCCGAACTCGGCTTCTAACCGAGCCCCCTACTCCTTCAGCAGGCGATCGCGCGCGGCATTGACGCGGGCGGCCAGCCCTTCGGTGCCGCCCTGATCGGGATGGGCGCGCGCCATCAGACGTCGCCAGGCGGCCTGCACCGTCTGGGCGTCAGCGCCTAGAGGCACGCCCAGGATCGCTCGCGCCTCGGCTTCGCTCATCCGCTCTGAGGGCTGAGCCTTCGGCGCGACGGGCCTGACGCGCGACTGCACCGCCAGCCAGACGCCCGCCAGCGCCATGCCGCCGCCGATCAGCCACGCCCCGCGCGCCGCCGCCAGCACCGCCCCGGCCAACAGGGCCGCGCTCAATATGGTCGCCGAGATGCGCCAGTGGCCGCGCCGCGCGCGCTCGGTCTGACGGCCCAGCCGCACCAGAGCCCACAGGGCCACGGCGGCCAGCCCCAGCCAGATCAATCCCATGAAGCTCTATCGGCCAATTAAGCGATCAAGCCGCCGCGTCCATCGCCGAGATGGCGTCGTCGAGACCCAGGGCCTGCATCAGGTTGCGCATCTCCTGACGCGCGGCGACGTGCGCCAGGGACACCGACACCGGGCGGATGTCATTCGACAGGTCCGCCACCGTCAGACCGAACGGGAAGAGTTCGCGATAGATGACCCGGTCGCGCAGGCCGGGCCCGACCCGGAAACCGACCCGCTTGGCCAGCTTGGCCATCCGCGAGGCCAGACGGCGACGGTTGCGCGCCTCGGCCACGGCCAGACGGTTGGTGACGACGATCCAGTCGATGGTCACCTGGCGGCCCTCGGCGATGGCGCGGTGCTTGCGCGCCTCCCAGACGCTTTCCGAATAGATGGACGGACGGATCAGATCCAGCGTCACCGGGTCCACCTCGCCGAGCAGGTCGAAGTCGACGAAGCTGTCGTTCATCGGGGTGACGATCTGATCGGCCCGGCCGTGCGCGGCGCGCGACAGCGGGGTGTCCCCGCCCGGCGTGTCGATGACGATGACGTCCGCCGACGACTTGGCGTAGCTGAACGCCGCCTCGAAGCGCGACATTTGCTCGGCCTCATCCGCCTTATGCAGCAGCTTGCCGTCGCCCATGTCCGGAACGATGGGCAGCGGCAGCTCATGGCCGTTGGCCTTGGTCCAGGCGATACGGTTGGCGAAGAAGCGCTCCAGCGAACGCTGGCGCAGGTCCAGGTCGATAATCGCGACCTTGCGCCCGGCGTGCAGAAGGCCGGTGACGATATGAATGGCCAGGGTGGACTTGCCCGCCCCGCCCTTTTCATTGCCGATGACGATGACCTGAGGCTGCGCCATGTGAAATCCCACTGTGATCAGCAGGCGCGACTCATCTCTGTCCGCAGCCCGCCCATGCCGCGCAGGATCGGGCCGCGAGGGCCAATCGTCAACGAAACCTTAAGCTGAGCCTGTGGACGATCAGGCCGCCGCGCCGCCGGCGCGCGCGCACCAGGGGTCCGACGCCGCCAGATCGCGGCACAGAACCTGCGCCTGTTCAGCCGTGGCGGCGACCTTCAGCCGGACCAGCCGGCGCCCGCCGACCTCAACCGCTTCATAGGCGGGCTGAAGCCCCGACAAGGCCGCGCCGCCAGCCCCCTGGCTCATCCGTCGCCATGCCGCCCGGGCGCTGTCCTCGCTGGAGAAGGCGCCCAGTTGCACATGGCGGGCCGTCGGCGCGGGCGCGCCTGGCAGGGGAACGACGGGCGCAGCGGCGACGGGCGGGGGGGCCTCGAAATCATGATAGCCGGCCGGAGCAGGCGCGGGAGCCGACATCCGGCGAACCTTGGCGCCCAGCCCGTCGCGGGCGTCCCACAGCTCGTGCGGGGTCATCAGCTCAACCTTCAGAGGCGCTGCGCGCTGATGTGAAGCGCCGGGAGCCGCGGCTGGCCGCGTCGTGTCGTCCCTATCTCCGCCCTCGTCTGCCGATACAGGAATGGCGGCGACCGACTGGGCCAGGGCCTCGAACCGATGCGGGTCGGCTTCGTTCACGCCGCACCCCGCAAGCGCCAGAGCGGCCGCCGAGAGGGCGACGACACGCGGCAGTCGATGCAGGACGGGCTGGGCCATGCCGCCACACTCGCCCGCCCTGCTTTGAGACGGAGTTAACGCCCTGCGTCAGCCGATGGCGCCGACGCCGCCCTCGACCTCGCCCGGCGCCACATCGGCGTCGGTCAGGGCCAAGGTCCAGCCGTGGTGGGTGTTCAGGCCCCAGCGGCGCGCGCCCGAGCCGTCGCCCGCATCGCCGCCCGCGGTGACGACGACGCGACGCCCCTTGGGCAGGGCCGGCGGATCGATCTTGCCGACAGCCAGAGACGTCGGCGTCTCGCCCCCGTAACCGTCGAACACGCTGAGCATCGACCACTCGCGGCGCAGACCGATCCACCAGGGATCATCGCCGCTGATGGACAGGACGGCCACGCCCTTGCCTTCGGCCGCGTGGGCCAGGGCGGCCTGCGGGTCGAGGACCAGCTTGATGTCGGCGGCGGCGCCGAAGCGCAGCCGGGCGCCGTCCACCGCCTTGGACGGGTCGATCGGGGCCCAGACCTGGACCTGCAGACGGCCCTGGCGCGCCAGGCCCCAGCCGACGATCTCGCGCCACAGGTGCTCGACGGCTTCACGGTTCTCGGGATCGCACTGTTTCAGGATGCGGGCCTGAACGGCCTGTTCGCGGTCGGGACGCAGCTTGGTGTGGGGACCGACGGGCGCGTCCTTGGCCTGGCCCACCTGGGCAGCGACGGCCAGACGGCGCTCGAACAGTTCGAGGATCTGATCGTCCAGGCTGTCGATTTCGGCGCGCAGGGCGGCCAGCGCCTTCTGTTCTGCGCTCATTTCAGTGATTTCAGCGGGCCAGACTTGCTGGATGGCGGACTGCGGCATGGGGGATGGCTTTCGGCATAGGATTTCGATGGGGGGTCGCGTCCCGCCGACAGAAGGTCAGGCGTGAACGCGCGTACTGGCCGCTTGGGGAGAAGCGGTCGCCAGCGAGACAGTCAGGGTTTGGTTAGAAGCCCGACGCCTCAGCCGGCGTATCGAAAGCCGTAATAGCCGCAGCCAAAATAAAAGCCGGCCACCGCGCGCGTGGTGGTTTCAAGGGTCATTTGTGCGCGCAGCGAGGACATGAATCCGGTCCGGTTTCTGGATCAGGGTTGATCCGACCGGGCCTTACAACAGCAAATTTTATGCGCGGTCAAGCCTCAGGGGCCGTGAACAGGACAAAACGCGTCCGGTTGTCGCTGAAATCCTGCAAATCGTTGCGTAGAACGATCAGCCCATAAACCTCGGCCGCGCGCGCTGGCGCGACGGCGGCGCGCGAGACGTCCCCCGCCTCGGCGACGGCGGCGGCGGCGCCCCCGGTGTCGAACACTTCAATCGCCGAGATCTTCATCTCGTTCAGAGCCTTGGAGCACTGCTGCAGGGCGACGGGATGGCTTTCGGCCGTTTTTATGTCGGACAGGCGCGCGTCAGGCACGCCCATCAAGGCCAATCGGATCGGCCGCCAGGCGTCGCTGACCGCCACCAATCCCGCCTCCCGCACCAGAGTGGCGGCGGGCTCGACCACGCCCACGGTCGAGTTCTCGACCGGGATCAGGGCGCAGTGGCAGTCGCCGCTCAGGACCGCGTCGATCGCCCCCTGAAAGGTTTCAAAGCCGACCGCCTCGTCCCACGGGCGCAGGTCCAGGCAAGCCTCATGGCTGAAGGCGCCCGGCGCGCCCTGATAGGCGACACGGCCGGGCGTGTGGTCTTCTGCCGTCATGCGGCCTCGGACCGGGCCTGCCGCCCGGCCTTGAGACGTTCGGCGACCAGGAAGGCCAGCTCCAGCGCCTGATCCGCGTTCAGGCGCGGGTCGCAGTGGGTGTGATAGCGGCTCGACAGGTCGTCCTCGGTCACCGCCTGGGCGCCGCCGATGCATTCGGTGACGTTCTGGCCTGTCATCTCCAGGTGGACGCCGCCGGGATGGACGCCCTCGGCCTCCGCCACGTCGATGAAGGTGCGGACCTCGCCCATGACGCGGTCGAACGGACGGGTCTTGTAGCCGTTGCCCGCCTTCAGCGTATTGCCGTGCATCGGGTCGATCGACCAGACGACGCGCTTGCCCGCCGCCTTCACCGCCCGCATCAGGCCCGGCAGGCGGTCGCCCGCCTTGTCGTGGCCGAAGCGGCCGATCAGCGTCAGACGGCCCGGAATATTGTTCGGGTTCAGGGCGTCGATCAGCGGCAGCAGGTCGTCCGCCGTCATGGTCGGCCCGCACTTGACCCCGATGGGGTTGGAGATCCCGCGCATGAACTCGATGTGAGCGCCGTCCAGCTGGCGGGTGCGCTCGCCGATCCACAGCATGTGGGCCGAGGTGTCGAACCATTCGCCGGTCGAGCCGTCCAAGCGCGTCAGGGCGCTCTCGACGTTCAGCAGCAGGGCTTCGTGGCTGGTGAAGACCTCGACGCGCGACAGGTCGGGGTGGGTCTCGGGCGTGACGCCGACCGCCTCCATGAAGGCCAGGGCCTCCGTGATCTTGTCGGCCAGTTCGCGGTAGGCCGCGCCCGCGCCGTCGTCGGCGAAGCCCAGCGTCCAGCGGTGGATGTTGTAGAGGTCCGCATACCCCCCGCCCGCAAAGGCGCGCAGCAGGTTCAGCGTCGAGGCCGACTGATTATAGGCGCGGATCAGACGCTGCGGATCGGGCGTGCGCTCTTCCGGGGTGAAGCCCATGCCATTGATGATGTCGCCGCGATAGGACGGCAGCTCCACCCCGCCGATCTCCTCGACCGGGGACGAGCGCGGCTTGGCGAACTGACCGGCGATGCGGCCTACCTTCACCACCGGCTTGCGGCCGGCGAAGGTCAGCACCACCGCCATCTGCAGGATCAGGCGGAAGGTGTCGCGGATGTTGTCGGTCGAGAACTCCTTGAAGCTCTCGGCGCAGTCGCCCCCCTGCAGCAGGAATGCGTCGCCCGCCTCAACCTGGGCCAGATGGCTGGTGAGCTTGCGCGCCTCGCCCGCAAAGACAAGGGGCGGCATCGCGCGCAGCTCGTCTTCGACGCGCGCCAGTTCGGCGGCGTCCGGATAGTCCGTCGGCATATGCAGGACGGGCTTGTTTCTCCAGGATTCGGGGGTCCAGCGCTTACTCATTTCGCCAAGATAGGCTTTTCCCCCGAGCCGGACAACAAAGCTTGCGCGAAATCAGTCGATCAGCGGTTTCCATGCCTCAGCTGCCGACAAGGGCTCGAACAAGGACTCGATCTGGGCGTCGGAAACCGAAGAAAGCTCGGCGGGCGACCACTTCGGCGCATTGTCCTTATCGATGATGACGGCGCGCACGCCTTCCTGGAAGTCATGGGTCTGAACCACGCGGCCGCCCAGGGCGTATTCCATCGCCATGTTGTCGGCGAAGTCGGTCAGCGTCGCGCCAGTGCGGATCTGGCGCAGCGACACCTTCAGCGACTGCGGCGACTTGGTCTTCAGGATATCCAGTTGCTTCAGCGCCCACTCGGAACCGTCAGCCTGAAGCGCGGCGACGATCTCCTCGACCGTGTCGAAGGCGAACAACCGGTCGATGGCTTCGCGGTGCGCGGCCAGCGGCGACGGCCCGACGTCTGCGGCGACGCGGTCCGCGACCGCTTTCGGGTCGGCAGGCGCGGCCAGCAGTTCGGCCTTGAACGCCTCCACGCCCTCGCTCGGCACGAAGTGGGTGTGAATGCCCAAGGCCACCGTATCCGCCGCCTTCAGCCGCGCGCCGGTCAGCGCCAGCCAGACGCCCGTCTGCCCCGGCAGACGCGGCAGGAACCAGCCCCCGCCCACGTCGGGGAACAGGCCGATGCCGGTCTCGGGCATGGCGTAGGTGGTGCGCTCGGTAGCGATGCGGATGTCGGCCGGCTCGCTGATGCCCACGCCGCCGCCCATGACGATGCCGTCCACCACCGCCGTGATCGGCTTGGGATAGACGAACATCAGATGGTTCAGCTGATACTCGGTCTTGAAGAAGGCCTTCGCCTCTGACGCGTCCCCCGCCCCGCTCTCGGCGATCATGCGGATGTCGCCCCCGGCGCAGAAGCCGCGCTCGCCCGCATGGTCGATCAGCACCGAGGCCACGGCGGCGTCGTCCCGCCACGCCAACAGCGCCTCGATCATCGCCTCGCACATGGCCCGGTTCAGCGCATGGATCGCCTTGGGCCGGTTCAGGGTGATGCGGCCGACGCCGTTTTCGATGCGGGTGATGACTTCAGCTTCGCTCATTTCGCCAGCTCCCGCGCGATGATCACCCGCATGATCTCGTTCGTGCCTTCCAGAATGCGGTGCACCCGCAGGTCGCGCACGATCCGCTCCAGCGGATAGTCCTTCAGATAACCGTAGCCGCCGTGCAGTTGCAGCGCCTGGTCGGCGATCTGGAAGCAGGCGTCGGTCGTCAGGCGCTTGGCCATGGCGCACCACTTGGTTTTCTCGGGGTGGCCGGTGTCGATCGCCCATGCGCCGCGCAGCACCATCAGGCGGGCGGCCTCCAGATCCGTGGCCATGTCCGCCAGCTCGAACTGGGTGTTCTGGAACTGGCCGATGGCCTGTCCGAACTGCTTGCGGCCGGCGACGTATTCCTGCGCCGTCTCCAGCGCCAGACGCGCCCCGCCCAGCGAGCAGGCGGCGATGTTCAGGCGCCCGCCGTCCAGACCGGCCATGGCGTATTTGAAGCCCGCGCCTTCCTCGCCCACCAGATTGGCGACCGGCACCCGGCAATCGTCAAAGCTGACCACGGCGGTCGGCTGGGCGTTCCAGCCCATCTTCTTCTCATTGGCGCCGAACGATAGGCCGGGCGTCCCCGCCTCAACCACCAGGGTCGAGATGCCCTTCGGCCCCTCCCCGCCCGTGCGTACCATGACGACATAGACGTCCGACGTTCCGGCGCCGGAAATGAAGGCCTTGGAGCCGTTCAGCACATAGTGGTCGCCGTCGCGCACCGCCGTCGTCCGCAGCGCCGCCGCGTCCGAGCCCGAGCCCGGCTCGGTCAGGCAGTAGCTGGCGATCTTCTCCATCCCGACCAGCGACGGCACCAAGCGCGCCCGCAGTTCGCCGGAACCGAAGCTGTCGATCATCCACGTCGCCATGTTGTGGATCGAGATGAAGGCCGCCGTCGCCACATCGCCGCGCGACAGTTCTTCAAAAATCAGCGCCGCCTCGACCCGGCCCAGACCCATGCCGCCATGTTCCTCGCCCGTATAGATGCCGGCGAAGCCCATCTCTGCGGCGGCCTTCAGCACGTCGACCGGGAAATGCTTGTCCTCGTCCCAGCGGGCCGAGTGCGGGGCCAGCTCGGCCTCGGCGAAGGCGCGGGCCGCGTCCTGAATGGCGCGTTGATCGTCGGTGAGGGCGAAGTCCATGAAAGCTCCCGCATTACAGCCTGCCCTCTGACGGGGCGTTCGGGGCGCTTCTAACGGCTGGCGGCGCGCGCGTCACCTTGCTGTCGGCTCACACCCTAGATTTCCGCTCATCCCGGCGGACGCCGGGATCCAGTACTTTGGCTTCAAACCTGCCCATTCAAGTTCATGCTATGACGCCGCCAATGTCAGCGATGCGCGCGGGGCTCTCACTGGGTCCCGGCGTCCGCCGGGATGAGCGGGAGATAGGTCGATCATAGGGTGGACAGTTCGCCTTTTGCCTCTCCTCTCGCTTTGTTTTAAGCCCCGCCCATGACCATGCCCTTCCAGCCCGCCGCCTTCCCCTACGCCCGCCCGCGTCGCCTGCGTTCGCAGCCCTGGGTGCGCCGTCTGGTCGCCGAGACGACCCTGACGCCGGCCGACCTGATCTGGCCGCTGATCGTCCATGACGGCCCGGAAGCCCGTCAGCCGGTCGCCTCCATGCCGGGCGTCTTCCGCCTGTCGCCCAAGGAAGCCGCCAAGGCCGCCGTCGAGGCGCGCGACCTGGGCATCCCGATGGTCGCCCTGTTCCCCAATGTGAACGACGGCCTGAAGGACGATGTCGGCACGGCGGCCACCGACCCGGACGGCCTGATCCCCGACTGCATCCGCGCCATCAAAGACGCCGCGCCCGAGATCGGCGTCATGACCGACGTGGCTCTGGACTGCTACACCGACCACGGCCACGACGGCGTTCTGGAGAACGGCCGCATCGTCAACGACCCGACGCTGGAACGGCTGGCCGAACAGGCCTTCATCCATGCCCACGCGGGTGCCGACGCCGTGGCCCCGTCCGACATGATGGACGGCCGCGTCCAGGCCATCCGCGAGGCGCTGGAGGCCAACGGCCTGAGCGACACCCTGATCATCAGCTATGCCGCCAAATACGCCTCGGCCTTCTATGGCCCCTATCGCGACGCGGTGGGCTCGTCCAAGTCGCTGACCGGCGACAAGAAGACCTATCAGATGGACTTCGCCAACGCCGAAGAGGCCCTGCGCGAAGTGGCGATGGACCTGTCGGAAGGCGCCGACGCCCTGATCGTCAAGCCGGGCCTGCCCTATCTGGATATCGTCCGGCTGGTGTCCCAGACCTTCAAGGTGCCGACCTTCGCCTATCAGGTGTCCGGCGAGTACGCGATGATGCAGGCCGCCTTCGCCAACGGCTGGCTGGACCCGGACCGCGCCATCCTGGAAAGCCTGCACGCCTTCAAGCGCGCGGGGGCGTCCGGCGTCATCAGCTACTTCGCGCCGCAAGCCGCGCGGATGATGGGCTGATCTTTTCCTTCTCCCCTTGTGGGAGAAGGTGGGCCCGAAGGGCTCGGATGAGGGGTGTTGGCGGGCGGTATGAAGCGGGAAACGCGAGCGCGTGTCTTCGCACCCCTCATCCGTCTGGCTCCGCCATCCACCTTCTCCCACAAGGGGAGAAGGAAGCGTCACGCTGTCGGATCGACCGCCTTGCCGTACTTGCCTCGGAAATAGGTCAGCGCGTCCCCGGGCCGCGTATCGAACGCCTCGACCCGGCCGACGATCACCAGATGATCGCCCATGACGATGCGGTCGTGGGTCCGGCAGGTGAGACGCGTCACGGCGTTCCGCAGGCGCGGCGGCTCCGGGTCGTCCACCGCGAACTCATCGTCCGACAGGCGGCACGCGCCCCAGGCGAAGCGGTCGGACATGGCCTTGTCCTCGACCGGCAGCATATGGACGGCGAACCGCTCCGCGCCGGCGAAGGCGTCGTGGCGGTCGGATTTGACGTCCATGCACCACAGCACCAGCGGCGGGTCCAGCGACACAGAGGTGAAGCTGTTCACCGTGATCCCCAGCGGCCCGTCGCCCGTATGGGCCGTCACCACGCACACGCCCGTCGCAAACCCGCCCAGCGCCCGGCGATAGGCGCGAGGATCGAAATCAGCGGCAGGAGAAGCGGACGCATTGGTCATGGCCATCAGCTAGGCCGTGAAGTCCGCATCGGCAAGGGCGCGGCGCGCCGCCGCAGCTCGCCGCAACCGCTTCTTAAGCCCCGCATGGGATGTAAGGCGAACGAACACGGTTAAGACGGACCCGCCCCCCATGGCGCTGAACGATCGCCCGATCCTGATCAAGAAGGTGAAAAAGGTTTCCGGCGGCGGGCACCACGGCGGCGCGTGGAAGGTGGCCTATGCCGACTTCGTCACCGCCATGATGGCCTTCTTCCTGCTGATGTGGCTGATCAACACGACCGACCCGGAACAGAAACGCGGCATCGCCGAATACTTCGCCCCGGCCAGCGTATCCGCCTCCACCTCGGGCTCGGGCGGTATTCTGGGCGGCACGTCGCTGGGCGATTCCGAAGGGGCCAAGGGCGCCGGCTCCAACGCCGTGATTGAACAACTGGCCCCGGCCGCGCCCGACGCCCCCCAGGACGCTGGCCAGAACTCCAACCTGGCCTCGGCCAGCGAAGCCGCCCTGCGCGCCGAGATCGCCCGGCGCGAGGCCGCCGACTTCGCCAGCGCCGCCGAATCCCTGCGTCAGGCCATGCAGTCCATGCCGGAACTGGCCGAGCTGTCGAAACAGCTGATCATCGATCAGACGCCCGAAGGCCTGCGCATCCAGCTGGTCGATCAGGAAGGCCGCTCGATGTTCGAGAACGGCTCGGCCCGCCCCAACCCGCGCGCGCAGTTGCTGCTGCGCGCCGTGGCCAAGGTCATCAACCAGCTCCCCAATCGCATCTCCATCACCGGCCACACCAGCGCCGTCGCCGGCTCCAGCCGCGCCAGCAGCCCCGGCGACTGGCCCCTGTCCTCGGCCCGCGCGGACGCCTCGCGCCTGACGCTGCAAAGCGCGGGCGTGAACGCCGACCGCGTCTATTCCGTCGCGGGCAAGGCGGGGTCCGATCCCCTTTATCCCGACGACCCGTCGCTGGCGGGCAACCGCCGCATCGCCATAGTCCTGCTGCGCGAAGCGCCGGTCCTGCCCATGGACACCAGCCTGTGACAAAGCGCGGCGAGACGCCCGCCGCGCGAAGAAGGCTTGCGAAATCGGCTGGTTGCGCGCCAAATCAGGACATGAGCCGCGCGTACCCATCCAGCCCCTATGCGGGCGCTGACACCGTCACGGAGCGACAGCCGTGACCCAGCACTTCTTCTCGCGCCAGCTCCGCTTCTTCATGACGGCCAGCGCCCCTTGCCCTTACCTGCCGGGGAAGTTCGAGCGCAAAGTCTTCGCCAACCTGGCGTTCAGCGACGGGGCGGACGTCAACGACGCCCTGACCCAGGCCGGCTTCCGTCGCAGCCAGAACATCGCCTATCGCCCCGCCTGCGAGGCCTGCGCGGCGTGCGTTTCGGTGCGGATTCCGGTGGCGGATTTCGAACCCTCTCGCTCGCGCCGCCGCATCCTGGCCCGCAACGGGGACCTGTCGCGCGGTCTGGTCGAAGCCGAGGCGACGATGGAGCAGTTCGACCTGCTGCAACGCTATCTGAACGCCCGCCACCCCGGCGGGGGGATGAGCGACATGGGCTGGTCCGACTATGTTTCCATGGTCGAGGACACGGCCGTCCGCACCCATCTGATCGAATACCGCCTGCCCAGCGAAGACGACGGGCCCGGCCGTCTGGTCGGCGTCTGCCTGACCGACCTGCTGCATGACGGCTTGTCGATGGTCTACAGCTTCTTCGACCCGGATCTGGAGCGCCGCAGCCTGGGCCGCTTCGCCATTCTGGATCACCTGCAGCAGGCCGAGACGGTGGAACTGCCCTACGTCTACCTCGGCTACTGGGTCCAGGGCTCGCCCAAGATGGACTACAAGGCCGAGTTCCGCCCGCTAGAGGCGCTGCGCCCCTGGGGCTGGGAGCGGTTTTAAAGCCGCACCTTCCTTCTCCCCTTGTGGGAGAAGGAAAACCTACGTCGTCGGCACCGCCGTGCCTCTGGCTTGGGATGCCTCGCCGCCCCACGGCCCATCATCGCGGCCGCCAGCGAACTGCACCAGCGCCGCGATGCGTTTCTCAATCGGCGGGTGCGTGGCGAACAGGCCCGAGAACCCCGTCTTCTCGGCCGTATTGTCCAGGAACATGCCGCGCAGTTCGTCCGGCGCCTCGATCTTGGACTGACCCGACACCTTCCTCAGCGCCGAGATCATCGCATCCGGGTTCTTGGTCAGCTCCACAGCCCCCGCATCCGCCACATACTCCCGCGTCCGCGACAGGGTCATGCGGATGACGGCGGCCAGACCAAAGCCGATCACCCCGATGGCCAGGCCGATCAGGATCAGCGGCATGGCGTTCTTGTTGTCCCGCCCGCGCCCGCCGCGCATGTAGAACAGGCTGCGGAACACCAGTTCGGCGATCACGCTGATGATGCCTGCAAAGATCGAGGCGATCACCATGGTCCGCACGTCCTTGTTGATGACGTGGGTCAGCTCGTGCGCCAGGACGCACTCCATCTCGTCCCGGCTCAGGGTCTGCATCAGGCCCCGCGTGACGGTGACGCTGTAGTTCCCCTCATGCAGGCCGGACGCATAGGCGTTCAACGAAGGGCTCTCGATGATGCGCAGGGTCGGCGTCTTCATCCCGCGCGAGATCGCCAGATTCTCCAGCAGGTTATAGAGTTCCGGCTCGACCCGGCGCTCGACCTTTCGCGCCCCGGTCATGACGTCGATCATAAGCTGGTTGCCGAAATAGGCGATGACGAACCAGATCGCCGCGGCGATGACGGCGAAGGGCACGGTCCAGCCCAGCATGGAGGCCGCCAGCGCCAGGTCCTGACCCAGGTCCCCGCCCGAGTTGGGCAGCAGGCCGAAGCCCATCATCAGCACCTGAACGCCGAACAATATGCTGACCAGCAGCACCGGGAACCCGGCCAGCAGGATCGCTGACCGGGCGTTGTTCTGCCATATGTGGGTCTTGAGGCCGACGGCCTGACCGAAAACCGCCATTGGGGCTTAGAACTGCACCGTCGGCGGCGCGGCGTTCAGACCGGCGCGCTCGCTCTCGCCCACGTCAAAGAAGGGCTTGTCGGCGCCGAAGCCGAACATCCCGGCGAACAGGACGGTCGGAAACTGGCGGCGCACGGCGTTGAACTCGCTGACCGCATTGTTGAAGAAGCGGCGCGCGGCGGCCAGCTTGTTCTCAATGTCCGACAGGTCCATCTGCAGTTGCTGGAAGTTGGCGTTGGCCTTCAGGTCCGGATAGGCCTCAGACACGGCGAACAGGCGGCCCAACGTCGCCGTCAGCATGTTCTCGGCCTGCACCTTCTCATCCACCGTACGAGCCCCCGCAGCGGCGGCGCGCGCCTGGGTGACGGCGTCCAGGGTGCCGCGCTCATGCGTGGCGTAACCCTTCACCGTCTCCACCAGATTGGGGATCAGGTCCTGCCGCTGCTTCAGCTGCACGTCGATATCCGCGAACGACTGGTTCGCCGTCTGATCCAGCTTCACCAGCCGGTTGTAGGCGCCGACCACGACGAACAGCAGAATGGCGACGATGACGCCGATGATGATCAGGGTGATCATTGAGCCTCCTCCGAAAGATGGGCGGAGTATGGGGTGCGAATCCCGCCCCAACCAATGAATTCGCCGTCACCTCTCCTCCCCATGCAATGGGGAGGAGAGGTGACGGAGTGGCGTCCTGGTTCTGCCGTGGTCAGGCCCCTCCACCGCTTCGCGGTCCCCCTCCCCACAAAGTGGGAAGGAAAGACACGCACCAACCTTCTCCCTCCTCGTCCCGGGGAGGGTGGCTGAGCCCGAAAGGGCGAAGCCGGGTGGGGACGGCAAGGCTATTCAAGCGCACCCTGATCACCAAGCCCTCCCCACCCGGTCGCTGCGCGACCACCCTCCCCGGGACGGGGAGGGAGACAGGGATCAGCGGAATTTCCTCAGCCCGCGCGGACCCTGCCGCCCAGCCCCGGCGCGCTTGCCCAGCCAGTCCTTCCAGTCCGGCCAGTTGCGGCGGCGGCCGCCGCCATCGACCCATTCCGGTCCCTGCTCGGCGTTGAACACCGTCACATCGGCCAGGCCGCCCTGCTTGTAGTTCTGCAGCTTCACGCCCTTGCCCCGGCCCATTTCGGGAAGTTCGGCCAGGGTGAAGACCAGCGTCTTGATGTTCTCGCCGATGACGGCGACGTGGTCGGCCTGCGGGTTCGAAGGCACGCGCAGCATGGCCAGCATCTCGCCGTTCAGCACCTGCTTGCCGCCGCGCTTCTGCGCCAGAAGGTCGTTCTCGGGGGCCACGAAGCCGTAGCCGGCCTTTGACGCGATCAACAGCTTGGCGTCCGGCTCGTGCGCCACGACGTTGATGATGTCGGCCTTCTCGTCCAAGTCGATCATCAGGCGCAACGGCTCGCCGTGGCCGCGCCCGGAGGCCAGCTTGTCGGCGCCGATGGTGAAGATGCGCCCGTCCGAGGCCCCGACCAACAGCTTGTCCGTCGTGAAGGCGGGGATCAGGAAGCCCAGCTTGTCGCCTTCCTTGAACTTCAGCTCGGAGGGATCGTCGACCTTGCCCTTGGCGGCGCGGATCCAGCCGCGATCCGACAGGATGACGGTGATGGCTTCGCGCGGGATGAAGGCTTCCGGCGCAACGAAGGCCGAGGCGTCGACCGCCTCTCCGATCACGGTGCGGCGCGGCGAGATCAAGGCCTTGCGCACGGCCTCCAGCTCCTTGCCGATCGCCTTCCACTGTTTCGCCTCGGAGGACGTCAGCGCCTGCAACGCTGCAAGTTCTTCCGACAGCTCCTTGAATTCCTTCTCGATCGTCATCTCTTCGAGACGGGCCAGCTGACGCAGGCGGGTGTCGAGGATGAAGTCGGCCTGAAGCTCGCTCAGCCCGAAGGTCGCGATCAGGGCCGCCTTGGGCTGCTCTTCCTCGCGGACGATGCGGATAACCTCGTCCAGGTTCAGGAAGACGATGCGCAGGCCTTCCAACAGGTGCAGGCGCTTCTCGACGCGGGCGATGCGCCACTGGCTGCGGCGGTTCAACACCACCCGGCGGTGATCCAGGAAGGCCCGCAGGCATTCCTTCAGCCCCATGACGCGCGGCGTGCCGGTGGCGTCCAGCACGTTCATGTTGATGGGGAAGCGCACCTCGAGATCAGACAGCTTGAACAGGCTTTCCATCAGCATTTCAGGCTCGATGGTGCGGTTCTTCGGTTCGAGGATGAGGCGGATGTCTTCGGCCGACTCGTCGCGCACGTCGCCCAGCAAGGGCGCCTTCTTGTTCTCGATCAGATCCGCCAGCGCCTCGATCAGGCGCGACTTCTGCACCTGGTACGGCATCTCGGTGACGACGATCTGATAGGCGCCGCGATCAAGCTTTTCCTCGACCCATTTAGCGCGCAGGCGCACCCCGCCGCGGCCCGTCTCATAGGCGTCCAGAATGGCGGCCTGGCTCTCCACCGAGACGCCGCCGGTGGGAAAGTCCGGTCCCGGCACGATCTGCATCAGGTCGACCGTCGTCGCGTCCGGCCGCTCCAGCAGCAACTGGCAGGCGTCGATCAGTTCGCCGACGTTGTGCGGCGGAATCGAGGTCGCCATGCCCACGGCGATGCCCGACGAGCCGTTGGCCAGCAGGTTGGGGAAGCCCGCCGGCAGAACCACCGGCTCTTCGTCCTGATCATCATAGGTGGGGCGGAAGTCGACGGCGTCCTGATCGATGCCGTCCAGCAGCAGGACGGCGGCGGGCGTCAGCTTGCACTCGGTATAGCGCATGGCCGCCGCGCTATCGCCGTCGATGTTGCCGAAGTTCCCCTGCCCGTCCACCAGCGGATAGCGCTGGGCGAAGTCCTGGGCCAGGCGGACCAGGGCCTCATAGATGGAGGCGTCGCCGTGCGGGTGATAGCCGCCCATGACCTCGCCGACGACCTTGGCGCATTTACGCGCCGCCGCCTGCGGGTTCAGCCGCATCTGGTGCATGGCGTACATGATGCGCCGATGCACCGGCTTGAAGCCGTCGCGCACGTCGGGCAACGCCCGGTTGGTGATGGTCGACAGGGCGTAGGCCAGATAGCGGCGCGACAGCGCCTCGCCCATCGGTTCTTCGACGATGCGGCCGCCGTCGGGCGTCGGGGTGTGGATGGTCATACGACTTCGAATCAATGATCGGACGAGGAAAGTCTAGCGCAGCGGAGGCCTGACGCCGGGATTGTCCGCGCCTAACTGTGCAGAAACGCGCGAAGGGGCTTTGAGGCGGGCAGGCGCTACAGCCGCCCCGCCTCGCCCAGCTTGTCGATCATCCAGACCCGCGCGGGCGGCAGCGGGCGGTTCAGGGCGTGGAAGACGAACTGCTCGAGGAAATGCCCGGTCAGCTCCAGCCCCGCCTTCACGTCGCCCGCGCCCAGCCCAGCCTGCGCGCCCAGCATGAAGGGCGGCAGGGCCAGCAGCTTGTCGGCATAGGGCGCGCCCGCCTCGCGGCTGACGGCGCGGCCGGTGCGGGGGCTGACCCAGACCAGATCGTCCATCGACCCCGTGGAGGCGCACCGCGACAGATCGAGACCAAAGCCCAAATCCTCCAGCAATCCGGCCTCGAACCGCACGAAAATGGCGGGCCAGACCTCGGGCATGGCGAAGGCCGTCATCAGCGCCTCGAAAGCATAGAAGGCGCCGGGATGCGGCTCTCGTTCCGGCAGGGCGCCCTGAGCCACCGCAGCGGCGGCGCTGAGCCCGGTCAGGGCCAGCGGATCGTCGAACAGGGCGGCCGGCCCCTCCCCCACGGGCTCCAACCGCGCCGAACCCAGTTGATCCGAGGTTCGCGACCTCAGGTCCGCCACGACCCGCGCGCCGGGCTGAAGGAAGGGCCGCATCTTGCGCGAGGCCCCGCCTGCGACATAGGCGGCGCGGCGGCCATGCCGCTCGGTCAGCAGATCGACCACGGCCCCCGTGTCGCCATGCGCCCGCGCCGACAGCACGAAGGCGTCGTCCTGAACCTCCATCAGTCGGCCTTGATGGCGTCGACGACGGCGCGCGCCCGGTCGTTCGGCACGGCGAAGCTGAGGACGTACTGCTCGATCTTCCAGCCGTCGTCGGTCAGACGCAGCACGCCCGAGCCGCGCGTGGTTCCATAAGCGTCGTTGTCCAGCACCTCGTCGAACCAGGCGACGCAGCGGCAATCGATCGGAGCGATGGTCACGGTTCGCGCGGTTGGGCGATAGGTCCAGCCACGCCCTTGCGAGAAGTAGGGCATGGCGTAGGCGCGGAACTCCGACAAGCTCCAGCGCTCAGCCGCATCCGTGCCGATGAAGCGCGCGTCCGGCGTGAAGGTCGCGAAGTAGGCCTCGCCGTCCGCGACGGAGGCGGCGGCGTGCATAGCGTCCAGCGTCCGCTCGATCGGCGCGGTCTCGGCAGGCGCGGCGGACAGTTGAAGCATCATCAGGGCGGCGGTGATCATGGCTTTGTTCTAGTCCTGTTCCGCCTGCGGGGGAAGCGCGGCCCGCCTCGTCGCATTCCTGATCCATCCCCGCCTGCTGACGCCTTTGTGATCACAGACTGTTACGACCAAAGCCGTATTGGAATCAGGGTGATGCGGCGCCTATGTCCGCTTCGTTTTCCGAGCCCTTCCCGGCTCCAGTCGTCAGGTTTGCGATGTCCCGCGTCCGTAACGCCGCCCTCAAGTCGAAGATCATGTCCGCGCAGGACGCCGCCGCCCTGATCCCGGCGAACTCGACCGTGGGCATGAGCGGCTTTACCGGCTCGGGCTATCCCAAGGTCGTGCCGATGGCGCTGGCCGAGCGGATCGAGGCCGAGCACGCGACCGGCAATCCGTTCCGCCTCAAGGTCTGGACCGGCGCCTCGACCGGGCCTGAGCTGGACGGCGCCCTGGCCAAGGCGGACGGCATCGAGTTCCGCCTGCCCTACAACTCAGACCCCATCGCCCGCGAGAAGATCAACAAGGGCGAGATGGAATACCTCGACATGCACCTGTCGCAGGTGGCGCCTGTGGCCTGGCAGGGCTTCCTCGGGCCGCTGGAGACGGCGGTGGTCGAGGTGTCGGGCATCCGTGAAGATGGCGCCCTGATCCCCTCCTCCTCCATCGGCAACAACAAGACCTGGCTGGACCGCGCCGACCGCATCATCCTTGAGGTCAACAGCTGGCAGAATGCGGCGCTGGAAGGGATGCACGACATCTACTACGGCACCGCCCTGCCGCCGAACCGGGTGCCGATCCCTCTGACCAAGCCGACCGACCTGATCGGCGAGACCGTCTTCCGCGTCGATCCGTCCAAGATCGCCGCCATCGTCGAGACCGACAGCCCCGACCGCAACCTGCCCTTCGCCGCGCCGGACGCCAGCGCCACAGCCATCGCCGGCCACCTGATCGAGTTCCTGCAGCATGAGGTGAAGCTGGGCCGCCTGCCCGCCCATCTGCTGCCGCTGCAATCGGGCGTCGGCAATGTCGCCAACGCCGTGCTGGCCGGCCTTCAGGACAGCCCCTTCGAGAACCTGACCGCCTATACCGAGGTGCTGCAGGACGGGATGCTGGACCTGCTGGACTCGGGCAAGCTGACCGTAGCCTCGGCCACCGCCTTCTCGCTCAGCCCCGAGGCCGCCGCCGATCTGAACAGCCGCATGGAGCAGTTCCGCGGCAAGATCATCCTGCGACCGCAGGAAATCTCGAACCACCCGGAGATCATCCGCCGCCTGGGCTGCATCGCCATGAACGGCCTGATCGAGGCCGACATCTACGGCAACGTCAACTCGACCCACGTCATGGGCTCGCGCATCCAGAACGGCATCGGCGGCTCGGGGGACTTTGCGCGCAACGCCTACATCTCCTGCTTCGTCACGCCGTCGACGGCCAAGGGCGGCAAGATTTCCGCTATCGTCCCCATGGCCAGCCACGTCGACCACATCACCCAGGACGTGCAGGTCATCGTCACCGAACAGGGACTGGCCGACCTGCGCGGCCTGTCGCCCAAGCAGCGCGCGAAGGTCATCATCGCCAACTGCGCCCACCCCGACTATCGCGACGCGCTGGCCGACTACTACGCCCGCGCGATGAAGGGGTCGTACGGCCTGCAGTCGCCGCACCTGCTGACCGAGGCCTTGTCGTGGCACCAGCGCTATATCGAAACGGGGTCGATGAAGCCGTGACCGCCTCTCCTCCCCACTTCGTGGGGAGGGGGACCGCGTAGCGGTGGAGGGGCTTAATCACGGCGCAACCATGCGGCCCCTCCGTCTCGGCGGCTATCGCCGCCGATCCACCTCCCCATGAAATGGGGAGGAGAAACCCGCGCCTCAGCGGCTCAGCGCGGCCGGGACCGGACGACCGAGGGCCTCGGCCATCGCCTGCTGATTGATCAGCAGCACCAGATCGCGCAGGTGGTAGTTGTTGGACAGCACCACCACCGTCACCTGCTCATCCGGCTGATAGGACACCAGGTTGCGGAAACCCGCCCAGCTGCCGGTGTGATAGATCTGGCGATCGCTGAACGGCGCCGAGGTCCGTTCGCCCAGGGCGCTGACATAGAGGCCATAGCCATAGGCCCGGTGCGGTCCGCGCCGCTCAGGCATGTCGTCGGGCGCGTGGTCCGCGATCAGGTCGGCATAGGCCTTACGGCTCAGCACATGGCCCTGATGCAGGCCGCGGTTCCAGGCCAGCATATCGTCCAGCGTCGAATACAGCGCCCCTGCCCCCGCCACGATGCTGACGTTGGCGATCGGCTGCGGCGTCAGCCCGGCCGGGAACAGGCCGTAGCCCATGGCCAGGCCCTGAGCATCGTCGTGCACGTCAGAGCCGGTGTCCTTCATGCCCAGAGGCCGGAGGATGGACTGCTCCAGATAGTCTTCGAACGTCTGGCCGCTGGCCTTGGCCACGATTACGGCGGCCAGATTGAAGGCGGCGTTGTTGTAGCGGACCTTGGTCCCCGGCTCGAACTGCAGGCCATAGCGGGCCGACGCCTCGGTCAGCTCCTGCGGCGTGCGATGGGTGACGCGAATGCGCCCCCATTCGGCCTGAGCCATCAGGTCCGGAATGCCCGAGGTGTGCGACAGCAGGTGGTGAATGCGCAGCGGCGCCCATGCGGCGGGGCACGGCTCAATCCATTTGCAGACGGGATCGTCAACCGACAGCTTGCCCTCGTCCTGAAGCTTCAGGACAGCGACGGCGGTGAACTGCTTGGACACCGAGGCCAAACGGAAACGGGTGTCCAGGCCGAATGGCGTGTCCTGCTCATAGTTCGCCTTGCCGTAGACCTGGCGGAACAGCACCTGATCGCCCTTGGACACCAGCACGGCGCCGGTGAACTGCTTGGCCGCGGCCAGGCGATCCAGTCGTTCCTTCAACTGCGGCAGGGCCTCGACCACCTCGACCGGCGGGCGCTTCGGCGCAGCCGGTTGGTTGACGACCGCCGCCTGGGTCTCAGGCGCGACGGCGTTGAGGAACCACGCGCCCGCCCCGGCCGATATCAGGCCGGCCGCGACGAGCGAACCGAGAAACCAGGGCCTGCCGCCCGCAGTCTTGGGAACGATGAACACGAGACTAGACGTCAAACTCCAGGCCGAACTGGGCGTACAATGCCTTTGAGTCTTGCCATTTGGGATCGACTTTGACGGTCAAAAACAGGTGAACGGGCCGATCCAGGATCTCGATCAGCTCCTCGCGCGCCTTCTGACCGATCCATTTCAGAGTCTGGCCGCCCTTGCCCAGGACGATCGGGCGCTGGCTTTCCCGTTCGACATAAATGGTCTGTTCGATGCGGGCCGAACCGTCGGCGCGGTCCTCGAAGCTGGTCGTCTCGACCGCCGCCGAATAGGGCAGCTCCTCGTGGACGCGCAGATAGACCTTCTCGCGCGTGATCTCGGCGGCCAGCACGCGCAGGGGCACGTCCGCCGACTGGTCTTCGGGATAGAGCCACGGCCCCTCGGGCATGGCCATCGCCAGCCGCGTCATCAGATCGTCGACGCCGTCGCCGCTAAGGGCCGAGATCATGAAGACCTCGGAATAGACGCCCGTCTCGAACAGGCGCTGCGACAGGGCCAGCAGCGTATCGCGGCGCATCCCGTCAATCTTGTTCAGCGCCAGGATGACCTTGGTGTCCGTCGCCTGCAGGTTGGCGATGATAGTCTCGGTGTCCTCGGCCGAGCGACGGTCAGCAGGTGTGCCTTCACGTCCTTCCGCGTCGATATGCGACTGGGCGTCGATCAGGTGCACGACCACATCGGCGTCCTGCGCTCCGCCCCAGGCCGAGGCGACCATGGCGCGATCCAGACGGCGGCGCGGCGTGAAGATGCCGGGCGTGTCCACCAGAACGATCTGGGCGTCGCCCTTGATGGCGATGCCGCGCACAGGAAAGCGCGTGGTTTGCACCTTCTGGGTGACGATCGAGACCTTGGAGCCCGTCAACCGGTTCACCAGCGTCGATTTGCCCGCATTGGGCGCGCCGATGATGGCGGCGAAGCCCGCGCGCTGGTTGCTGATCTCGGTGGTTTCGGGGGTCTCGGTCAAATCACGCCTTCACGTTTCAAAAGAGCGACGGCGGCGGCCTTTTCCGCCTCCTGTCGCGAACGCCCTTGAGCTCGGGCGGGTTCATATCCTGTCACCGTCGCCTCGACCGTAAAGGTCGGCGCGTGGTCCGAACCGGTGCGCTGGACCACCGCATAGGTCGGCAGCGGACGGCCCTGGCCTTGCGCCCATTCCTGCAGGGCGGACTTGGGATTGGTGATGGCCGGCGCCGGGGGCGCAGCCAGTTCCTCGGCCCAGGCGCGCTCGAACACGGCCTGCGCCGCGATCAGGCCGCCGTCGCGATAGACGGCCGCCAAGATCGCTTCAACAGCATCGGCGATGACTCCGGCCTTTCTGCGGCCGCCGGTCTTGGTCTCGCCGGGCGACAGGCGCAGGGCGTCGCCGACGCCCAGTCGCTCGCCTACGCGGGCGCAGGCGGTCTTATCCACCAGAGCGTGCAGACGGGCGGACAACTGCCCCTCGTCCGCCGCCGGAAACTCGTGCACCAGCCGGTCCGCGACCAGCAGGCCCAGCACCCGGTCGCCCAGGAATTCCAGACGCTCATTGTCGGCCGGAACCTGCGGCCCCGCGCCCTCGCCCACGCTGGAGTGGGTCAGGGCGCGTTCCAGAAGCTCAGGCTCGGCGAAAGCATGGCCAAGCCGACGACGCAGAGCCGCCACGGCCTCGGCGCGCACATTCGTGCGTCCGCCCGCCATCAGTCGAGGATCTTGAAGAACCGGCTGAAGCGCACGTTGGCGAACCAGCTGACCGGGTTGAACAACGAGGCTCCCGGCGTCCACGAGAACATGATGATCTCGGCCTTGCCGACCAGGTTCTCGGCCGGAACCATGCCCACGCCCGACGACATCTCGACGCGGCTGTCGATCGAGTTGTCGCGGTTGTCGCCCATCATGAAGTAGTGGCCGGCCGGGACCTCATACAGCGGCGTGTCGTCCAGTTCGTTGCCGGGGCCGAAGTCCTGGGTCATGAAGCTCTTGCCGCCGGGCAGGGTCTCGCGGACCTGGGTCACGGCGCGCGGGCCGAACATGTCCGCCATCTCGGCGCGGGTGACCACCACGTCCTGCACCGGCGCGCCGTTGATGTAGAGCTTGTTGGCGATCATCTGCACCTTGTCGCCCGGCAGGCCGATCACGCGCTTGATGTAGTCGGTCTTGTTGTCGCGCGGCAGCTTGAACACGGCGATGTCGCCGCGCGCGGGCTCGCGCCCCAGGATGCGGCCGTTGAACACCGGCGGGCTGAACGGGATCGAGTGCTTGGAATAGCCGTACGACCACTTCGACACGACGATGTAGTCGCCTTCGTACAGGTTCGGCTCCATCGAGGCCGACGGGATGGTGAAGGGCTGGAACAGCAGCACCCGCAGCACCAGCGCGATCAGCAGGGCGAAAACGACGGTCTTGATGATCTCGACCGTTTCGTTGCTCGCGGACTTTTCTTTCTTCACTCGCTTGGCCTTCCTGGAGCGCCGAGGCGCATAGATCGGGGTCTCGCTATCGAGAGCCTCGGGGTCGTCCCCGATGTCGAATGGCGCGTCGCCGTCATCGCTCCAGATCGGCCGTTGTTCAGCCGGATGAAGAGCTGGGTTGGCCGCTCCGCCGTTCGCCTTGGGGTCGTCGCTCATCGTCTGCTCGAATCCCCCGCCGAACGCGGGGTTTGAAGGTCGAGGCGTAGTCTCTGAAACGGCCGCGAGCAAGACTTTGGATGATGAAGGAACCGCAACCTTCGCGGCGGCGTCAGCCCTTGGGCAGGGCCTCGATCACCACGAAGGCGAGCGCATAGGGATGCTCGTCGCTGAGCGTCAGATGGATGCGCGCCTCATGACCTGGCGGCGTCAGACGGGCCAGGTGCTCGGCCGCGTGGCCGGTCAGGGCCAAGGTCGGCTGGCCGGACGGCAGATTCACCACCCCCATGTCGCGCCAGTAGACGTCAGAGCGCATCCCCGTGCCCAGCGCCTTGGCGCAGGCTTCCTTGGCGGCGAACCGCTTGGCGTAGCTCCACGCCGGGTCGGCCTTGCGGTCCGAGCGGGTGCGCTCCAGCTCGGTGAAGACCCGCTGTTTGAAACGGTCGCCGAACCGGTCCAGCGAGGCCTGAATGCGCCGAATGTCCGACAGATCGGCGCCGACGCCGATAATCACGACCCGGCTCCGGAAGTCGCCCCGAACGAGGCCTCGTCCATCGCCGCCCGCATCCGGCGGATGGCGGCGTCCAGCCCGACGAAGACCGCCTCGCCGATCAGGAAGTGGCCGATGTTCAGCTCGACGATCTCGGGAATGGCCAGGATCGACCCCGCCGTGGCGTAGTTCAGACCGTGGCCCGCATGGACCTCCAGCCCCAGAATATCCGCCTGAGCGGCGGCGGCGGCCAGGCGCTCGAACTCGGCTTCACGCTCGGCCGGATCGCCCAGCAGGCAATAGCGGCCGGTGTGGAACTCGACCACCTGGGCGCCGACGGCGGCGGCGGCCTCGACCTGGTCCTCGGACGGTTCGATGAACAGGCTGACGCGGATGCCGGCGTCCGACAGGGCCTTCACCACCGGGGCGATGCGGGCCTCATGACCGGCGACGGCCAGGCCGCCCTCGGTCGTCACTTCCTCGCGGCGTTCAGGCACCAGACAGGCGGCGTGCGGCGTGTGGCGCAGGGCGATGGCCAGCATCTCCTCGGTCACAGCCATCTCGAAGTTGAGCGGCTTGTCCGCGCGGCGGCACAGGGCCGTCAGCACGTCGATGTCGGCGTCGGTGATGTGGCGGCGATCCTCGCGCAGATGGGCGGTGATGCCGTCGGCTCCGGCCGCCAGCGCGGCATCGGCCGCGCGGGCCGGATCGGGATGAGCGCCGCCGCGCGCGTTACGAACCGTGGCGACGTGGTCGATATTGACGCCCAGACGAACCCGCTGACGCTTCATCCCGTTCTCTCTCTTGCTACTTGGACAGGCGGCGGCTGCCCGGATCCTCGACCGGCAGGGCGGCCAGTTCCGGCGGCAGGGCGTCGGCCGGATAGGCCGGCACCTCCATCGAGGCCAGCGCGATCAGGGGCACGCCCACATCGACCTTGCCGCCCGAACGGTCGACGATGCAGGCGGCTGCGACGACTTCGCCGCCCGCCTTCTGGATCGCGGCGATGCATTCACGCGACGACAGCCCCGTGGTGACGATGTCCTCGACCATGACGACCTTCTCGCCCGGCTCGACCGAGAAGCCGCGACGCAGTTTGAACTCGCCGCCCTCGCGCTCGACGTACATCGAGCGGACCTTCAGGTGCTTGGCGGTCTCATAGCCGGGAATGATGCCGCCCACTGCGGGCGAGATCGCCGCGTCGACCGGGCCGACCGTGGCGACGATCTTTTCCGCCAGCGCCTTGCACAGGCGCTCGCAGCGAGCCCCGTCCATGAAGACCAGGTTCTTCTGCAGGAAGACCGGGCTGTGCAGGCCGGACGAGAGGACGAAATGGCCTTCGCGCAGGGCGCCGGCGTCGCGGAATTCGTTGAGGACGTCTTCAGTGTTCATGAACGCCGTCCTTAGACCCTGTGACGACCGCCCTCAACCCGCGCCCTATTTGATCTCGGCGTTGGGCTTCAGCCCGCCTTCCAGCAGCTTGGCCCAAACCGTCTCGGCGTCGTCGGCGAAGGCGAACAGGTCCATGTCTGAGGCCTTGACCATGCCGTGCTCGATCAGGGTGTCGAAGTTGACGACCGAGCGCCAGTAAGCCTCGTCGAATAGGACGATGGGGATCGGCGGCGCCTTGCCGGTCTGGCGCAGAGTCAGGATCTCGAACAACTCGTCCAGAGTGCCGAAGCCGCCGGGGAAGACCACCAGCGCATTGGCCCGCATGGCCAGGTGCATCTTGCGCATGGCGAAGTAGTGGAATTGGAACGTCAGTTCGGGCGTCGACCACGGGTTCGGGAACTGCTCGTGCGGCAGGGTGACGTTGAAGCCGATGGACGGCGCCCCGGCCTCGTGCGCGCCCTGGTTGGCGGCCTGCATGATGCCCGGTCCGCCGCCCGTGGCGATGACGTTGTCGCGCACCTCGCCCGGTTCGCCCCGGAAGGCGCCGCCGCGTTCGGAGGCGATGCGGCCGAACTCGCGCGCCTGCTCGTACCAATAGGCGTGGCGGCCGTCGCCGTTCACGCCGACACGGGCGCTGCCGAAGACCACGATGGTCGAACGCACGCCCCAGGCCTTCAGCGCCTGCTCGGCCTTCTCATACTCCATCAGGAAGCGCACGCCGCGCATGGATTCGCCCAGCAGGAAGTCCTGATCCAGGGCGGCCAGACGATAGGAGGGCGAGGCCACCTGGGCCTCGTTGGCGAGTCTTTGTTGTTCGGGAGACATTTCGACCTTTGAGAAAATGGATGGCGTCGGCGCGGCTCAGCCGCGCGCGCGATCGACCGTATCGACGTAAGGATTGGCCCTCAGCGCCGCAATGATCATGGTGGCGTGGCGGGCGTCCTCGACCTCCACGTCGATGTCGACGTCGTAGAAGTCGTGCTGACGATGGGCCATCGACAGGTTCAGGATGTTGCCGCCCGCCTCGCCGATGATGGAGGCCACCTGTCCCAGCACGCCGCGCGTATTGGTCAGGGTGGCGTGCAGCTTGACCGATCCGACGGCGCTGCGCTCGGCCTGCGGCGTCCATTGCAGGTCCTGCCAGACCGAGTCGTCATCGGCGAAATCGGCCAGGGTCTGGCAGTCGATGGTGTGGACCGTCAGCCCCTTGTCCGGCTCAAGGATGCCGACGATGCGGTCGCCCGGCACCGGCGAGCAACACTGGCCGAAATGGATGCTGACGCCGGGCGTCAGCCCGCCGCCGCGCACGAACAGACGCGGCGATTCCTCGCCGATGCGCTTGCGCTCCGGCCCCGCCTTCAGCTGACCCTTCAGCGCCGGGAACAGGGTCTCGGCCACGCGCGTCGCGGCCAGTCGGCCGCGACCGATGGCGTCGAACATGTCCTCTTCGGACGGCATGGCGAAGGTCTTCAGCACCTCCGTCAGCTTGACCTCGGCCAGCGACTTGCCCGCCCGCTCCAGCGTCTGCTCCAGCGTCGTCTTGCCCAGACGCACGAACTCTTCACGCTCGGAAGTGCGGATGTGGCGGCGAATGGCCGAGCGGGCCCGGCCCGTGACCGTCAGACTGCGCCAGTCGGTGGGGACTTCCCGCTTGGTCCCGCGAATGATCTCGACCACGTCGCCGTTCTGAAGCGCGGTGCGCATAGGCTTCAACTCGCCGTTGATCTTCACACCGACGGCGGTGTCGCCGACTTCGGTGTGGACAGCATAGGCGAAGTCCAGCGGCATCCCGCCGCGCGGCAGAGTGATCAGCGTGCCCTTGGGCGTAAAGACGAAGACCTGATCCAGGTACATTTCGAGCTTGGCGTGCTCGACCCAGTCTTCGCCCCCCTCTCCGTGTTCGATGACCTGAACAAGATGGCGCAGGTTCAGCAGGGGGTCGCGGCCGCCGTCAGCCTCCATCGCCTCGCGGTCGAAGCCATAGGACGAGTTCTTGTAGCGCCAGTGCGCCGCCACCCCGTCCTCGGCCACCCGGTCCATCGCCTCGGTGCGGATCTGCATCTCGATGCGCAGGCCGCCGGGCCCGACCACCGTGGTGTGCAGCGAGCGGTAGTTGTTCGACTTGGGCGTCGAGATGAAGTCCTTGAACCGCTCCGGCACCATCGGCCAGGCGCGGTGGATGACGCCCAGGGCGCGGTAACAGTCGTCCTCGCTCTCCACGATGACGCGGAAGCCGTAGATGTCCGACAGGGACGAAAAGCCGACCGTCTTGCGCTGCAGCTTGCGCCAGATGGAATAGGGCGTCTTTTCCCGTCCCTTGACCCGCGCCTGCACGCCAGCTTCGGCCAGAACGCGCTCGATCTCGGGCGAGACGGCCTCGATGGCGCTGCCGTTCTCAAGCTTCAGGGCCTCCAGACGACGCTGGATGGCGACGCGGGCCGTGGCGTTCAGATGCTCGAACGCCAGTTCCTCCAGCTCGGCGGCGATGGAGTGGATGCCGATAGAACGGCCCAAAGGCGCATAGACTTCCAGCGTTTCGCGGCTGATGCGCTCGCGCTTCTCCGGCTTCACGAAGTGAAGGGTGCGCATGTTGTGCAGACGGTCGGCCAACTTGACCAGCAGCACCCGCACGTCCTTGGAGATGGCCAGGATGAATTTGCGCAGGTTCTCGGCCTGGCGCGTGTGTTCGGCCTGAAGCTCCAGCCGCGACAGCTTGGTCACGCCCTCGACCAGGACGGCGATCTCCTCGCCGAACATGGCGGCGATGTCGTCGCGGGTGGCGGAAGTGTCCTCGACCACGTCATGCAGCAGGGCGGTGACGATGGTCGCCGTGTCCAGCCGATAGTCGGTCAGGATGCCCGCGACCTGGATCGGATGGGCGAAATAGGGATCGCCCGAGGCCCGCAGCTGCGAGCCGTGCATCTTCATCGCATAGACATAGGCGCGGTTCAGCAGCGCCTCGTCGGCGGTCGGGTCATAGGCCTTGACCGCCTCGATCAGTTCGAACTGGCGCATGATCGGTGCGCGCTTGGTATCAGACAATGCAGGGCCTTCAGACGACTTCGGCGCCGCCTCGGGAAGAGACGACGCCGATGTGTTGTCTTGCAGATTCGCGGCGGGGTCCATCGGCGTGTCCATCTGAGGCCGCGCCGTGCGCCTGGCTACCTTGGTGACCGGGTCGGTCGTCAGTAGCGCTCCTCCTGGCCCCCGTCGCGGTCGCTTTGCAGCGCACGGATCAGTTCGGCTTCGGCCATGTTCATGTGCTGCGGCTCGGCCAGCAGGGCCACGACTTCGGCTTCGTCCTCAGCCTCGGTGCGCTCATCGACGCGTTGCAGGGTGGTGATGATGTTCTCGCGCAGTTCTTCCGGCACGACGGTTTCGTCGGCCAGTTCGCGCAGGGCCACGACCGGGTTCTTGTCGTTGTCGCGGTCCAGCGTCAGCGCGGCGCCGTTGGCGATGTTGCGGGCGCGGTGGCCGGCCAGCAGAACCAGACCAAAGCGGTTCGGCACCTTTTCGATGCAGTCTTCGACAGTGACGCGGGCCATGAAAATCCTCTGGCGGCAGGGAGAACCGCACAAAATATAGGTTGAAAGCCGATTGTGCAACGCCGCGAAGGCGTCATTGAGGCGGATCGGCGTCCGTCATCTCTCCCCTCGCCCGACAGCCCGCCCCGCGTCAAGCCCTGTGCAGAGGGAAGGCGTCGCGCCCGACCGGCGCCGCCGCCGCCAGATCGCGCGCCATGCGGCCGCACACGGGGTGCCTCCACTCGGGCGCCAGCTCGGCCAGCGGTCCCATGACGAACAGCCGTTCGGCCGCGCGCGGGTGCGGCAGGATCAGCCCATCCAGGTCGCCGCTCAGCCGTCCATAGGCGATCAGATCCAGATCCAGGGTGCGCGGCGCGTTGCGCGTCGTGCGCACCCGCCCGCAGACATCCTCGATCCGCGCCAGGGTCCACATCAGGGTCCGGGCGTCCTGGGCGGTGCTGACGATCGCCACGCCGTTCAGGAACGGCGGATCGGTCGGATCGGGCCAGGCCTGCGACGACCACCAGGAGGACCGCGCCAGCACGTCGATCCCCTCGGCGCGAAATCGGGCCAGGCCCGCCTCCAGCGCCTCGACGCAGGACGACCATGCGCCCTTGTCATTGCAGCCCAGGGCGACGATGACTGCGTCATCCAGACCAGACGCCGTTTCGGCCGCGTCGTTCCGGGCGTTCATTTTCTCGATCATTCCGACGGACTCATTTTCTTCATGACCGACCATCCCGACGACCGCATCGCCCTGTTCATCGACGGCGCCAACCTCTATTCGGCGGCTCGCGCCCTGAACTGCGATCTGGACTTCAAGAAACTGTCTCAGCGCTTCACCGGCGAGGGCCGGCTGATCCGCGCATATTATTACACAGCGGTGATCGAGGGCGAGGAATTCTCGCCGATCCGCCCCCTGGTCGACTGGCTCGACTACAACGGCTTCACCGTCGTGACCAAGCCGGTCAAACGCTATGTCGATGCCCAAGGCCACAGCCGCACCAAGGGCAATATGGACATAGAGATCGCGGTCGACATGCTGGAACTGGCGCCGCGCCTCGACCACGCCGTGCTGTTCTCCGGCGACGGCGACTTCCGCCGTCTGGTGCAGGCCATGCAGGCCAAGGGCGTGCGCGTCACCGTCGTCTCGACGGTCAAGAGCCAGCCGCCCCAGATTTCGGACGACCTGCGCCGTCAGGCGGACGCCTTCATCGACCTGGCCGACATCGTCAATGAGGTGGGCAAGCCCAAGGCTCCGATGAATCAGGGCGTGACCCGCACCCTGGATCGGAACGACCGCGCGTGAGCGTTCCTCTGACCCCGGAGCCGTCCCGCGACTGCCCCCTGTGCCCGCGGCTGGTCGCCTATCGGGCCGAGAACGCGCGCCAGAACCCGGACTGGTGGAACGGCCCCGCGCCCTCGTTCGGCGACCCGAACGCGCGCCTGCTGATCGCAGGTCTGGCGCCCGGCCGCACCGGCGCCAACCGCACCGGCCGCCCCTTCACCGGGGACCACGCAGGCTGGCTGCTGTACGACACGCTGAAGAAGACCGGCTTCGCTGAAGGCCGATATGATCCGAACGGCGACGACGACCTGCGGCTGATCGACTGCATGATCACCAACGCCGTGCGCTGCGCCCCGCCGCAGAACAAGCCGACGGCGACGGAGGAGAACACCTGCCGGCCCTTCCTGGTGGACCGGCTGGCCGCCCTGCCCCGCCTGAAGGTGATCGTCACGCTGGGCGACGTGTCCCGGCGCAGCATCCTGCGGACGCTGGGCTATCCCGGCTCGGCCATTCCGGCCGGACATGGGGTCGAGGGCAAGGTCGGCGACTATACGCTGATCAACAGTTATCATTGCTCGCGGCTGAACACGAACACCGGCCGACTGACCGCCGAGATGTTCGAGGACATCTTCCGGCGCGCGAAAGCGGCGCTGGAGGAATAACGCAAAGCCTTCCCCTCCCCATTGCATGGGGAGGACATCAGCCCCCGGCGATCTCGCCTGCGACCATCACCGGGGCGGCGGGTTCGCGGAAATAGCGGTCGATGCCCTCGGCGACCGAGCGCATCAGGCGGCGGCGGGCGCGTTCGTCGGTCAGGACGCGCTCGTCTTCCGGATTGGTGATGAAGCCCATCTCCAGCAGCACGGCGGGCACGTCGGGCGCCAGCAGCACCGCCAGACCCGCGTCGCGGTGGCTGCGGCGCAGCAGGGGATGGTTGTCGCCCTCGATATGGGTCAGCAGCACCCGCGCGAACTGGGCCGAGCGGTTCTGGGTGGCGCGCTGGGTCATGTCCAGCAGGATGCGGTCGACCGAGGGATCGCGCCCCGGCAGGCGCAGGTCGCGCTGCCAGTCTTCGCCCTTGGTGAACTCGCGCACGGCCCGTCCGGCGCCCTGTTCGGACAGGGTGTAGACGCTGGCGCCGCGCAGGGCCGGATCAGAACCGGCGTCGGCGTGCAGCGAGATGAACAGGTCCGCGCCCGCATCGCGCGCCACCTGAACCCGGCGGCCGTGAGCGACATAGACGTCGCCGTCTCGCGTCAGCCGCACGCGATAACGGCCGGTGCGCTCCAGCGCGGCCTTCAACTCCTGAGCGGCGGCCAGGGTGACGGCCTTTTCCTGAACATGCTGGCCTTGCGCGCCCGGATCGCGGCCGCCGTGGCCTGCGTCGATGACGATGAGGGGCTTTTCAGCCCGAACCTGTTCGCGCCGCGGGGCGACGGCGGGCGCAGCGGCCGCGCCGGTCGCCTTCAGGTCGATGACATAGCGATAGTGAGCCACCCCATCGCCGGGCGGCAGCAGGAAACGGCGCTCGATCTCCGCGCCGCGCGCCAGGTCCAACCGCACGCGCGACGAAGAGCCCGAAGCCGACACCTCATAGCCGCGCACCAGCCCAGAGCCTGAACCGTCCAGCCCACGCCCCGGCTGAACGCCCGACAGCGCCAGGATCACCCGCCCCGACGACCCGTCCTCAATCACCTGACCGCGCGTGCTGCGGCCCAGATCGACGACGATGCGGGTGCGCTGGGCGTCGCCGCCGAAGCGCAGGCGCATGACCTCTCCGTCCGGCCCGAAAGCCAGCCCGCGTCCCGCCGCCAGCACGACGACGCACACGACGACAACGGCCACGGCCGTCATCGCCCATTCGCGGACGCCCCAAAGGGCGAGATTGTCACGCCACCGACCGGCCATGAACCGAAGTTACCCTGTAGTTTGTCCTTGCAGGATGCCGCCGCAGTTTAAGGATTTCGTTAAGACCTCTTATCGTCGCGGTTCTTTTATTTTCCGCCGCATGTGCCTATTATGAGTTCCGCATGCGACTGATCGCGCCGCCCGCAGTTCTGCGGGACCGGCCGCGCCCTCCTCGCGGCGTTGACTTTCACCTATTCCGAGGATCGCCCGGCCTGGCCGACGATCCGGAGAACGGGTTCAGGACGCAGCCTTGATCGGCGCGTTCGGGCCCAGGACCGACAACCTTATGGGCCACTACGCCTGCGATCCTCTTCGGCAAGACCTTGCCGCACTCGCTTTCTGCGAGGGGATGACGCGCGCCCCGGCCCCCATTTCCATTCGGCGAGCCGCCCCCATTCCCGCGATTGAACTCGCGGCGCACGGCCTGGCGCGCCTGAGAGAGACCCTTCATGTCAAAAACCATGTTGATCGACGCGGCGCACGCGGAAGAAACGCGCGTCGCGATCGTAGACGGCCGCCAGGTTGAGGAATTCGATTTCGAATCCCGCGCGCGTCGCCAGCTTCGCGGGAACATCTATCTCGCCAAGGTCACACGCGTAGAGCCAAGCCTGCAGGCCGCCTTCGTCGAGTACGGCGGCAACCGCCACGGCTTCCTCGCCTTCAACGAAATTCACCCCGACTACTATCAGATCCCGGTCGCCGACCGCGAAGCCATCATGGCCGAAGCGCAGTCGGACGACGACGACGATCACGATGATCTGGGCCGCGAGAGCGACGACGGCGAATCGGAAGGCGGCCTGGCCGACGAGGAGCGCCTGAAGCGTCGCCTGATGCGCCGCTACAAGATCCAGGACGTCATCAAGCGCCGTCAGATCCTGCTGGTGCAGGTCGTCAAGGACGAGCGCGGCGCCAAGGGCGCGGCGCTGACCACCTGGCTGTCGCTGGCCGGCCGCTACTGCGTGCTGATGCCCAACACCGGCAAGGGCGGCGGCATCTCGCGCAAGATCACCAACACCTCGGACCGTCGCCGCCTGAAGGCCGCCGCCGCCGCGCTGAAGGTGCCGCAGGGCATGGGCCTGATCATCCGCACGGCGGGCGCCAAGCGCACCCGCGCCGAGATCAAGCGCGACTATGAATATCTGCTGCGCCTTTGGTCGACGATCCGCGAGACGACGCTGAGCTCCAACGCGCCGGCGATGATCTACGAGGAAGAAAACCTGGTCCGTCGCGCCGTGCGCGACATGTACGACAAGGACTTCGACGGCATTCAGGTCGAGGGCGTCGAGGGCTTCAAACAGGCGCGCGATTTCATGCGCGTGCTGATGCCCTCCCAGGCCAAGAAAATTCATCTCTATCAAGGCTCGCGCCCGCTGTTCGCCGCGAACGGCATCGAAGAGGTGCTGGCCCAGATTCACCAGCCGGTCGTGCCGCTGAAGTCGGGCGGCTATCTGGTCATCAACCAGACCGAGGCCCTGGTGGCCATCGACGTGAACTCGGGCCGCTCCACCAAGGAGCGCAACGTCGAGGCCACGGCCACCAAGACCAACATGGAAGCCGCCGTCGAGGCCGCCCGCCAGCTGCGCCTGCGCGACCTGGCCGGTCTGATCGTCATCGACTTCATCGACATGGACGAGGGCAAGAACAACCGCGCGGTTGAGAAGGCCGTCAAGGACGCCCTGGCCAAGGACCGCGCCCGCATCCAGATGGGCCGCATCTCGGGCTTCGGCCTGATGGAGATCAGCCGTCAGCGCCGCCGTCTGGGCGTGATCGAAGGCGCCACCGAGGTCTGCGAATGCTGCCAGGGCGCCGGACGCGTCCGCTCGGCCGAATCGGCGGCCCTGACCACCCTGCGCGCCGTCGACATCGAGGCCGGCAAGAACGGCGCGGGTTCGGTGAACCTGCGCGTCTCGACCGCCGTGGCGCTGTACATCCTGAACCACAAGCGCGCCTATCTGCAGTCCCTGCTGGAACAGCGCGGGTTGAACGTCGTCATCCAGATCGACGACAGCCTGGCTCAGGGCGAGCACTCGATCGAGCGCACCGAAACCAACGAGGACTTCGTCACGCCGGAAAGCCACATCGACCTGGCCGACCTGGACGACGGCTTCGACGACAGCGCCTTCGACGATGAAGACGAGGATCACGACGAGGACGAGGACTTCGGCGACGATCAGAACGAGGCCGAACTGGAGTCTGAAGACGAGGACGACGACGAAAGCCGCGCTCGTCAGGAACAGGACGATGACGGCCGTGGCGGCCGTCGCCGCCGTCGCCGTCGCGGCGGAGGTCGGGAGGATGAAGCCGAAGCCGTCGTCGCAGAAGACGATGACGACGGGCGCGGCGGTCGCCGTCGCCGGGGCCGCCGCGGCGGTCGCCGGGTTCGCGAGGAAGGCGAACGCGACGTCTTCACCTGGGTGCGCGGCCGTACGCCGTCGCTGCAGGATCCCTATGTCTGGTTCGACCCGATCAACCCGGCGCCGGTGCGCGCCGAACGCGTCGCCGAGGATGACGCCGAGCGCAGCCACGAGCCGCGCGATGTTCACGCCGAACAGGCGACCGAGGGCGAAGGCCGCAACGGCCGCTCGCGCCGTCGTCGCGGTCGTGGTCGCGGCCGGGGCGAGGTGACGCATGAGGCCAAGGTCGAGGATCGCGCCGTCAACGAAGGCCTGCCGCCTGTCGGCTCGCCCGACACGCCCATCGCCGTGGTGATCGACGACGAAACGTCGAACGCTTCGCCCGAAACGGCGACCGAGGCCGCCCCGGTGCTGGAGCCGGTCGAGGCGCCCAAGCGTCGCCGCGTGCGCCGCAAGGTCACCTCGGCCATCGCCGAGGAGCTGAACGAGGTCGCCGCCGAGGAGCTGAACGAGGTCGCCGCCGAGCAACAGGCCGAAGCCGCCGCCCCCGAGGCGATCGCTGCCGAGGCTGAGGCTGCCGCAGAGGCCGAGCAATCGACCCCGGTCCCGGCCGAGCTGGACGTCACGCCCGCCGTGGCCGCCCGCATCGAGCAGGCGATCGAAGAGGTTCTGGCCGAGGAAGCCGTCGTCCTGGCCGAACCGGTCACGGCGCCGACGCCCGAAGTCGATATCGCCGCCATCATCGCCGAGGATCCGAACCAGATCGTCGCCCCGCCGACCAAGCCGAAACGCGGCTGGTGGCGCCGTTGATCGGACACGATTAGGCTGGAAGCTGCGGGGGAGACGATCGCTCTGGAGTTCTTCATGACCAGGACGCCCCCCGCCGCACCCCGCTTCCGGCGCTATTTGGCCGCCGGGGTCGGCGCCCTTGCGGTGCTGGCCTCGGCCGCTGCGGCCCAGGCCCAGAGCCTGATCCGCGACACCGAGATCGAAGGGATCATCCACGACTGGTCCGAGCCTGTGCTGGACGCGATGGGCCTTGACCCGAACGAGGTCGAGATCCTGCTGGTCAACGACAACGACCTGAACGCCTTCGCCACGCGCGGGCGGATCATGGGGTTGAACACCGGCCTGATCCTGCGGACCAAGAGCCCCAATCAGCTTCTGGGCGTGATCGCTCACGAAGCCGGCCACATCAAGAACCGCCACACCCTGCGCGACGGCGCCCAGAACGCCGGCATGCAGCCGATGATCATGACCATGGCCCTGGGCGCCCTGGCCGCGATCGCGGGCGCGCCGGACGCGGGCGCAGCGCTTTTGGCCTCAAGCCAGTATTTCGGCACGCTGGGCGCCCTGCGCTACATGCAGAGCCAGGAGGGCGAAGCCGACATCACCGGGGCCCGCGCTCTGGAACGCGCCGGGGAATCCGGGCGCGGCATGGTCGAGTTCTTCGAGAACTTCCGCTCGCAGGAAATCTTCTCGGATCAGCGCCGCTATCCCTATTTCCGCAGCCACCCCCTGTCGTCACAGCGGATCGAGGCCCTGCGCCCCGCCGTCGAGGCCGCCTCCCACTACGACAAGCGCGACAGCACGCAGCGCATGGCTGAGCACGCCTTGGTCGTGGCCAAAATCCGCGCCTTCATGGACGCGCCCAACGCCACCTTGCGCGACTATCCGTCCAGCGACGCCTCCCTGCCCGCCCGCTACGCCCGCGCCATCGCCTGGTACCGGGATGGCCAGACGCAGAAGGCGCTGGACGCGGTCGATGTCCTGCTGACCGAACAGCCCGAAAACCCCTACTTCTGGGAGCTCAAGGGCCAGATCCTGTTCGAGGAAGGCCGACCAGCCGAGGCCATCGGCGCCCATGAACGCTCCGTCGAGCTGAAGCCGGACGCGCCGCTGCTGCGCATCAACCTGGCCCACGCCCTGATCGAAACCAACGACACGGCCCGGCTGACCGAGGCGGAAGACCAGTTGAAGCGCGCCCTGGCGCTGGAAGCCGACAACAACCTGGCCTGGCGCCTGCTGTCTCAGGCCTATTCCAGCCAGGGCAAGGAGGGCGAGGCGCGCCTGGCTTCGGCCGAATACTGGTTCGCCCTGCGTCGCCCGGATCAGGCGGCCCAGTTCGCCATGCGCGCGCGCGACATGCTGGACCGCAACTCCATCGAATGGCGCCGCGCCACCGACATCGTCCTGGCCTCGGGCGCGACCGAGAAGGACATCACCGACGCCGAGCGCCGCAACGAACAGCGCAGCCGCTCGGGCGTCATCCCGCCCGGCGGGGAATGATCCCGGCCCGCCCTACCGCCCTGACACCTGAGACGAGATGCTGATGACCGACGACGCGCGCCCCGAACCGACTCCGACCGCCACGCCGAAGAAGGCGCGGCTGGGCCTGTCGGGCACGACGTTGGGCTGGGCCGCCGCAGGCATGTCGGCTGTCGCCCTGGCCCTGTCGGCTGCGCCCTATCTGACCGGCGGTTTCGGCGAGCGGGTGCGGGCCTATCTGATCCAGAACCCGCAGGTGCTGGACGAAGTGCTGGCTGCGCGTGAGGCGGCCGAATCCCAGTCGCGCGTGCAGAGCATCAACGCCGCCGCCGCCGCCAATCCGACCCTGCTGGCCGCCGATCCGCGCGACCCGGCGTTCGGCCCTGAGAACGCCAAGGTGACGGTGATCGAGTTCTTCGACTTCCGCTGCCCCGGCTGCAAGGCGGTTGCCCCCGAATACCGCGCCCTGATGGCCGCCCACCCCGAGGTGCGCTTCGTCTTTAAGGATTGGCCGATCCTGGACCGGGGCGAGGATGTGACGTCCCAATACGCCGCGCGCGCCGCCCTGGCCGCGCATCAACAGGGCAAGTATCTGGCCGTCTATGACGCCCTGATGGCCGAGCGCGCGCTGGACCGCGGCGCCATCGACCGCATCCTGACCGACAACGGCGTCGACATGGCCAAGGCGAACGCCGCCATCTCGGCCCCCGAGATGACGCGCCACGTCACCGACATCCACACGGCGGCGGCGGCGCTGGGCCTGCAGGGCACGCCGACCTTCTTCATCAACGGCGTCGCCAGCCCCGGCATCGACCCCCGCGAAGTCGGCGCCCTGATCGAGGCCGCCAAGAAAAAGGGCTGACGCCTTTCCTCGCCATTTCATGGGGAGGAGGACCGCGAAGCGGTGGAGGGGCTCAGCAACGGCTGAACCAAGCGGCCCCCCTTGTCACGACGCTTATCGGCTCCGCACCACCTCCCCACGTCGTGGGGAGGCGATCAGATCAGCCCCGCCAGCGGCGAGGACGGGTCGGCGTAGAGCCGCTTCTTCATCCGCCCGGCCAGATAGGCTTCCCGCCCGGCGATGACCGCGTGCTTCATCGCGCTGGCCATCAGGATGGGATCGCGCGCCTCGGCGATGGCGGTGTTCATCAGCACGCCGTCGCAGCCCAGCTCCATCGCCACCGCCGCGTCCGACGCCGTGCCGACGCCCGCGTCGACCAGAACCGGCACCTTGGACTGTTCCACGATCAGGCGGATGTTGATCGGGTTCTGCACCCCCAGCCCCGAGCCGATCGGCGCGCCCAGCGGCATGATGGCCACCGCGCCTGCGTCTTCCAGCTTGCGCGCATAGACCGGGTCGTCGGTGCAATAGACCATGACTTCAAACCCCTCGGCGGTTAGCAGCTTCAGCGACCGCAGGGTCTCTTCCATGTCGGGGAACAGGGTCTTGGGGTCCGACAGGACCTCCAGCTTGACCAGGGTCCAGCCGCCCGCCTCGCGCGCCAGACGCAGGGTCCGCACGGCGTCCTCGCCGGTGAAGCAGCCCGCCGTGTTCGGCAGATAGGTGTATTTCTTCGGGTCGATGAAGTCCGTCAGAACCGGCTGGTTCGGATCGGTCAGGTTGACCCGGCGCACGGCCACGGTGACCATCTCGGCGCCCGACGCCTCGGCCGCCGCCGCGTTCTGGGCGTAGTCGCGATACTTGCCGGTGCCCACGATCAGGCGCGAGTTGAAGGTGCGGCCGGCGACGGTCCAGCTGTCGGTGCGGGGAGCGGTGTCAGTCATGCCTAGGGAAGTAGCGCCGCCCGCCGCCGGGGGGAAGCGCCGTTGCGGGATTTGATGAGCTGTCCCCCCTCCCGCTCCTCCCGGCGGACGCCGGGATCCAGTAAGAGCCTCACGCGCAACCTTTGAAGGGCGAACCTGTCGCCAAGGACTGGATCCCGGCGTCCGCCGGGAGGAGTGTAGGGTCAGCCCCCGCCCACGAACTGCACCAGTTCGATCTTGTCGCCCTCTGCCAGCGCCGTCTCGCCATGCAGCGAGCGCGGCACGATCTCCAGATTGCGCTCGACCGCCACCTTCTTGGGGTCCAGCGACAGCTCCTGAACCAGACCCAGAATGGTCGTGGCGGCGGTGTCCCGCGCCTCGCCGTTGACTTCGATACGCAAACTGTTCGCTCCAGAGGATGCAGGGTGGGCGTCAGATATGGGGGTTTAGGCGCGAGACATCAAATGCACGGCCTCAGCCGCTTTCGACCCTTCGCAGACATCAAGAAACATGGTTCTTTAAGTTGATGGCATCTAGGCTGATCACGGCGGCTGCGCTTGGACTAGCACTTTCTGCGTGCTCGGACTTCAGGATAGAGGGCCGCTCACGTGAGTTCTCTGGCGTCTGGCTGTACGAGTTCGAAGGGTCTACATTTGTGGAAGGCGCAACCACGGTGCCAACACAACGTCCACCGTATAAAGCGACGGATTGGCTGGACCACCCGGCGGAACAAGAAATCCGCGTAGGAGAACCGGCCGATGAAAGCCTAAACTGCTATCCAGTCCAGCCATTTTTGGTCACCTTCGTCGGATACAGGACACGCTACCTGTTCGGGTCGGGTCATCTGGGGCTGTGGCGCTCAGAGATCACTGTACAAAAGCCGATCTCAATTGAATCGCTCGGTCCCGCTTTTTGCTACACTAGCTGAGTCCGCTTTCTCCCCTTGGCGGACTTCCCCAAGGTCCGCTCCCAGTCTCAATCCTCCCCCTACGTCACCCTTTTTCCTCGCCCGCTTTGCGCCGCGCGCCACCTGGGCTACAACGCGCGCTCGATTCCGCGCGGCGGCGCGCCTGTTTTGCGAGCGAATGCCCGAAACCCTCATCCTGTATGTCCTGAACGGGCCGAACCTGAACCTGCTGGGGGTTCGGGAGCCGGACATCTATGGCCGCGAGACGCTGGCCGACGTTCAGGCCATGTGCGAGGCGGCGGCCGTCGGCGCGCGCGTGGTGTTCCGCCAGTCGAATCATGAAGGCCAGCTGGTCGACTGGATCCAGGAAGCCAGGACCGAGGCCGACGCCCTGGTCATTAATCCTGCCGCCTTCACCCATACCTCGGTGGCCCTGCTCGACGCGCTGAAGACGCTGAGCATCCCCGTGGTCGAATGCCACCTGTCGAACCCCGCCGCGCGCGAGGCGTTTCGGCATCACTCCTATGTGTCCCTGGCCGCGACCGGCGTGATCGCCGGCTTTGGCCCCCACAGCTATGAATTGGCCGTCCGGGCCGCTCTGGACCTGGCGCGTCGCGCCGGGGCCAAGGGCTGACCGCCGCGCGCCGTCAGAAGATAAAGTAGAAGAGACCCTCATGTCCGACGACAAGAACAAGCACATCGACGCCGAACTGGTCCGCAGCCTGGCCGACATCCTGAACGATACCGATCTGACCGAGATCGAGGTCGAGCGCGGCGATCTGAAGATCAAGGTCAAGCGCGAAGTCACCGTCGCCGCCGCCCCGATCCAGTACGCCGCCGCCCCGGCTCCGGTCGCGCACGCCGCCCCGGCCGCCGCCCCGGCCTCCATGCCGTCGGACCCGGCCACGATCGTCGCCCGCGCCGGCGAAGAGGTGAAGTCTCCGATGGTCGGCACCGCCTATCTGCAGCCCGCGCCGGGCTCGGATCCCTTCATCAAGGCCGGCGACAAGGTCAAGAAGGGCCAGACCCTGCTGATCGTCGAGGCCATGAAGACCATGAACCCGATCCAGGCGCCGCGCGACGGCGTGGTTGCTGAGATCCTGGTGGGCGACGCCCAGCCGGTCGAGTTCGGCGAAGCCCTGGTCGTGCTGGAAGCCTGAGCCCCATGTTCACCAAGGTCCTGATCGCCAACCGGGGCGAGATCGCGCTGCGCATCCACCGCGCATGCAAGGAGATGGGAATCTCCACCGTCGCCGTTCACTCCGAGGCCGACCGCGGCGCCATGTGGGTGCGCCTGGCCGACGAGAGCGTCTGCATCGGCCCTGCGCCGGCGGCCAAGTCCTATCTGAACATCCCCTCGATCATCGCGGCGGCCGAGATCACCGGCGCCCAGGCGATCCACCCGGGCTACGGCTTCCTGGCCGAGAACGCCCGCTTCGCCGAGATCATCGAAGCCCACGGCATGACCTTCATCGGCCCCAAGCCGGAGCATATCCGCGTCATGGGCGACAAGATCACCGCCAAGCAGGCCGTCAAGGACGCGGGCATTCCCGTCGTCCCCGGCTCTGACGGCGAGGTCGAGACGGTCGAACAGGCCATCGAGGCGTCCAAGGCCATCGGCTTCCCCCTGATCGTCAAGGCGGCCGCCGGCGGCGGCGGTCGCGGCATGAAGGTGGCCCAGACGGCCGACGATCTGGTCGAAGCCGTGCAGACGGCCCAGGCTGAGGCCTTGGCCGCCTTCGGCAACGGCGCCGTCTATATGGAGCGCTATCTCCAGAAGCCGCGCCACATCGAGATTCAGGTCATCGCCGACAGCCACGGCAACGTCGTCCACCTGGGCGAACGCGACTGCTCGCTGCAGCGCCGCCACCAGAAGGTGCTGGAAGAGGCCCCCTCTCCCGCCCTGTCGGCCGAAGGCCGGGTCAAGATCGGCGAGACGGTCAACAAGGCCATCGCCGCCATCGGCTATCTGGGCGCCGGGACCATCGAGTTCCTGTGGGAGGACGGCGAGTTCTTCTTCATCGAGATGAACACCCGCCTGCAGGTCGAACACCCGGTCACGGAAATGATCACGGGCGTCGATCTGGTGCGCGAACAGATCCGCATCGCCGCGGGCCTGCCGCTGTCGTTCAAGCAGGAAGACATCACCTTCGAGGGCCACGCCATCGAGGTGCGGATCAACGCCGAGAACGCCGAGACCTTCACCCCTTCCCCGGGCACGATCACCGAGTTCCACGCCCCAGGCGGCCTGGGCGTGCGTCTGGATAGCGCCATCTACGCCGGCTATTCGATCCCGCCCTATTACGACAGCCTGATCGGCAAGCTGATCGTCCACGGCCGCGACCGCGAGGAAGCGCTGGCCCGCCTGAAACGCTCGCTGGGCGAGACGGTCATCAGCGGCGTCGACACCACCATCCCCCTGTTCCAGAAGCTGTTGCAGGAGCCGGACATCCTGTCGGGCGACTACGACATCCACTGGCTGGAGAAGTGGGCGGCGGCGCAGAAGGCCAAGGCCTAACCCCCCCTTGGACGAACCCGGCTTCAGCGCGAGCGGCGCCTCTGACGTCTTCGGACCGGAGGCGCTGCTCGCCTGCTACGCGCGGGGCGTCTTTCCCATGGCCGAGGCGCACGACGATCCGCGCGTCTTTCTGGTCGAGCCGGACCAGCGCGGCCTGATACCGCTGGATCGCTTTCACATCCCCTCGCGCCTGCGCCGCACCGTGCGGGGCGAGCCGTTCGAGGTGCGGGTGAACACGGCCTTCGCCGCCGTGCTGGACGCCTGCGCCGCCTCAGCGCCGGGCCGCGAAGACACCTGGATCAACGCCCCGATCCGCCGCCTCTATGTCGAACTGCATCAGCGCGGCTTCGCCCACAGCATCGAATGCTGGCGCGACGAGGCGCTGGTGGGCGGGCTTTACGGCGTGACGCTGGGCGGCGCCTTCTTCGGCGAGAGCATGTTCAGCCGGGCGACCGATGCATCAAAGGTGGCGCTGGTCCATCTGGTCGCGCGCCTGAAAAAGGGCGGCTGGCGGCTGCTGGACACCCAGTTCCTGACCGAGCACCTGGGCCAGTTCGGCGCCGTGGAGACGCCGCAGGAGGCCTATTTGCGTATGCTGCCCTGGGCTCTGCAGGCGGCGCCCGACATGGACGCCTTTACGGCGCCCCTCAGCGGGGCCGAGGCCGTGGCCTACGCCTTACAACCCACCACCCAGGCGTCATAGACCGGGTGCTGCAGGCCGCTGACGCTGGGCGATGATGCGAACATCCAGCCCTTGAACACCTGACGCGCCTCGGTCGGCGCCGCCAGACCGCGCGGTTGAACGCCGACCTCCAGATAGGCGATGGCGTCCTCGGTCATTTCGTCAGAAGCCGAGACCTCGCAGGCCCGGGCCTTGAACAGCAGGGTCCTGCCGAACCGCACCGGACGGCCGCCCACCTCGACCTCGAACCGCATCGTCTCGGCCGTGGTCTTGTCCACCGCCTGGATGACGGCGATGCGGCGACGCTGACGGACTCCCGGCGGCGAGGCCGGTTCCGTGGGCGCAGGCGCGACCTCTTCGACCGGAATTTCGTCCGGCGCCTCTTCCTGAACCGCCACTTCCTCGCCCGGCGTGACGATAACGGGCGTCGCGGGCGTCGCGGCGGGCGCGGTCGGCATCACAATGGCCGGGCTATTGGACGACGCCGGTTGCTGCGCTTGCGTCGCCGGGCCCTGCGGATTCTGCAGCGGCGTGCGGTTGGTGTCGCGCAGCATGTCCCCGACAGGATCAGCCGGAGCGGGCGTCGCGTCCTGCGGCAGGTCCATCAGGACGCTGGCCACGCCGGCGCCCGATATCGCCAGTCCCGCGACGACCACCCCGGCCAGCAGGACATGGCGAAGGCTCATTCCGGGCTCCAGGCCTGATAGTCGCCGGTGGCGGCCGGGCGTTGGCCCAGGGCGGCCAGCGACCCTTGCGGACGACGCGCCATCGGCGTGCCCGTCATGTTCGGAAGGTGATCCTTTTCCCACGCCTGACGCGGCAGCGGGCGCTCAGTCGGCGTCTCGTCATAGGTGTAGCGCAGCCAGCCCTGCCATTCCGGCGGCACCTTGGTCGCCTCGGCATAGCCGTCATAGATGACCCAGCGGCGCTTGCGACCGTCATAGCTGACGGTGTCGCGGGATTCGTAGTAGCGGTTGCCGAACTCGTCCGTGCCGACCTGCTGGCCGCGTTTGCCAATGGTGAACAGGGTGCCGATCGTGGCGCCGTTCCACCAGGTGAAGATCTTGCTCAGCACGTCGTTGAACTCACTCGAATCCACCGCCCCGGGGAGGTCCGGCGGCGCGGGCCGATCATAGAAACCGCGACGCCTTACGTCCAGCGTCGAGCGCATCGGAAACACCTCAACATCTTGTGGGCAACACCCACGACAGCCGCAACATCTATTGAACGCCGTCATGATCGCCCGATAGGTTGTCTTCAGGACACGCTCCACCTCCAGCGTGGGAGACGCCTGATGCGCTTCAAGCCCCTGTTTGCTTCCCTGGCCGCCGCCGTCCCCGTCGCGCTGCGCGAGATCGAGCGCCCCGACGTCGTCGACAGGGTGCTGGCGCCCGACGCCTGGACCGATGTGCAGGTCGAGGCCTGGCTGGACTGGGCCGCCGCGTCCTCCTCTCGCCCCGACCTGCCCCTGAACGGCGCCGTGCAAAGCTGGGCGGCGCGTCTCGCCGCCGCCGGGCAAAACAGCGCGGTCTTCGCCAACGCCGCCGAGGGCGCCCGATTCGAGGCGGAACTGACGGGCGCGGTCCTGCTGGGTCTGGCCGCCGTCAGCGATGCGGATACGCCCGCCGTAACCGCCCTTCGTCTGGACCTGTCCGAGCCCGAGGCCGAGCGCCGTCTGGCGCAGCAGGCCGCCGCCTGGCGCCGCGAGCGGCTGGCCGGTCAAGCAGCCGAGGCGCTGGCTCAAGCGCTGACCAACGTCGCCGACGCCGTGGCGCGGTGCGAGGGCGACGCCGCCGCCTGCGCCGACCCCGCCTCCAACCCCGCCCTGACCCGCGCCGCCCATGTCGCGCGACAGGGCGGCGCCGCTGATGCGGACATCCTTCGCGCCATCAAGGGCGATGGTCTATCGGCGACCGCCGCGCCGTCGGCGGACGCCCCGCAGGCGCCCCTGATCGTGCTGGTCCAGCCAGACACGGCCGCCGCCGGCGGACCTCTGGCGCTCGCCGTGGCCGAGGCGGCCCTGGAAGGCCCTGTCGCCGCCGCCTTCACACCCGCTGACGCAGACGCCGCCGCCGATGCAGCCGTGGCCGCACGCGCGGCGATCAACCTGCCCGCGCTGGCCGCCGCCTTCCCGCAAGCGTTCGACTCGGCCCTGGCCGCCCTGGCCGAACTGCTGGTCACGGCGCTGGACCTGACGCTGGACGTCCAGGAGCGCCGCGCCGCCGCGCGCCCCATCGCCCTTGGTCTGAGCGGTCTGGCCGACTGGGCCGTGTCGCAGGACGCCGCTGAACCGGCCTTGCCCGCCGCCGCCCTGGCCGCTCAGGTTGCGCGCCTCGCCAACGCCGCCTCGGCCGATCTGGCCGCCCGCCTTGGCCCCTGCGCCGAGTGGGAAGCGGTGAAGGACGAAACCCTCGCCGCCCTGACCGAACGCGGCGAGCCGGTCGATGCCCTGCACGCCCAAGGGCGGCGCCATGCGGCCATCAGCCTGTTCGCCGACGACGCCGAACTGGCCTTGCGCCTCGGCCTCTCGCCCTTCACGGCGACGGACGTCTGGCAGACGGCGGACGGCGAGGTCGAACGTCGCCTGCGCCCGGCGCTGGCCGTCGCCCTGACCCGCGCGGGCGCTGATGTCGAGGCCGCCGAGCGCCACCTGTTCGGCCGCCGCACCCTGGCCGAGGCGCCCGGCGTCAACCACGCCCGCCTGCGCGAACTGGGCTTCACCGACCTGGAGCTCGAAGGGATCGAGCGCGCCCTGTCCTCGGTCGAGAATTTCGCCGCCGCCTTCGCTCCGCCTGTGCTGGACGAGGGGTTCATCGGCGACGTGCTGGGCCTGACTTTGGCGCCGGGCGAAGCCCTGCTGCCGCGCCTGGGCTTTGACGAGGCGGCGATCAGGGCTGCGGCGGACTATGTCTTCGGCCGCCCCGACCTGTCCGACTGGGCTGAAGCGCCCGAGGCTCTGCGGCAGCTGCTTTCGCAATCCGGCAAGGCGCTGGAAGCCGGCCTGCGCCGCGCCATTGAGCCGTTCAGCGACGCGCCCGACCTGGCGCCCGTCACGCTGGACTGGCGCGCTGATCGTCTGGATCTGGCCCGCGCCCTGGCCGATGCCGCGCTGGACGGTCGTCGCGCCGCAGTCCTGCGCCGCGCCCAGCCCCCTGCCGATTTCCGCCTGCGCCTGCCCGAGGTCGAGGCTCCACGCCGCGCCGAAGCGGCCCCCGCCCCAGAGCCCGCGCCCCGCACCGTCGAGCGCGTGGTCGAAAAGGTGATCGAGCGCGACCGCACCCGCCGCCGCCTGCCCGATCGCCGCAAGGGCTATATCCAGAAGGCCTCAGTGGGCGGCCACAAAGTCTACATCCACACCGGCGAATACGAAGACGGCGAACTGGGCGAGATCTTCATCGACATGCATAAGGAAGGCGCCGCCTTCCGCTCGATGATGAACAACTTCGCCATCGCCATCTCCATCGGCCTGCAATACGGCGTGCCGCTGGACGAGTTCGTCGACGCCTTCGTCTTCACCCGGTTCGAGCCGTCGGGGCGGGTCACGGGCAATGATTCCATCCGCTCGGCGACCTCCATCCTCGACTATGTGTTCCGCGAGCTGGGCGTCTCCTATCTGGACCGGCGCGAACTGGCCCAGGTCACGCCCGAGGCCGCCAATCTGGACGGCATGGACGGCGTTCCGGCTGAGACGCCCCAGCCCGTGCCCGCCGCCCGCTTCATCTCCAAGGGCTTCGCGCGGGGCGCAGCGCCCGACAACCTGATCGTCGCCCCGTTCGGCCGCAAGGAGCCGTCGCCGCGCGCCACGCCGCAGGTTCAGGCCGGCCCCTGCCCTGAGTGCGGCGACCTGATGCTGACGGATCGGAGCGGGACGCCCGCGTGCGGTTCCTGCGGCGCGGCGCCCAAGGTTCAGGGTTGAAACGGGACGCACTGTCCCGAAACGGCGGCCCGCTTCTTGCTGCAACAGGCGCAAAGCCTGGAGCCATTCGCATGATCCGTCCCGCAATCGCCCTTCTCGCCGCCGTCGGCCTGACCCTGACGGCCCTGCCGACCTCGGCGCAGAACGCCTCGCAGATCGCCCAGGTGCGTCGCGGCGCCTCCTGCCCCGGCTGCAACCTGTTTCAGGGCGACTTTTCCGGCATGGAGCGCACCGGCCTGAACCTGTCCGGCGCGCGCATCCGTCAAGCCGACATCAGCCTGTCGGTGATGAACCGCACCAACTTCAGCCGCTCTGACCTGCGCGATGTCGAGGCCTATGGCGCGGTCCTGTCCAGTTCGAACTTCAACGGCGCCGACCTGACCAACGCCAGCTTCGTGGGGACCTTTCTGGAAGGCGCCTCCTTCACCGGGGCCAAGCTGAACGGGACCAATCTGTCGGGCGCCGAAATGGCGCGCGCGCGCGGCCTGACCCAGTCGCAGCTCAATCAGGCCTGCGGCGACCAGAACACGGTTCTGCCTTCTGGCCTACGCATTCCCGCCTGTTGAGCGTCGCCTTCGTTACCGCGATTTAAGTAGGGTTTTTACCGACTAAGGCGCATTCAATAAGGGTGATGAAACGCTCGATTTCTCCCCTGCGCCGTCTGGCCCTCGCCGCCTCAGCCCTCACGGGACTGATGGCGGCCGCCCCCGCCTTGGCCGGCGCCGTGGAGATGACCTGGGCCCAGGATCGCGACGTGGCCCGCATGGTGTCGCTGGGCGGAAGCTGCACGCGTTGCGAACTGTCGGGCCGCGACCTGTCGGGCGCCACCCTGACCGGCGCCAACTTCGCCCAGGCCACTCTTGTCGGCGCCAATCTGCGCGGCGCTGAACTGGTCGGCTCCAACTTCACAGGGGCGGACTTCAGCCGGGCCGACATGCGCGGCATTGAAATGGTCGGCTCGAACTTCACCAACGCCAAGATGACCGGCGTCCAGTTGATGGGCGCCGAAGCGACGGGCGCCGTGCTGATCCGCGTCGACCTGAGCGGCGCCAATCTGAGCGGGGCCGAGCTTCAGGGCGTGAACATGAACAGCGCCAACCTGACCCGCGCCCGCCTCAACGACGCCGAGATTTTCGGCGCCACCCTGGCCAACGTCAACGCCAGCGGCGCCGACTTCGGAAACGCCGACATCAAGGCCTCGAACCTGACCGGCGGCAACTTCAGCGGGGCCTCCTTCCGGGGCGCCGATCTGGACAGCGCCCGCCTGTCCGGCGGCGACTTCACCCGCGCCGATTTTCGCGGCGCCTCCATGCGCCGCACGGACATTCGCGGTCTGGACCTGACCCGGGCGCGCGGGCTCAGCGCCGATCAGGTGTCCGAAGCCTGCGGCGACGCCGCCACCCGCTTGCCCGGCGACATGACGGCCCGCAACTGCCGCATCGGCGGCGTGCGCGTCATCCGCACGCCAGCGGCCCCTCCGGCTCCGCCATCGCCCACTATTCCGCCGCGCCAGCGCAACCTGGTGATCGTTTCCGGCAACTGAAGCCGGGATGCAAAAAAGGGAGGGGTCGCCCCCTCCCTTTTCCAATTCGGCGCTCGCCTGGATCAGACCTTGATCGGCAGCTGAGTGCGGATCGACAGCTCCTTCAGCTGACGCTCCTCGACTTCGGCCGGAGCGTTCATCATCAGGTCCTGACCCTGCTGGTTCAGCGGGAAGGCGATGACCTCGCGGATCGCCTGTTCGCCCGCCAGCAGCATGACGATGCGGTCGATGCCCGGCGCTAGGCCGCCGTGCGGCGGCGCGCCGTAGCGGAAGGCGTTCAGCATGCCGCCGAACTGCTCCTCGACCACCGAGGCGTCGTAGCCGGCGATCTCGAAGGCCTTCAGCATGATCTCGGCCTTGTGGTTCCGGATCGCGCCCGAGCACAGCTCATAGCCGTTACAGACGATGTCGTACTGATAGGCGCGGATGGTCAGCGGATCCTGAGTCTCCAGCGCCTCCATGCCGCCCTGCGGCATCGAGAAGGGGTTGTGGCTGAAGTCGACCTTCTTCTCTTCTTCCGACCATTCGAACATCGGGAAGTCGACGATCCAGCAGAATTTGAACTGATCCTCGTCGACCAGCTTCAGCTCGGTGCCGACGCGGGTGCGCGCCAGGCCGGCGAACTTGGCGAAGACGGCCGGGTCGCCGGCGGTGAAGAAGGCGGCGTCGCCCTGGCCCAGGCCCAGCGAGGTCATCAGGGCCTGCGTCGGCTCCTGACCCAGGTTCTTGGCGATCGGGCCGCCCCACGACTGCTGATCGTCCGACCAGAAGATGTAGCCCAGGCCCGGCTGGCCCTCGCCCTGCGCCCAGGAGTTCATGCGGTCGCAGAAGGCGCGCGAACCGCCCGTGGGCGCCGGGATGGCCCAGACGGCGTTCTTTTCGTCCGCGCCCAGGATCTTGGCGAACAGGCCGAAACCGCCATCGCGGAAATGGTCCGACACGTCCTGCATCTTGATCGGGTTGCGCAGGTCCGGCTTGTCGCTGCCGTACCACTTCATCGACTGGGCGAACGTCAGGCGCTCGAAGCCCTTGTGCTCCATCGTCTGACCGAAGTCGTTGGTGAAGGTCTTCACGTCGTCGATCGGCGAGACCGGCTTGCCCTCGCCGAACTCGGTGAACAGGCCGTGCATCAGCGGCTCGATCGCCTGGAAGACGTCTTCCTGCGTGACGAAGCTCATTTCCACGTCCAGCTGGTAGAACTCCAGCGAACGGTCAGCGCGCAGATCCTCGTCGCGGAAGCAGGGCGCGATCTGGAAGTAGCGGTCGAAGCCCGACACCATCAGCAGTTGCTTGAACTGCTGCGGGGCCTGCGGCAGGGCGTAGAACTTGCCCGGGTGCATCCGGCTCGGCACCAGGAAGTCGCGCGCGCCTTCGGGCGACGAGGCCGTCAGGATCGGCGTCTGATATTCAAGGAAGCCCTGGGCCACCATGCGGGTGCGGATCGACTGGATGACGCGCGAACGCAGGACGATGTTCTTGTGCAGACGCTCGCGACGCAGGTCCAGGAAACGGTTGCTCAGGCGAATCTCTTCCGGATACTCCTGCTCGCCGAAGACCGGCATCGGCAGTTCGGCCGCTTCCGACAGGACTTCCAGAGACAGGACGCGCACCTCGACCTCGCCGGTCGGCAGGTTGGCGTTGACAGTCGAGCCTTCGCGCAGGACCACTTCGCCGTCGATCTTGATGACGCTCTCGGCGCGCAGGCGCTCGACCATGTCAAAGCCCGGCGTTTCGGGGTGCAGCACCAGCTGGGTCAGGCCGTAGTGGTCGCGCAGGTCGATGAACAGCAGACCGCCGTGGTCGCGCTTGCGGTGGACCCAGCCCGACAGACGAACATTCGCGCCGGCATCCGTCGAACGGAGGGCGCCGCAGGTGTGGGTGCGATAGGCGTGCATGATCGGATTTCGTCTGAAAACGGCTGTCGAACAGCGTGAATTAGGAGCGGGGAAAGGCCCATCATCGCCCCCGAAAGTCAAGGCTGACGCCTCAAACGCCCCTGATACGCCATCCACAGGGCGAGGCCGGTTGTCCCCGAGATCCCGCCCTATCAACAGAGACGCCCGCATCCCCGCCCGGCTAGGGTTCATCGTCATGAACGCCCCAGCCGCCGAGATCCGTCAACTGCGCCTGCCGCTGCAGCAGGAGACGCCCCAGCGCGCCTCCGACCTGGCGATCTCGGAAGCCAACGCTGGAGGCGTGGCGACCCTGGCCGTCTGGCCCGAAGCGCCCGGCGCCATGCTGGCCCTGTTCGGGCCGGCGGGCTGCGGCAAGAGCCACCTGGCCGCCGCCTGGGTCGAGCGCACCGGCGCCATCGCCCTGCACGGCGCCGAGGCGGCCCTGGTCGACCCGCTGGAGCTGGAAGGCCGCCCCGTCCTGCTGGACGACGCCCAGGACGCCGATGACGAGAGCTTGTTCCACCTTATCAACCTGACGCAGTCGGGCGGCGGCGCCCTGCTGCTGGTGTCGCGCGATCCGCCGGGCGCCTGGGCGACGGACCTGCCCGACCTGCGCTCGCGCCTGAACGCCATCCGCACCGTCGGGATCGAGGCGCCCGACGACGTCGTCTTCGCCGCCATGCTGCGCCGCGCCTTCGCCAGCCGGAACATTACCCCGGCCGATGAACTGATCGAGTATCTGGTCCGCCGGATCGACCGCTCGGCCGACGCCGCCGAGGCCGTGGTCGACCGCCTGGACGCCCTGCACCGTCCCGTAACGCGCGTTTTGGCTCGCCAGGTGCTGGACGGGGAATAAGCGCCCCTCCACCACCGCTCATCCCGGCGGACGCCGGGATCCAGTAAGAGCCTCAGACGCCCCACTAAAAAACCTGCTCACCAATACACGCGTGAGTTTGTAGCCAAAGCACTGGGTCCCGGCGTCCGCCGGGATGAGCGGAATTGCAGGTAGCGTTCCAAAGTCCGCCCGCCGCGACACAATCGCGGTTGCAGCCGTCACAGGCGCGCGCGACAACGGAATCATGACCGATATCGCGCCCATCGCCGTCGACACCACCGGTGAGGAAGTCCCCTCCTCGCGCGCGCCGCAACTTAAGCTGTCCGAGGCGCTGATGGCCTCGCCCGAGCGCTTCATCAACCGCGAGCTGTCGTGGCTGGCTTTCAACGGCCGGGTGCTGGAAGAGGCCGCCAACGAGGGCCACCCCCTGCTGGAGCGCGTGCGCTTCCTGTCCATCTCGGCCAACAACCTGGACGAGTTCTTCATGACCCGCGTGGCTGGCCTGAAGGGTCAGGTCCGTGAGCGCATCCGCGTCGTCTCGCCCGACGGCCTGACGCCGGCCGAGCAGTTAGAGCAGGTCAATGCGGCGGCGGGCGGCCTGATGGCCGAACAGCAGCGCCAGTGGCGCGTCCTGCGCAAGGAGATGGCCGCCGCCGGGATCGAGATCGTCGAGCGCGCCCGCATCACCAAGACCGAGCGCGAGCGGCTTGAGCCGGAGTTCCTGAACCAGCTCTTCGCCGTCTTGACGCCGATGGCGATCGACCCTGCGCACCCCTTCCCCTTCCTGCCGAACCTGGGCTTCTCCCTGGCGCTGAAGCTGCGCCGCAACAGCGACAACCGCGTCCTCTACGCCCTGGTGCCGGTGCCGACGCAGGTGCGGCGCTTCTGGGCGCTGGCGACGGACGGGCGTTCGACGCCGGGACGGACGCGCTACGTCTCGCTGGAAAACCTGCTGCTGCTGTTCATCGACCACATGTTCCCGGGCTGCGAGATCCTGGAAAAGGGCCTGTTCCGCCTGATCCGCGATTCCGACATCGAGATCGAGGAAGAAGCCGAAGACCTGGTCATGGAGTTCGAAGAGGCGCTGAAGCAGCGCCGCATGGGCTCGGTCGTCCGCATCAAGATTCAGGCGGACATGCCCGACGACCTGCGCGACTTCATCATCGCCCAGCTGCACGCCCAGCCGCAGGACGTGGTGCTGGTCGACGGCATGCTCGGCCTGGCCCAGCTCTCCGAACTGATCCCCGGCGGCCATCCCGACCTGAAGTTCAAGGGCTATGAGCCCCGCTATCCCGAGCGGGTGCGCGATAACGGCGGCGACATCTTCGCGGCGGTGCGCGAAAAGGACATGCTGATCCACCACCCGTTCGAGAGCTTCGACGTGGTGGTGCAGTTCCTGCGTCAGGCGGCGCGCGACCCGCACGTCATCGCCATCAAGCAGACCCTGTATCGCACCTCCAAGGACAGCCCCATCGTCGCCGCCCTGATCGAGGCGGCCGAGAACGGCAAGAACGTCACCGCCCTGGTGGAGCTGAAGGCCCGCTTCGACGAAGAAGCCAACCTGCGCTGGGCGCGCCAGATGGAGCGGGCGGGCGTCCACGTCGTCTTCGGCTTCGTCGAGTACAAGACCCACGCCAAGATGAGCGTCGTCGTGAGGCGGGAGGGCGAATCCTTGCGCACCTACTGCCACTTCGGCACCGGCAACTATCACCCGGTCACGGCCAAGATTTACACCGACCTCAGCCTGTTCACCTGCGATCCCGCGCTGGGCCGGGACGCCACGCGGGTGTTCAACTACATCACCGGCTATGCCGCGCCGGACGAGTTGGAGGCTCTGGTCGTCTCCCCGCTGAACATGAAGACCAGCCTGATCGAGATGATCGGCAAGGAGATGTCGGCCGCCGCCAAGGGCAAGCCCGCCGCCATCTGGGCCAAGATGAACGCCCTGGTCGATCCCGAGATCATCGACGCCCTTTATCGCGCCAGCCAATGGGGCGTGCGCATCGAACTGGTCATCCGCGGCATCTGTTGCCTGCGCCCCGGGGTGCCGGGCCTGTCGGAGAACATCCGGGTCAAGTCGATCGTCGGCCGCTTCCTGGAGCACAGCCGCATCGTCGCCTTCGCCAACGGCCACGACCTGCCCAGCAACCGGGCGCGGGTCTACATCTCCTCGGCCGATTGGATGCCGCGCAACCTGGAACGCCGCGTCGAGGTGATGACGCCGATCCTGAACGCCACCGTTCACGACCAGGTGCTCGACCAGATCATGGTCGCCAACCTGAAAGACGACGCCCAGAGCTGGGTGCTGGAGCCTGACGGCTCCTATCGACGGGTGGTCCCCAGCGGGTCCGAACGGCCCTTCTCGGCGCACAAATACTTCATGACCAACCCCAGCCTGTCGGGGCGCGGCCGCAAGGTGAAGACCCTCCCCGGCGCCCTGTCCTATCCGGGCCTCAAGCCGCGGAAGCGCCGCTGATGAGTCCCGAGCGCGAATACGAATCGAAGCAAATCGCCGTCATCGACATCGGCTCCAACTCGGTGCGTCTGGTGCTGTACCGACTGGAAGGCCGGGCCGTCTGGACCATGTTCAACGAAAAGGTTCTGGCGGGTCTGGGTCGCGACCTGGCGGCCACCCGGCGCCTGTCTGAGCCAGGCGTGGTCATGGCCATGACGGCGCTGCGCCGCTTCGCCGCCGTGATCGAGGGCGTCCAGCCCGATCAGGTGCTGGTCGCCGCCACCGCCGCCGTGCGTCAGGCCGAGGACGGCCCCGAATTCTGCGAGCGCGTAGCCGCCGAGACGGGCTTGCGCATCCGCGTCCTCAACGGCGAGGAAGAGGCGAAATATTCGGCGCTGGGCGTGTTGGCAGGCGACCCCGGCGCGCGCGGCGTGGCCGCCGACATGGGCGGCGCCAGTCTGGAGCTGACGCGGATCGGCGACGGTCCGCGCGGCCCGGGCGTGACCCTGCCGCTGGGGCCCTTCGCCCTGCTGGACGACAGGGGCTTCGACGCCGACCGCCTGCGCGGCCGCATCGCCAAGCGGCTGGAGCCGATCGAGGACCATTACGCCACGCCGACGCTCTACGCCGTCGGCGGCGCCTGGCGCAGCCTGGCTCAGATGCATATGGCGATGGTCGAGCATCCGATCCGCATCGTCCACCAATACGCCATGAGCGCAGCCGACGCCCGCGACATGGCCCGGCTGGTCGCGCGCCAGTCCCGCGCCTCGCTGGAGAAGCTGCCCGGCCTGTCCAAGCGCCGCGCCGAGACCCTGCCCTACGCCGCCCTGGTGCTGGAGGGGCTGATCGACCGCCTGGGGCTGACCTCGGTCAGCTTCTCGGCCTGGGGCGTTCGCGAGGGACTGCTGTATCACGGCATGGACCCCGCCATGCGCGTGGTCGATCCCCTGCTGGCCGGGTGTTCGGCCTGGGGCGGCCGTCAGGGCGTGGACCCGGCCCTGCCCCGCGCCCTGGACGGCTGGCTGCAGTCCGTGGTCTCCGCCCTGCCCGAAGTGTTCGGAGAGGAGCGCGACGCCCTGCTGACCTCCTCGGTGTGCCGTCTGGCGGACCTGGGCGCGCGTCTGCACCCCGACCACCGCGTCAGCCTGGTGTTCGATCAGGTTCTATGGTCGCCCATTCCCGGCCAGACCCACGCCGAGCGCGCCTTCATGGCCGTGGCGATGAACGCCCGCTACGGCGGCGAGGCGCGCACGCCGGCGCCCGAAACGGTCGAGCGCCTGCTGTCGGAAAAGGGCCAGAAGCGCGCGCGAGCCCTGGGGCTGGCTATGCGGCTGGCCTGCGACCTGTCGGGCCGCTCGCCGCAATTGCTGGCCAACGCCGCCGCCACGGTCGAGAAAGGCGCCCTGCGCGTCACCGCCGCCAACGGCTACGCCGACATGCTGCTGGGCGAACAGACGAAACGGCGCGCCAAGGCGCTGGCGGAAGCGATGGATCTGACGCTGAAGATCTAGCGCAACGCATCTCCCTCCCCTTCATGGGGAGGGTGGCTGAGCCTGAAAGGCGAAGCCGGGTGGGGGCGGCAAGGCTATTCAAGCGCTGAGGGCCGATCACCCAGCCCTCCCCACCCGGTCGCTTCGCGACCACCCTCCCCTTGAAGGGGAGGGAGAAAGGGCTACCCCTCGATCTCGACCACTTCGACGCGGGCGCCGTTCAGCACCAGGGCGATCTCGCCCTTTTTCAGCTTCAGAGCGTCTTCGCCGAACAGTTCGCGGCGCCAGCCCTTCATGGCCTCGATGTCCGCATTGTCGTTCAGGGCGATCTTTTCGAGGTCCGACACCGTGGCGATCAGCTTGGCGGCCACGCCGGCGTTGTCGCTCTTGGCCTTCAGCAGCACCTTCAGCAGCTCCACCACCGAGGGCGGCGCGGGCTGGCTGTTGGCCGGGCGCTCCAGCTTGGGCGCATGAGCTTCCGGGTCGGCCAGGACGCGCTTCAGTTCCGCCGCCAGCTCCAGCCCCAGACGCGAGCCGCCGAAGCCCTTGGGCACCGAACGCAGACGATTGAAGGCGTCCGGGTCGGTCGGCGTCTGGACGGCGATCTCGTCGATGGCCTCGTCCTTCAGGATGCGGCCGCGCGGCTGATCGCGCTCCTGCGCCGCGCGCTCGCGCCACACGGCCGTGGCGACGAAACCCGCCAGGTATTTGGCGTTGAACTTCTTCGGCTTCAGACGCTTCCAGGCGTTCTCGGGCGAGGTGTCGTACAGCGCCGGGTCGGTGACCGCGCCCATTTCCGACATGACCCAGTCCAGGCGGCCTTCCTTCTGCAACCGGTCGCGCAGTTTGGGATACAGCGCCGACAGGTGCGTCACGTCTCCCAGCGCATAGGTCAGTTGCGCCTCCGACAGCGGGCGGCGCGCCCAGTCGGTGAAGCGGCTGCCCTTGTCCAGCTCCTGGCGCAGCATCTGGCGGACCAGCTGTTCATAGCTGACCTGATCGCCAAACCCGGCGGCCATGGCGGCGACCTGGGTGTCGAACAGCGGACGCGGCATGGCGCCCAGCTTGTTGAAGATCTCCACGTCCTGCCGGGCCGCGTGGAAGACCTTCAGAATCGATTCGTCGCGCAGGATGTCGAGGAAGGGCTCAAGATCCAGCCCCTCGGCCATCGGGTCGATGATGGCGGCGTCGGACGGCGAGACCGCCGCCTGAATCAGGCACAGCTTGGGCCAGTAGGTGGTTTCCCGCATGAATTCCGTATCGACGGTGATGTACGGGGCCTTGGCCAGACGATCGCAGAAGGCGATCAGCGCGTCATTGGTGGTGATTAGCGTCATTCCGATGCTATAGCCCCGCGCGACGCCGTCGTGGCAAGAGCGCCGCGACATATTTTCGCCCCCGATTTCGAGCCGTGACCGATGAGCGACACCCCTGAGGCCCAAAAAAGCGGTCTGACCTACGCCGACGCAGGTGTGGACATCGACGCCGGCGAGCAGCTGGTCGACGCCATCAAGCCGCTGGCCAAGTCCACCCGCCGCCCCGGCGCAGAGGCCTCTCTGGGCGGTTTCGGCGCCTTGTTCGACCTGAAGGCCGCCGGTTTCGAAGATCCGCTGATCGTCACGACGACGGACGGCGTGGGCACCAAGCTGAAGATCGCCATCGAGACCGGCCGTCACGACGGCGTGGGCGTCGATCTGGTCGCCATGTGCGTCAACGACCTGCTGGCGCAGGGCGCCGAGCCGCTGATGTTCCTGGACTACTACGCCACGGGCAGGCTGGACGTGGACGCCGCGCGCCGCGTCGTGGCCGGCATCGCCGAGGGCTGCCGCCAGTCGGGCAGCGCCCTGGTCGGCGGCGAGACGGCCGAAATGCCGGGCATGTATTCGGGCGGCGACTATGATCTGGCCGGTTTCTCGGTCGGCGCGGTCGAGCGCGGCAAGGTCCTGCCCTATCTGGACCAGCAGAAGGCCGGCGACGTCATCATCGGCCTGGCCTCCTCAGGGCCGCACTCGAACGGCTATTCCCTGATCCGCAAGGTGGTCGAGAAGTCCGGTCTGGCCTGGGGCGACGACGCCCCCTTCGCCAAGGACCTGTCCCTGGCCCAGGCGCTGATGGAGCCGACCCGCATCTATGTGAAGCCGGTCCTGCCGCTGATGAAGGCCGACCTGATCAAGGGCGCGGCCCACATCACGGGCGGCGGCCTGATCGAAAACCCGCCGCGCTGCATCGCCGATGGCCTTGAGGCCAGCTTCGACTGGGACGCCTGGCCCATGCCCGACGTCTTCCAATGGCTGGCTGAGACGGGCGGCATTTCGGACCACGAGATGCGCCGCACCTTCAACTGCGGCGTCGGCTTCATCCTGATCGTCGCGCCCGAGAACGTCGAGCCGGTGCTGGCCGCCCTGCTGAACGCGGGCGAGACGGCCTTCGTCTGCGGGCAGCTTCAGGCGGCCTGATCCACACGCGCTCACCGGTCTTTCATCCTCCGTCATCCTCGGGTCAAGCCCGAGGATGACGGCGTGGAGACGGGGATAAGAGCGAAAACCCAGACCCATCGAATAAGGCCCCGGTCGCGCTGACCGGGGCCTTCTTCATTTCAGACTGTCGCCGGGATCAGCGCAGGCCGCCGTTGACCGTCTCGTCGTAGAATTTGGCCATGTCGGTGTAGAGCTGCTCCAGCGCCGGGCGGGCCGTGTACATCATGTGGCCGCCTTCATAGTAGGTGAACTCCAGGTTCCGGCGCAGGTGCGGCTCCAGCATCATCTGGGCCAGGTCGTATTCCGTGCTGAAGAACGGCGTGGCGGCGTCGTAATAGCCGTTCAGCGCCAGCACCTTCATGTGCGGATTGCGGCGGATGGCGGTGGCCAGGTCGACGGCCGTGTTCGGCGTGGTCTGCGGACCGCCGACCGGCGGACGGTGGCTCCAGTCCCAGTTGAAGCCCGGCAGGCCGCGTGCCGACTGGCGGTAATCCACATCGGTGCGGTAGTTCAGCGTCGTGGCGATGTAGTCGCGGAAGATGCTGAAATAGGCCCCGGTGATGGCGCTGCTGGACGGGTCTTCCTCGGGCGAGCCGCCCACAGCACTGGCGTCCATGCCCAGGTAACGCGTGTCCAGACGGCCGATCGTCTGGCGACGGTCGCGCAGCAGTTCCTTGCGGAAGGGGCTGAGCTCAAGGCGCAGGTTGGCCTGATCCAGCACCGTCGGCGAAATGCCGATCAGGGCGCTCATCTGCTGGGCGATCTGAGCGCGCTCGGCGTCCGAGATCAGGTGTCCCTTCGACAGGGCCGCCGCATAGGGGCCGATGGCGAATTCGCGGGCGCGCTGGACGTGTTCTTCCAGGCTGGGCTTGTTCGGGATCTTGTTGTGATACCAGGCCGTGGCCGCATAGGTCGGCAGCAGGGTGACGAAGTTCTGCGGATAGCCCGGCTGGCGCACGCCGTAGTTCATGATCGACGACAGCAGCACCACGCCGTTCAGCGACATGCCGCGATCTTCCAACTGGTGCACCAGGGCGCCGGCGCGCAGGGTGCCGTAGCTTTCGCCCAGAACGTATTTCGGGCTGGACCAGCGGTCGAACTTGGTCGTGTAACGCATGATGGCGCGGGCGAAGGTGTCCGCATCCTGATCCACGCCCCAGAAGGCCGAACCCGGCGTCTCGCCCAGCGGACGCGAATAGCCGGCGCCGACCATGTCGATGAAGACCAGGTCGGTCTTGTCCAGCAGGGTCATGTCGTTGGGCGCGAGGTTGAACGGCGCCGGGCGTTCGACCACCGGCTCATCGGTCTGGACCCGCATCGGGCCGAACGCGCCCATGTGCAGCCACACCGTCGGCGAACCCGGCCCGCCGTTGAACATATAGGTGATCGGACGACGACCGACCGGCTGCCCGTCCAGCGTATAGGCCACATAGAAGAGGCTGGCCGTCGGCATGCCCGCGTCATTGCGGACCGTCAGCGTGCCCGCCGTCGCCTTGTAGCGCAGGGTGCGGCCGTGGGCGTTGATCGAGTGGCTGGTGGTCACTTCCGATTCATCGGCCGTGGCGCGCGCCCAGTTCTTTTCGATCTGTTCGGCGGTGACGTTGCGCAGGCGATCAGAGGCCGAGCGGACCGGCCCCGAGCCGCCGCTGGACGCGGCTTCCTGAGCCATGGAAACGGCCGGCGCGGCCAACAGGGCCGCTGCGCAGGCGGCGGTCAACAGACGACGCATATAGGATACTCCCCCCTTGGATGCCGGACTCCCCCGGCGCATGGACGCTAACGCCGCTGTTTCCGAAGAAGCAACGGAGTTTACGTCGGTTCAGCAACAATGGTTCGGCGGCGCTGCGCCCTTCCCCTCGACCCTGCCGCCCCTCTTGCTAAGTCGCCTTCGGGGCCGCATGGCAGTCACGCCATCTTCCACGCGTGAGCCGCCCATGTCCGTCGCCAAAACCCGTGTCGCCGTCCTGATCTCCGGGACCGGATCGAACATGGTCAGCCTGATCGAGGCGGGACAGGCGCCGGATGCGCCGTATGAAGTCGTGCTGGCGGTCTCCAACATCGCGGACGCCGCCGGTCTGGACAAGGCGCGGGCGCTGGGCGTTCAGGCGGTCGCCGTCGAACACGCCCCCTTCGGCAAGAATAGAGAGGCGCACGAACGCGCCGTGGACGCCCTGCTGCGCGAACATGGCGTTCAGGTCGTGGCCCTGGCCGGTTATATGCGCCTGCTGACGCCGTGGCTGGTGCGCGGGTGGGCGGGCCGGATGCTCAACATCCACCCGTCGCTGCTGCCGCTCTATCCCGGCCTGAACACCCACGCCCGCGCCCTAGAAGCGGGCGACCAGGAGGCGGGCTGCACCGTCCACATCGTCACCGAGGGCGTGGACGAAGGCCCCGCCCTGGGCCAGGCGCGCGTGCCCATCCTGCCCGGCGATACGGCTGAAATTCTGTCCGAGCGGGTCAAGGCGGCGGAACATCAGCTTTACCCCCAAATTCTGATGAAATTTCTGAACGCTCCGAAACCTTAACGATTTTTAATGCGACAGCCGGTCGCACGCAGGCGCAGTTTGCCCGCAAGCACGAACGCGCCTTCCTGACCGCGCTATCGCGCACGTCTGCACCACTGGGAAAGACCCGATGATGAAAACCCGCCTGATGGGCGCCGCCGCCATGGCCGTCGCCCTCGCCTTCACGGCTCAACCGACCCTCGCTCAACACGCCCACGCCTCGACGGCGGCCTCCACCGCGCCCGAGATCAAGCCCTGGGGCTTCGACCTGGACGGCCGCGACCTGACGGTGAAGCCGGGCGACGACTTCAACGCCTACGCCAACGGCGTCTATCTGAAGAACACCGAGATTCCGTCCGACAAGGCCCGCTTCGGTCCTTTCGACGTCCTGTATGAGAACTCGCAGGCCCAGCTGCGCGCCATCATCGAGGCCAGCGCCGCCAACCCGACCAACGCCAACGCCCAGAAGGTCGGCGCCCTGTACGCCAGCTTCATGGACGAGGCCCGCGTCAACCAGCTGGGCGCCCAGCCCCTGGCCGCCGACCTGGCCGCCATCCGCGCCGTGGCGAACCACAGCGACATGGCCCGCCTGATGGGCGCCAGCCACGAAGGCTTCGGCGGCTCCCTGTTCGGGGTGGCCGTGTTCGAGGATCTGCAGGACCCGAACGTCAACTCGGCCTATCTGGGTCAGGGCGGCCTGGGCCTGCCGGACCGCGACTATTACCTGAAACCGGACTTCGCCCCCCAGCGTGAAGCCTACGTCGCCTATGTCACGCGCGCTCTGACCGCCGCAGGCTGGGACAACCCGGCGCAGGCCGCCGCCGACATCCTGGCCTTCGAGACCAAGGTCGCAGAGAAGCACTGGACCACGGTCGAGCGTCGTCAGATCGACAAGATCTACAACCCGACCCCGGCTGCGCAACTGGCGACCTTCGCGCCGGGCTTCGACTGGGCCGCCTTCCTGCAGGCGTCCAAGGTCGAGACCGTGCCGACCCTGGTGCTGATGGAGAACACCGCCGTCCCAGGCATCGCCCAGGTGTTCGCCGATGCGCCGATCGAGACGCTGAAGGCCTGGCAGGCCTTCCAGACCGTCGATCAGGCCAGCCCCTATCTGTCCGACGCCTTCGTCGACTCACGCTTCGAGTTCCGCGGCAAGACCCTGCGCGGCCAGCCTGAGAACCGTCCGCGCTGGAACCGCGGCGTGGTCCTGGTCGACGGCCAGCTGGGCGAGGTTCTGGGCCAGGAATACGTCCGCCTGCACTTCCCCGCCTCGTCCAAGACGCAGATGGAGCAGTTGGTCGCCAATCTCAGCGCCGCCATGACCGAGCGCCTGAAGGCCCTCGACTGGATGAGCGACGCCACCCGCGAGCAGGCCCTGCTGAAGATGTCCAAGTTCGGCGTGAAGATCGGCTATCCCGAGAAGTGGCGCAGCTATGACGGGCTGGAGCTGACGGCGGGCGACCTCTACGGCAACGTCGAGCGCGCCTCCGCCTTCGACTGGGCCTGGAACCGCAGCAAGATCGGCCAGCCGGTCGATCCGCTGGAATGGGGCATGACGCCCCAGACGGTGAACGCCTATTACAACCCGCCGCGCAACGAGATCGTCTTCCCGGCCGCCATCCTGCAGGCGCCCTTCTTCGATCCGAACGCCGATCCGGCGGTCAACTACGGCGGCATCGGCGCCGTGATCGGCCATGAGATCACCCACGGCTTCGACGATCAGGGCCGCAAGACCGACGCCAACGGCGTGCTGCGCGACTGGTGGACGCCGGAGGACGCCGCCCGCTTCGAGGAGCGCGCCAAGACCCTGGGCGCCATCTACGCCGCCCAGGAGCCGGTCCCCGGCACGCACATCAACGGCGAGCTGACCATGGGGGAGAACATCGCCGACCTGGGCGGCCTGCTGATGGCGCTGGACGCCTATAAGCGCAGCCTGAACGGTCAACCGGCCCCGGTGATCGACGGACTGACCGGCGAACAGCGCGTCTTCCTGGGCTGGGCCCAGGTGTGGCGCGAGAAGTCGCGTGAAGAGGCTCTGAAAGAGCAGCTGACCACCGATCCCCACTCGCCCGGCATGGCCCGCGCCGCCACTCCGCCGCGCAACATCGACGCCTGGTACGCCGCCTTCGGCGTCACCCCGGATCAGGCGCAATACATCGCCCCCGAAAAGCGCGCCCGGATCTGGTAGCCGGCGCGCCCGGCGACGGACAAAGGAAAGGGCGTCGGCCGCAAAGCCGACGCCCTTTTTTCTCCTCCCCATTCCATGGGGAAGTGGATCGGCGCCGAAGGTGGCGAGACGGAGGGGCCGCTTGTTTCCGCTGAGCTGGGATTAATCGCCCGCCCCAGCTCGCCCCTCCACCACTTCGTGGTCCCCCTCCCCACTTTGTGGGGAGGAAAGCGGTTACTCGTTGGGCTTCTTCGGCGTGGTGGCCGCGCCGGCCACGGCGCCGATGACGCCCCCGGCGACGGTCGCGCCGGTGTTGCCGCCGATCGCCTGACCAGCGACCGCACCGCCCAGGGCGCCCGTGGCGGCGCGTTGTTCCGTGGTGGTGCCGCAGGCGGCAAGCAGAGCCGTCAGGCCCAGCACAGGGGCAAGCTTCAGCATCGTCTTCATGGCGGTCATCCTTATTGTTGCGAGCGAGCGTAACGAGACCGTGAAAACGAAACGGCCCGCCCCCGGTTCCGGGAGCGGGCCGAATTGTCACACAGCTTGACCGCAAACGATCAAGCCGCGTCGGGTCGAAAGGGCGAAGCCTTTTGACTGCGGCTCAGAAAACCAAACCGCGTCGGGTCGGGAGGTCCCGAAGGGCCGACGAGCGCGGCCCTTCAGCATCAGCCGACGATGTCGGCGTCCGTGAAGAACTGCTCGATCTCGATCTTGGCGTTCTCCAGCGAGTCCGAACCGTGGACCGAGTTCTCGCCGATCGACAGGGCGAACAGCTTGCGGATGGTGCCTTCAGCGGCGTCGTTCGGGTTGGTGGCGCCCATGACTTCGCGGTATTTGGCGACGGCGTTGTCGCCTTCCAGCACCTGCACGACCACCGGCTCGGCGATCATCTGCGACACCAGTTCGCCGTAGAAGGGACGCTCGGCGTGCACTTCATAGAATTTCTTGGCTTGGGCTTCGGTCAGCTTGATGCGGCGCTGGCCGACGATGCGCAGGCCGGCGCCTTCGATGACGGCGTTGATGGCGCCCGTCAGGTTGCGGCGCGTGGCGTCGGGCTTGATGATCGAGAACGTGCGTTCGGTCATGGGAGTGACTTCTTGTTTGGGTGTTTGAGGGTCGGCGGCTTATAGCGAGCGCCGCACATCTTTCCAATATCCCCGCTTGTAAGCCTTTTTCGTTCCGGATCCCATGCTGCAGATCAAAAACCTGACCTACAACGCTTGGGGCCGAGAGTTCCTGGACGACGCCTCCGTCAGCCTGCCGCCGGGGTCCAAGGTCGGGCTGGTCGGCCGCAACGGCATCGGCAAGTCGACCCTGTTCAAGCTGATCCTGGGCGAGCTGGCCGCCAACGGCGACGAAATCTCCCTGCCCAAGACCGCCCGCATCGGCTCGGTCGATCAGGAACACCCCGCCACGCCGGTCAGCGTTCTGGACACCATCCTGGAAGCCGACGTCGAGCGCCACGACCTGCTGACCCGGCTGGAAACCGCCGAACCCGAGGAAATGGGCGAGATCTGGGGCCGTCTGATCGAGATCGACGCCGACAGCGCCCCTGCGCGTGCGTCCGAAATCCTGGCCGGTCTCGGCTTCAGCCACGAAGACATCCTGCGCCCGATGGCCGAGTTCTCGGGCGGCTGGCGGATGCGCGTCGCCCTGGCCGCCGCCCTGTTCGCCGAGCCGGACATGCTGCTGCTGGACGAACCGACCAACTACCTCGACCTGGAAGGCGCCCTGTGGCTGGAGCAGCGGCTGAAGCGCTATCCGCACACGGCCCTGATCATCAGCCACGACCGCGAGCTGCTGAACGGCGTCTGCACCCACATCCTGCAACTGTCGAACCGCAAGCTGGACCTCTACACCGGCAACTACGACACCTTCGAAAAGACGCGGGCCGAGAAGCTGCGCCTGATGGAGGCCAACAAGTCCAAGCAGGACGCCGAACGCGCCCACCTGCAGAAGTTCATCGACCGCTTCAAGGCCAAGGCGTCCAAGGCCACCCAGGCCCAGTCGCGCGTCAAGCGGCTGGAGAAGATGCAGCGCATCGAACTGCCGCCCGAAGAGCGCGTCGCCCCCTTCACCCTGCCCTCGCCCGAACGCCCCCTGCCCCCGCCCCTGATCCGGCTGGAAAAGGCCAATGTCGGCTATGAGCCGGGCAAGCCCATCTTGCGGAACCTGAACCTGCGGATGGACCTGGACGACCGCATCGGCCTGCTGGGCGTCAACGGGGCGGGCAAGTCCACCTTCGCCAAGCTGATCGCCAAGGCGCTGACCATCGAGACGGGCGAGTTCCACCGCGACGGGAAGATGCGCGTGGGCTGGTTCCACCAGCACCAGATCGAGGCGATGGACCCGACCGACACGCCGCTGGAGATCATCCGCCGCGCCATGCCGGACGCCTCGGAAAGCAGCCGCCGCAGCCGTCTGGCCCAGTTCGGCCTGCCCTTCGAGAAGCAGGAGACCACCGTCGGCTCCCTGTCGGGCGGCGAGCGGGCGCGTCTGCTGCTGAACCTGGTGGCGATGGATGCGCCGCACATCCTGATCCTGGACGAACCGACCAACCACCTGGACATCGACAGCCGCCGCGCCCTGCTGGACGCGCTGAACGAATATACCGGCGCGGTCATCCTGATCACCCACGACCGCTCGCTGATGGAGCTGGTGGCCGACCGCCTGTGGCTGGCCGCCGACGGCACGGTGAAGCCGTTCGACGGCGACATGGACGACTATCAGAAGTTCGTCCTGGACCGCGCCAAGCAGGCCGGCATGAAGCCGAGCCAGGTCAAGCACGAGGAAGCCGTGGCCGAGGCCCCCGCGCCCTCCGCCGCGCCCAAGGCCGAGAAGAAGAAGGGACCGTCCCCGTCCACCCTTCGCCATGCGGTGAAGAAGGCCGAGGACCGAATGGCCCAGCTGACCGCCGATCTGGCGCGTCTGGACGACGATTTGGCCAACGCCGCCGTCAGTGACCCCAAGAAGCTGGAAGGCCTGACCCGCGCTCGCGCCAAGGCCCAGGCCGATCTGGATCAGGCCGAGGCCGACTGGATCGCCGCCGAGGAAGCTCTGGCCGAGGTGTCGTAATGAGCAAGGCTCCGCCCCTGTTGACCAAGGACGAGATGCAGGAGGCGGCCGCCCGCCTGCAGACCTATCTGCGCGACGAAATGGAGGTCGAGGTCGGCCGCCTGCCCGCCGAAATGCTGGTCGAGTTCATCGGTCGGGACATCGGCGGCCTGTTCTACAACCGCGGCCTGCGCGACGCGGAAACCGTGGTGCGCCAGAAGGTCGAGGACGTCGCCGACGCCCTCTACGGCCTGGAACGATAAGTCCCCCTCCGTCATCCCCGCCGTAGCGCAGCGCAGAGCCGGCACCGCCCAAGTCTCGACGGACGGCGTATTTTGCGGTCACTGATAGCGGTTGCGCCGCTTCCGGGGTGCCGATGAGAATTGCCCCCACCATAACATATCGAAGTTATGTCAGCGTCATGCTACCCGTAGCCTCGCCACTTGAAAGGACGCCGACATGCACCGCCTGTTCGCAGCGATCACGCTCGCATCCGCCCTGATCGCCCTTCCCTCTCTGGCTCAGGACGCGACGCCTCAGCGTTACGCGGTCGAACTCCAGTTCATTGAGGCAGGCAAGGACGTGGTTCAGGCCACGACCTTTGTCGCGGTCGGCGGCTCGGCGAAAGTGACGCTGATCGGCGACCAGGATCAGTTCGAGTTCAACGCCAGCCTCGACGCCCAGCAAGGCGACGGCGCAGACGACCTATTGATCAGCGAGATCAATCTGGTCCGCAACGGCGAAGAGATCGCCTCCCCTCGCCTGATGATGCGGCGCACCGGCACGGCCCGCTATGAAGTGGGGGCCGAAGGGGCGGAGGTGGTCCGGGTCACGATCAAGCCCGCCCCCTGATCCCGATCAGCCGCAGCTGACGCGGGTCACGATGTCCGTCTTGTCGTCGTAGGTGAAGGTCACGCGGTTGTCGCGATAGTCCATCGTCGCCGCGCAACTGCTGCACAGGACGCGGAAGATGCGGCCTTCTGGTGCGGCCGGAATGGTCGAGCGATTGCGGCCGACATACTCCTGATAGTCGCTGGCCTTGCAGGCCACCGGCGTCGCCTCGCCGCCCGGCGCGGTCGTCGTCCCGCCCCCTTGCGTCGGCGCACAGGCCGCCAGGACCAGGAAGCCTGCGGCGGCGCTCAGCGTCAGAAATGACTTCATAACGTCGTCCCTCATGATCATCCGCAGCGGACCTGTTCGATCAGGCCTGTGCGCTGGTTGTAGAAGATGTTGAGCCGATAGGGCGAATAGTCCTCGGTGATCGGGCAGGTCGTGCAGGCGACCCGACGGTTCACCACATCCACCGGAACGGGGATTTCAGTCCGAGGTTTCCCGATCAGCCACTGAAACTCATCCGCCTTGCACATGGCGACGCCCGAAGCGTTGCGGATGCCCGGCTCGGAGAGATAGGGGCGCTCGGTCGGCGATGCGGGCGCGGCCGGCGTGACCGGCGGATAGTTCGAATGGGCCGCCGTCCGCGTCGTAGTCGTGGCGTTCGGGGGCGGCGCAGCGCAGGCCGCGACAGCCAGCGCGCCAAGCGTCAGGATCAGGCCGCCTTTTCCCAGCGCCCTTCGTCCGACTGTTTCCAATAGGCCAGGTCGGCGCCGTCCGCCTTCAGCGTCCGCCAGCGCCCGCGCGCATGGTTCAGCGCCTGCTCGTCCCGACCGTCGAAGATGATGAAGCAACGTGCGAACTCCTGCGTGGCCCCAAGCTCTGAATCATCGACGATGAACAGCGCCTGAGCGCCATTCAGATTCTCGCCCGATTCGGACAGAAGCACAGGCTGGCGCGCGGCGTGGTCGCCGTCGGACCGTCCGTGAGGCAGGAAGCTGTCGTCGCGATAGGTCCACAACAGCTCGTCGATATCGTCGAGCCGATGCGAGGTCGCCCCCCGGATCAGGGCGCGCCAGCCCCGCTGAAGCGTGCGCTCCAGCAGGGTCGGCAGCACCTGTTCCAGCGTCGACCGCTCCAGGTGGTAGAACCAGATTTCCGGCTTGGCGTCAGACACCCGGCCCTACCCTCCTGAACAAAACTCAGCCTTCGTAGTGGTCGGCGACCATGCGGTCGAGCAGACGCACGCCATAGCCCACGGCGCCGTCCGGCACGGTCGGGTTCTTGGAGTCCTTCACCCAGGCGGTCGAGGCGATGTCGATGTGCGCCCACGGCACGCCGTTGGTGAAGCGTTGCAGGAACAGGGCGGCGGTGATCGAGCCGCCGGCGCGGCCGTTGCCCATGTTCTTCACATCGGCGATCGGGCTGTCGATGTGGCGGTCGTATTCCGCCGGGATCGGCATGCGCCAGGACTTCTCGCCCACCTTCGGACCGGCGTCGGCGATGTTGGCCGCCAGTTCGTCGCTGTTGGTGAAGACGCCCGCATATTCCAGGCCCAGCGAGATGATGATGGCGCCCGTCAGGGTGGCCAGGTCGATCATGAACTTCGGCTTGAAGCGGTCCTGCGTGTACCAGAGGGCGTCGGCCAGAACGAGGCGGCCTTCGGCGTCGGTGTTCAGCACTTCGATGGTCTGGCCCGACATGGAGGTGACGACGTCGCCCGGACGCTGGGCGTTTCCGTCCGGCATGTTCTCGACCAGGCCCAGGACGCCGACGGCGTTCACCTTGGCCTTGCGGCCGGCCAGGGCGTGCATCAGACCGGCCACGGCGGCGGCGCCGCCCATGTCCCACTTCATCTCTTCCATGCCCTCGGCGGGCTTCAGGCTGATGCCGCCGGTGTCGAAGCAGACGCCCTTGCCGACGAAGGCGATGGGGGCCTCGCCCTCCTTGCCGCCGTTCCACTGGATGACGGCCAGCTGGCTTTCACGCACCGAGCCCATGCCGACGCCAAGCAGCGAGCCCATGCCCAGCTTCTCCATCTCGGCCTCGCCCAGGATCTCGACCTTGGCGCCCAGGGCCTCCAGCTCCTTCACGCGGCGCGCGAACTCGACCGGGTGCAGGATGTTGGCGGGCTCCGACACCAGATCGCGCGCGAACAGCACGGCGTCGGCCACGGCCGACAGCGGGCCGAAGGCGGCCTCGGCGGCCTTCACGTCCGAGGTCACGACGCGCACCGTCGTCACCGACGGAATCTTGTCGGCCTTCTGCTTGGTCAGATATTTGGCGAAGCGATAGGCGGCCAGGCGAACGGCGAAACCGGCGCGGGCGGCGAGCTCCGGCGACAGGTGCGACGCCTCGATGGTCAGGACTTCGGCGCCCGACATCTTGGTCGCCTGATAGGCGGCGGCGGCGGCCGTTTCGACCGCCAGATCGGCCTGCTTGTCCGCGGCGCCCGCGCCGACCAGCAGCACGGCGTTCGCATCGATCCCAGCGGGAGCCGCGACGTTCAGGCTGCTGTTGGCGGCGCCGTTGAAACGGCTGTTCTTCATCGCCTTGGTCAGGGCGCCCGAGGCCGCCTGATCCAGCGCCGAACCGGCGCCGGCGAGGGCTCGTCCTTCATGCACCAGCACGGCGAGAATTTCTGCGGCGCCGGGCGAAGCGACGAATTCGATTTTCATGAAACTGACTCCAGACCGGAAGAACCTGTCCCGATCACGCTTGAATTTGCCATGGTCGCGGCGACGGTTTCGTCGGGGCGGCCGGATGTGTATTACATGGCTCGCATCGCCCCGGGCTGCAACACGTTCGCAGCCGATTATACGACCTTTCCGGCCTTATGACCCTGATCCAGAGGTATCTTTTCCGCCAGATCGGCCTGCCCGTCGTGGCGGCGGTCGCGGCGCTGGCCGGCATCGGCCTGCTGAGCCAGAGCCTGGATCAGCTGGAAGTCATAGTCGAGCGCGGACAGAGCGTCTGGGTCATGGTCAAGCTGACCCTGCTGGCCCTGCCGCAGTTGATCGCCGTCATCCTGCCCATCGGCCTGTTCGTCGGCGCCCTGATCGCCCTGACGCGCCTGCAGCGCGAGCAGGAGCTGACCGCCGCCTACGCCGCCGGGGTCAGCCGCTGGGCCCTGATCCGGCCCGCCCTGCAGATCGCCTTGATCGTCACCGTCATCGCCCTTTTGGTGAACGTCTTTGTCCAGCCGTGGGCCCAGCGCGAAGGCCGTCGTCAGGCCTTCGCCATCCGCACCGACCTGGCCGCCCTGCTGGTCGAGGAGGGCCAGTTCGTCCAGGGCCCCGACGGCCTGACCGTCTACGTCCAGCAGATCGAGCAGAACGGGCTGATGAAGAACCTCTTCGTCTACCTGGACAACGGCAAGACGGTCACCACCTGGGACGCCGAAACCGCCCGATTCGGCCGCGTCGACGGCCTGCCTGTGCTGACCATGCAGAACGGGTCGATGCAGCGCTATTCCTCGCGCGAGGTGTTGAACCAGCTGTCGTTCGACCAGCAGGTGTTCGACCTGTCGCCCTACGCCAAGACCACCGAGCGCATCCGTTTCAAGCCCTCGGACCTGTGGCTGACCGACCTGTTCGACCCGACGCCCGTCCTGCTTGAGACCGCCGGAACGCGCGGCGAGCTGGCGGCCGAGGGCCATTCGCGCCTCGCTTCGCCCTTCTACGCCCTGGCGGCGATGGCCTTTGCCCTGGCGGCCATTCTGGGCGGCGCCTTCAGCCGGACAGGCTACACCGGCCGCATCGCCAAGGCGGCGGGCGCCTTCCTGCTGCTGCGCGTCATCGGCTACGGTCTGGTCGCGGCCAGCGCCTGGAACGGCGCCCTGAACATCCTGCAATATGTCGTGCCGCTGGCCGCCACGGCCCTGGCCCTGCGCGTCCTGTTCCGCGCGCTCAAGCCGCGCCGTCGCCGCGCCGGATCGCCGCTGGCCCGCGTGAAGGCGAGGCTCGCATGAAATTCCGTCTCGGCCGCATCGAACGCTATGTCCTGATCCAGCAGATGAAGTCGCTGGGCGTAGCCTTCGCCGTCATCGCCGCCCTGGTCATGCTGATCGACTTCGTCGAGGTCTCGCGCGGGCTGAACTCTTCAGGCGAGCTGTCCAGCGCGCGGATTTTCGGCCTGGTGCTGGTCAAGTCGCCCTCGGTCATCCTCCAGCTCCTGCCCTTCGTCTTCCTGTTCGGGACCCTGGGCGCCTTTGTCAGCCTGAACCGGCGCAGCGAGCTGATCGCCATGCGGGCGGCGGGCGTGTCGGCCTGGCGCTTCGTCCTGCCCGCGGCGGGCGCCGCCGTGCTGCTGGGCGCCCTGACCGTCACCGTTCTGGGCCCTATGGCCGCCGCAGGCGACGGGGTCTGGCAGCGCGAGCGCGGCCGCATCTCCGGCTCGACGCCCGGCGGCGACTCGCGCGAATCCGTCTGGCTGCGCGAAGGCGACGAGAACCGCCAGATGATCATTCGCGGCGGCCGGCAAGACCCGGCCACCGGCCGCCTGCTGGACGCGACCTTCTTCATCTACACCACCACCTCCGGCGGCCATCGCGTCTTCACCGAGCGGGTCGATGCGGCCACGGCCACCCTGAACGCCGGGCGCTGGCGCCTGACCGACGCCTCGGGCGCGCAGACGGGCCAGCGCGCGGTCCGCTACGCCACCCTGGATCTGCCGTCCAACCTGGCCGACAAGGAAGCCTTCCAGCGCTTCGCCCGGCCCCAGTCCACGCCCTTCTGGTCCCTGCCCAACCAGATTCGCCGCATTGAAGACGCCGGCTTCGCCTCCACCGCCTATCGCTTGCGGTTGCAGCAGCTGCTGGCCACGCCGCTGGTCTTCGGCGCCATGTCGATCCTGGCGGCGGCCTTCTCGCTGCGGCTGATGCGTCTGGGCGATCTGGCGCGGATGACGGTGGCGGCCGTGGTGCTGGGCTTCGCCTTCTTCTTCCTGAATCAGTTCTCCTCGGCCATGGGTTCGGCTGAGGTCGTGCCGCCGGTCATCGCCGCCTGGCTGCCGCCCATATTGACGGCTCTCGCCGCCTTTACCTTGCTGTTCTATACCGAAGACGGCTAATCGGGCGGTTTCCGCCCGGCCGGTAATGAGTGGACTCCGCATGACCCATCGCCGCCTCCCCCGTATGGGAGCCCTGCGCCTTCGGCTGTTGACCGGCGCGGCGTTGGTCATAGGCGCGCCCCTCTCATCGCTGGCGTTCGCCTCGGCCGCACAGGCCCAGACGGCGCCCGTCCCCGTTCAGGCCCCTGCGCAGACCGCGCCCCAGACCACGACCGAGGCCGCCCCCGGCGCCGACGGCCTGACGCCCGACGCCGTCTTCGTGGACGCCGATTCCGCTCAGCGTCAGGGCGACGTCATCTCGGCCCAGGGCTCGGCCGAGGATCGGGTCATGGCCCGCTTTCAGGACCACAGCCTGCGCGCTCAGGACCTCACCTATGACCTCCAGAACCGCGTGGCCACGGCCTCGGGCGACGCCGAACTGACGGCGCCGGACGGTTCGGTCGTCCACGCCCAACGGATCGAACTGGATTCCGACCTCAAGGCGGGCGTCGCCGTCGACCTGGCCACGCGCCTATCCAACGGCTCCAGCCTGATGGCCGCCACCGCCGTGCGCCGCTCCGAGACGGTTAGCGAGCTGAACAACGTCATCTTCACCCCCTGCCCGATCTGCACCGTGGACGGCGCGGCCAAGACGCCCAGCGTCTCCATCCAGGCGTCCAAGGCGGTGCAGAACGAAGAGCTGCGCGCAATCCTGTATCGCGACGTGGTGTTCCGGCTGGGCGGGGTGCCCATCTTCTATCTGCCGGTCTTCTCGCATCCTGATCCGACCGTGGATCGCGCGTCGGGTTTCCTGGTGCCGTGGGGCGACTATCAGGCGGGACGCGGGGTCTCGCTGGAGATTCCCTATCTGCACGTCATCTCGCCCTCTGAAGACGTGCTGGTCAGCCCCCAGTTCAACACCAAGGTCGCCCCGCTGCTGAACCTGCAGTGGCGCAAGCGATTCACCGACGGGATGATCGTCGCGCGCGGCGGCGCCACCTACGGCCGCAGCTTCGGCGACTTCGACCTGGACGGCGACGGCCAGGCGGAAAGCAACGTCCGTTTCGGCGACACGACGACGCGCAGCTATCTGCTGGCTCACGGCAAATTCGATCCCGACGGCCCGTGGCGCTGGGGCTTCACCGCCGAGCGGGTTTCGGACAAGACCCTGTTCGACCGCTACGACATCCGCGACGCCTATCAGGACAACGGCCTCTACTACGGCGACAGCCGCCGCCTGATCAGCCAGATCTACGCCGAGCGCCAGACCGAGCGGTCCTATCTGTCGGTCGCGGCCTTCACCTTGCAGAGCCTGCGGGTGGCCGAGTTCAACCCGATCACCCCGGCCCTGAACGTCTTTGAAGACGACAACACCCTGCCGCTGGTCGCGCCGCTGATCGAGGCGCGCTGGGAGCCTGAAGGCCCCGTGCTGGGCGGTCGTCTGCGCCTGCGCGGCTCGGCCGTGGCGCTGACGCGCGACGCCTATGTCGGCTTCCCGACCCTGGCGCCCGAACTGATTCCCGGCGGGCCGACGGACGGCCTGCCCGGCGTCGACAGCCGCCGCATCACCGGCCAGGCCGAGTGGCGCCGGGTGCTGACCTCGCCCATCGGCTTGCGGTGGGAGCCCTTCGTGGACCTGCGCGCCGACGTCTATTCGGTCGATGATCTGCCGCCCGCCCTCGGCGTAGAGGACGAGACCCATTTCCGCGCGCGGACCAGCGCCGGGGTCGATGTCAGCTATCCGCTGTATCGCCGCCTCAGCGCCTCGTCCGACCTGATCCTGGAGCCGATGGCCCAGCTGTCGATTTCCAACAAGGCGGACCTCGACCCGCGCATCCCGAACGAAGACAGCCAGATCACCGAACTGGATCACCTGTCCCTGTTCCGCATGGACCGCTTCCCCGGCTACGACCTGCTGGAGGGCGGCCTGCGCTTCACGGCGGGCGCCCGCGCCACCTTGCGCTGGGACGAGGTGCGCTCGGCCAGCCTGTTCATCGGCCGCAGCATGCGCGCCGACGACCAGGACGAATATCTGACGCCGATCCCGGACGATCCGGCCCGCCTCTATGACCCGTCGGGTCTAGCCAGCCGGACCTCGGACTGGGTGGTTCAAGGGACGTTCAATCCGTCGGACCGGATGCGCGGCTGGTTCCACGCCACCGTCGACGGCAATGGCGAGATTCGCCGCGCCGAAGCGACGGTCGACGGCCGCTGGGGTCGCCGCAACCTGGCCAGCGTCAGCTACATTGTCGACCGCTCCAATCCGCTGGACGGACCCGAGAACCGCAACTACGAATTCGTCCAGCTGTCGGCCAACCAGTTCGTCTATGGCAACTGGGGCGTGGCGGTGACCGGCATCGCCGATCTGGAACGCGACATCATCACCCGCTCGGAGGTCGGCCTGTTGTTTGACGACGACTGTTTCCGCATCGAGCTGGGCTGGCGCCGCGACAACACCCGGGTACGCCCCACCGGCCCGGCCGAGGGCGTCTATATCCGTCTTAACCTCGCCACTTTTGGAGGTTCAGGCTATGATCGCGGCAATATGCGGTAGGCATGGCGTGGATTGCGGCTTACGGGGACGTGCGCCCTGGCGCGGCGGCGCGGACAGCGTCGCTTACCGGATTGGGCCGGATTGGGACCGCTTTAGGGAATCAGGACTGACGATGCGTTTGAAGCGTTACTCTACGGGAGCCGCCCTGGCCGCCCTCATGGTCGTGGCGGCCGTGGAGCCTTCATGGGCCCAGACGGCGCCGGCGGCTCAGGCTCAGGCTCAGCCCGCCGCCCCGCCCGCAGCCGGCGCCCTGAATCCGGCGGCGGAAGAAGCGCCTCAGCGCGCGACGCCGGCGCCTCAGTTCCGCATGGCCGACGGCATCATCGCTACGGTCAACGACCGCATCATCACGGGCTTCGACCTGCGCCAGAGGATGCTGGTCGTCATGGCCATGTCCCAGTTGCAGCCGACCGAAGAAAACATCGCCGCCATCCAGCAGCAGGCGCTCAACGACCTGATCGAACAGCATCTCCAGGCGCAGGAAATCGCCAAGTTCGACCAGTTGAAGATCACCGACGACGAGGTTGATCGCGAAATCGCCGACATGGCCCGCCAGGCCGGCGCCAGCCCCGAATCCTTCCTCGCCTTCCTGCAACAGGGCGGCATCGCCCTTCCCGCCTTCCGCGAACAGATCCGCACCGAGGTGGGCTGGCGCGAACTGGTTGGCGGCCGCTTCCGCGACCGCGCCCGCGTCAGCAAGAGCCAGGTCGACCAGGCCGTGCGCCAGCTGACGGAATCCGCCACCAAGCCCCAGTATCTGGTCGGGGAGATCTACCTCGAAGCGGCCCGCGTCGGCGGGATGCAGGAAGCCATGAACGGCGCGCGCCAGTTGGTGCAGCAGATGATCCAGGGCGCCCCCTTCATGGCCGTGGCGCGCCAGTTCTCGGCCGCTCCTTCAGCCGCGCGCGGCGGCGACGCCGGGTGGATCGTCAAGGGCGCCGCCCAGCCCGCCCTGGAAACGGTCATGGAGACCCTGGAAGTCGGTCAGCTGTCCAACCCGATCCCCGTCGATGGCGGCGTCTACATCCTGTACATGCGCGACAAGCGCTCGGGCGCCTCGACCAGCATGGTCAAGATGAAGCAGGTCATGATCGAACTGCCCGAGACCGCCGACGAGGCTCAGGTCGCCGCCGCGACCCAGCGTCTCGAGGCCCTGCGCGGCCAACTGACGTGCGACAATATCCTGACCCGCGCTCGCTCTGAGACGGGCCTGCTCGGCGCCGACCTGGGCGAAAGCGACGTCGACGATCTGGCGCCGCAGTTCCAGCAGGTCGCCCGCTCGGCCGAGATCGGCTCGGTCAGCACGGCGGTGCGTACGCCTCTGGGCGTCCACCTGCTGGCTGTCTGCGACCGCCGCCTGGGCGGCCCCGAAGCCCCCTCGCCGCAACAGGTCGAAGCGCGTCTGCAGAATCAGAACTACGCCATGCTGGGCCGCCGCTATCTGCGCGACCTGCGTGAAGACGCCCTGATCGAAATCAAGCAATGACGATGCTCCGGCCGCTCATCGTCACGATGGGCGACCCCGCCGGGGTCGGGCCGGAGATCATCGCCCGCGCCTGGTCGGCGCTGTCGTCGCCGCCCGGCCCTGTGGCCCCGATCACGCCCTTCGTCGTGGTCGGCGACGCGCAGGTGCTGAAGGCCCAGGGCCAGCCGGTCGAGGCGGTGCTCAGCCCGTCGGACGCAGCCTCCGTCTTCGGCCGCGCCGTCCCTGTCCTGCACCATCCGGCGCCCGCGCCCGTGACGCCCGGCCAGCCCGAACCCGCCAACGCCGTCGCCGTGGCCGACTGGATCGAGCGCGGCGTCGATCTGGTGCTGTCGGGCGAAGGCTCCGGTCTGGTGACGGCGCCCATCGCCAAGGCGCCCATGTACGCCTCGGGCTTCCGCTTTCCGGGCCACACCGAGTTCATCGCCGAACTGACCGCCGACGTTCCGTTCAGCGGCACGCGCGGCCCGGTGATGATGCTGACGGCGAAAGACCTGCGCGCCTGCCTCGTCACCATTCATGTGCCGATCGACCAGCTGCCCGAGCTGGTGACCGGCGAGCGCGTCGCCCGGGTCGCCCGCGTCGTCCACGAATCGATGAAGCGCGATTTCGGCGTCCACGACCCGCGCCTGGCCATGGCCGCTCTGAACCCCCACGCGGGCGAAGGCGGCGCTATCGGCCTGCAGGAGACGACGGTGCTGCGCCCCGCCGCCGAGGCTCTACGCGCCGAGGGATTGAACATCACCGACCCCCTGCCCGCCGACACCCTGTTCCACGAAGAGGCGCGGGCGCGCTACGACGCCGTGGTCTGCCTCTATCACGACCAGGCGCTGATCCCGGTGAAGACGCTGGACTTCTGGGGCGGAGTGAACGCCACCCTGGGCCTGCCCCTCGTCCGCACCTCGCCCGACCACGGCACCGGCTTCGACATCGCGGGCAAGGGCGTGGCTCGCGCCGACAGCTTCATCGCCGCCGTCCGCCTGGCTTCCGAGATGGCGTCCGCCCGCGCGAACCGCTAACAGGCCTCGTGACCGATCATCTGCCCTCCCTGCGTGAAACGCTCGACGCCCACGGCCTGTCGGCCAAGAAGAGCTTCGGCCAGCACTTCCTGCTGGACCTCAACGTCACGCGCAAGATCGTCCGCTACGCCGGACCGTTCGACGGCCGCGCCGTCATCGAGGTCGGCCCCGGCCCCGGCGGCCTGACCCGCGCCCTGCTGGAGAGCGACGCGGGCAAGGTAGTCCTGGTCGAGAAGGATCCGCGTTTCATCCCCCTGTTGTCCGAACTGGACGACGGCTCGGGCCGCCTGACCATCGTCGAGGCCGACGCGCTGAAGGTGCGGGAAGCCGAACTGGTCGAGGGACCGGCGCATCTGGTCTCCAACCTGCCCTACAACGTCGGCACGCCGCTGTTGATCAAATGGCTGACGGGGCCGTGGACGCCGTGCGCCCTCACCCTGATGTTCCAGAAGGAAGTGGCCGAGCGCGTGGTGGCCCAGCCCGGCGAGGACGCCTATGGCCGTCTGGCCGTCATCACCCAGGCCGTGGCCGAGGCGCGCATCGTCATGCACCTGCCCGCCGCCGCCTTCACCCCGCCGCCCAAGGTGGCCTCGGCCGTGGTGCATCTGATACCCTTGGCGGAGCGCCCCGCCCCCGACCGCCTGAAGCGGCTGGAACGGGTCACGGCGGCCGCCTTTGGCCAGCGTCGCAAGATGCTGCGCTCCAGCCTGAAACAACTCGGCGGCGCCGCCCTGTGCGAAGCCGCTGGAATCGAACCCGACGCCCGCGCCGAGACCATCGACGTGGCGGGCTTCCTCAGATTGGCCGACGCTTTGACATGACAGTAGAAATCCAACCCTTCCGCGCCATCGCCATCAGCCGCATCGCCCATGAGATGAAGGCCCAAGGCCAGTCGGTCATCCACATGGAGTTCGGCCAGCCCTCGACCGGGGCGCCTGCGCCCGCCCTGGCTGAGGCGCACCGCGTGATCGACGCCGAAGCCGGCGGCTATTGGGAAAGCCCCCTGCTGCGCGCCCGTGTGGCCAAGCTGTACAAGGATCGCTACGGCGTCGAGATCGACCCCGAGCGCGTCATCATGACGGCCGGCGCCTCGCCCGCCCTGGTGGTGGCGCTGAACATGCGCTTCGCCCCCGGCGACCGCGTGGCCATCGCCCGCCCCGGCTATGTCGCCTATCGCAACACGATGAAGGCCCTGCACATCGTCCCGCAGGAGATCGACTGCGGCGCCGACGTGCGCTTCCAGCTGACGGCCAAGGCCCTGCGCGACCTGGACCCGGCGCCCCAGGGCGTCATCATCGCCAGCCCCGCCAACCCGACCGGCACCGTCATCGCCGAGGACGAGCTGAAGGCCATCGTCGAGGTCTGCCGCGAGCGCGACATCAGCATCATCTCGGACGAGATCTATCACGGCATCACCTACGGCCACGACACGCCCTGTATGCTGCAGTTCGACGACAAGGCCATGATCGTGAACAGCTTCTCCAAATACTGGAGCATGGCGGGCTGGCGCCTGGGCTGGCTGATCCTGCCGGAAGAAGAGGTCCAGCAGGCCCGCGCGCGCATGGGCAACATGTTCCTGACGCCGCCGACGCTCAGCCAGTTCGCAGGTCTGGCCGCCATGGACTGCGAAGACGAGCTGGAAGCCAATATCGACGTCTATCGCGCCAACCGCGAGCTGATGCTGAAGGCCCTGCCCGCCATGGGCCTGCGCTCGATCGCGCCGCCGGACGGCGCCTTCTACATCTATGCGGACATCGGCCACCTGACTAACGACAGCATGGCCTTCTGCGAGAAGCTGGTGCGCGAAACCGGCGTGGCCACGGCGCCGGGCGTCGACTTCGATCCGGTCAACGGCCACCGCTTCATCCGCTTCAGCTTCGCCGTCTCCACGCCTGAGATCGAGGACGCGCTCAGCCGCCTGAAGCCCTTCTTCGCCGCCCGCACCGAAGAGGCGCAGGAACAGCAGCCAGCGTAAGGACGTTCGACAAGCCCCGGACCCTTCGGAGCTTTCATGTCGAAATCGCGCCTCGCCGCCTCTGCCCTGCCCTTCATCGCGGCCGCCCTGGCGGCCTGCGGCTCTCCGGCCGAAACGCCCAAGCCGCAGCAGCCGCCGGCGCCGGCCCAACCCCCGGCGCCCGCCGCCCTGACCCGCGACGCCGTCGAAAGCGCCGCCTTCGAGACGGCCCCCGCTCCCGTCGAGGGCCAGCCCGCCCGTCCCGACCCGGCGACGGCGCGCGCGCAAATCCTGCTGGACCGCGCCAACTTCTCGCCGGGCGTCATCGACGGTCTGGGCGGCGACAACACCCGCCAAGCCATCGCCGCCTTCGAGAAGGCCGCCGGCCTGCCGCAGGACGGGGTGCTGGACGCCGAGGTCTTCCGCCGCCTGACGGCAGGCGACGACGGCCGCGTCCTGACCGACTACACCATCACCGCCGCTGATCTCAGCGGCCCCTTCATCGGACAGGTTCCGGCGAATCTGGCCGACATGGCCAAGCTGAAGACCGTCGGCTACGCCACCCCGCTGGAGATGCTGGCCGAGAAGTTCCACATGACCGAGGGCCTGCTGCAGGCGCTCAACCCCGGCGTCGACTTCGCCAAGGCGGGTCAGACCATCGTCGTCGCCGCTGTCGCCCAGACTGATCTGGCGGCCGAGGTGGCCCATATCGTCGTGGACAAGGCCGAGCGCTCGGTGCGGGTCTATGACGCGGCGGACAAGCTGCTGGCCTTCTATCCCGCCACCATCGGCAGTTCGGCGCGCCCGGCGCCCTCGGGCGAAGTGACGGTCGTCGGCGTCGCGCCCGAGCCGAACTACACCTACGACCCCGACCGGGTCAGCTATGACCGGGGCGACCGCAAGGTCATCGTGCCGCCGGGGCCGAACAATCCGGTCGGCTCGGTCTGGATCGACCTGTCGCGCGACACCTACGGCATCCACGGCACGCCAGACCCGTCCAAGGTCGGCAAGACCTTCTCCAGCGGCTGCGTGCGCCTGACCAACTGGGACGCCGAGCAACTGGCCTCAAAGGTCAAGCCGGGCGTGCGGGTGACCTTCCGCTAGGCGCCGTAAAGCTCCGCCGCCGTCCGCTCCGGCACGTTCAGTTGCGTCAGCGGCAGCGGCGGCGGGTCCAGCCTCACCCCCAGCGTCTGATAGGTCGCCGCGCTGGAGAAGCCGTAGGGCTCGGCGTCCGCATTGCTGAAGGCGTAGTAGACGGCGCTGACCCGCGTCATCACTGCCGCCGCCAGGCACATCGGGCAAGGGTGGCCGCTGGCGTAGAGGACCGCGCCCGACAGGTCCACGCCGCCCAGCGCCGGTCCCGCCTGACGCAGGGCCTCCATTTCGGCGTGTGAGCTGGGATCGTTCGTCGCCAGCATCCGGTTGACGCCGCTGGCGACCAGCGCCCCGTCCTTGACCAGCACCGCGCCGAACGGCCGCCCGCCCGCCCGGACGTTCTCCAGCGCCAGATCGACGGCCTGGGCCAGCCAGCGGCGGTGTTCGGCCTCGTTCATGGGCGTCAGACCACTTCCTTCAACAGGGCCGCCTTATAGCCGTCGACCCACAGGTTGCGGCGCCGGCAGCTGCGCTCGGCGTGGTAGATGTGGGCCAGCTCGGCGTAGGATCGGTCGAAGTCCTCATTGACCAGCACATAGTCGAACTCGTCGCAGTGCTCGATCTCGCCCTTGGCGTTGGCGACGCGGCGCTCGATCACGTCCTCGGCGTCCTGAGAACGCGTCACCAGGCGGCGGCGCAGTTCCTCAAGGCTGGGCGGCAGGATGAAGACCCGCACGGCGTCGCCGGGGCATTTGGCGGCCACGTCGCGGGCGCCCTGCCAGTCGATGTCGAACAGGACGTCGCGGCCCTCGGCCAGCGCGCGCTCGACCGGGGCGCTGGGGCTGCCGTAGCGGTTGCCGTGCACATCGGCCCATTCCAGGAAGGCGTCGGCGTCGATCAGACGCTGGAATTCCTCGGCGGAGACGAAGTTGTAGTCGCGCCCGTCCACCTCGCCCGGACGGATGTCGCGGGTCGTCATGGAGACCGACAGTTCCAGCCCCTTGTGGTCAGCCATCAGGCGGCGGCACAGCGAGGTCTTTCCGGCCCCCGACGGGCTGGCCACGATCAACAGGACGCCACGGCGGGGAGTGCGGTTATTCGACATTCTGAACTTGTTCTCGAAGCTGTTCGATGACGGCCTTCAACTCCAGGCCGATTCCGGTGAGCGCGGTCGTAGCGGATTTCGAACAGAGGGTGTTCGCCTCACGCATGAATTCCTGCATCAGGAAGTCGAGTTTTCGACCGGCGGGGGGTTGCTGCAACAGTGCGCGGGCCGAGGCGACGTGGGCCGTCAGCCGGTCCAGCTCCTCGCGCACGTCGGCCTTGGTCGCCAATGCGGCCGCCTCAAGGAAGACCCGCTCGTCCAGACCGGGCGCATCGGGCGCCAGTTCGCTGATCCGGCGGGTGAAGCGGTCGCGGATGGCCTCGACCTGGGCCGACGCCTCAAGCTCGGCGCGCGCGACCAGGGCCTCGATGGTTCCGACGAAGTCGTGGATCACCGGCGTTAGTTGCTCGCCCTCGCGCTGGCGCGACGCTTTCAGCGCATCCAGCGCCTGCTCGACCGTGGCGGCCATGGCGCTTTCCAAGGCGGCGCGGCCTTCCGCGTCCTCATCCTCTTCAGCGACCTCGATGACGCCGCGCAGAGCCAGCAGGCCGTCAGCGGAGGGCGGGGTCGCCCCCTCCTGCGCCAACTGGTTGGCCAGCCGCAGATAGGTCGCCAGCACCGCCTCATTGACGCGCGGCGCGGGCTCGAACCCCTCGGCGCGCTTGGCCTGCAGGCCCAGCGTCACCTGGCCCCGGTTCAGGCGCGCCTGCGCCGCCGCCTTGGCCAGCCGCTCCAGATTGTCGAAGCCGCCGGGCCCGCGAAAGCGCGTCTCCAACGTCCGCCCGTTGACCGAGCGCGCCTCGACCGTCCAGGTCCAGCCGTCCAGCCCGCCGTCGGCCCGGCCGAAGCCGGTCATGCCGCAGATGTGACTTCCGCTCATCGTCCGGCCTCCGTCGGCACGCGAATGACCTTGGCGCCGGGCGGGATGGCGATGGCCGGGGCGGCCTCGTCCGTCATCGGCGCGGGCGAGGTTTCCGGCGCGCCTTGGCCCGGCGCCAGGCCGGCCTTGCGCCGCTCGATCTCGCGCCAGCGGGCCACGTTCAGCAGATGCTCCTGATAGGTGCGGGCGAAGACGTGGCCGCCCGTGCCGTCAGCGACGAAGAAGATGTATTCCGAACGCGGCGGGTTCAGCACGGCCTTCAGCGCCTCTTCGCCCGGATTGGCGATGGGCGTCGGCGGCAGGCCGTCGATCAAATAGGTGTTCCACGGCGTCGGCTTGCGCAGCTCCGACAGCAGGATGCCCCGCCCCAGCGGCCGCCCCTTGGTCACGCCGTAAACGATGGTCGGGTCGCTCTCCAGCCGCATCCCCAGCCGCAGCCGGTTGGTGAAGACGGCCGCCACCTGGGGCCGTTCGGAGGCGATGCCCGTCTCCTTCTCGACGATGGAGGCCAGAATGACCGCCTCTTCGGGCGTCGTCACCACCGTGGCGGGCGAGCGGGCGGCCCACAGGGTCTCCAGCTTGGTCTTGGCGGCGCGCTGCATCCGGGCGACCACGGCGGCGCGGGTTTCGCCGCGCGTGACTTCATAGGTCTCGGGCCACAGGCTGCCCTCGGGCGGAACCTCGACCTCGCCGGTCAGGACCGGCTGCTTCATCAGGATGTCGACCGCCTGGGCGCTCGACCAGCCTTCCGGCAGGGTCACGTAGTGGCGCACCGACTTGCCGTCGACCAGCAGGCCCACCACCGTCGCCAGAGAGGCGCCCGACGGCACCTCATATTCGCCCGCGCGGATCTTGCGGTCGGCGCCGGTCAGGCTGACCGCCGCACGGAACAGGTCGGTCGAGCGGATCACCCCCGCCGATTTCAGATTGGCCGCAATGGCAGGCACGCCCGCCCCGGACGGCAGGGTGACGATGGTCGCCTCCCCTTGCGCCGCCCTCGGTCCCGGCCCCCAGTAGATGGCCCAGAACGCCACCAGCGCCGCGACCAGAAACAGGCCCAGCGTCCCGGCGGCGGTGATCAGGCCGACGCCCAATCCTGTCTTGGGGCGGGAACGACCGCCTCCGCCCCCGCTTCCCTTTTTCGGAACGCGCGACTTGGGAATGCGAACCTTGGGGGTGCGGCGGGACGGAGCCTTGGCCAAGTCAGTCGACCTTCTTGAAGATCACAGAGGCGTTGGTGCCGCCGAAGCCGAAGCTGTTGGACATGGCGACATCGATCTTCCTGGCCTTGCCCTTGTGCGGGACCAGGTCGATCGGCGTCTCCATCTCCGGATCGTCCAGGTTGATGGTCGGCGGCGCCATCTGGTCGCGGATGGCCAGGACCGAGAAGATGCTCTCGATCGCCCCGGCGGCGCCCAGCAGGTGCCCCGTCATCGACTTGGTCGAAGACACGGCCAGGTCCTTGGCGTGGTCGCCGACCAGCCGCTCGACGGCCTTCAGCTCGATCCAGTCGGCCATGGTCGAGGTGCCGTGGGCGTTGACGTAGTCCAGGTCGGACGGCTGCATGCCGGCGCGCTTCAGCGCCGCCTTCATGGCCCGCAGGCCGCCATCGCCGTCTTCCGACGGGGCGGTGATGTGATAGGCGTCGCCGCTCATGCCGTAGCCGACGACCTCGGCGTAGATCTTGGCCCCGCGCGCCTTGGCGTGTTCGTATTCCTCCAGAACCATGACGCCCGCGCCCTCGCCCATGACGAAGCCCGCATGACCCCGGTCATAGGGGCGCGAGGCCTTCTCCGGCGTGTCGTTATAGGCGGTGCACAGGGCCTTGCAGGCCAGGAAGCCGGCGATGCCGATCGGCACGACCGAGCTTTCGGCCCCGCCCGCCACCATGACGTCCGCGTCGCCCAGGGCGATCATCCGGGCCGCGTCGCCGATGGCGTGGGCGCCGGTGGCGCAGGCGGTGACGACCGAGTGGTTCGGTCCCTTCAGGCCGTGGCGGATCGAAATCTGGCCCGACGCCAGGTTGATCAGGGCCGAGGGGATGAAGAAGGGGCTGACGCGGCGGACGCCCTGTTCCTTCAGGATGATGGCCGTGTCCGCGATGGGGCCAAGGCCGCCGATGCCCGAACCGACCATGACGCCGGTCGCTTCCTTGTCGTCTTCGGATTCCGGCTTCCAGTTCGCATCGGCCAACGCCTCGTCGGCGGCGGCGATGGCGTACAGGATGAAGTCGTCCACGCGCTTGCGGTCCTTGGCGGACATCACCTGATCAGGATCAAAGACGCCCGGCTGACCAGGCTCGCCGCCGCCGCGCCCGTCGACGCTGGGCACCTCGCCCGCGATGGTGCAGCCGTAGCCCTCGGTGTCGAAGGCGGTGATCGGACGGATGCCCGAGCGGCCTTCCAGGATGCCCTTCCAGACGTGCTCGACGCCCGTGCCCAGAGGCGTGACCAGGCCGAGGCCCGTGATGACGACGCGGCGCATGGTTCGCGCTCCTTCTTGGTCAGAATCGTAACCAGAAACACTAATGGCCGCCGGACGGTCCCGCTAGGGGTCCGTCACGGCGGCCATCAGCTGGTAAGTGCGACGAATCGCAGCCGGATCAGGCGGCCAGCTTCTCGTCGATGAACTTCACCGCGTCGCCGACGGTCTGGATGTGCTCAGCGGCGTCATCCGGGATTTCGACGTCGAATTCTTCTTCGAAGGCCATGACCAGTTCGACGTTGTCGAGCGAGTCAGCGCCCAGGTCGTCGATGAAGGAAGCCTTCTCGGTGACCTTGTCCGGATCGGCGTCCAGGTGGTCGATCACGATCTTGCGGACGCGTTCGAGGGTGTCGGACATGAGTGTCTCTCTTGCCTGTTTGAAATCGCCGTGATGGCGGGTCGTGGGTTGTTTCGCCGTGTCACGGCTGCCTGCCGGGATCAAGCCTCAATGAGACTCACCCCCGAAAGACGTCCGTGCCCTTTAGCACAGGGTGCGGAAGTGGAAATAGTCTGTTGCGCGTCGTGATGGCACTTCACGCTGCGATCAAATCATCGCCATGCCGCCGTTAACGTGCAGCGTCTGGCCCGTCACATAGCCCGCTTCATCCGACGCCAGATAGACGGCGGCCGAGGCGATTTCGTCGCCTTCGCCCAGGCGCCCGGCCGGAATCTTGGTCAGGATGGCCTCGCGCTGCTGGTCGTTCAGCACGTCGGTCATCGGCGAGGCGATGAAGCCCGGCGCGATGCAGTTGACCGTGATCCCGCGCGAGCCGACTTCCTGAGCCAGCGACTTGGAAAAGCCGATCATCCCGGCCTTGGAGGCGCAATAGTTGGTCTGGCCGGGGTTGCCGGTGACGCCGACCACCGAGGTGATGCCGATGATGCGGCCCGAACGGCGCTTCATCATCCCCTTCACCGCCGCGCGGGTCAGGCGGAAATAGCTCTCGAGGTTGATCTGGATGACGGACTGGAAGTCCTCGTCCTTCATCCGCATCAGCAGGCCGTCCTTGGTGATGCCGGCGTTGGCGACCAGGATGTCCAGCGGCGCGCCGGCGGCTTCCTCGGCGCGCGCGACCAGACCGTCGACCGATTCCGCGTCCGACAGGTTGGCGGCGGCGAAGAAGGCGCGCTCGCCCAGCTCCTTGGCCAAATCAGCCAGCACGGCTTCGCGCGTGCCGGACAGGACGACGGTCGCGCCTTGCGCGTGCAGGGCGCGGGCGATGGCCCCGCCGATGCCGCCGGTCGCGCCGGTCACGAGGGCGGTCTTTCCCGAAAGATTGAACATTGAAATCTCCGCTCATCCCCGCGGAGGCGGGGACCTAGGCTTTAGCTTCAAGCGCCGCATCTCGTTCCCAAAGAACTGGGTCCCCGCCTCCGCGGGGATGAGCGGCTTCAGATGGATTTCGCGAAGGCTTCCAGCTCTTCGGCCGTGTTCAGCGCCAGGGCCTCGGCGTTGGGGGCGATGCGCTTGGCCATGCCGGTCAGCACCTTGCCCGAGCCGACCTCGACGAAGCGGGTCACGCCGCCTTCAGTCGCCATCCACTCCATGCTCTCGCGCCAGCGTACGCGGCCCGTGACCTGCTCGACCAGCAGGCGGCGGATGACCTCGGCGTCGGTTTCCGGGCGAGCGGTGACGTTGGCGACCACCGGCACGACGGGCGCCACGATCTTCGCGTCGGCCAGAGCGGCGGCCATCTCGTCGGCGGCGGGCTGCATCAGCGGGCAGTGGAAGGGCGCCGAGACGTTCAGCGGAATGGCGCGCGCGCCCAGCTCCTTGGCTTTCTCGATGGCCAGATCGACAGCGGCCTTGTCGCCCGAGATGACGACATTGCCCTTGTTGTTGTCGTTGGCGACGACGCAGACGCCCGCCGCCGAACCGGCCTTGGCGGCCTCTTCAGCCAACGCCAGATCGGTCTTGGGGCCGATCAGCGAAGCCATCGCGCCCTTGCCCACCGGCACGGCGCGCTGCATGGCCTGACCGCGCAGCTTCAGCAGGCGGGCGGTGTCCGACAGGCTGATCGCGCCCGCCGCCGCCAGGGCCGAATATTCGCCCAGCGAGTGACCGGCGACAAAGGCGGCGCGCGCCACGTCGACGCCGAACTCGACCTTCAGCACCCGCGCCGTAGCGACCGACACGGCCATCAGGGCCGGCTGGGCGTTCTCGGTCAGGGTCAGCTGATCGTCCGGCCCTTCGCGCATCAGCTCGAACAGCTTCTGGTTCAGGGCGTCGTCCACCTCGGCGAAGACCTCGCGCGCGCTGGCGAAGGCCTCCGACAGGGCGACGCCCATGCCCACCGACTGGCTGCCCTGACCGGGAAAGAGAAGCGCGAGGCTCATCCGGGATCGTCCGTCATCCGTTGAATCAAGCCGCGAGGGGTAGGCGAATCCCTCCCCTACGGCAAGAAGAAGGGCGGACGGACGCGCCGCTCGCCGCGCCCGCGCCTTGCCCTTTCACAGGTTTTCCCGTATAGGCGCGCCCTTTCCAGGGCTTCGGTCCTGCTGCGGAACGTCAAAGGGCCGGGAAACTCCCGTCCGCCGCATCAGGAGCCATCGTGGACGAACTCCCCGGTTCGCTCGCGCCGATGTCCGCCAAGGGAGAATACCGCATGGCTCTTTACGAGCACACGGTCATGACGCGCCAGGATATCTCGGCGCAACAGGCCGAAGCGCTGAACGACACCATCAAGGCTCTGATCGAAGAAGGCGGCGGTTCCGTCGCCAAGATCGAGTACTGGGGTCTGCGCAACCTGACCTACCGGGTCAAGAAGAACCGCAAGGCTCACTATTCGCTGATGGCCGTCGACTGCCCGCCGGCCGCCATGGCCGAAGTCGAGCGCCAGCTGTCGATCAACGAAGACGTGCTGCGCTGGCTGACCATCCGCGTCGAGGAACTCGACCTGGAGCTGTCGCCCCTGCTGGCTCGCCGCGAACGCGAGCGTGACCGCAGCGCCCCGCGCGGCGAAGACGCCGCGGCTTCGGAATAAGGAACCGGATCATGACCGATACGACTGCCCCCATCCCGGGCGCTCCGGCCGGCTCCGGCCCGGCCCGTCGCCCCTTCTATCGTCGCCGCAAGGTGTGCCCGTTCTCGGGCGCCAACGCGCCGAAGATCGACTACAAGGACGTGAAGCTGCTGCAGCGTTACGTCTCCGAACGCGGCAAGATCGTGCCCTCGCGCATCACCGCCGTTTCCGCCAAGAAGCAACGCGAACTGGCCAAGGCCATCAAGCGCGCCCGCTACCTGGCCCTCCTGCCGTACGTGGTGAAGTAAGATGAAGGTCGTTCTGCTGGAACGCGTCGAGAACCTCGGCGCCATCGGCGACGTCGTCACCGTCAAGGACGGCTTCGCCCGTAACTACCTTCTGCCGCGCGACAAGGCTCGTCGCGCCACCGAAGCCAACCTGAAGGCCTTCGAAATCGAGCGCGTCGCCATCGAGCAGCGCAACGAGAAGAACAAGGCCGACGCTCAGAAGATCGCCGACAAGATCGACGGTCAGAGCTACGTCATGATCCGTCAGGCTGGCGAAACCGGCCAGCTGTACGGCTCGGTCGCCGGCCGGGACGTCGCTGAGGCCGTTCGCGCCGAAGGCGGCAAGGTCGAGCGTTCGCAGGTCGTGCTGAACACGGCGATCAAGACGCTGGGCGTCCACGAGGTGCTGGTCCGCCTGCACCCCGAGGTCTCGGCCACCGTCAAGATCAACATCGCCCGTTCGGCCGACGAAGCCGAGCGTCAGGCCAAGGGCGAGGACGTGATCCGCAGCCAGTTCGACGACGAGCGTCAAGCTGCTGATCAGGCCGCTCAGGAGCTGCTGGAAGGCGGCGCCGGCCAACAGGAAGGCTTCGGCGACGAAGCCTGATCCTGTCGCTTCGGCGAGATGATCCAGGGGCGCTTCCGCAAGGAAGCGCCCCTTTTTCTTTGCCCGGGCCCTGCCCTGCCGACAGGACGAGGCCGCCGCCTACCTTTAGCTTTTCTAACTAAGCCGTGAAGTAATCTCGATACCCGACGCCGTCTTCGCGCCGCAGTATCGCCGCGCCTCGCCACATTCGACGCGCCGGAGCCGCCATGCCTTCAGTCCAGCCCCGCCCGACCCGGGAGCCGCGTTCGCAGGTCGCTCCCTGTCGCCGATGTGACTGATTTCGCCCCCCGGAAACTTCTCGTTAGTCTTACCGACGCAGGCTTGGACCGTCGCGCTTTCAGTATGCGGCGCATTCCCCGCGTCCAACCAGAAAAGCTGATCTCTCCCATGCCCATCGCCTCGTTCCGTCGCCCCGCCCTTTTGGCCGCCGCGTCCGGCGCCGTCCTTCTGGTCGCCGGCGCGGGCGCCGCACAGGCCCAGAACGCGCCCGGCAGCGCCACCTCGGTGGACGACATCGTGGTCACCGGCACCCGCGTCGCCAACCGCTCCCGCCTGGACACGGTCGCGCCTGTCGATGTCGTCACCGCCGAGGCGCTGGAACAGCGCGGCACCACCGAACTGGCGGCCCAGTTGGCGGCGACGGTTCCGGCCCTGAACTTCCCCCGCCCGTCGGCGACCGACGGCACGGACTCCATCCGCCCGGCCACCCTGCGCGGTCAGGGTCCCGACCAGACCCTGGTCCTGGTCAACGGCCTGCGTCGTCACCAGACCGCCCTGGTCAACCTGAACGGCTCGGTCGGGCGCGGCTCGTCCGCCGTCGATCTCAACGCCATTCCGTCCACGGCTGTCGAGCGGATCGAGGTCCTGCGCGACGGCGCTGCGGCCCAATACGGCTCGGACGCCATCGCCGGGGTCATCAACCTGCGCCTGCGCGAGGCCCGCGAAGGCGGCGGCGCCAGCGTGACCTACGGCTCCTATGTCACCGACTTCACCGGCTTCTATGGCCGCGAAGGGGACATCCGCGACGGCGACACCGTCACCGTCTCGGCCTGGCAGGGCTTCGGCCTGGGTCAGGACGGCTTCCTGACCGCCTCGGTGGAATACCGCGACCGCGACAGCACGAACCGCTCCGACATCAACCCCACGCTGGGTCGCGTCACCGGCGGCCAGGGCGACGCGGCGGTCGAGGATCTCTCGGCCTATCTGAATGCAGGCCTGCCGCTGGGCAATGGCTGGGAGGCCTACGGCTGGGCCGGGTATCAACAGCGCGACGCCTCGGCGGCCGCCTTCTACCGCACCCCCACCGACAACGCCCAGAACCCGGACTACGGCTCCGGGCGCAAATATCCGAACGGCTACCTGCCCTACATCCTGACCGACACCACCGACTGGACCGCCGCAGGCGGCCTGCGCGGCGAAGCGGGGGGCTGGGCCATCGACGTCAACCTGGGCTACGGCTCGAACAAGATCGAGTTCGGCGCCGAAAACACCATGAACCCGACTTATGGGATCAACGGCCAGACCTCGTTCGACGCCGGTTCGCTGGAATACGGCCAACTGGTGTTCGGCGCCGACGCCGCGCGCCAGTTCGATCTGGGCTGGGCCGGTCCGCTGAACGTCGCTGTCGGTCTGGAAGCGCGCCGCGAAACCTACAAGATCGGCGCGGGCGAAGAAGCCTCCTATGCCCGCGGCCCGGTCCTGACGGCCGGCGGCACGGCCCTGAGCTGGGGCTCGCGCGGCTTCACCGGCTTCACGCCCAGCAATGAAATCGACGAGGACCGCAGCAACGTCGGCGTCTATCTGGATCTGGAAGGCGAGGTCGTCGAAAACCTGACCCTGTCCGGCGCCCTGCGTTACGAGAACTATTCGGACTTCGGCGACAACGTCTCGGGCAAGATCGCCGGCCGCTACGACTTCAACCCGCACTTCGCCATCCGGGGCGCCCTGTCGACAGGCTTCCGCGCGCCCAGCCTGCAACAGCAGTATTACACCCAGACCGCCGTCCTCTACATCAACAACGTCCCCTATGAGACCGGCACCTATCCCTCTGTCAGCGACGTGGGTCTGGCGCTGGGCGGCACGGCGCTGGAGGCCGAAACCTCGGTCAACTATTCGCTGGGCTTCGTCGTGCGCAACGGCCCGTTCGAGCTGACGGCCGACGCCTACCGCATCGACATCGACGACCGGATCATCCTGTCCGAGACCCTGACCGGCAGCAACACCGCTGCGCCGGGGAGCAACGCCAAGACCATCTTCGACCTGTTGGCCCCCTATGGCGCCACGGCGGCGCGCTTCTTCATCAACGGGGTCGACACCGAGACGACCGGCCTGGATGTCGTGGCCCGTTATCGCGCCGAAACCTCGGTCGGCCACCGCCTGGACTTCACGCTGGCGGGCAACGTCAACGACTTCAAGGTGACCAAGACGCCGATGACGCAGACGGGCGTCCTGCCGACGCCGACCTCCCTGTTCGGGCGTCAGGCGGTCACCCGTTTCGAAGAAGGCACGCCGCCGTGGAAGGTCGTCTTCCAGACCGACTGGGAGGCGCAACGTCTGGGCGGCACCTTCCGCCTGACCGGCTATGGCGACGTTCTGGCCGCCGGCGCGACCGAAGCCACCGACCTGCAACTGGGCGACGCCCTGGTGGCCGATGTCGAGGCCCGCTACCGCTTCAATGATCGCGTCACCGTTTCGGTCGGCGCCGACAACATCCTGGACCAGTATCCGCGCCAGAGCCTGCGGGAGAACAATACCACCAGCGCCTTCCCCTTCTCCAACTTCTCGCCGTACGGCTTCAACGGCCGCTTCGTTTACGGGCGACTGGCGGTGAAGTGGTGATCGCTGCACAGCGCGCGCCCGAAGGCTTCCCCTCCAGCCTTTGAGCCTGCCTGTCTCGTCGGGCGCGGCGTGCATCGCCGCCGCCGCGCCTGACAAAAACTTAATGCACGACGGCGTTCGACGGGCATGGTTCCGCCGCAAGCGGCACGTTAGGCTTCATCGTCTCTCGAGAGGAAAGCCATGAAAGCCGCTGCATTCGCCGTCGTCGCCGCCCTGGCTCTGTCCGCCCTGCCGGGAGCCGCCGCCGCCATGTCGGTTCAGGAGTTCCTGACCTCGGCCAACCGTATCCCGCGCAATCCGACCGCCCTGCTGCGGTCGGACACGCGGCGGCTGATGAATGAGATAGGCGGGGCCTTCAAGGCCGTGCGCGATGATCAGGCCGCCGCCAGGGCCGCCGGCCGTCGCCCCGCGACCTGCATCCCCGAAGGCAAGATCAGCCTGTCGGCAGAGCAGATCCTGGCCCGCTTCAACGCCATCCCCGCCCAGCGGCGCAACATCAGCGTCAATCAGGCCGTCCGCGAATGGATGGGCGAACGTTATCCCTGCCCGGCCTGACAGGCGCCCGCACTTGCACGGCGGCGTCGGCGAGCGCATTTATCGCCCCATGTCGCGTTTCGTTCCCGCCCTCATCGCCGCGCCCCTGGCTTCGGCGGCGCTGTTCGCCACCGCTCCCACGGCCCAGGCCCAGTCGTCCGACATGACGGTCCAGCAGTTTCTGACCATCGGCCAGAACATCCCGCGCAACCGCGCCGTGGCCATGATGCGGCCGGACACCCGTCGGCTGATCCGCGAAGTCACCGGCGCCGTCAGCACGGTGAAGGCCGAGCAGGCCTCGGCCGTCTCGGCGGGGCGCCGCCCGGCCCACTGCATCCCCGCCTCCGGCACCGGCATCACGCCTGAGACGCTCGTCGCCCGCTTCGAGACCATGCCCGAGACGCGGCGTCGCGTCACCGTGACCCAGGCCGTGCGCGACTGGATGGTCGAGCGCTACCCCTGCCGCAACTGACGACCCCTCACTGATCCGACAGCGGTTTTCCGCGCCCGTCCACAGGCGCAGGCGACTGTCCACGACCACGACCGCGCCCGTGTCTGACGCAGGGCGCGCCTATGGCTATTGATGATGTCGATGAACGCGTTCGCCCCCCTGCCCTATGATTCCGCCCACGACCCCGTGCAGGTGTCGTCCATGCCCCACAACCTGGAGGCGGAACAGGCCCTGCTGGGCTCGCTGATGTTCGACAACGCCGTGTTCGAGCGCCTGTCGGACCGACTGCGCGGCAGCCATTTCTACGAGCCCTTCCACCAGCGCCTGTTCGACGCGATCGAGGACCATATCCGGCAGGGCCTGCTGGCCGAGCCGACCATCCTGATGGAGCGGTTCAAGCAGGACCCGGCTTTTCAGGAGTTCGGCGGTCTGCGCTATCTCGCCGACCTGGTGGACCGTGCCCCGCCCGCGGCCAACGCCCCCGACTACGCCCGCGTCGTCTATGATCTGGCTTTGCGCCGCGAGCTGATCCGCATCGGCGGCGAGATCATCAAGGAGGCGCCCAACCCCGAGACGCCCGCCGACGAACAAATCGAACAGGCCGAACAGACGCTGTATTCCCTGGCCGAGACGGGCAAGCCGTCGTCGGGCTTCGTGTCCTTCTCGCAGGCGCTGTCGGGCGCCGTCGAAATGGCGGGCGAGGCCTATCAGCGCGAGGGCAAGCTGGCGGGCCTGGCCACCCGTCTGGACGATCTGGACCAGAAGCTGGGCGGCCTGCACCCCTCCGACCTTCTGATCCTCGCGGGCCGTCCGTCGATGGGTAAGACGGCGCTGGCGACCAACATCGCCTTCAACGTCGCCCGCAACTATCGCTGGGAGCCGACGCCGGACGGCGGGCGCAAGACCGTCGACGGCGGCGTCGTCGCCTTCTACTCGCTGGAAATGAGCGCCGAACAGCTGGCCATGCGTATCCTGGCCGATGCGTCGGGCGTGTCCTCGGACAAGCTGCGTAAGGGCGAGATCGACGCCTCGGACTTCGGCAAGATTCGCGACGCCGCCATCGAGATCGGCGAAAGCCCGCTCTACATCGACGCCACCGGCGGCCTGTCCATCTCCAAGCTGGCGGCGCGCGCGCGCCGGCTGAAGCGGATGGAAAACGGTCTGGACCTGATCGTGGTCGACTACCTCCAGCTCGTCACCACCGGCGACAACAGCCAGAAAAACCGGGTGCAGGAAGTCTCCGAGATCACCGGCGGCCTGAAGGCGCTGGCCAAGGAGCTGAACGTCCCCATCATCGCCCTGTCGCAGCTATCGCGTCAGGTCGAGCAGCGCGAGGACAAGCGGCCGCAACTGTCCGACCTGCGGGAATCGGGCTCGATCGAGCAGGACGCCGACTGCGTCATGTTCGTCTATCGCGAAAGCTACTACCTGGGCCGCGCCGAGCCGCGCGAAGGCACCGAAGAACACCTGAAGTGGCAGGAAGACATGGACCGCCTGCAGCACCAGGCCGAGGTGGTCATCGGCAAGCAACGTCACGGCCCCATCGGCATCGTCAAGCTGGCGTTCGATTCCAACACCACCCGCTTCGGCAACCTGGCCCACGACGGCCGCTACGGCGGCGCCTATGCGGATATCCCGGAGTAGGGCGAGGCGTCGCCCCTCGCCCCTACGCGCGCCATCTCGCCCCCCCAATCTCCGTCATCCTCGGGCTTGACCCGAGGATCGAGCGCAGGGCGCGCTCGGCCTTTTCCAATGTCGCGCAGGCGGACAGCCCGATCCTCGGGTCAAGCCCGAGGATGACGATGTGGAAGCCTTGAAGCAAAACCCGGTAGCGCCGCCTGAGCAGCGGCCTATAACCCTTTTCATGACCTCCCCCGCCCTTGCTCCCGCCGTCCTCAACGTCGATCTGGACGCGCTCGCCCGCAACTATCGCACGCTTGAAACCGTGACCGGCCGTCCCGTCAATCCGGTCGTGAAGGCCGACGGCTACGGCTTGGGCGCCGCCGCCGTGGCGCGTCGACTGATGGCCGAGGGCGCGCGCACCTTCTTCGTCGCCCGCGCGGCCGAGGGCGTGCGTCTGCGCGAGGCCATCGGGCCCGAGCCGATCATCTACATTCTGGACGGTTGCCACGGCGATGGGGCCGCCATGCTCAAGGCCTCGAACCTGCGGCCCGTCATCAACCACCCGACCCAGCTTCAGACCTGGCAGGCGGCGGGCGGCGGCGCCTGCGCCCTGCAACTGGACACCGGCATGAACCGGCTGGGCTTCCGCGTCGAGGACGCGCCTGAACCGTTCGAGGGCCTCGAACTGGTGATGACCCACCTGGCCTGCGCCGACGAACCGTCTAACCCGCTGAACCGCGCCCAGCGCGACGCCTTCGCCGCGGCGGTCCAGCGCTATCCCGGCGTGACGCGCTCCTTCGCCAACTCGGGGGGCTGCTTCCTGGGCCCGGACTTCGCCTTCGACGTGGTGCGGCCGGGCATCTGCCTGTACGGCGGCGGGCCGGAAGGCCGACCGCATGAGAAGATCGCCCCCGTCGCCAGCCTGATCGCCCAGGCGGTGCAGGTGCGCGACGTGCCGGCAGGCGAAACGGTCGGCTATTCGCAGGGCTACAAGGCGGAAAGGCCCATGCGCGTGGCGACCTGCGGCGCCGGCTACGCCGACGGCGTGCTGCGGTCCTACAGCCCCAGGGGACAGGTCTTCATCGCGGGCGAGATGCGGCCGATCATCGGCCGGGTGTCGATGGACGTGCTGGCCGTCGACGTGACCGGCCTGGACGTCACGGCGGGCGATCCGGTCGAGATCTACGGCGCCAACCGCCTGATCGACGACGCGGCTGCGGCGGCCGGGACCATCAGCTATGAGTTGCTGACCTCGATCACCCCGCGAGTGCCTCGCGTCTACAAGGGCTGAGGCGCACCGCCCCAGCCCTCTCTCTGACTCAGCTCAGCGCGAAAGCGGCGGCGCCCAGGCCGACGATGGCGAAGCTGGCGATCACCGCCGCGACCAGCGACCAGACGATCGCCCACAGGATGATGGCCGCCACGACCACGACGATGGTGTAGCCCAGCGCCTTTTCGGCCGTCGTCTTCATCAGCACCGGCAGGCCCAGATACATCAGGTAGAAGCCGTAAAGGCCGATCAGCAAGGCTAGCCAGCCCAGCGTCGGGATGATGTTCAGCACGCCCGCCACCCACATAGGCGTCATGGAATAGACAGCGACCTGCATCGCCTTCACCGGGTTCTTGGTCCCGCCGAAGGTCGGCGCCAGCGCGTCGATGATCATGCCCAGAATGTAGACGCTGATCAGGCTCAGCACATAGCTGAGCGCACCCGCCAGCAGCGGTCCGACCAGACCGCGATGACCGAAGGCGATCTGGCCCACCACGGTCGCCACCGCCGGAATAGCCGCCAGGACGACGGCGTAGTTCGTGAACAGCCCCTTGATGGTGGCGCTCTCAGCGTCGATCACCGGCCATTCGAACTTCGGCCGGGTCAGGATGTATTTGACCCGCGCGACAAGCGACGGATCGACGGCGGGGGGATTTTCCAGGGTCATTCGATTTGCCTTCCAGGCGTTGAGTCGGATCACGGCCGTATCATGGCAGAATGACGGCCCTGTGGACGCCAGCGCAACCCCGCCGTCGCCCTATGACAAATTGGGACGCAGCGTGGTCCAACCCGCCTGCCCTCGCCCGTCTGATCTGCTAGGTCTGACACATGGCGCGCGACTCTCTTCTCTTCGTCTGCAAATCCTGCGGGGCGGTTCATTCCAAATGGGCGGGGCAATGCTCGGCCTGCGGCGAGTGGAATGCGCTGGTCGAGGAAACCAAGGCCGCCCCGCCGGGCGCCATGAAGCCCGCCTCGACCGCGCGCGGGCGCGGGGTGCAGTTCGAGACGTTGCAATCCGACACGCCTGAGCCGCCGCGCATCGTCACCGGCGTGACCGAGTTCGACCGCGTCTGCGGCGGCGGCGTGGTGCCCGGCTCGGCCATCCTGCTGGGCGGCGACCCGGGCGTCGGCAAGTCGACCCTGCTGCTGGAAGTCACGGCCAAGGCCGCCCGCAACGGCGCCAAGGTCGCCTATATCTCGGGCGAAGAAGCGATCGAGCAGATCCGCGCCCGCGCCAAGCGCATGGGCGTGGCCGACGCCGAGGTGTCGCTGGCCTCCGCCACGGCGCTGCGCGACATCCTGACGACGCTGAAGCGCGATCCGTTCGACATCGTCATCATCGATTCCATCCAGACGCTGTGGAGCGACGCGCACGACGCCGGTCCCGGCTCCATCACCCAGGTGCGCGCCTGCGCCGCCGAACTGGTGCGGCTGGCCAAGAACGGCGGCCCGGCCATCGTCCTGGTCGGCCACGTCACCAAGGACGGCCAGATCGCCGGGCCGCGCGTGGTCGAGCACATGGTCGACGCCGTGCTCAGCTTCGAGGGCGAGCGCGGCTATCCGTTCCGCATCCTGCGCGCGGGCAAGAACCGTTTCGGCGCCACCGACGAGATCGGCGTGTTCGAGATGGGCGACGCCGGCCTGCGCGAAGTGCCCAACCCCTCGGCCCTGTTTCTGGGCGAAGGCAAGGACCGGGCGCCCGGCGCCGCCGTCTTCGCCGGCATCGAGGGGTCGCGCCCTGTTCTGGTGGAAATACAGGCCCTTGTCGCCCCTTCTGCATACGGCACGCCAAGACGCGCCGTCGTCGGCTGGGACTCCGGCCGCCTGGCCATGCTGCTGGCGGTGCTGGAGGCGCGCTGCGGCCTCGGGTTCGGCGACAAGGACGTCTATCTGAACGTCGCGGGGGGGATGCGGATCAACGAACCCGCCGCCGATCTGGCCGCCGCCGCCGCCCTGATCTCCTCCGCCCTCGACATGCCCCTGCCGCAGGGCTGCGTCGTCTTCGGCGAGATCGGCCTGTCCGGCGAGGTTCGCGCCGTCGGCCGCGCCGAGGCCCGCCTGCGCGAAGCCCAGAAGCTGGGCTTCGAGCGCGCCCTCGCCCCGCCACAAGCCAACGGCAAGGTGAAGAAGGGCGATGTCGCCCTGACCGTCGTCACCCGCCTGACCGATGCGGTCGAGCGAATCTCCCAGAACCGCTACTAAGGCGCGTTCCCCATCCTCCTTGAGGCCCACAGCGCGCGTGACCGGCTACGACGTCTTCGTGATCCTGGCCCTGCTGGCCTCGGGCGCCGCCGGATGGTTCCGCGGCGGCATGCGCGAGATCACGTCTCTGTTCAGCTTCCTGCTGGCGGCGCTGCTGGCGCTGATCACCCTGCCGTGGACGGCGCCGGTCGGACGTTCTCTGGTCGATCCCGACTGGGCCGGATCTGTGCTGGCCGTGGGTCTGGTCTTCGTCCTCCTCTATTTCGGCCTGCGCTTAATCGGTTCAGCCATTTCTCAAGGCGCGCGCGGCCATGCGCTGGGCGTGCTGGACCAGACGCTGGGCCTAGGCGTCGGTCTGGTTCGCGCCCTGGGACTGATCGGCGCCGTGCACCTGATCATCATGGGCGCCATGCAGGACAATCCGCCGCGCTGGCTGTCCGAGGCCGCGACCGCCCCCGTCAGCGAAGGCGCCGCGCGCGCCATCCAGATCGTTTTGCCTACCCTCGGAAAGGGCGCCGACGCCCTCACCCCCGTGGTCGGTTCTTCCGTCCGCGAAGGGTTTTCCACCCCTTAAGCCTTGCCCCCGACGCATTCGCAGACTACGTGCGCGTCGCCGCCCATTGAGTTATCTTCCCCCGGTCATCGGAGCCTGACGATGCGCCACCATATCGCCGAACCCGTCGTTCACCGTGAGCATTGGCGTGAGCCGGAGGACGACCAGCTTCGTCTGGAATGCGGCGTCTGCGGGGTCTGGGGGGCGCCGAAAAACGAAGCCTCGTCCATCGTCGCCCTGGGCCTGCACGCCCTGCAGCATCGCGGCCAGGAAGCCTGCGGCATCGCCAGCGTCCACGACGAACTCTTCTATACCGAGCGGCATCAGGGTCTGGTTGGCGAAGCCTTCGGCAACGCCGAGCTGAGCAAGCGCCTGCCCGGCACGGCCGCCATCGGCCACACTCGTTACTCGACCGCAGGCGGCAGCTTCCTGCGCAACATCCAGCCGATGTTCGCCGACCTGGACCAGGGCGGCATCGCCATCGCTCACAATGGCAACCTGACCAATTTCAAATACTTGCACGCGCAACTTGTGCAGGAAGGCGCGATCTTCCAGTCGACCTCGGACTCCGAGGCCATCCTCCACCTGATCGCCCGCAGCCGGAAGGCCAAGATTGTCGACCGCTTCATCGACGCCCTCAGCCGCATCGAGGGCGGTTACGCCCTGATCGCTCAGACGCGGCTGAAGCTGATCGGCGCGCGCGACCCGCTGGGCATCCGCCCGCTGGTGCTGGGCAAGGTCGGCGAGGCCTGGGTGCTGGCGTCCGAAACCTGCGCGCTGGACCTGATCGGCGCCACCTTCGTACGCGATGTCGAGCACGGCGAGGTCGTGGTCATCGACGATGACGGCCTGACCTCGATCAAGCCCTTCGCCGCCCGCGCCGCCCGTCCCTGCCTGTTCGAATACGTCTATTTCGCCCGCCCCGACTCGGTCGTGAACGGCCGCGCCGTCTATGAGGTCCGCAAGGAGATGGGCCGTCGTCTGGCGCGCGAACACGTGGTCGAGGCCGACGTGGTGGTGCCGGTGCCCGATTCCGGCGTTCCCGCCGCCCTCGGCTACGCTCAGGAAAGCGGCCTGCCCTATGAGATGGGCATCATACGCAGCCACTATCTGGGCCGCACCTTCATCCAGCCCAGCCAGGGCGCCCGTCAGAAGGGCGTGCGGATGAAGCACAGCCCCAACCGCGCCGCCCTGGAAGGCAAGCGCGTCGTGCTGATCGACGATTCCATCGTGCGCGGCACCACCTCGCTGAAGCTGGTCCGCGCCGTGCGCGCGGCGGGCGCCAAGGAGGTGCACCTGCGCTCCGCCAGCCCTCAGATCCTCTATCCCGACTTCTATGGCATCGACATGCCCGAGCGGTCGCAACTGATGGCCGCCACCCACAGCATGGAAGAGATGCGCGCGGTGCTGGAGGTCGATTCCCTCGGTTTCCTGTCCATCGACGGCCTGTACGACGCCCTCGGCGCCGGGCCGCGCGATCCCGCCAACCCGCAGTTCACCGACCACTACTTCACCGGCGACTATCCGACCCGCCTGCTGGACCGTGAGATCGAGGAAGGCGGCCGCGATCCGCGCGGGAAGCAACTTTCTCTGCTGGTGACCGCTTAAGGCTGGATGATCCAGCTCGGCTACTTCACGCTCGACACGCCTGACGTCGACAAGGCCCGCGCCTTCTATGCGGGCCTGTTCGGCTGGCGCTTCGACGACGCCTCGTCCAGCCCGACCTACGCCCATGTGGCGGAGGGGACCCCGCCGTTCGGCCTCACCAAGGGCGAGCACAAGGCCTTCCCCAACCTCTATTTCCGCGTCGACGACATAGAGGCGGCCTGCGCCCGGGTGGTCGAACTGGGCGGCCGCGCCGCCGTGCCGGCCGAAAGCCCGTCCGGCCTGTCCGCGGTCGTCAGCGACGACCAAGGCGTCAGCTTCAGCCTGTGGCAGCCCGCGCCGGGTTACTGAGCCTTTCGCCGGACGGCCTGCCGCGCTATCAGCGGGCCATGTCCGAGAACGCTTCCCTCCCCCTCGCCAATCGCGTCGCCCTGGTCGTCGGCGCCTCGCGCGGCATCGGCCGCGAGGCCGCCCTCGCCCTGGCCAAGGCCGGCGCCCACGTCATCGCCGCCGCCCGCACCCAGGGCGCGCTTGAGGAGTTGGACGACGAGATCTTCGCCGCTACCGGCCAGCACGCCAGCCTGGTCCCCTTCGACCTGGTGGATGGCGGCGCCATCGACCGTCTCGGCGGCGCCCTGTTCGAGCGGTTCGGCAAACTGGACATCTGGGTTCAGGCCGCCGCCACCATGGGCCCGTCGGGCCTGACTCCGGTCGCCCACGCCGAGCCGCGCGAGTTCGCCAAGGTCGAGAAGATCAACTTCACCGGCGTCTATCGCCTGATCCGCTCGCTGGAGCCTCTGCTGCGCGCTTCGGACGCGGGTCGCGCCATCCACCTGACCACCAGCGTCGCCAGCCACCCGCGCGCCTTCTGGGGCATGTACGCCGCGACCAAGGCGGGCGCCGAGGCCCTGGTCAAATGCTGGGCGGACGAGATCGAGAGCACCCCGGTTCGCGCCTGCATCGTCGATCCGGGCCGGATGCGAACCCAGTTGCGCGCCCAGGCCTTTCCGGGCGAAGATCCCGAAACCCTGCCTCATCCTTCGGAGATCGGCCCCCTGATCGTCGAACTGGCCCGCCCCGACTTCACCCCGCCCCTGACGGTCAGCTTCAAGGAATGGAAGCAGGGTCTGTCGGCGGACGCGCTGATCTGACGTCACCATGTTCAGGGAGGCGGGCGCAGACGAACAGGTGATCCCGCCCTTGGCGGCGAAGCGCCCGGCGCTGCCCCTGGCGCGCGCCGCCCCTCTGGCCGACATCGTGGCGGTCATCGCCTCGATCGGACTGGTCCTGACCTATGTCGGCTTCTGGAGCGCCCCGCTGACGGGCTATGGCGCGCGCTCGGCCGACTTTCTGCGCAACTTCTACTATCCGGCCTATCTGCTGGCCCTGGTGCTGGTCTGCATGCGCCCCGGCCGTGCGTTGAAGGGGATGCTACGCTCGCCGCTGCTGATCGCCCTGCTGCTGCTCACGGCGGCGACCTATTTCTGGTCGATCATGCCGGACCTGACGGCGCGGCGCATTCCGGCTCTGGTCTTCACCACTCTGGCCGGGGTGGCGCTGGCGTCGCGCTGGAGCTGGAAAAGCCTGACCGAGATCATCGCCGGGACGCTGGCGGTGCTGGCGGTGATTTCCTTCCTGTTGGGCCTGTTGCTGCCCGACATGGGCCGGATGCAGGAACTGTTCCCCGGCGCCTGGCGCGGCCTGTGGCTGGAAAAGAACTCGCTCGGCAACGTCATGGTGAAGTCGACCGTTTTCATGATCGCCGCGGGCATGATGGCGCCGGAACGACGCAAGCTCTGGTTCGGCCTGGCGCTGCTGCCTGTCCTGCTCATCTTCCTGTCGACATCGAAAACCGCCCTAGTGGTGCTGTTCCTGTCGATGGCCGCCATGGGCTTCGTGGCGATCGTGAAGTCCGGCCCGCTGCGCGCCGTCATCGCCACCTGGCTGGCGGTCGTGGTGGTGATCGGGGCGGGTCTGCTGATGGCGACGGAGACGGACACGTTCTTCGCCCTCCTGGGCAAGGACGCCACCCTGACCGGCCGGACGGAGATCTGGTCCGGCATCATGCAGCAGATGTCCGAGCATCCGTGGCGCGGCTTCGGCTATGGCGCGGTGTGGGACGACCCCAGCTTCACCGGCCCCAAGGCGTGGATCGGCTATCAGGCCCACTTCATTCCCGCCGACGCCCACAGCGGCTGGCTGGAGCTCTACATCGCCCTGGGGCTGGGCGGCGTCATCCTGTTCGCCCTCTTCCTGCTGCAGATCTGGGCTCAGTCCTTCTGGGCGGCCTATACCAGCCCGGCGGGATGGCTGGTCCTGCCGATGATGACCTCCTACATCATCACCATGATGACCGAGAGCATCGCCATGAACTGGCATGAGCTGCGCTGGGTGGTCGTCGTCGCCATCGCGCTCAAGCTGGCCCTCGGCGACGAGCCCGAGGCCCCGAACGCGCCAAGACGGCTATAGCGCAGGCGGATTCAACAGGGCGTCAGCCCTGTATCAGCCCCTCTGACCCAGCCAGCTTACGTTTGCATATCGAATAGCGGCTGGCGGCCGCCGCATAGCCCGCGCCTCATCGACACAGGACCGCGTCGCAACCCTGCAGGCGCCGACCTGACGACGCCCGCATGAAAGAAGCGGCGCCTTAGCGCTTGGCGCCGCCCTTCTGGCCCGTACGGACGCGGCCCGAGCGTGACACTTGCCGCGCGCCGCCCCGGGCGCCCTTGCCGATGAAGGCGTTGGAGCCCGACTTCTTGGACGCGCTGGCCTTCAGCCCGCCCAGCGGCTTCACCTTGGGCTTGATGCCGGCCTTGGCCTTCTGCTCCAGCGCCTTGCCGGGCAGGTTGGACAGCTTCTCGGCCTTCTCGGCCTTGATGACCCGACGCGGCGCGGTCTTGGCGTCGCCCTTGAAGCGTTCCGGCCCCGACTTGGCGCCGCCCGCGGCATAGGGGTTGGCCGAGCCCGACTTGACGTTCAGGCGGATGGGCGTGCCCTGCAGGTCGAAGCTCTCGCGGATCGAGTTGACCAGATAGCGCTTGTAGTGGTCCGGCATCGCCTCGGCCCGGCTGGCCATCATCACGAACGTCGGAGGGCGGGCCTTGGTCTGGGCGATGTATTTGGGCTTGATGCGCTTGCCGTCCACGGCGGGCGGCGGGTGCCTCTGCGTCGCCAGGGACAGCCAGTCGTTCAGGTCCTTGGTCTTCACCTTGACCGACCAGGTGTCATAGGCCTGAAGCACGGCGGGCATCAGGCGCTCGACGCCGCGCCCATTGAACGAGGACAGGGCGACAAACGGCGAGCCGCGCAGCTGCGGCAGCTTTTCGTCGGCCAGACGCTTCAGCTCGGCCAGACGCGACTGGGGCTCTTCTTCCAGGTCCCATTTGGCGGCGACATAGACCAGCGCCCGCCCTTCCCGCTCGACCAGATCGGCCAGCTGCAGGTCCTGGGTGTCGAAGGCGTCGTCCTTGTCCATCACCATGATCACCACCTCGGCGAAGGTGATGGCGCGGATGGTGTCGGCGACCGACAGCTTTTCCAGCTTCTCCTGGACGCGGGCCTTTCGGCGCATCCCGGCGGTGTCGATCAGGCGGATGTTGCGGCCTTCCCAGACCCAGTCCACCGAGATGGAGTCGCGCGTGATCCCCGCTTCCGGCCCGGTCAGCAGGCGGTCGTCGCCGATCAGGCGGTTGATCAGGGTCGACTTGCCCGCGTTCGGGCGTCCGATCACGGCGATGCGGATCGGCTTTTCAGGCTCGTCGACTTCCTCGATGAAGATGTCCGCCGAGGCCGCCAGAACCGCCTGATACAGATCGGCCATGCCTTCGCCGTGCTCGGCCGAGATCGGCACCGGCTCACCGAAGCCCAGGCCGTGCGCCTCGCCCACGCCCCCGCCGCTCTCGCGGCTTTCGGACTTGTTGGCCAGCAGGATGATCGGCTTGTGCACCTTGCGCAGGCGATCGGCGAAGATGCGGTCCAGCGAGGTCACGCCTTCGCGCGCGTCCATCATGAACAGGATCAGGTCCGCGTCGTCGATCGCCGCCTCGGTCTGCTCGCGCATCCGGGCTTCCAGGCTTTCGTCGGTGACGTCCTCATACCCCGCCGTGTCGATCAGGGTCAGATCCATGTCGCCGATCACGCCGTCGGCGTAGCGGCGGTCGCGGGTCACGCCGGGGCGATCATCGACCAGCGCAAGGCGCTTGCCGACGAGGCGGTTGAACAGTGTCGACTTGCCCACATTGGGGCGGCCGACGATGGCGACCTTCAGAGCCATGTCGGCCTTCTAGCTTAAATCGAGGAAAAGGTCAGCGGATGCTGACCAGCTGACCCTTGTCGGTCAGAACGTAAAGCGCGCCGTTATAGGCGGCCGGGGCGATATAGGCGGCCGAACCCAGCTTCAGGCTGGCGGTCTGCGCGCCGGTCTTCGGATCAAAGGCCACCGCCTCGCCGTCCGAGTTGACCAGAACCAGACGGTTGGACGCCATGATCGGACCCGACCAGACCGGGCGCACGGTGCGCTTGCCGAAGCCCAGGAAGCCGCCTTCCTTGCGCACGCGGCCTTCGTTCAAGTCGCGGGTCCAGTAGACCTGCCCCGTCTCGCGGTTGACCACGGTCAGCTCGCCCGACTTGGACACCACATAGAGCACGTCGCCGACCGGCAGGGGCTGGTTCACGCCCGCCACCGGCAAGGACCACTTCGGCTGGCCGCTGCGCAGATCCATCGACTGCAGCACGCCCGACTGGCTGACGGCGTAGACCTGGCCGCGGCTGACCACCGGGCGACCGGCGATGTCGCGCAGTTCAGACAGGGCGCTGGTGCGGCTGGTGCGCGACAGCACCTGCTCCCACACCGGCTGGCCGTTCGAGGCCTGCAGGGCCACGATCTGACCCGAGGAGAAGGGCGCCACCACCGTGCCGCCGCTGACCGCCGGGCTGGAGGCGCGCATGATGCGGGCCGGCTCGGTGATGCCGCGATAGGACCAGTCCTGCTGGCCGTTGGCCACGTTGAAGGCCATCAACTGGTTGTCGACGTCGACGACATAGACCCGCTGGCCCGACACCGTCGGCGCGCCGTGGATCGGCAGATCCACCGAGGTGCGCCACAGCTCGGCGCCCGTATTGGCGTCGAACGCCGTCATGACGCGATAGCCGGACGAGACGAAGACCTTGCCGTCGCTGACTGCGAGACCGCCGCCGAAACCGCCGCCGCCCGCGCCGCCGCCGAAGCCGACGCCCAGGATGCGGCGACCGCGGTCGGCCTCGTCGACCTTGACGCTGGCCTTCCACGCCACCTGGCCGGTGCCGGCGTCAACGGCCGTCACGCCCGCCTCGCCGTCCAGCACGAAAATCTTGCCGCCGTCGGCGACGACCGGCGACATCACCTGATTGGTCCGCCCCGATCCGGCGCCGATGTCGCGCCGCCAGGCGACGGCGAAGTCCGGCGCGGCGATGACGTGCTCGACGGCGTTCTCGGCGTTGCCGCCCGGCTGGCTCCAGCTGGTGGCCGCCTGCGGTCCGGGCAGAAAGAAATCGCGGCCCGACAGAGCGGCCGACGGCGTCAGCTGCTGTTCGAACTCAAGAATGGATATCCGTTGGCCTTCGCTGGCGGTCGCCACCGGCTCCTTGTCGCCGCCCAGGCCGAACGGCAGGACCTTGCGAACGGTGCCGCAGGAGGCGACGGTCATCGCCAGGCCGCACAGCAGAGCGACTTTCAGGGTTTTGTTCATGCGAATCATCCCGAAGGCGTCAAATCAAGGGCGAGCGGCCGGGGCCGCAGCGGCGGGAGCGGCGTCGGCCGCGACCGCAGGAGCCGCCGTCGCGGCGGGCGTCGGCAGGGCCGCAGCGGCCTTGACGATGGCGGGCAGGCTGGCCGCCGTGCCGGTGTCGATCGCCTGAACGGCGGCCTGGGCGCGCTGACGCACCGGGTCGGGCACGTCCTGTCCCAGTTGCAGCTGAACGAAGGCCTGACGCGCCTCGGCGGTCTTGCCGTGCTGCAGCTGCGCCATCGCCAGCGCCTCCTGGGCGAACGGTTGCAGCGGGCGCTTGTCGCCGGCCAGCGGCTCCAGACGCTTCTGCACGTCTTCCAGCGAACCGGTGTCCATGACCAGGAAGGCGGCCTTCAGCGCGGCCATGTCCGACAGGATCGGATCGCGCGTCGCCTTGGCGGCTTCGTCGAACAGGGCGACGGCTTCAGTCGTCTTCTTGTCGGCCAGCGCCAGTCCGCCCTGTTGCATCAGGGCCAGGACCTTATAGCCGCCCCCGGCCTTGACGGCCTCGGCGAAGGCGGCGTCGGCTTCGGCCGACTTGCCCGACTGCAGGGCTTCGACGCCCTTTTCATAGGCGGCCGAGGCCTTGTCGGCCTGCGAGGTCACATAGGACTGCCAGCCCCACCAGGCCAGGGCCGCGACCAGGGCGACCGCCAGAACGCCGCCCAGAACGGGCAGCCAGGTGCGGGCCAGACGCCGATAGCGTTCGGAGCGAAGCTCCTCCTCGACTTGTTCGAAGACATCAACCACGAAGCGTCGCCCCAAAAAATGCAGCCAAGGCCGAACATTAAAAACGCCGCGACCCTAGAGGTTCGGCGTCATCGCCGCAACGCAGGCATTGGGCGCGAAACGGCTTTTTCCAGCCCTAAGCCGGGACTGGGGCGGGAAAACGGCGCTCAGATCTGTTGCGACAGCTTCACCGCCCCCGCCGCCAGCAGGGCGACCAGCACCCCGGCCGTGGCCCAGAACATCTGCATCCCGCCCATTGAGCCCATCGCGCTGAGCGCTGCATCGCCCAGCCCGGACCGCTCCAGCAGCGACTGAATCGCCACCCCGCCCTGAGCGCCGGCCGAATCGAGCGACCCGGCGGCGGCCTCGGCGGCGAAGCCTTCCGGGCCCAGATGGAAGTTGACGTTCAGCAGTTCGCGCACCGCGATGACCCCGCCCGCCAGCCCCGCCACGGACAGGGCCATCGAGCGGAACCGCGACGCCTTGTTCAGCCGCGCCGCCACATCGGCTTCAAAGAAGACCGAATCGGGGAACTGCGGCGCCTGGGCGAACAGGCGCTCGATCGCAGGGTCGAATTCATCAGCCGACATGGGATGCGCTCCCGAGTGCAACCGGCCCCGGCTGGAGCCGGGCCCGAAGTTTATCCAGACCACGCTTGACATGAGATTTCACCGTTCCAAGCGGCAAATTCATGGCCGCGGCGATTTCCGGGTGCGACAGCCCCGCGCCATGGCACAGAGAGACGCACAGGCGTTCAGCCTCGCTGAGGCCCTTGAGCGCCTCGTCCAGATCGACGCGGCCGGCGCTGTCGACCGCGGGCGCGGCGTCTTCTGTTTCCGTTTCAGCCACATACCGCGCCTCCTTCGAGATACGCTTTAGGTACAGGCGCGCGGCGATGCGCTTGATCCAGGCGGCGAAGGTGCCCTCGCCCCTGAACTCGGCGCATTTCTCGAACGCGAGCAGAAAGGCGTCCTGAGCCACGTCGTCGGCCAGCGCCGGCTGGGCGCCCATGCGGCGCAGCAGGCCCCGCACCGTCGAGCCGTGCCGACGAACCAGCTCGCCGAACTCGCGGCGGCCGCCCGCAGCCGCCAGCCCGGCCAGCTCGACATCGTGCAGATCGCGTAAAGGTTTAGCCATGACGGCATCCCTGCCCCGATCCGCCTTAGCCCCTGTTCTTGTTGAAGATGCTCAGGATGATGAAGGCCAGACCGATCATGCCCGGAATCGCCGCCCCGCCCGCGATGGGATAGAAGGCGTCGCCGGCCTTGAAGCTGATCATATAGCCCATCAGACCGATGCCGATCGCCACCGACAGCAGGATCACCCCCGTCCGCAGATCGCGCATCGCCGTGGCGGGCGGCTTCACGTTCTCCTTGCTGATGGCTTCAATCACCTCCGGCGGCAAAGACTGACCTTTTTCGATCGAAGCGCGCAGCGTGGCCTGCATCTCTCGCCGTTCCTTGCTCTTGAGCCACGTCGGCACAATGACAATGGCGGCGATCATCGCAAACAACGTGAGAGGGATGAGGATTTCATTGTCCATGATGTCGACCTTTTGGATCCCTGTTCGGCCGAGCCTGGTACGGCGGCCTTCTGATCACAAGAGGCGGCGATGATGGCCTACGGATGCAGCCCCGCGCATGAACTCTTCGTAATGCGTCACCACAGCGTGACTCGACACGCTCCGGGCCGCGTTCAACGGTGTCGCTAGACCCTTCGGAGGCGCCGAATGAACATCACCTATCGCATCGTGCAGCACGACGGCGGCTGGGCCTATCAACTGGGCGACAGCTATTCCGAGACCTTCCCCAGCCATGCGGCGGCGCTGGCGTCGGCCTCGGCGGCGGCGCGCGAACAGCGCGTGCCGGACCGCACCTCCTGGATCGAGTATGAAGACGCCTCGGGCCAATGGATCACCGAACGCGCCGATGGCCGCGACCGCCCCGACGCCGTCGTCGAGGACTGAGCCCCAGCCGCGTCTCAGCGCTTCAGCGCCTCGGCGTAGATGTCCGGCTTGAAGCCCAGCAGCGTCCGCCCGTCGCCCAGATCCAGCACCGGCCGCTTGATCATCGACGGCTGGGCCAGCATCAGGTCCACCGCCTTGGCCGCGTCGATATCGGCCTTGTCGGCGTCGGGCAGCTTGCGGAAGGTCGTGCCCGCCCGGTTCAGCACCTTCTCCCAGCCATGCTCGGCCACCCACCGCTCCACCTCGGCGCGATTTGCCCCTGCGGCCTTATAGTCATGGAAGTCATAGTCCACGCCGTTCTGATCCAGCCAGACGCGCGCCTTCTTCATCGTGTCGCAGGCCTTGATGCCATACAGGGTGCGGGTCATGGGCGAACTCCAAGCGTGACAGACAGCCGGGGTCTGGCATCGAAGCGCGGAGGGGTCAATTTTCTCGTCACATGAAGAAATCTTCACTCGACGGACCAACGCTTACTTGAAAGAGTCAAGTTATCAAACGGATCCGGAGGAAGAGATGAAGCTTGCGGCGGCCTTAACGACCCTAATGCTCATATCGGCCTGCTCCGAGCCCCGTCATGAAGTCAGTGTAAAGGTGACGACGCCTGTTGAGGCGGGCAAGGTCGCAGGCGTCCAACAATCTGTCGAAGCTCGCGCCGAAGTCCCCGCAGAAGCGACAGAAGCCATTGAATCCCATCTTCGAGCGCAAGCGCGGGAATCTGAAGCTCAGAAGCCCGCACGCCCCTAAAGCACCTCCAGCACCGCCTCCACCGGCCGCCCGATCGCTGCGCCCTTAGGCGTCTCGACGAGGGGACGCTCGACGATGACCGGGCTTTCGATCATCGCGGCCAGGATCGTCGCCTCATCCGCGTCCTCGGCCAGAAGCTCTGCGGCCTTCGCCTCCTTCTTGCGCAGCAGGCCCTTCAGCCCCCCACCCGTCCCGCGCGCCAGACGGTTCAGCGTCTCGGCGTCCCAGCCGGTCTTCAGATACTCGACCACCGTCGGCTCGAGTCCCCGCTCGCGCAGCAGCTCCAGCGCCTTGCGCGAGGTCGAGCATTTCGGGTTGTGATAGAGGGTGACGGTCATGGACGAACTCCTGTCTGTGCTTTGGACCTAGGCCGTGGGGCCGTCTTTCGCCAGCGCCGTCGCCCCGCGCAGGCCGCCGATGTGCAGCAGCAGGCACAGGACCATCGCCGCCCCCGCCACGCCGAAGCTCCAGCCCGGCAGGCCCGCCGCGCCCAGCGGCGCGCCGACCATCAGGCTGACCGACAGGGCGCTGAGTTCATAGATGGCCCACACCATGCCGAAGCCCGGCAGCAGCCGGTTCGGACGGCGCCATTGCACCCATCCCAAGCCAAAGGCGATGGCGGCGAAGACGACCGCGAATCCCGCCGTCGTGCCGCGCATGGCTTCATGCTCCGGCGCTCCCATGAACCAGACCAGGGCCGCCTGCAGCAGGCCGACCGCGCCCCAGATCCAGAAGGCGATGGCGCTGCCGCGCGCCAGCGCCGCCGCCGTCTCGGCCGAATCGACCGGGGCGAAGGGTTGGGGCGGTGCGATCCGACGGTTCATGCGCGACTCCCTGACTGAGGCGGCGAAACTATCCCGCCGGACGCCGAAATCCCAAGGGCGTGAGAGAGATATCGCCCCGCCTTCACCTTTTTCCCGCGCCCGTCTAGGGTCGCCGCCATGCGGATCGAACCTCAGGATCAGGCCGTGCTGGACCACGTCGCGGCCCGTGGCGACGCCATTGTTCAACGCGCCATCGACTGGTCCGACATCAACTCTGGTAGCCGCCACGCCGAAGGGCTGGCGCGGGTTCTCGACGTTCTGGACGCCACGGCGCGCGCCGCGTTCGGCGCGGCGGCGACGGTCGAGCGCGTCCCGACCCAGGGCTCCACCACCGTCGCCGACAGCGGCGCGGTGATCGCCGAGAGCTATGCCGATTGCTTGAAGATCACCGCCCGGCCCGAGGCGCCGCTTCAGGTCGTGCTGACCGGCCACTATGACACCGTCTTCCCCGCCGACAGCGCCTTCCAGCGCGTCGTCACGCGCGACGACGGCGCCCTGAACGGCCCCGGCATCGCCGATATGAAGGGCGGGATCAGCGTCATGCTGGCGGCGCTGGAAGCCTTCGAGACCCATCCTGACAAGGCCCGCGTCGGCTGGACCGTGCTGCTGTCACCGGACGAAGAGATCGGCTCGCCCGCCTCGGCCCCCCTGCTGGCTGAGCTGGGCGCGCGCGGCCACGTCGGCCTGACCTATGAGCCCGCCCTGTCGGACGGAACCCTGGCGGGCGAGCGCAAGGGCAGCGGCAACTTCCACCTGATCGTCACCGGCAAGGCCGCCCACGCGGGCCGCGCCTTCCACGAGGGCGCCAACGCCGTCGCCGGCGCCGCCATCATCGCCGCCCGCCTGCACGGCCTGAACGGCCAGCGCCAGGGCGTCACCGTCAATGTCGCCAAGATCGCCGGCGGCGGCCCCCTGAACGTCGTGGCCGACAACGCCGTGGTCCGCTTCAACGTCCGCGTGCCGGACGCGCAAGCCGCCGCCTGGATCGACCAGACGGTGCGCGCCATCACAGCCGAGCCGCCCTTCCCCGGCCTGACGCTGGACCTGCACGGCGGCATGACCCGCGCGCCCAAGCCGATGGACGCGTCGCAGACCGCCCTGTTCCACGCCGTGCGCGACGCAGGCGAACTGCTGGGCCAGACCATCGCCTGGAAACCGTCGGGCGGCGTCTGCGAAGGCAACAACCTGCACGCTGCGGGCCTGCCCAACGTCGACACCCTGGGCGTCGTCGGCGGCGACATCCATTCGGATCAGGAGTTCGCCTTGCCCGCCAGCTTCGTCGAACGGGCGCAGCTATCCGCCCTGATCCTGTGCAAGATCGCCTCGGGCGAGATCGACGCCCTCAAACTGAAACAGCTCCGACTGGAGACGATGTAACCGCATGCTCGTTGTTCGCCCCGCCGGCCCCGCCGACCTTCACCACCTGCTCGAACTGGCCATCCTGTCGGGCCCCGGCTTCACCAGCCTGCCCGAGGACGCCGATGTCCTGAGCGAGCGGCTGGAGGTCTCGGCGGCCAGCTTCGCCGGAAAGCTAGGTCCCGAGGCGGCGTGGTACACGCTGATGCTCGAAGACGGCGACACGGGCGACATCGACGGCGTCGGCTCGGTCAAGGCCACGGTCGGCCTGAACCGGCCGTTCTTCTCGTTCCGCGTGGTCAACAACACCGTGCAGTCGCCGTCCCTGAACGTGAAGCTGAACCATCAGACCCTGGTGCTGGTCAACGAATGCACCGGCTGGACCGAAGTCGGCTCCCTGTTCCTCAAGGCCGACCGGCGCAAGGGCGGCGCCGGGCGCCTGCTCAGCCAGTCGCGCTATATGCTGATCGGCGCCCAGCCGGACCTGTTCGCCGACAATGTGCTGGCCGAACTGCGCGGCGTCTTCACGCCCGACGGCTACTGCCCCTTCTGGGACCATGTGGCGCACAAATTCTTCCCAATGGACTTTGACGACGCAGATCGCATGACCGGCTCGACCGACAAGCAGTTCATCCTCGACCTGGCGCCGCGCCACCCCATCTACATCGACCTGCTGCCCGAACCGGCCCGCGCCGTGATCGGCAAGGTCCACCCGCAGGGCGTGCCCGCCATGGCCCTGCTGGAAAGCGAAGGCTTCCGCCCCAACGGTCTGGTCGACATCTTCGACGCCGGGCCGACGGTGGCCTGCGGCCGCGACAACATCCGCACGGTCCGCGACGCCCGCGTCCTGACCGCCCGCATTGAGAACGAGGTCGAGGTCGACCTGCCCTCCCTCGTCTCGACCGACAGCGTCGCCGCCTTCCGCGCCGTGCGCGCTCGCGTCCTGGTCGACGGCGACCTGGCCCGCATGACCCCCGACGTCGCCGCAGCCCTGAAGATCAAGGACGGCGCTGTCGTCCGCGTGAAATCCTGAATCGAGTACCCGCCATGACCCGTTTCACCTCCACCAACCCCGCCACCGGCGAAACCGTCTGGGAAGGCGAAGCCGCCTCCCAAGCCCAGGTCGGCGCCGCCGTCGAGGCCGCCCGCGCCGCCTTCCCCGACTGGGCCGACCGCCCGCGTCAGGACCGCATCGACGCGGTGAAACGCTATCAGGCCGTCCTGAAAGCGCGCGCCCCCGAAATGGCCGAAGCCATCGCCAGAGAGACCGGCAAGGCCCTGTGGGAGACGAAAACCGAACTGGCCTCCATGCAAGGCAAGGTCGACATCTCGATCCGCGCCTATGACGAGCGCACCGGCGAGCGCACCACCGACACCGCCTTCGGCCGCGCTGTCCTGCGTCACCGCCCGCACGGCGCCTCGGCGGTGCTCGGCCCATTCAACTTCCCCGGCCACCTGCCCAACGGCCACATCGTCCCGGCCCTGCTGGCGGGCGACACCGTGGTGTTCAAGCCCTCCGAGGAAACGCCCCTGACCGGCCAGTTGATGGCCGAATGCCTTGAGGCCGCCGACCTGCCCAAGGGCGTGTTCAACATGGTGCAGGGCGGGCGCGACACGGGCGCGGCCCTGCTGGACCAGCGCATCGACGCCCTGATGTTCACCGGCTCGGGCGCGGCGGGCGCGCACTTCCGGCGCAAGTTCGCCGACGATCCCCACGTCATCCTGGCGCTCGAGCTGGGCGGCAACAACCCGCTGGTCGTCTGGGACGCCGCGGACGCCGAGGCGGTCGCCGGCATCGTGGTCCAGTCCGCCTTCGTCACCACCGGCCAGCGCTGCTCGTGCGCGCGCCGCCTGATCGTGCCGGAAGGCGGCCAGGGCGACGCCATCGTCGAGGCCGTGGCGGCCATGTCGGACCGCCTGAACTTCGCCCCTTGGGACAGCGACCCCGAACCCTACGCCGGGCCGCTGATCTCGGAGAAGGCCGCCGGCAACGCCCTCGCCGCCCTGCAACAGCGCATCGACGCGGGCGCGCGCGTTATCCGCTCCTCGGGTCCGGTCGACAACCTGCCGGGCGCCTTCGTCAAACCTGCGATCATCGACGTCACCGGCGTCGCGGTCGAGGACGAAGAGATGTTCGCTCCCTTCCTGCAGGTCATCCGCGTGCCGACCTTCGACGCCGCCATCGCCGCCGCCAACGCCACCAAATACGGCCTGTCCGCCGGTCTGGTCAGCGACGACGCCAAGCTCTGGGACCGCTTCATCAACCGCATCCGCGCGGGCGTGGTGAACTTCAACCGTCCGACCACGGGCGCGGCGGGCGACATGCCCTTCGGCGGCCTGGGCGCCTCCGGCAACCACCGCCCCAGCGCCTACTACGCCGCCGACTACTGCGCCTATCCGGTCGCCAGCTTCGAGGCCGGCTCGGTTAAGAACATCGAAAGCGAGATCAAGGGCTTGCGCTAATGCCTTCTCCCCTTGTGGGAGAAGGTGGCTCGCGGAGCGAGACGGATGAGGGGTGTCAGCGCCATGTTGGATAGTTCAAACTCAAGGTCCCGGATGATCGGAAGCGGCGCCGCCGTCACCCCTCATCCGAGCGCCTCCGGCGCCCACCTTCTCCCACAAGGGGCGAAGGAAGCATGACCGCCATCGAAGCCAACGCCGACGGCCTGATCGGGCCGACGCACTCCTATGCGGGCCTGTCGCCGGGCAACCTCGCCTCCAGCCTGAACAAGGGCGAGGCGTCGAACCCGCGCGCGGCGGTGCTGCAGGGCCTCGACAAGATGAAGACCCTGGCCGACCTGGGCCTGCCCCAGTTCGTCCTGCCCCCGCATGAGCGGCCGAACATCCCCTTCCTGCGCGACCTCGGCTTCTCGGGCTCCGACGCCCAGGTGCTGGAACGCGCATGGAAGGAAGCCCCCTCCTTCGCCGCCGCCGCCTGTTCGGCCTCGCCCATGTGGGCCGCCAACGCCGCCGCGGTGACGCCCAGCGCCGACGCACGTGACGGCCGCGTCCACTTCACCCCCGCCAACCTGATCACCAACCTGCACCGCAGCCTGGAGCATGATCAGACCAGGCGCGCGCTGGACGCCCTCTTCCCCGACGCCAGCCGCTTCGCCGTCCACGACGCCCTGCCCTGCGTCGCCCATCTGGCGGACGAGGGCGCGGCCAACCACGTCCGCCTGTGCCGCGACCACGGCGAGGCGGGCGTCAATCTGATGGTCTGGGGCCGCGAGGCCTGGGAGCACTGGGACGGCCCCTACCCCGCCCGCCAGACGCGCGAGGCGTCGGAAGCCGTCATGCGCCGCCACGGCGCGTCCGGCGCCGTCCTGGCGCGTCAGGGCAAGGCCGCCATCACGGGGGGCGCCTTCCACAACGACGTGGTCTGCGTCGGCGCCCTGGACACCCTCTTCTTCCATGAGCTGGCGTTCGAGGACACGGACGCGACCAAGGCCGCCATCCGCGCCGCCGCCGTCGGTTTCGAGCCCCAGTTCGTCGAGGTCTCGACCGCCGACCTGCCGCTGGACGACGCCATCAGCTCCTATCTGTTCAACTCCATGCTGATCCGGGTTCCGGGCCAGGACCGCCTGACCCTGATCTGCCCGACCGAAACGCGCGACAACCCGCGCAGCCATGCGGTGGCGCAGAGCCTCGCCGCCTCCAACGGGCCGATCGGCCAGGTCGAATACGTCGATGTGCGCCAGTCGATGCGCAACGGCGGCGGCCCGGCCTGCCTGCGTCTGCGCGTCGTCCTGACCGAGGCCGAACTGGCGGCGACCAACCCGGCCATGCGCCTGACCGAGGCGGTTCACGCCCGCCTCAGCGACTGGGGCCGCCGCTGGTATCGCGACAGCCTGACCGCCCGCGACCTGGCCGACCCCGCCCTGCTGGACGAGACGCGCGGCGCGCTCGACGAACTGACGCAGATCCTGAACCTGGGCGGCGGCTTCTACCCGTTCCAGCGCGCTTAGGCCCTTCTCCCCTTGTGGGAGAAGGTGTCAGGCGACAGCCTGACGGATGAGGGGGAAGCGCCGTCGCTCACCGATCACCCGCGCCGTCTCTGTCGCACGCCCCCTCATCCGACCCGCTACGCGGGCCACCTTCTCCCACAGGGGGAGAAGGAAGAAGCTACGGCATCGCCGACCATCCTAGTTCGATCTCCCAATCCCGGAAAAACATGGGCTCTGCGAGCGCCCGGCAGGCTTTCACCCGCCCGCCCTTCGCCGCGCGCCATCATCGCCTCCCGCCCGCGCCGCGATGGAGATTTCAGACGATTCAGACGAATTGGACTCTGTTTTTCGTCAGCCCCGTCAGGCCGCGAACCGCCCGCCCTTCCTGGCGTAGGCCTGGGTGCCCTGCGTGAAGACCTTGTCCGTCGGCAGCACAGCCTCGATCGGCAAGGCCTCGGCGCCCTTCAGCCGCTCATAGACCGGGCCGAAGTCCTGCAGCGTCACCGTCTTCAGCGCCTCGATGCTGTCGATGACGAAATAGACCTGCTGGAAGTCGTCGATCCGATAGAGGGTCTTCATCACGCGCTCCAGGTCGAAGCCCAGCCGGTTCGGCGAGGGGTCTTCTAGGCTGAAGACGCTCTCGGTCGCCGACGACACGATGCCCGCGCCATAGATGCGAAGGCCGCCCGCCTCCCGCATCAGGCCGAACTCGACCGTGTACCAGTACAGGCGCGCCAGATTCGGCAGCATTCCCAGCGCCGCCGCCCGCTGCCCGCCCTTGCCGTAGGCCTCCATATAGGCGGCGAAGTCGGGGTCGGTCAGCATGGGCACGTGGCCGAACACGTCGTGGAAGATGTCCGGCTCCTGCAGATAGTCCAGTTGGTCCGGCTTGCGGATGAACTGGCCCGAGACGAAGCGGCGGTTGGCCAGGTGGTCGAAGAAGACCTCGTCCGGCACCAGGCCCGGCACGCAGACCACGGTCCAGCCGGTCAGGGCCTGAAGCTTGGGGTTGATGACGTCGAAGTCGGGGATGCCGCCGGCGTTCAGGTCCAGCGCGTCCAGGCCGCGCAGGAAGGCCTCGCTGGCGCGGCTGGGCAGGATCTTCATCTGCCGCTCGTAAAGCGTGTTCCAGGTCTGGTGCTCGACCTCGGTATAGGCCGACCAGTTCTGGGGGATAGTCCAGTCGGCGGCGGCGCCTTCCGGCGGCTGCTCGAAAACGTGCTCGAAGTCGGACATGGAACGCTCCTCACGGCTCTGATGGCCTTTCGGGGCAGATTAGCGCGGCGGTTCGCCGTCGTCACGCATGACTGTTGCAACGCTGGGCCGAGGCCTCTCATTCGTCACCGCATGCGACGACGGACTGGCGCGACAGGGAGTCGCGGTCTAACCTGTCAGGGACGGGCGCCGCTTCGGACCGCCCACATGAAAGCTCGGCCCATGCCGGAGACCCCTGGCGCGCCTGAACGGCGCGACGCGCGGTCCCTGCCTCGGCGTTCCCGCAGCGGCGGGAGCATCGATCGAGACGCCCCTCTGTACGGCGCGCTCGACCTGGGGACCAATAACTGCCGCCTGCTTATCGCGCGTCCGGCGCGTGACGGATTTCGCGTGGTGGATTCCTTCAGCCGCATCGTGCGCCTGGGCGAAAGCCTGTCGCGCACCGGCCGGCTGGACGACCGGGCGATGGACCGGGCCTATGACGCCCTGGCCCTGTGCGCCGAGCGCGTGGTGCGCAAGGGCGTCGATCCCAAGCGCCTGACCGCCGTCGCCACCCAGGCCTGCCGCATGGCCGAAAACGGGCCTGCCTTCGTCGAGCGCGTGCGGCGCGGCACCGGCCTTCGCCTGCGCATCATCGACCCTTCCGAAGAGGCCGCCCTGTCGGTCGCGGGCTGTCTGAACCTGTTCGATCCGCGCGCCGAGGCTGTGCTGGTGATCGACGTGGGCGGCGGCTCGACGGAACTGTCCTGGCTGATGAAGGGCGCGCGCGGGATTGAAACCGTGGCGTGGATGTCGGCGCCGCTGGGCGTCGTCAGCCTGGCCGAGCGCCACCCGGAACCCGAGGGCGAAACCAGCCAATGGTATGAGGCTATGGTCGCCGACTTCGGCGCGGCCATCGCCTCTGGCGGACCGGGCCCGGAATTCCTGGCCCGTATCGAGGCGGGGCGCGGCCATATGGTCGGCACCTCGGGCGCCATCACCAGTCTGGCCGGGATTCATCTTGGGCTGAGGCGTTATCAGCGCGATCTGGTCGACGGTCTGTGGATGACGCGCAGCGACTGCGAAAGAGCGGCCGACCGCCTCATCGCGCTCGGTCCCGCGGGACGGGCGGCGGAAAGCTGTATCGGGCCGGACCGGGCCGACCTCGTGCTGGCCGGGGCCGCTATTCTGGAAGCCGTCCAGCGCGCTTGGCCGTGCGAGCGGGTCCGCGTCGCCGACCGCGGCCTGCGCGAAGGGCTTCTGTTGCAGAAAATGCGCGAGGATCGGCAGCCGAAGCCGCGCCGGCGCAGGCGGCGCAAGCGCGGCGGCGGCGGAGCAGAATAGATGTGCCTTCTCCCTCCCCGTCCCGGGGAGGGTGGTCGGCGCGAAGCGGAGACCGGGTGGGGAGGGCCAGGTGATTAGGGCGGGCTTGAATAGCCTTGCCGCCCCCACCCGGCTTCGGCCCGACGGCCTCAGCCACCCTCCCCGGGACGGGGAGGGAGAGGTTGTGCGTCAGTCCACCTCGACCGGCAGTTCGATGTCGCAGGCCGAGAAGTCCGCCCCTCTGGCTGCTCGGGTCCTCTCGACCAGAGTGCGGAACCCGGCGCTGTCCGGGCTCAGCACCCGCACGGTCGGCCGCTCGCCCTCCGCCAGGTCGCCCGCCACGCGCACCCGCGTCATCCGGTCAGGACCCGTGACGATGCCATCCGGATTGGGGCTGAACTTCAGGGCGCGCACCACATCCAGCCCCGACACGACCCGGCCCCAGATGGTGTAGCGCTTCTCCAGCGCCGGATAGGGCTGGCGCATCAGGAAGAACTGGCTGTTGGCGCTGTCGGGCGCGTCGTCGCGGGCCATGCCCGCCACGCCCGGACAATACAGGCCCCAGGCGTGAACCTTGCGATCCGCCGTCGTCGCCATCACGACGTCGGGCTGAGTCTGGACCGGCAGCGACTGCATAAAGCCGATCAGCGCGCCCGCCGGCGCAGCTATGGGAGCGAAGGGCGTCTGGGCGTCGCGGCGGAAGGTGAACTCGGCCTTGAGGTCGGGATGCCAGCTCTGGCCCTCGCCCGTGCCCAGCGGATCGCCGGTCTGCGCCATGAAGCCGTCGATGACCCGATGCCAGGGTATGCCGTCATAGAAGCCCGCCTTGGCCAGCAGGCGAATGCGGGCGACATGGCCGGGCGCCGCCTCGGGCGTCATCTCGACCAAGATGCGGCCCTTGTTGGTGTCGATGATCAGCAGATTGTCCGGGGCAACGGGGCGCCAGTCGCGGGCGGCGATGGCCGCCGCCCGGTCTTGCTCATCCGCTATCGCGGCGGCGTCCTGAGCCACGGCCGAACCGGCCAGCATGGCGGCCAGCAAGGCCGCCCCGATCGCGTGAAGTTCCCGCTTCATGTCCCCGCCCCTCCCCGAGCGCGGCGCGCGTCTCAGCCGCCCTGCACAGGCGGCTGGACGTCGCAGATGTTGAAGGTCGCGCCCTTCTCAGCACGCGCCGCCTCGACGGCGGCGTTGAACGGCGCCGAACCGGGCACGGCCACGCGGATCGTCGGCCGTTCGGCCTCCGGCATGGCCGAGGCCAGACGCACGCGGCCCATCGCGTCCGCATCCGGACCGACGGCGCCGTCGCCGGCTTCATTGCCCTTCTTGAGCGACTTCACCACGTCCAGCCCTTGAAGCACGCGCCCGAAGACCGTGTAGGAGCCGTTCAGATTATCGTTCTGGCCGGTCATCAGGAAGAACTGGCTGTTGGCGCTGTCGGGCGAGCCGGCGCGCGCCATGCCCGCCACGCCAGGGCAGAACAGCCCTTGCGCCGAGGTCTTGAAGTCGGCGGTCACGAACATCTGGGCGTCCGGCTGGGTCACGATGGGAATAGAGCCCATGACGCCGCGCAGGCCCGGCCCGCTGTTCTCGACCGGCGCGAAGCCGCTGTCGCGCCCGCGCCGGAAGGTGAACTCGCCCTTCAGATCGGGCAGTTCGCTGCCGCCCTCGCCCGTGCCCTTGGGGTCGCCGGTCTGGGCCATGAAGTCGGGAATGACGCGGTGAAATTTCAGCCCGTCATAGAAGCCCTGATTGGTCAGGGTGCGGATGCGCTCGATATGGTTCGGAGCCGCGCGCGGCTCCAACTCCACCAGGATGCGTCCCTTGGCCGTGTCGATCACCCACAGGTTCTCGGGCGACACCGTGCGCCAGTCACTCGACTGGGCGACCGCTCCGCCAGCCAGCAGGGCCACGCCCGTCGCCAGCGCCATCACAGACTTGATCTTCAAACCCGACCTCAAACCTTCTTGACCTTGGCCAACACGCTCGCGGCGACGGCAGGGCTGACGAAGCTGTCGATCCGGCCGTCCAGCCGGGCGATTTCCTTCACCAGTCGCGAGGCGATCGCCTGATGCCGCGGATCGGCCATCAGGAACACCGTCTCGATGTCGCTGTTGAGGCGCTGATTCATCGCCGTCATCTGGAACTCATACTCGAAATCGGCGACCGCGCGCAGGCCGCGCACGATGACGCTGGCGTTCAGTTCCTCAGCGAAGTGCATCAGTAGGCTCGAGAACGGCCGCACCTCGATGTCGGCGTTGAAGCGCGCGACCTCGGCCTTGATCATTTCGACCCGCTCGGCGGTCGAGAACAGCGGGCCCTTGTCGTCGTTCTGAGCCACGCCGATGACCAGACGGTCCACCAGCTTGACCGCCCGCCCGATAATATCGAGGTGACCGTTGGTGACCGGATCGAAGGTGCCCGGATAAAGTCCGATACGCATGGCCAGCGGCCTCCCCATCGTTTGGGCCCGTTTAGCAGGTGCGAAATGAACGGCCTAGATTTTCTGACGCGGCTGTGATCGCCAAAGCGCGTTTAAATGCTGCACTGCATCAGTCGCGGCGGTGAAAACATGGTCGTCGATGGCCGCGATCCCGGCCACGGGCGTGGCGCTGTTGCACGCGAAGGCACCGTTGAAGCGCGGCAGGTCCGACAGGCGCACCACCTCGGTTCGTTGCGGCGACCCGGCGCGATCCAGCGCCTCGCGGATCAGGGTCTGCGTTACGCCGTCCAGCATGAGCGCATCGGGCCAGACCACCGTATCGCCCTGAATAAAGACGACATTCCACAACGAGCCTTCGCAAATCCGGCCCTCAATGTCGGTGAAAAGGGCGTCGTCATAGCCCGCCAGCCGCGCCATGCGCCGCGCCCTCAGCAGGCCCATCGCGGCGACATGCTTCAGATGCGGCGCCTCGCGGGCGTACGTCTGGCTTTGCAGGCGCACCCCGTCGGCCAGCGGCGATGGCGGCGGCGAAACGCTGATCATCACCTGCGGCGCGCCGATCCAGTCCGGCTGACGCAGGGACAGTTCGCGGGAGAACAGGCTGACCCGCAGCCAGGCTTCGGTTCGCCCGCCTAGAGCCGCTCGCATCTGAGCACGCAGGCGTTCCTCGGCGACAGCCTCGCCGAACAGTTCCAGCGCCCAGCGGTCGAGGCGGTCCAGATGTCGGTCTAGCCCGCGCACGCCGCCCTGCTCCACAACGAAGGAGGTCAGGGCGCCGTAGTTGATCAGGGCCTGATGACCCAGGTCCTCAAGCCCGGCAGGACGGCCGTCGATCCAGAGTTCAGGAGCGACGGCCATACAGGATCAGGCCTCGCCGCCCTCGACCGCCGGGGCCTCGCCCGCGTCGCCGTCTTCATCGTCGCCGCCGGAGTCCGCCAGACGCTCGACCGAAACGACCTTCTCGTCCTTGCCGGTGCGGAAGATGGTCACGCCCTGGCTCGAGCGACCGACGATGCGGACCTGGCTGACCGGGGTGCGGATCATCTGACCGCCGTCGGTGACCAGCATCAGATCGTCCGACTCCTCGACCGGGAAGGCGGCGGCCAGGCGCGTGCCCGCGCGGCCGCCCAGGCCGTGGGCCGTCAGCCCCTGCCCGCCGCGACCGGTGCGGCGATACTCATAGGCCGAGGACCGCTTGCCGAAGCCGGTTTCCGTGACCGTCAGAATGAACTGCTCGGCCGCGCCCAACGCGGCGATGCGTTCGGGCGAGATCGGAGCGTCGCCGGCCTCTTCGTCGTCCGCCTCGACCGGGACGCCTTCGTCCTCTGCATCGGCCCCGGCCAGCGCCTTGCGCATGGCGTTGGCGTGTTTGACATAGGCGGCGCGTTCTTCCGGCGTCGCATCGACGCGACCGAGGATAGCCATCGAGATGACCTCGTCGCCGTCCTGCAGGCGGATGCCCCGCACGCCGGTCGAATCGCGGCCCTTGAACACCCGCACATCGTCGGCCTTGAAGCGGATGGCCCGGCCCAGCGCCGTGGTCAGCAGCACATCGTCTTCAGCCGTGCACAGGCCGACGCCGACCATGCCGTCGCCGTCTTCCAGCTTCATGGCGATCTTGCCCGCGCGGTTCACTGTGGCGAAGTCGCTGAGCTTGTTGCGGCGCACGTCGCCCGACTTGGTGGCGAACATGATGTCGTAGTCGCCCCAGGTCGCCTCATCCTCGGGCAGGGGCAGAACGTTCATGATGCTGTCGCCCGGCTCGATCGGCAGCAGGTTGACGAAGGCCTTGCCGCGCGACTGCGGATTGCCCAGCGGCAGTCGCCACGTCTTGAGCTTATAGGCCTTGCCGTTGGTGGCGAAGAACAGCACCGGCGTGTGGGTCGAGGCGCTGAACACGCCGGTGATGGCGTCCTCATCCTTCATCGACATGCCGCTGCGGCCCTTGCCGCCGCGATGCTGGGTCCGATAGGCGTTCAGCGCCACGCGCTTGACGTAGCCCGAGTGGGTGACGGTGACGACCATGTCCTCGCGCGGGATCAGGTCTTCGTCTTCCATCTCGGCGTCGCCCTCGCCGATGAGGGTGCGGCGGTCCACGCCGAACTGATCCTTCACCAGCAGCAGGTCTTCGCGGATGATGGCCAGGACGTTCTTGCGGTCCGACAGGATCGTCAGATGGCCCTGAATGGTGTCGGCCAGGCTGCGCGCCTCGCCGAAGATGTCGTCGCGGCCCAGGCCGGTCAGGCGCGACAGAGTCAGGGCCAGGATGGCGCGGGCCTGCTCGTCGGTCAGACTGATCTTGTCGCCTTCAACCAGCACGGTGCGCGGGTCGGCGATCAGCTCGACCAGGGCCATCATGTCCCCGACCGGCCAGGCCTTGGCCTGCAGCCGCTCGCGCGCCTCAGCCGGGTCGGCCGAGCTGCGGATGATGTGGATCACCTCGTCGATATTGGCGACGGCGACGGCCAGACCGACCAGGACGTGGCCGCGATCGCGAGCCTTGGCTAGCTCGAACTTCACGCGGCGGACCACCACCTCCTCGCGGAACTCGAGGAAGGCCTCCAACAGGGCGCGCAGGCCCATCTGCTCGGGCCGCCCGTGGTTCAGCGCCAGCATGTTGACGCCGAACGAGGATTGCAGCGCCGTATAGCGATACAGCTGGTTCAGGATCACATCGCCCGAGGCGTCGCGCTTCAGCTCGATGACGATGCGCATGCCCGCGCGGTCCGACTCGTCGCGGACGTCGGCGATGCCTTCCAGACGCTTCTCGCGCACCATTTCGGCGATGCGCTCGATCAGGGTCTGCTTGTTCACCTGGAACGGCAGTTCGGTGATGATGATGGCGTCGCGATCCTTGCGGATCTCTTCGATCGAGGCCTTGCCGCGCACGATGACCGAACCGCGCCCGTCGCGCAGGGCGTTGCGCGGGGCCGTGCGGCCCATGATCTCGCCGCCCGTGGGGAAGTCAGGCCCCGGAACGATATCCAGCAGGGCGTCATCCGAGACGTTAGGATCGTCCAGCAGGGCGACCGAGGCGTCGATCACTTCGCGCAGGTTGTGCGGCGGGATGTTGGTGGCCATGCCGACGGCGATGCCGCCCGCGCCGTTGACCAGCAGGTTCGGAATCCGCGCCGGCAGGACGACAGGCTCCAGCTCCTTCTCGTCGTAGTTCGGCTGGAAGTCGACCGTGTCCTTATCGATGTCGGTCAGCAAGGCCACGGCGGCCGGGGCCATCTTGGCCTCGGTGTAACGCATGGAGGCCGGCATATCGCCGTCGACCGAGCCGAAGTTGCCCTGGCCGTCGACCAGCATCAGCCCCATGGAGAAGTCCTGGGCCATGCGCACCAGGGCCATATAGACCGAAGCGTCGCCGTGCGGGTGGAACCGGCCCAGCACGTCGCCGACCACGCGGGCGCACTTCGAATACGACCGCTCGGGCGTCATGTTCAGATCGTGCATCGAATACAGGATGCGGCGATGCACAGGCTTCAGACCGTCGCGCGCGTCCGGCAGAGCCCGGCTGACGATCACGCTCATGGCGTAGTCGAGATAGGAGCGCTTCAGCTCCTCCTCGATGGTGATGGTCGAGATATCGCCCGGCGCCGAAGGGGCGGCGTTTTGGTAGCTGTCGTCGGTCAAGGAAATCAGGCTTTAAATGGCCGGAATCGGAACGTGATCCGCTGTTCCGGTTTCTATCATCCGGGGGGCCTGCTGGCAAAGAAACGCCGCTGAAATCCCCATGCCGAAAAGGACAGGAAAGCCATGCGTCTAGCCGCTTCGAAACTGATCGCTCCCAGCGCTCTCGCCATCACCCTGATCGCCGGGGCCGCTTGCAGCCAGAGCCCGGCCGCGCCGCCGGCTTCCGACGCCGCTCCTGCAGCTTCCACCGAGGCCGCCGCCCGCGCGACGCCGGGTCAGACGGCGCAGGTGGCCATCATCAACGGGCAAGGCGCCGAAGCGGGCAAGGCGACGTTGACGCAAGGCGCCACGGGCCTGCTGATCAAGGTCGAAGCTGCCGGCCTGACGCCCGGCTGGCACGGCATCCACATCCACGCCACGGGCCAGTGCGAGGCGCCCTTCACCTCGGCCGGCGCCCATATCAACCACGGCGATCCGAAGCAGCCGCACGGCCTGCTGAACGCCGACGGGCCCGACGACGGCGACCTGCCCAACGTCTTCGCCGACACGACAGGCGCGGTGAACGCCGAAGTCTTCACCACCCGCGCTCGCCTGGCCGACGCCGGTCCGGGCCAGTGGCTGCTGGACGACGACGGCTCGGCCCTGGTGATCCACGCCAACGCCGACGACCATTCCAGCCAGCCGATCGGCGGCGCGGGCGACCGCGTGGCGTGCGCCGTCATCAAGGCGCAGTAAGCGGGTTCAAACCTTGGCGGGGGCGCCGGCGCGCAGGCCGCGCTCCCCCAGGGCCACCGTCACTACGCCCAGCAAGGAAATGGCGACGCCTATCAGGATCTGCGGCGTCAGCACGTCGCCCATGAACAGGCCGCCGATCATGATGGACACCAGGGGCGACCCGAGCAGATAGGGCGTCACCCGCCCGGCCTCGCGCCGCTGGACCAGCCAGAACATCAGGCTGGTGGCGAACACGGACGAGATCACCCCCGCCCAGATCAACGTGCCCCACACCAGCGGCGTTGCAGCCTTGGCGGCTTCCCACTGCCCGTTCTCGAACAGCGCCGACCCCAGCGTCAGCACCGGAAACGCCATCAGAGCCAGGAGCCCCTGCATCTTCAGGGGCGGGATGGAGGTCGTCCGGCGCGCGATCACCGTTGTCAACGCCCAGGCCGATGCGCCCAGCGCGCCCACCAGAATGGCCTTCCAGTCGTTCAGCGCGTGGGGATCCAGCGTCATCCACGCCACGCCTGCGAAGGCGATCACAAGACCCACCGTCGCCATCCTCGAAATCCGCTCGCCCAGCATCAGAAAGGCGAACAGGGAGGTCAGGGGGATCCACAGCTGGGTGGCGACCGTCACCGGGCTGACGTCATGGGCCAGCCAGAAGGCCAGATAGATCAAGCCATAGTGGATCGGGCCGCCCACCACGGCGATGATCAGCAGGCTCTTCCAGTTCGGGAACGGCGGCCGCACGAACCAGACCAGACAGGCCGCGGCGATGGCGAAACGCAGCGCGCCCGTCATCAGCGGCGGCAGCATTTCGGTGGCGACCTTGGCGGCGGCGTTGTTCACGCCCCAGATGACCAGAACGGCCACGATAGCCGCGATTTCAAGCGGCGTCAGCGCGTGCGGGGAGGAGGAGGAGCTGGACACGCCCTCATGCTTGCCACAAGGCGCGACCTTTCGCCTCTCACGAAGCATGAGCGGAGGTTACCCCTCCCCTCGCATCACAACGAAAAGGCCGCGCCCCCAGCGGAGGCGCGGCCTTCATTTTTCGATCCCGCTGAACCTTTAGAACGGAATGTCGTCGTTCAGATCGTAGCTTTCCTTCGGGCCCGAGGGTTTGTTGGCGCCGCCGGTGGAGAAGCCCGAGGAATAGTCGTCGTCGCGACCGCCGCCGTAGCCGCCGCGATCACCGCCGCCCTGGCTGTCGCCACGGCCGCCCAGCATGGTCAGCTGGCCGTTGAAGCGCTGGATGACGATCTCGGTCGAATACTTCTCGACGCCCTGCTGATCCGTCCATTTGCGGGTCTGCAGCGAACCTTCGATGTAAACGGTCGAGCCCTTCTTCAGATAGTTCTCTACCACCTTGACGATGTTGTCGTTGAAGATGACCACCGAGTGCCACTCGGTCTTTTCCTTGCGCTCGCCGGTCGACTTGTCGCGCCAGGTTTCCGAGGTGGCGATGCGCAGGTTGGCGACGCGGTCGCCGTTGTTCAGCGAACGGATTTCCGGATCGCGGCCCAGATTGCCGATGAGGATGACCTTGTTGACGCTGCCCGCCATGACGAATGTCCTTTTATCTTCTTGCGTCGAGTCCTAGCGGATTTCGACGAGATGTTCCAGTTTTGTTCACGCCCAATTCCGGGCGCTGAAATCAGTTCGGAGCGACCGCGACCGGGCGTCCGTCGATCTGGCGCTGGATCGCGCCCGGAATGGCCAAGCGGCCGTCCCCCGTGCGCGCCAGGGCGAAGAAGCGCGGGCCGTCCAGGGACTTGCCGAACTTGACCCCCGCGCGATCGATGAAGATGAACTGCCCCTGATAGGCGCCGACCATCTCGGTCTTGCTGCCGCCCAGACGCAGGAAGCGCAGACGCATCTCTTCCAGCCGCGCGGCGCAGAACTCGATCTGCGGCTGGTCGCGGGCGACGACGTTGAAGCGCACGCCCCCGCCCTCAGCGTCCTGGCCCATGTGGTAGCAGACGCCCGTCCCGCCCGGCGCCTCCGCCTTCTTGGCGCAGGCGCCCAGAGCCGCAGACGCCGCGACAATCGCCAGCAGGGTGATCGAAGCGCGGCTCATGCTCACAGCTCCGGGAACTGACATTGGCGGTCCTGCTGGGCCAGGGTGCGGAAACGATTGTTGTCGGTCGACTGCTCCACGCGGCGCGGGACCAGACGCAGGGTCGTGTCGCCCCACCGGCCATAACGCGCCTCGCCCGGCGCGACGCAGGTTCCCGAATAGAGAGCCTGAACACAGGCCGCCAGGCTCATATTGCCCGACACCTGGCGCCATTCCGAACCGGTGTGACGCAGGCAGGCCGTGCCCGAGGTCGAAGGCGCCGCGCGCGTATCCTCGACGGCGCCCGGCTGGCCCGCAGGGGCGATCTCGACCGCCGGGGTCGAAGGCAGTTCCGGCGGCGGCGCGAAGGACGCGGTCGGCGCCGCGACGAGCGAGCCCGAAGCATCCAGCCCCACGTCCAGGGCGCTGGTGGCCACGCCGTTGCGCTGGGCGCAGTCAGCCAGGGTCGCCAGGCCGACGAACTGGCCATCCACGAAGCAGCGCAGTTCGCGCGTCGGCTCCAGCGTAGGGGCCTCGGCCACGTCGATGGTCAGGCCGCCCTTGGACGCAGGCGGCGGCTCGGACGGCGCATCCTTGCCCCCGCTGAAGACCAGGGCGGCGGCCACGGCGCCGACGACGGCCAGGCCGGCGCCGACGATCAGAACCGTACGATTGTCTTTCGAAAGGGCCATGCAGCTCTCAACGCGCCAAAGAAGGCCCCACTAACCCCGAGCGCCCCACAGCCGTCAACCGAAAGCGCCCTCAACCCCGGCTTAGCCTGTGAGTCTCGCCAGGGCGGCCTGGTAGTTGGCCAGCTGCGCCTGCAGATAGGCCGGGGCCTGACCCGTCACCTTGGGTTTGTCGCTTGCCGGGTCCAGGGCGCGATAGGCGTCGCGCATGGCCTTGATCGCCAGTTGCACCTGATCGCGCGACTTGGCGATGGCCTCTGCGCTGGACAGGTTCAGCAGCGGCGACAGGTCGATGCCGAAGGTCTTGGTCTTGTCCTGCGTCTTGCCGATGAAGCCGGGCGTCAGGCCCAGTCCCGCCAGGGCGTCCCTCCCCGCTTCGCCTGGCGTCAGAACCGCCCCGGCCCGCCCGTCGGCGCTGGTGATGGAAAGGCGCTGGACCCCGCCGCTGGTCACCCGCGCGTCGCCGTCCATGCCGGTGACATAGTCGCGATCGGTCTTCACCGTGACCTTCAGATAACGGCCCGACGCCATTTCGATCTTGCGCGCCAGCGACTGCAAGGTGTCCTTGGCGTCGATCGTCACCGCCGTTTTGCGGCCTGTCGCCGGGTTCTGCACATAGAAACGGTCGCCCGCACGCACCGCCGTCGCATCCACCAGGGTCTTGGACTGGCTCTGGCTGATCTCGCCCTGCGGCAGGCCCAGCCGGTCCAGCACGCTGGCGCCGCCCGAAGACACCGTCAGGGCCAGGGGCTTGGCCTGGCCGTCCGCCGCCGTCCAGGTCTGGCTCCACTCAACCTGCCCCGTCTGCACGTCCAGTCGCGCCAGATAGCCGCGCGATGGGTCTTCGGCCTTGGCCCCGATGGCGCGATCCGACACCCCGGTCAGCCAGACCTTGCCCTCATGCACCTTGACGTCGGCGGCGGTGTCGTCGCCCGCGCCGCCGTAATAGGTCACCCGATCCGCGCCCGATGCGGCCAGGTCCGTGGACAGGACGGCGACAAAGGCGTCCTGACCGCCGGCATGAGCATTGGCGACCTGACCCGCGTTCAGGGCGCCGTTGCCGGACGCGCCCGAGAGGATCAGCCGCCCGTCCGCCACCGCAAGACCAGCGATCTCGCCGCCCGAAGAGGAGCCCAGATTGCGCACGCTCAGAAGCTCGGGCGCGCCCGTCGCGCCGATACGGAAATGACGCACGACAAAGGCGCCGTTCTCAACGCCCGCTGTGTAAAGATTGTCGCCGTCGACGGTCATGGCCTGGACGTTGTCGTCGCCGGCCGTGCCGAACTGGGTCGCCCCGGTCGCCGTCGCCGTGATCGGCGCCAGACTGTGGACCTGGCTTTCGCTGAAGGCCTGAACATAGCCGTCCCAGCCGCCTACGGCCAAGGTCCCCGGCATGGCCGACTTGGCCCGCCCCGCCACATAGACCCGCCCGTCGGCGCCGAAGGAGACGGCGGTCGCTTCATCCTCGGCCTTGGCGCCGCGCCTCTGGGTCCACTGTTCGCGGCCTTGGGCGTCGAAGACGGTGACGAAACTGTCGGCGGTCGTGGCGGAGGCGCCGGCCTCGCCGGGCACAAGGGCGCCGATCACTGACCCGGCCACGGCCACCCGCCCGTCCGCATCCACGGCGATGGCGTAGCCGCTGGCCTTGGACGCCGCGCCCAGAGCGCGACTGACGACCACATTGCCCGCCGAATCCAGCTTCATCAAAACGACGTCGCCCTGCCCCTTGATCGGCTGGGTCGAGGCGCCGGTGCTGACATCGGCCACGATCCACATCGAACCGTCCGGCCCGGCCGCGCTGGCCCGCACCGTCTCGACGCCGTCCGGCAGGGACGAGACGCCGCTGCGGCCCTCGACCCAGAACCCGCCGCCGGCGCCCGCTACCGGATTGCCGTCCGGGTCGAACTTCAGCACCTCATGGGCGCCCTTGCTGCCTGCGCCCTGTACGACCTGAATCGAATCCCGCGCCTCGGCGGGGGTGAAGCTGATCGTCTCCAGCGAGACGCCGGCGACCGTCAGCCCCCAGCGCGCCGGGCCGGCCGGAAGGGTTATAGTCTTGTCGCCCGCCTTGACCGTGCGCGGCTCGGCCTCGATCATCTGACGGTGGATGCGGGTCTGGACGCCCGCCTCTTCCAGCTTGCCGTTGATGTGCTGCACCACCGCATCCATCGTGCGCGGCGTCGCCCCCATCTCCGCCAGGTCGATATCGACCGTCTGGCTTCCGGTCGTGGTTTTCACCGTAATCCCGAACCGCACATCGCCCTGGAAGGCGGCGACCTCGTCGGTCAGGGCGCCGTCGTGGATCGGGCCGGTCAGATATTTGGGATTGTCGCGTGGTACGGCCGCGGTCGACTGGCTCTGCGAGGCCGAGACGCCCTGAATCACGCGCACGCCTTCGAACTGAGCGGAATTGAGGAAATCCATCACCTCCGTCATGCCGGAAGCGAACCGCCGCGACAGTTGCTCGGTCTCCATGCGGGTGACCCCGCGTTCGCCCGCGCGATTCGTCAGGGCCTCAAGCATGGTCAGCCCCTGATACAGGGCGAAAATCTTGCGGTAGTCGCTGGAGGAGACGCCCTTGACGTCAAGAACGGCATTGTCCTCGTTGACGAGCTTTCGCCCGCTCAAGGCCGTACGCAGAAGGTCCGACTGGCTGGGCTTTTCCTTGCCGCTCAAGGTCCACGGCGGGGTCGGCTGCGTCTTCGGCTTGGGCGCGCTTTGCCCAGCCGAGCCCGCGCCCGCTCCTCCGGCGAGACCATAAAGACCCAGCAGATAGCTGTTGTTGATCACCGCCACGAAAGCCTCCGCGGGCCAGCTTGTCTCAGGCGCGGTAACGAATTGTTTAACCGCCCCACGCAACCGGCTAGCGCCAGCCACAGTTCCACTTCGTCTACAGCCTGATGTGGAGATGTTTCATGTCGCGCGTACGCTGGCTTTTGATGCGGCTGATCAGCCTGTACGGCTTGATGCCGCGCCCCTCTCCGCCCCGCCGACGGCCGCCCGTTCTTTTGGGAGACTGGCCGCCCCGACGGATAGGCTAACGCCTTAGCCCTTGAACAGCGACAGGATGATCTGCGGCGCCTGGTTGGCGATCGACAGAGCCTGGGCGCCGAGCTGCTGCTGCACCTGCAAGGCCTGAAGCCGCGCGCTTTCACGCGCCATGTCCGCGTCCACCAGATTGCCGACGCCGACTTCCAGCGAATCCATCAGCTTGGTGACGAACAGCGTGTGCTTTTCGATCTGCTTGGACTGAGCGCCCAGCTCAGCCAGCTTGCCGCTGGCGCTGGTCAGAGCCGTCTCGACGGCGTTGAGCGCCCACTCTGCGTCCGCCTGCTGGAGAAGGTTAGGGAACACGCCGCCAGCCAGCTCAAGCCCCAAACCCTCTAGGCTTAGATCCTGCCGGTTCATGGTGATGGTCTCCGACGCGTCCGCATTGGCCAGGAAGTCCAGCGGCGTCAGCCCCGCCGGCGTGGCGGGTCGCGTTCCGCCTACCTTGCCGTTCAGGATGTTTTCGCCGTCAAAGGTGGCGTTGTCGGCGAACGACTGCAAAGACTTCAGCAGCGACTGAAATTCATCGTTGTAGGCCTTGCGCGTCGCATCCGACGCTGACGGGTCGGCCGCCGCCGTGGCCTTCTGGCGAAGCTCCACCAGGATGTCGGAAATCTGCTGACCGGCCGCCAGGGCCACATCGGCGACCGATGTGGCGCGGTTCAGGCTGGTTTTGACCGATTCCAGCGCATTCATGTCGGCGCGCTGGTTCTGCGCGATGGCCCAGGTGGCGGCGTTATCCTTAGCGCCCTGGACCTTCAGCCCGGTGTTCACTCGGCTCTGGGTCACCGCCAACTTGGAGTTGGTGGCGTTCAGGTTCTGAAGCGCGATAAGCGCCGACGCATTGGTGATTACGCTGTTGGTCATGGCCATTCTCGCCTCAGATCCGATTCTGGCGAGTAGTAGTGACGCTGATTCCTGAGCGTATGGTTAACGGCGCAGCAACGCCTGTTAACGCCGCCGCCTTCCGTCGCCCAGACCGCCGCTCAGATCTCGGTCTTGATGATCTTGCCCACGTCATAGGCCGGGCTCTGACGCAGCTTCAGGACCTCTTCACGAGGGAACTGGCGAACCACCTCCCCGGTGACGCGATCCAGGGTCTTGTAGACGTACCCGGTCGACTCGCGCTCGATCGTCAATCGGTAACGACCTGCGTCGTCGTTATCTTTCTGCGCCCCCTGCACAGGTTGCTGCGCCTCGACAGCCCCGCCCTGCGGTTCGCGATCGAGGTAGGTTACGCTGGACACTCCCACGACATTGTCAGCCATATCCCTTCGCGCGGACCTGCCGCGCCTCCCGTATCGAGCGACACGAGAAAGGGGCGAACCTTGCGGCCCGCCCCCTTCCTAATCGCGCCGGATTAGCGGAACAGGCCCAGCAGGATCGAGCTGGACTGGTTCGCGATCGACAGCGCCTGCACGCCCAGCTGCTGCTTGGTCTGCAGAGCCGTCAGGCGAGCGCTTTCCTTGGCCAGGTCGGCCGCCACCAGGTTGTCGACGCCGACTTCCAGAGCGTCCTGCAGCTTGCCGACGAAGACGTTCTGACGGCCCAGCGACTTGGACTGGGTGCCCAGCGTCGCCAGGTTCGCGGTGAAGCCCTCAATCGCCGTCTGAACAGCGTCAGCGGTGGCGTAGGTGCCAGCCGTGACGCCCGAGGTGACAGCGGCGGCGAAGCCCACGTCATAGGTCGCGGTCGAATCCAGCCCCGTGCGGACGGTCGTGACCGTGCCGTCGAACAGATTGATGCCGTCGAACTTGGCACCGTCGATAGCCGAATCGATTTCTTCCACCAGCGCGTCATAGTCCGCCTGATAGGCCGTCTCGGCGGCGCTGCCGGTCTCGACGGTTTCCAGGGCGACGGCGATGCCCTTCAGTTCCTTGAAGGCTTCGACGACGGTGTCGCCGGCCGCCAGGGCGACGTCCACCAGCGATTGACCGCGCGAGACGGAGTTCTTGACGGCGTCCAGCGAGGCGATGTCAGCGCGTTGGTTGGTGGCGATGGCGAAGATCGCGCCGTTGTCTTTGGCGGTGGCGACCTTGAAGCCCGTGTTCACGCGGTTTTGCGTGACGTTGAGGTCACGGTTGGTCGCGTTGAGGTTTTGCAGCGCAACGAGGGCGCCAACGTTCGTGTTGATGCTGTTAGCCATTTTGGCTGTCCTTTGTCTTCAGACGATGTCCGACGCCATTTTGGCTGCCGGGAGCTTTCTGCTCGGAAAGACATGTCGCAAGAGGCGGACCAACACAGCGCCGCCTGCTCCAGAGGCCATCGCATTGATTCTTCGATCTTAAATTCTGGAAACCATACGAAAACACCCGGCACTTCCTGCCCCTAGAGGACGCGAGCGGCAATAAATGCCGGGCGACCCGGCAGAACTTGCCGCCCGGCCCCTCGGCTTGGGCGAACTCACGGGCGCGAACGCACCCATTCGTCGATCAGCGAGCGTTCAGCCTGAAGCGTCTCCACCGCCAGCCGCCGCGCCGCGTCGCAAGCGAGGATCTGCCCGCCGCGCCGGACATAGGCCGCCTCCAGATCCGCCGTCGCGGCCGTCTCGGGCAGCACAGCCAGGTCACAGGGCCGCGTCACGGCGTCAGGAAGGATCAGACGCGGCGGCGCAACCAGCGACGGCGGGCGCGAGGCGGCACAGCTCGCGGTCATGATCACGCAGGCGCTGAGCGCGAGCGGGGTCCAGAGGGGTATCGGCGTCATCGGCGGTCCTCGCTCGGGTTTCGGCCGTCGCGGTCGCCCGCGCCACGGCCTCGGCTTGCTGGTGAAAGGCGTCCAGAGCCTCGACCTGACGACCGCGCGCCGCGGCCTCCAGCGCGCGGGCGGCGGTCTGGGCCTCGGCCTGATCCGCGCGGCGCTGAACCGCCTCAAGACGGCGCGCCTGCAGGTGCAGCGGATCCCACCGCACCCCCAGACCTCGCCCGAGGATCAGCATCAGAACCACGACCAGTCCGAACGCCGCCAGCCAGCCCAGCGGCGTCAGGGTGCGAAGAAGGCCGCCGTTCATGGGTAGGCTCTCCGGTCCAGTTCGAAATGCGGACCGTCGCGCAGGCGCGGCCAGTCGCCGCCCCAGATCAACCGCACGCCCCGGGTTTTCGCCGCCGCCTTAAAGGCCTCGGCGATGCGCGGATAGAGCGGCCAGTCCCAGCGGACCTGCCCATCGACCCAGGCGGCCACATCGACCGCGTGCCCGGTCAGGTGCCGCGAGTTCAGCGTCCGGCTGGCCCCCGCCCGCACCAGTTCCGCCTGACGCGCCGCCGTGCGCAGGCCCTCGGAGACCATGAAGTCTACTGGCGTCAGCTCGATGGCCGCTTCGACGACCACGACCAGATCGGGATGCACCCCCTGCAGCGCGGCGCGGGAGCGCTGCGAAAGCCGGAAGCTCATGGCCGCCCGCCCGCGCGCAGGCGCATCATATTGACGATCTGCTGGGCGCTGGGCGCCACCAGATAGAGCAACAGCATCAGGGCGATCAGTCCCATCAGCCCATCAGCGATGCGCGGCAGGTCCGAGGCTTCCGCCCGGTTCACCGCCAGCCGCAGCAACAGCCACAGGGCCAGGCTGGCGCCATAGACATAGATCCGCCGCCACAGCCAGCGGCCCTCGGCCAGATCATGCGTCGGTTCTTTCGGGGTCGTCATTGGTCGTCCTCCGGGTCAAAGGGCGCGGCGGAGACCCGCCAATCGGCGCCCAGATGGTCGAAACAGTCGTCGGCGCTGAGCCGGTCAGGCGCGGACCAGGTCTCCTCATCCGGCAATTCGGGCAGAGGAGGCGCGGCCTCGTCCCACGGCTCCACGGTCTGGATGATGCGATGCAGGCGCTGGGGCATGACGTCACCCGATCGCCGTCAGCCGGACCACGCCGGGCGCGCCCGCGCCGCCTGCGCCCGCCGCCGTCACGCCCGCGCCGCCGCCGCCGCCGCCCCCGCCGTAAAAGCCCCCGTCGCCCCCGGCCCGCCCGGCTCCGGACGCCTGAGCGCCGCCCCCCGCGCCGCCGCCGCCCGCCCAATGCAAATCGTTCAGAGGCGCGGTCTGTCCGGCGTTTCCGGCTCCAGACCCGCCCGCCCCGCCGGTCGCCTTGACCGCCAACAAGCCCCCATCGCCCCCGGCGCCGCCCGATTGGACGACGTTGGCCCCGCCGACGCCGCCGCCGCCGCCGCCGCCGCCCGGTCCGTCGGGGCGCGCGGCGGACTGGCCCGCCATCCCCGTCGCCGTGACCGAGGAAGCTCCGCCCGCATTGGATGCAATCAGGCCGCCGCCGCCGGCGCCGCCAAGCCCCGACGCGGACGCGCCTCCGGCCCCGCCGCGCCCGCCCTCGCCGGTCAACAGCGTCACGGAGCCTAGGGCGATGCGGCTGTCCCCGCCCGACGCGCCTGCAGCGCCCGAACCAGAACCACCGCCCCCGCCTGCGCCAACGGAGATGCTCAATCCGGCGCCGAGCGCCTCGACAGGCCAAAGGGCGCTCATCACCCCGCCTGCGCCGCCGCCGCCGCCGCCGTGGCGGCTGGTCCCGGCTGGACCGGACAGCCCGGCCCCGCCGCCTCCGCCGCCGCCGACGCACACGGCCTCGACCCAGCGCGCCCACTCAGGCGGCGACCAGGCGCCGCCGGTCGTCAGCGTCGTCGTCTCGCGCCGCGTCGCGCCCTTGGCGAACCAGGCGCGGCCGGTGTGGCGGTCGGCCATCAGCACCTCGCGCCAGGCGCCGCCGTCCGGGCTGACCTTCAGCCGCAGGTCGTCGTCGCCGATCAGGCCCAGTTCGGCCCGGCCGCCCCAGCCGCTCTGGAACAGCAGGGACAGCACGTCCGCCGATGCCTGCTTGTTGAAGGTGAAGCGCAGATCGCCGTCGCCGCCGCTCTCGTTTTCTAGGGCGGTCCACAGGGCCTTGTTCGCCCGCACCGTCACCACGTTCGTCGCGTCCGCCGTGGCGTTGACGCCCAGGCGGGTGATCTGCTGCAGTTCGTCCGGCGTCGCGGTCTGAAGCGGCGTCCAGTCGCCATTACGGCGCACGACGATCTCTTCACTGTCCAGAACCACGGCCAGATGCCCGTCCGGCGTGGCCACGACCGTCCAGCCGCCCATCTCGTGACGCATCAGCGCCCCCGCCGCCCGGCCCGACCAGTCATCGCCCGTCGCGCCTTCCGGCAGGATGTAAAGGTCGCCGTCCGACGCGCTTGCCGGCTGGACCGCCGTGGTGCGGCTGACCACCGCCGTCTGGGTCAGGGCGTCCAGAAAGGTCAGCGCCTCGTTCAGGGTGACGTGCTTCTGCAGCTGTCCGGCCGCCAGATAGGGCAGGCCCAGCCGCGCGCTGGCGTCGATGCTCATGTTCAGTCTCCGTGGATCAGGAGACGTCAGTCTGTGCAGCCGCCCGACGCAGGCGGGTCGATCGGGCCGGGAGCTCGCCAAAGCCGGGAATTTTCAGGGATCGGCGCCTCCGGTCGCGATAGCCGCGCCGTTTCTGCGCGCGCAAAGGCCGCCTCGACAGCGCCCGGATCGGCGGCTAACCGGATCAGCCCTCTCCCGCCGTTCGCGATCTGCTGCATGACCCTGTTTCAGGCCCTGACGCGCCTGGCCGCCTTGGCCGTTCTGGCGCCGCCCGCCCTGGTCGCCGTCTCAGCGCTCAGCCGTATCGGGCACCGGCTGCCGGATCTGCTGACGCAGTTCACCGCCCCGGCCCTGATCGCGACGGGGGCGGCGTGCGTGGCCTTCCTGCTGCTGAGGCTGTGGGACATGGCGGCGCTGGGCGCAGTCATCGCCGGGCTGCTGCTGGTGGCGGTCTGGCCGCAGTGGGCGCCGCCGCGCGGGACGCCTGCCGATGGCGCCACAACGCTCACCCTCTATTCCGCCAACCTGTGGGCCCGGAACAATGATGCGGACGCGATCGCCCGCTCCATCGCCGCCGCAGACGCGGACATCGTCATGCTGATCGAGCTCGGCGACGGCCCCAACGCCCGACTGGACGAGGTTCTGGCGGGCTATCCCCACCGCGTCGCCACTCCGCGCAAGGATCGGCCCAGCGGCGCGGCGCGTTCAGTGATCGCCTCGAAACGGCCGCTGCGCCGCGTGCGCGACGCCGACGGTCAGGGGCTCGCCGCCCTAGTCGCCGAGGCCGAGACGGCGCTGGGCCCGATCAATCTGATCGCCGTCCACATGACCCGCCCCTGGCCCTTCCAGCATCCTTACGGCCAGATCAGCCAGGCCGAGCGGCTGGCCGGATTGCGCCACGGACTGACGGGGCCGATCGTCATCGCGGGGGACTTCAACAGCGTCTCCAGCGGCCGCATCGGCCGTCAGATCAAGGCGCAAGCCGGCCTGATCCCCGCCCCCGCCTGGCCCGGCACCTGGCACGCCATGCTGCCGTCGGCGCTGGGGATCACCATCGACCATGTATGGCGCTCGCCCGATCTGGCGCTTTTGGACCGGCGGCTGGGCGACAGGACCGGCTCGGACCACCGCCCCGTCATCGTCGAGCTTACGCGGGCGACGCAATAAGCGCCTTCAGCCGCGCCTCATGACCGTGGTCGGGGAAGTCGTCGGCGATCCAGCCGTCTTCAAAGGCCTTCAGGACGCGCCCTGTCTCAGGCCCCGGCTTCAGACCCATTCGCGCCAGATCACGCCCGCCGACCGGCAGCTTCGGCGGCGTCCAGTCGGCCGCGAGGGCCAGAAACGCCTGCATCCTCGCCGCCTCGCCGCCCGCCGCCCAGGCGCGCCTTACGCGATCCTCGAACGCCTGTCGCCCCTCGCGCCAGATGACGGCGCGCGCCTGGGCGTCGTTCATATCCGGGTCGAGCGGCGCGCGGGCGGCGGCGATCAGCCGGTCCTTCTGGGCGTTGGACAGCCGCAACCGGTTCGCCGATGCGCGCACCGTCTCAACGTCCGCCGGCAACAGGGCCGACAGTCGCAGCACCGGGTCCGGGCTGACGCCGACCATCGCCTCGAACAGCGTCACGCTATTAGACGGCGGCAAGATACGGCCCAGGACCCCGGCATCCTGCATCAGCCGCACCGCCAGGCGCGGATCGGGCGCGGCCAGCAGCTTGAGCACCTCCTTCGACACGCGTTCGGCCGAGAGCCGCTCGACCCCTTCGACCAGGGCGGCGCAGGCGGCCACGGCCGCCGCGTCCGGCGCGCCCCGCCCGTACCAGGCGAAGAAGCGGTAGAAGCGCAGAATGCGCAGATAATCCTCTTCGATGCGCTGTTCAGGCTCGCCGACGAAGACGATCCGCCCCGCCAGAGCGTCGTCATAGCCCGCGCCCGTCGGATCCAAGATCACACCGTCGGAGTCGGCATAGAGGGCGTTCAGGCGGAAATCCCGCCGCGCCGCGTCCTCGGCCCAGTCGTCGGTGAAGGCGACCGTGGCGCGCCGCCCGTCGGTCGAGACATCGCGGCGCAGGGTGGTGATCTCGAACGGCTGGCGCTCTGATATGGCCGTGACCGTGCCGTGCTCCATGCCAGTCGGCACGCTCTTCAGGCCCGCCGCCTTCAGCGCCCTGACCACCGCCTCGGGCGTCAGCACCGTGGCGATGTCCACATCGTCGATCGGCGCGCCCAGCACGGCGTTGCGTACGCAGCCGCCGACGAAGCGGGCGCAGTCCGCCCCGCCCGCCGCCGCCAGAGCCCCCATCACTGCACGCGTGGCGTCGGCCGTCAGCCAGTCCTGCCCCTCAAGGACGCGGCTCATCCCACGCGCTCGCTGGCGTCGGCCTCGGCGGCCCGGTGCGGCGCGGCCTCCTCGCCGTACAGCCGGTTGAACAGCCCCTTCAGAATGCCCGCCGTCGCGCCCCAGATGTAGCGCTCGCGATAGGGCATGGCCCAGAACCAGCGGCGCGGCCCGTTCTCCTGATCATAGTAGTCGCGGCGATGGTTCACCGGATCCATCAGGAAGTCCCACGGCGCCTCAAACACCTCGGCCACCTCGGCGGGCGACGGGGTGACAGCGGGCGGCGCGGTCAGCCAACCGACCACCGGCGTCACCAGAAAGCCAGTGCCCGTCTCATACGGATCGCCCAGCCCCAAGGGCTCGACCACGGCCGGGTCCAGCGCAATCTCCTCCCACGCCTCGCGCAATGCCGCGTCCAGCGCCGTCTCGCCCTCATCCAGCCGCCCGCCCGCAAAGGCGATCTGCCCCGTATGGCTGGCCAGACTGTCGGATCTGCGGGTCAGCAGGACGCTGGGCCCGTCGTCACGCGCGATGATGGGGATCAGCACCGCCGCCGGTCTCAGCTTGACCTGCGGCCGACTGAGATCGGGGTTCAGATCATAGTCGGACCGCACCGCCACACGCTGCGCGGACCAGTCTGACACCGAGTCCAGCCGCCGTTGCAGCCGGGCCTTCAAACCGGAACAGGTCAAAGCCCCGCCCCTTCCGGGCCCAGCGGGAACGTCACCCCGCCCGAGCGCACGGCCAGGCGTCCGTCCGCCTCCTGCGCCCGCTCGACCAGTTCATAGAAGACCGGCCGCGCGATCCGCGCCCACAGATCGCCGCGCACATGGACGCGCGGAGCAGGCTCGCCCGTCGTCGCATCCGTCTCGACGATGATGGCGTGGTCAGGACCGGCGGCGGCCTCGTCGCCCTGATCCGTGGTGAAGATCAATGCCTCGCCCTCTTCGCGCACGGCCACGGCGCGAAACGGCAGGTCCTCGACCGCGATCTTCAGTTTCTCGACCGGCGTGACCAGATGATAGCCGTCCGGATCCTTCCTCAGCACCGTCGAGAACAGCCGCATCAGCTCGGCCCGGCCGATGGGCGATCCTTCATGCATCCACACGCCGTCGGCGCGGATCAGGATGTCGATCTCGCCGCAATGGTCAGGATGCCACAGATGCACGGGCGGCAGCCCCCTGCCCGGCGCCTGCCGCGCGGCCTCGGCCACGCCTGTCAGACCCGAGGATGTCGGTGGGTTCGTCATGTCTGAACTATGGGATGCGTCGCCCTGCAAAGGAAGGCCGCGCCCGGCTCAGACGTCGGGTCGGACCGCTCCGACCGGCGCAGCTGCGGTAAAGGGCAGCCACATGACCCGGCGCTGATCCACCGGCCCCGGCAGCACGGCCTCCGGCGCCGGTTGAAACCCGAAACGCGAGAAATAGGGCGGATCGCCGACCAGCAGGATGCCGTCCAGTCCTAGTGTCTTCCCCTCTTCGATGCAGGCGCGCACCAGTTCGCCGCCCAGGCCGGTGCTGCGGCTGGCCTTGTCCACCGCGATCGGCCCCAGAAAGACCGAGCGCGCCTCGCCCGTCAGGATCGACCACAGCCGGACCGAGCCGATCAGGCGGCCGTCTTCATGCAGGCAGAAACCGGCCGCCAGCGGCGCCCGCTCGCGCAGACGCTCGGCCGTCTTGGCGAAGCGGCCGGGGCCGAAGGCGGCGATGACCAGGGCGTCGACCGCGGCCGCATCGGCCGGCGTCTCGCGCGTAATCGACCCCGCGATCTGCGGGTCGTCTGAAGAAGCGGAGGCGGGCGCGGCGTTCATGCGCGGCCCCTAGTCCCCCACGCCCGTCGAATCAATCGCGATCTTCGGCGCAACCGCGAGAAATCAGCCCAGTTTGGAGAAGTCCGGAGCACGCTTCTGGCTGAACGCCATGAAGGCCTCCATCGCCTCAGGGCTGCGCATCTGCGAGCCGAAGGCCTCAGCCTCCCGCTGCATGACCGTCCACAGCACCTCGGCGTCGCGCATCAGGGCCTTGGTCTTGCGGATGGAGTTGGGCGCCCGCGCGGCCAGCTTGGCCGCCAGATCCGCCGCCGTCGTCTCGACCTGATCGGCCGGAACCGCGCGGTTGGCCAGCCCCCAGGCCAGCGCGGTCTTGCCGTCGATGGCCTCGCCCAGGGCGAAGAGCTCGAACGCCCGCTGATGACCGATCGTGGCGCCCAGCAGCAGCGACGACGCCGCCTCCGGCGCCAGGGCCAGGTTGACGAAAGGAACGGACAACAGAGCGTCCTCGGCCACCACCACCATGTCGCAGTGCAGCAGCAGCGTCAGGCCGATGCCCACTGCCCGGCCGCGCACCGCCGCCACGGCGGGCTTGTCCAGTTCAGCCAGCGCCTTCAGGAAGCGGAACACCCCCATCTCGACCAGATCGCCCTCGGTCTGGCCCAGGGAAATGAAGTCGGCGATGTCGTTGCCCGCCGAAAAGGCATCGCCCTCGCTGCGGAACAGGATGACGCGCACGGCGTCGTCGGCCTTCGCCTTCTCTGTCGCATCGGCGAGCGCCGTATACATGGCCTGGGTAATGGCGTTCTTCTTGTCGGCGCGGTCGAAGACGACCGTCAGGACGCCGCCTTCCAGATGGGTCCGAATATGTTCGCTCATTGGCCTGTCTCCGAAAGGCTCCACCAGTCCACGCCGTCCCCGTCCCGCACGCGGCGGACCCGTCCCTGGCGTTCAAGATAGTTGAGGTGCGCCAGCGCCTCGCCGGTCGCCATGCCCAGCACGGCGTCGCTGACTGGCCGCGCGAACAGGGCGCCGAACACGTCCACGGCGCGGCACGGCGTCCGCAGAGTCTTCTCCAGCCGCTTCAGCGCCACTTCATGCCCGCGCATCAACGCCTCAAGCCGCAGGGTCACGCCATAGAACGGCTCTCCATGCGACGGCAGCACCAGCAGATCATCCGGCAGCCGTTCTTTCAGGCCCGCCAGCGACCGCAGCCAGTCGCCCAGCGGATCGGCCAGCGGCTCCGTCGGCCAGATCGAGATATTCGAGGAAATGCGCGGCAGGATCTGATCGCCCGCGATGAAGACGCCGTCCTTCTCACGCCATAGACAGACGTGTTCGGGACTGTGTCCCTCGCCGACCACGACGCGCCATTCGTCGCCGCCAAGGCTCAGGACCTCGCCGTCCTGCACCCGGCGATAGTCGCGCGGGAAATCCGGAACCATGCGGCTGAAACCGCCATATCCGTCGCGCCAGCGCGTCACCTGCTCATCCGACCAGCCCGCCGCCCGATAAAAGGCCTCGGCGCTCGCCGGAGGCCCCAGGGCCTCGTCGCCGATCAGCAGCCGCGCCGTCACATACTCCGTCCGCGACATCAGCAGCGGCGCGTCGAACCGCTCGCACAGCCATCCCGCCAGCCCGATGTGATCCGGGTGCATATGGGTGCAGATCACGCGCGTGATCGGCCGCCCGGCCAGCATGCCCGTCAGAGCCTGTGTCCACCTCTCACGCGACGCCTCCGTCGCCAGCCCGGCGTCGACGACGGCCCAGCCCTCGCCATCCTCGATCGCGTAGAGGTTGATGTGGTTCAGCGCCATCGGCAGCGGCAGGCGCAACCACAGGACGCCAGGGGCCACGACAGTCGCCTCGCCCGGTGCGGGCATCGGAAATGCGGGATAGGTCAGACCGCGTTCCGTGCGGGTTCCTGCAAGGGTTTCGCCGTCAGACAAGTCCGTCTCCAATCGCAACTATGGTTCTTATGACGGAATCCAGGTCGCGTCTATTCTTGACCCGGGGGCTTAGCGCGGTCAGGGATATGCAACTTTCTCAAGGAGCGCCCTCGTGTCCCGTAATGCTCGTACTATGATCGCTGTGACCGCGGCGGTCCTGATCTCCGGCCTGACCTCGCCCGCTTTCGCCCAGCGCTCTACCCAGGATCAGGACGGCGTCCGGGTCACCGAGGCCCAGAGCCGCACCTCGCGCAACCGCGAACGCCAACCGCGCAACCAGCCCAAGCCGCCCAGCGCGGAAGAAATTCAAGCCGGCGCCCAGGCCGTGCTGACGGCCACCAACACCGACTGCCAGATCACCGAGGCCACGCTGCGTGGCCAGTCCGCGGCCAAGGAGTCGCTGTACGAAGTCTCGTGCGCCTCCGGTCCGGGCTATCTGCTGCTGACCTCCACGCCGCCGCAGGCGACGGATTGCATGGTGCTGGCCTCCTCGGCCGAGCAGGCCCGTGCGCGCGACCCCAACGCCGATGTCGGCTCGCAGTGCACCCTGCCCGCCAACGACAACGCCATGGCCGTCTTCACCGCCTACGCCAAGGAAGCGGGCGTGGCCTGCACGGTCGACCAAGGCCGCATCGTCGGCGCCAAGTCGGGCGGCGCGGTGGTCTATGAAATCGGCTGCGCCGGCGTCGACGGCGCCCAGATCAACAAGGCCGGCGCCGGCTGGGAAGTCGTGGACTGCCTGGAACTGGCCTCGGCCGGTTCGACCTGCCGCTTCACCACGCCGCAGGAACAAGCCGCAACGGTCAAGGCCATGCTGGCCGGATCGGACGCCGCTTCGTGCGACGTGACCCAGGTCCGCTACATGGGCAAGAACGCCAACGGCGCCTTCTATGAAGCCGCCTGTAACGGCGCCGACGGCCTGATCGCCCGCGTGAACACCGAAAACGCCGTGCAGCAGGTCTATCCCTGCGCAACCGCCTCGCAGATCGGCGGCGGCTGCAAGCTGACGACCACGCCCCCGGCCGCGACGCCGAACAGCTGATCTTTGGCATCAGACTGACGTTTCAGACGCCGCCGGAGCGATCCGGCGGCGTCTTTGTTTTGTCCGCCCCTCTTCCCGAAAGCAGCGGCTCACCTTAGCCTTGCGTCCCATGCGCATCGCCACCTGGAACGTGAACTCGGTCAACGCCCGCCTGCCGACGGTGCTGGAGTGGATTCAGGCCGCCAATCCCGACGTCGCCTGTTTTCAAGAGATAAAATGCGTGGACGAGAAGTTCCCGCGCGAGGCCTTTGAAGACCTGGGCTACAACGTCGAGACGCACGGCCAGAAGAGCTACAACGGCGTCGCCCTGCTGTCGAAATTTCCGCTGTCGGACGTGCGCCGCGGCCTGCCCGGCGATGATGCGGACGAACAGGCCCGCTACATCGAGGCCCTGATCGAGGCGCCCCGACCGATCCGCGTCGCCTCCATCTACCTGCCCAACGGCAATCCCATCGGCACCGAGAAGTTCACCTACAAGCTGGCCTGGTTCGAGCGGCTTCAGAACCACGCGCGCGAGCTGCTGACGCTGGAAGAGCCTTTGGCCCTGTGCGGCGACTACAACGTCATCCCCGAGGCCGAGGACGCCAAGAACCCCGCCGCCTGGGCCGAGGACGCCCTGTTCCAGCCGCAGAGCCGCGAGGCCTTTCGCGCCCTGAAATGGCTAGGCCTGGCCGATTCCCACGAACTGGGTCGCGAGCCGCCGGGGACCTTCACCTTCTGGGACTACCAGGCTGGCGCCTGGCGCCGCGACCACGGCATTCGCATCGACTTCGCCATGCTGTCGCCCCAGGCCGCCGACCGCTTCCGCGCCATCGAAACCCACCGCGACGCGCGCGACATGGATAAGCCCAGCGATCACGTGCCCGTCGTCGTCGACCTGGATCTGGAGGCCTGATCCATGGGCGACACGTTCAGGGCCATTCTGCTTATCGCCCTGATCGCCGCCTTCCTGACCACCAGCGTCCTGCTGTTTTCCTGGTGGATGGAATCCGAGCGGCGGCTGCGACGCGCGATGACCAAGGCGCTGGGAGCGCCGGCCGACACCCTGGCGCTTTCGCCTTATGAAGGGCGCGCCGCTGGGCTCGACCTTGAGGGCGGCCAACTTGTCGTCCTGTGGAACCGAGGCGCCATGGGGCTGGTCTACGCCTTCGAAGAAGTGTTGGGGGCCGAAATCATCGTCGACAGCCATCTGGTCGCCCGCGTCCTGCGTGGCCAGAGGCGCAAGGAGATCGACCTGGACGCGCCCGACGCAGAACTGGTCGTGCTGCGGCTGATCTTCAGCGACCCGCACAACGCCGAGTTTGAGATCGCCCTGTGGAACGGCACGCACAACGCGCCCGCCTCGGAGGCCGAAAAGACCAGCGGCGCCCGTTCGCCGGGCGAGGGGCTGCGGCTGGGACGGCGCTGGTTGTCGCACGTCGAAGCCGTGATGCAACGCTGATCGCCCTTCACGGCTTGAGTCCGGGCGGCTAGAACCCCTCGTCCCTCCTTTGCTTCTTTCTTCAGGAGCCCCCGTGGCCCGCCTTTTCGACGCCTACATCATCGCCAACTGGACCGCCGCCGAGGGCAAGAAGCTGGGCGAACACACCCTGTGGGTCGGCGTCGCCAAGCGCGACGTGCGCTTCCGCCTGTATGCCGAGACCCACAACGTCGCCACGCGCGCCGAGGGCGAGAAGCTGATCGCCGACCTGCTGGCCGAACACCGCAAGCGCGGCGACCGCGTGCTGGTCGGCTTCGACTTCGACTTCGGATTCCCGGCCGGAACCGCCGCGCGCCTGAAGCTGGACGGCCGTCCGTGGGACGCGATGGGCAAGTTCCTGGCCGCCAACATCGTCGACAAGGCCGACAATTCGAACAACCGCTATCAGGTCGCGGCCAAGATGAACCGCCTGATGACGGACGAGCCCTGGCCCTTCTGGGGCGCGCCCGCCAGCCAGGCCCAGCGCTGGCTGACCACGACCAAGCCGCCCGAAGGCGCCAGCGCCGACATCCCCGAGTTCCGCGCCACGGAACTGGCCGCGCGCAAGGACAAGCTGCCGCCCAAGAGCGTCTGGCAGATGCACGGCGCGGGCGCGATCGGCGGCCTGACCCTGGTGGGCGTGCCCATGCTGCGCCGCCTGCTGGACACTCTGGGCGCCTCGGCGGCCGTCTGGCCCTTCGGCACCGGCTGGCGCGAGTTGACCGAGGCCGACATCGCGCCCCTGTCGGCGATCGTCGTCGAGGTCTGGCCGCTGATGTTCGAGGCCAAGCGCGGCGTGAGCGCCGAAGGCGTCAAGGAGTACAAGACCCAGGCTCAGGTCCGCGCCGCCGCCGAAGCCTTCGCCCGCATGGACGACTCCGGGGCCTTGCAGAAGGCCTTTGCGCCGCCTGCGGGCGCGGACGACGCCCTGATCGCCCAGGTCGAAAACGAAGAAGGCTGGATTCTGGGGGTCTGAGTCTTCCTTCTCCCCTTGTAGGAGAAGGTGGGCGCCGGAGGCGCTCGGATGAGGGGTGTCAGCGCATCGGTTGGGAAAGCCGTACTGACGCCCGCTCATCGAATTTCGAGAAGATGGAGTCGGCGCCCCTCATCCGTCAGGTTCCGCCTGCCACCTTCTCCTACAAGGGGAGAAGGAAACGTCAGCCGATCAGCACCCGCGCCGCCGCGCGCGCCTCGTCGGTGATCTCCGCGCCCGACAGCATCCGCGCGATCTCTTCCTGACGCGGGCCTTCTTCCAGAACCTCGATGGAGGTCCGCGTATGACCCTCCACATCCGCCTTGCGGACCTTCCAATGCGCATGACCGCGCGCCGCGACCTGCGGGCTGTGGGTTACGACCAGCACCTGCGCGCCGCGCGACAGGCGTTGCAGGCGCCCGCCCACGGCCTCGGCCACGGCGCCGCCGACGCCCTGATCCACCTCGTCGAAGATCATGACCGGCTGGCGCTGGTCTTCGCGGCTGGCCAGCGCCGCCTTCATCGCCAGAGCAAACCGCGCCAGCTCTCCGCCCGAGGCCACCGTATCCAGCGGGCCGAAGGCGGTCCCGGCGTTGGTCGCCACCTCGAACCGCACCGTCTCGACGCCCAGCGGGCCGCGACGTCCCTCGATCGGTTCGAGCGTCACGCGGAAACGGGCGCGCTCCAGCTTTAAGGGGCCAAGCTCGTCCATGACGGCGGCGACCAAACGATCCCCCGCCGCCTCGCGCGCCGAGGTCAGCAGCAGGGCGGCGACGTCATAGGCTTCGATTGCGGCGGCGACGTCGCGGCGAGCCTTGGTCAGGGCCTCCTCCCCGTCCTCGATCAGGCGCAACTGCTCGCGCAGGCGCACCCGCAGCGCCGGCAGGGCGTCGACTGTCGTGTTCAGCTTGCGGGCCGTGGCGCGCAGGGCGAACAACCGCTCCTCCGCCTTGTCCAGACGACCCGGTTCGAAGTCGAAGGCGTCAGCGGCGGCGTCGACGCAGGCCACAGCCTCGGTCGCCTCGACCAGGGCGCGGTCCACTGCTTCAGCGGCCTGGGCCAGTTTGACGATGATGGGGTTGTCGCCCTCGGCGCCCGCCTGCGCGGCGCGCTGGCGCGCGTGTTCCACTGCACGCAGGGCCGAAGCCAGACGCTGGCTCAACTTGTCCCCGCCCAGCAGGTTGCGCGCGTCGGCCAGGTCGGCGACCGCCTTTTCCGCCGCACCGAGGATGGCCCGTTCACCCGCCAGTTCCGTCTCTTCGTCCGGCTTGGGGTCCAGGGCGTCGAGATCCGCCAGATTCAGCGCAATTTCCTCAGCCTTGGCCGCCGCCTCGGCGGCGGAGGCCTCAAGCTCGTCCAGATGGGCCTGCGCCGCCTTCAGGCGCTCGGCCGCCCCCGCCACGCCTGTCAGCTGCGGCTGCAGCCCTCCGTAGTTGTCGAGCAGGGTCCGGTGCGTCTTCCAGTCCAGCAGGCCGACCGTCTCATGCTGGCCGTGCACCTCGACCAGCAAGGCGCCGATCTCGCGCAGGGCCGTAACCCCGGCAGGCTGATCGTTGACATAGGCGCGGCTGCGGCCGTCGGCAGACACCACCCGGCGCAGGATCAGTTCCTCGCCCGGCGCAACCTCAAAGCCGCGTTCGGACAGCAGGGCGATCAGGGCTTCATCGTCAGGCGCCGTGAAAACAGCCGTGGCCGAGGCCTGTTTGGCGCCGTTGCGCACCAGTCCGGCGTCGGAGCGCGCCCCCAGCGCCAGGCCCAGAGCATCAAGGATGATGGACTTGCCCGCCCCCGTCTCGCCCGTCAGCACGGTCAGGCCGTCCTCGACCTCCAAGTCCAGGGCGTCGACAAGAACGATGTCGCGGATCGAGAGCGTGGTCAGCATGGGCGATCTGATTCGAGGTTTCGCCGCATCCTAGCCGGAAACAGAACAGGAACGCAGCGACTTAATCACCGCGCGCCTGTTTTGCTGAGACCGGATCAGGCGCCGCCGGGGATCAGGCGTTGCAGCCAGGATTCGCGCTTGCCCTCAGGCTTGACGTCAAGGCCCTGACCCCGCTCGTTCAGCAGGGCGTAGGCCTCGGCGTACCAGGGGCTGCCCGGATAGTTGTGGCCCAGGACGGCGGCGTTGCGCGTCGCCTCCTCGGTCAGGCCCAGGCTCAGATTGACCTCGACCAGGCGATAAAGGGCCTCAGGCGTGTGCGAGGTGCGCTGGAAGGCATCGTTGTTGATCACCGCCTTATAGCGGTTCAGGGCGCCCAGCGGCTGGTTGGCGCGCTGATAGAAGCGGCCCACGGCCATTTCCTTGCCGGCCAGCTGGTCATTGACCATGTCGATCTTGACCCGCGCATCGGTGGCGTAGGTCGACCCAGGATAGCGGCGCACCACATCGCGCAGCCCCGCCAGAGCGGCCTCGGCGTAACCCTGGTCCCGGCCCACGTCGACGATCTGCTCGAAGTTGCAGACGGCCTTCATGTAGAAGGCGTAGCCCGCCGAGGGATTGCCGGGGAACAGGGCGATGAAGCGGTCGGCCGCTGCGATCGCGTCCTGATAGGCGTTGTTCTGATAATAGGCGTAGACCTGCATCAGGATCGCCCGGCGCGCCCATTCCGAATAGGGGTGCTGGCGCTCGACTTCCTGGAAATAGTCGACGGCGTCCATCCAGCGCCTGGACTGCAGCCGCTGATAGCCTGTGTTGTACAGGGCCTCGACCGGACGCTCTTCATAGGCCAGGCGCTGGCGGGGCTTGGTGCCCGAGCAGGCCGAGACCGTCAGGACCGCCGCAGCCGCCGTCAGCAGGATCAGGCCGGACCGGGATTTCGAAGCGAGCCGAGTGTTCGAAGCAGGCAAGTGCGACCTCATCAAGATGCCTTCGGGACGCGGACACGCGACACGCGCCCTCGTTAGCAGGATGCGTCCTCTATAACAGCGCCCGCGTCCAAGCCAATCGGCTGAAATCGAAGATACGTCCGGAACACGGCTGGACGCCGCCCCGTTCGCCGCCTAGAGAGCGCGTCCAGAAACGCCTTCGCGACTATTGGCGGGGCGATGACGGCGAAAGGATGACCGGTCAATGAAGCTGCTCGCAGGCAATTCGAACCGGACGTTGGCTCAGGCCATTGCGGCCCACCTGGACATGCCGCTGACCAAGGCTCAGGTGAAGCGTTTCGCGGACAATGAAGTGTTCGCCGTCGTCGAGGAAAACGTGCGCGGCGAGGATGTCTTCATCATCCAGTCGACCTCCTATCCGGCCAACGACAATCTGATGGAAATGCTGATCATGACCGACGCGCTGGTGCGCGCCTCGGCCAAGCGGATCACGGCCGTCATGCCCTATTTCGGCTACGCCCGTCAGGACCGTAAGACCGGGGGCCGCACCCCGATCTCGGCCAAGCTGGTCGCCAATCTGATCACCCGCGCGGGCGCCGACCGCGTCCTGACGATGGACCTGCACGCAGGCCAGATTCAGGGCTTCTTCGACATCCCCACCGACAATCTGGTGGCCACGCCCGTGCTGGCGCAGGACATCAAGGAAAACTATCCGCGCGGCGACGACCTGATGATCGTCTCGCCCGACGTCGGCGGCGTGGTGCGCGCCCGCACCCTGGCCAGCCGCCTGGACGCCGACCTGGCCATCGTCGACAAGCGCCGCCCCAAGGCGGGCGAGAGCGAGGTCATGAACATCATCGGCGACGTCGAAGGGCGCCGCTGCATCCTGTTCGACGACATCGTCGATTCGGGCGGCACGCTGGTAAACGCTGCCAAGGCGCTGATCGACCGCGGCGCCACCGAGGTTTCGGCCTATATCAGCCACGGCGTCCTGTCCGGCCCGGCGGTCGACCGCGTCACCAACGGCCCGCTGAAGGAGTTGGTGATCACCGACTCCATCGAACAGCCTGACGAAGTTTTGAACTGCCCCAAGATCCGCCGCGTGTCCGTGGCGCCGCTCATGGGCGAGGCCATTCGGCGCATCGCCAACGAAGAGTCGGTCTCCAAGCTGTTCGATTAAGGTTCGGCTAACCATTCCCTCGGCGATATAAGGGCGAATAGTCTAAGGCGTCACGCGCCTCGGACAGCCCTCCAAGTGCGTATCGCTTATTTCAAGGGAAGACCGCCGATGACCAAGGCCTTCTTGCGCCACGGCCTCTCTGTCGCCGCCGTCGCCGCAGCCGCCGTTCTGGCCAGTTGTTCGACGCCGGAACCGGAAGCGCCCCCGCCGCCGCCTCCCCCGCCGCCGCCTCCGGCTCTGGCGCTGAATCAGAGCGTGGCCGAGGCCGCATCGGTCTATGTCGCCTTTGTGCGCGAAGTCCGCTCGATCCAGGCCGGCTTCCCTGACGCCGAGACCATTCAGGCCGCCGTCCGCAGGGGCGCCGCCGTCGAAGCGGGCCAACTGTCGCGCGGCATGATCGCCTATGGGGCCATTCTGGCTCTGCAGTCGCCCGAATACGTGGCTGGAGTCCGCCAGTACGCCGTCGATCCGGCCCAGCGCCAACAGATGGTGGCGCGAATCGTCTCCGACCCGGCCTACGCCGCCACCCTGCCCGGCGCCGAATCAGCTGCAGGCCTGATCGCCAGCACCATGGGCAAGGACGCTGAAATGATGACCGCCCTGGCCGAAGCGGTCGAGACGGACGCCTATACGATTCAGGAGCGCACGGACCCGCGTCGTCGCTGGGCCACCCAGCCGGTCGCCGACCGCAATGGCCGGCTGGAGAGCGCCAAATCCCTGTCGGCCGTGCCTCGCCTGCCCTCGGCCGAGGACAGCGCCCGCCTGTTCGCCGCCGCCAACAGCGGCTCGGGCCTGAACCTGGCCGCCGCTCAGCGCGGCGCGCCCTTCACCCCGGCCATCGTCAACTCCCTGGCCATTGCGGCCCTGGCGGCGCTGGGCGCGGCGGGCGAAGACGCCAAGGCGAACACCGACGCCCTGACGACCGAATCGAACAATGAGTTCTGCATCAACATGTCCAAGCTGATGCTGTTCCAGTGCCTGGCGGCGGCCAAGCCGAACTATGAGGACATCTTCTGCGCCGGTCGCCACATCGTGCGCGACATGGCCCAGTGCACGGCCCAGTACACGGGACCGATGCCGACCATCACCGTGGCCGTGCCGCCTGCGGGCGCGCCCACGCCTATGGCCCAGGCGCAGAACCAGTCGGGGCCGACGCCTTCGCCGCGCGGTTGAGGCTGAATATCGCTGCGGGCTGAGCCGGGGCGGTTGCGTCCGCCCCGTGTTCCGTGTAATAGCCCGCCCTCTTGAATTCGAAGGGTTCATGACCCCGCCGCGCGGGACCCGGTTCCGCGCAGGCGTTTACTTGTATTGAAGGCGAGCCCGATGGCCGAGATCATTCTGAACGTTGATGTCCGCGAAAACGTGGGCACCGGCGGCGCCCGCGCCGCGCGTCGCGACGGGGCTGTGCCCGGCGTCCTGTACGGCGGCGACAAGGCCCCGGTGGCCATCTCCGTGAACGAACGCGAGTTCCGCAAGTCGCTGTACACCGGCAAGCTGATCGGTCACCTGGTGACCCTGAAGCACGGCAAGGAATCGCAGCCGGTCATCGCCAAGGACATCCAGTTCGACCCGGTCACGGACCGCCCGCTGCACTTCGACCTGATGCGCGTCGGCGCCAAGGAAGAGATCAAGATCGAAATCCCGGTCGCCTTCGTCAACGCTGACGAAGCTCCCTACACCCGTCAGGGCGGGATGCTGGAAGTCGTGCGTCACACCGTCGAGATCCTAGTCCGCGCCGACCGCATCCCGGCCGAACTGATCGTCGACTTGAAGGGCCGCGAGATCGGCGAGAACATCCGCATCTCGGACATCCAGCTGCCGGAAGGCGCCACGCCGGTCATCACCGACCGCGACTTCATGATCGCCGCGATCAAGAACTCGGCCGCTGGCCAGTCGGACGCCGGCGACACCACCGCCGAAGGCGAAGCCGAAGAGGCCTGATGTTTCTTCCCCTATCGCCCTGCGCGCGACGCAGGGCTGGGTGAGGGGTTCGAACGACAAGACACAGCCCCGCCGGGTTCGCCCGGCGGGGCTTTTCTTTGCCTGAAGCACGGGGCATGAGGACCGCATGATCATCATCGCAGGCCTGGGGAACCCCGGCGCCAAATACGAAAAGAACCGCCACAACATCGGCTTCATGGCCGTGGACGAGATCGCCAGCCGCTGGCGCTTCGGCCCCGCGCGCGCCAAGTTCCAGTCCATCGTCGCCGACGGCGAGGTCGAGGGGACCAAGGTCCTGCTGATGAAGCCCCAGACCTATATGAACGAGAGCGGCCGGGCCGTGGGCGAGGCGGCGCGCTTCTACAAGGTGAAGCCCGAGCACGTCATCGTCTTCCACGACGAGATCGACCTGGCGCCGGGCCGCTTCCGCATGAAGAAGGGCGGCGGCGCCGCGGGCCAGAACGGCGTGCGCAGCCTGATCAGCCACCTTGGCGCCGACTTCCGCCGCGCCCGCATGGGCATCGGCCATCCCGGCGAGCCGCAGCTGGTCATGCACCACGTCCTGGGCGACTTTCACAAGGCGGATAAGCCGTGGCTGGACGCCCTGCTGCAGGCCTGCGCCGACGCCCTGCCCTTCGCGGTGAAGGGCGACGATGAACGCTATCAGGGCGAGGTCATGCGCCTGGCCCCCGCCCCGAAGTTCAGCCCCAGGCAGGCGGCGCGGGGGGAGTAAGCGCAACGCCTCTCCCTCCCCTTCATGGGGAGGGTGGTCGCGCAGCGACCGGGTGGGGAGGGCATGGTGATCGGTCCTCAGCGCCTAAATAGCCTCGCCGCGCCCACCCGACTTCGGCCTTGCGGCCTCAGCCACCCTCCCCATGAAGGGGAGGGAGAATCACGGCCTCAATCCGTCGTCGTCCACGTCGCCTTCAGCGTCGCCGCGCCGTTGGCAGGCACGCTCAGCGTCCAGACCGGATAGCCGGTGTCGTCCACCCGACTGCGCACCGACTGACTGCGGAGGCGGAAACCGCGCTGCATGGCGGCGTCAGCGACCAGTTCCACGGTGACGTCCTCGGAGCGGGCGTTGGTGACCGTGGTCTCGATTTCGGAACGCTGGGTCGTCACCGCCCCCCGTCGAGAACTGCCGCTCTTCACCAGCCGCGTCTGCACCCGCACGTCGGGCGATTGGCCGAAGTTCAGCCGCACCGGCAGACCCACGCCCTTGTCCTCGAATCGGTCCTGACCAGCCAGCAGCACGCCGCCCGCGCCAGCCGGCTGCATCACCGCCACCGAGCCGCCCGGCAGGGCCACGCCGAGCCCCGCGCGCGTCTCATTGCGCAGCTTCAGGACCACGCCCATCGGATGGGATTCTTCGTCTGCGTTCAGCAGTCCGGCGCGATAGACCCGCTCATAGACCACGCCGTCGCGCTCCAGAAAACGCACCTGTTTGGTCTGGCGCGCTGCGACGGTCGTCGGTTCGGGCAGGGAGTAGATCTTGTAGTCGCCGAGTTCGCCCTGACGGGCGATCCGGCTGCCGGTCACAACCACTTCATCCAGCGCCTCATTGGCGACCATCCGCAGCATGGGAGCAGAAGGCGCCGGAGGCGGCGGCGGCGGAGGTGGCGGAGGAGCCCCGCCATAGCCCGCGAACTGTCCCGATCCAAACGTCGTCGTGCCCTGCGGCCAGCACTGATTCTGCTGATAGCGAACCAGCGGCTCGACGGGCGTGGTGCCTGCGTCTTTCCGCAGCGTGCCCGCCACCACCTGCACCGGCGCGTCGGGGAAGCCCGTGCCGCCGAAGTTAGCCAGCGTCACCCACCCCGTCAGGTCCAGCGTGCCGTCCGTGGGGTTCAGACGCGCCACATAGTCGGCCGACCACTGCAGCCCCGTGGTCAGATAGGCCAGCGTCACCGTGTGCCGCCCGGCGCGCTCGGCCCGCGTGCGCACCGACAGGGTCGGCTGATCGCCCAGCCCCTCGGGCACGCGGTCGAACACGACCCGCTCGGTCAGGCCTGAGCAGTCCAGCGCCTCGAACTGGCCGTCGATCTCCAGCACCACGCCTTGCGCGCCTGCGCGGATAACGGCGGCCTTTTCGACCTGTTCGCCGGTCGCAGGGTTAGTGCGGACGACACGCACCACCTCGCCCACCGACTTCTCCATCAGGCTGGACGGCGACAGCAGGTCAAAGTCGGCGTTGCGCTCGACCACATGGGCGGGCAGCCCCTCCAGCACCGCGCTCTGGGGCACGACGCCGGTGGCCAGTCCGCGAAAGCGGATGATCCCCTCCCCGGCGGGCAAATCGACGGTGCGCGTCTCGACAATCAGGGCCAGTCCCTGCCGGTCCAGCTGGCTCCACGGCTGCCGCGACTGTTCCATCAGGGCGACCGTATCGACCGGCCGGTCGCGATAGATCACCACCGTCGCCCCATCCGGGCGCGCGGACACGCTCTCCGTCTGCGCCCAAGCCGTGGGGGCCAGAAGGCTTAGCGCCGTGGTGATCGCCAGAAGGCGGCGCATGAGATCAGCCGCCCGTGGTGATGGTCGCGGTCAGCTTGGTCTCGCCGTTGGCGGGCACCGGCACGCGCCAGACGACAGTGCGCGCATCGCGCATCTCGCCCGTAATGCTCTGCTCGCTCAGTTCGGTGTCGCGGCCCAGACCGCGCTGGCGCACCTCGACCGTCACCGGCTCGGGCCGAGCGTTGCGGACGGTGTACTCCATCGCATAGCGGGTGCGGGAATAGTCCACGAGGCGTCGGGAAACCCGCTCGGACGACACCAGGCGCGGCTGCACCGTCACGTCGAAGGCGTCGCCGGTCGTCACCACGATCTCGGACCCGGCGGGCGAGTGGTCGACCTGGCTTTCGCCGATGAAGCGCGGCTCGCCCGCCTCATCCTTCACATAGACGCGGATCACGCCCGCAGGCAGGGCGCGCGCGGCGGCGCCTGATCCGTTGGCGAAGATGACCCCGACCTCGGCCGCGATCGGCTGTTCGGCGGTGGAGAAGCCGTTGATGACCCGCAGATAACGCTTGGTCGCCGGCACGCCGGCCGCGTCGATCAGTCCGACCTGCTTGGTCTGATTGTTGGCGACGGTGACGGCCTCAGGCAGCGGATAGACATAGACATCGGCCAGAGCGCCTTCTCCGCCCGTCTGGGTTCCATTGCCGCGCACGCTGCCGCCGCGAACCGGCTGGCGCGGATTATAACCGCCGCCCTGATTGCCGATCAGATTGACGTCGCCCGCCACTACCCGCGTCTGGGCGTTGCTGAAGGTCGCACCGGAGTTGTTGGTCAGCGTCACCCAGCCGGTCAGATCCAGCTTGCCCGCCTTCTCATCGAACCGGGCGACATAGTCCGCCTTCCACGTCAGGCCCGAGGTCAGATAGGACAAGGTCGTTTCGCGCCGCCCGGCCCCTTCGGCGTCCAGGGTGACGCTGAGCGTCGGGCGTGGGCGCAGGTTCTGCGGCACCCGGTCGAAGATGACGCGCGTCGGCACGCCGTCGTCGCGCAGCACCTCGATACGGTCGCCGATCTGCAGCACGACGCCCTGATTCGCCGCAAGGACACGCGCGCGCTCTGTCGTTTGCGCCCCCGAGCCGGGGTTGGTGCGGACGATGCCGATCTCATTGCCGACCGCGCTTTCCATCAGCTTGCCGGGCGTCAGCAGGTCATAGTCGAAGTTCTGCTCGACCACCGACAGACCCCGCCCCGACAGGCCGACCGTCTCGGGCCGGATGCTGGCGGAAACGCCCGGAAACTCCTGACGCGAGCGCCCGGCGGGCACGTTCAGGTTCCGCACATCCTCCACCAGGGCGATGTTCTGATTATAGACCGTCAGAGAGACGCGGTCGGGACCGCCCGGTCCCTCCTCCACCTGTTGCGCGTTTGCGGGCGCCGCGAGAAGCAGGGCGAGAGCGAAAGGTCCGATGGCGCGGATCATGCGTGTCCTCGATGGCTGTTCGACCGCCACGCTGGCACGGGTAAAGCGGCATTGTCGAGGCGCCGCGCGACCGTCGGCCGCTCCGCACGGTCTGGCTTCCCCGCATGGGAAGGTTTAAGGGGCCTGCATCGTGACCCGCTCTCAGGCAGAAAACTGGTCGACCTGGCGCTCGCTGGCCTTCCTGGCCGCGACGTTCGCCATCGTAATCGGCAGCCTGATGCCGTTTGCGGCTCTGGCCGCCTCCACGCCCGGCCAGCCCATCGTCATCTGCTCGGCCGACGGTCCCCAGACCATCCAGTCCGGCGGCGTCGACGGCCCGATCAAGGCGGAGATGGGCGCCAAATGCGCCGCCTGCGTCATGCCTTTGCTGGCCGCCCTGCCTGCGCCGCCTGCGCCGGAGCCGTCGCCGGTCGTGCGTCTGTCGCAGGCCGTCGTCTACGCCCCCTTCATCGCCAGCCCGCCGCCTCCGGCCCGGGCCCCGCCGCGGCCGCCATCGCGCGCCCCGCCTCACGCCTGAAAACCAGAACCTCTGCCGCCTCGCCCGCGTCCAATAGCGACGCCTGCGACTGCACCTCTGTTTTCAGGACTTCAGTTTCATGTTTCTCAAGACCGCTGCGGCGCCGTGCGCCCTGCTGATCGGCGCCTGCCTGGCGCCCTCCCTCGCCTTCGCCTACGACCTGCCCGGCGCTGACAGCCCCACCGTCGTCGACAGCATCATCGTCACCGGCCGCCGCAACGCCGAAGATCCTGCCGTCGTGGCCGAGGCTCGCGACCGTCTCAGCCGCACCCCCGGCGCCGTCGCCGTGGTGTCGGCCGAAAGCTATTCCGACCGCTTCGTGCAGGGCTTTTCCGACACCCTGCGCAATGTCCCCGGGGTGCTGGCGCAAAAGCGGTTCGGCGAGGAAAGCCGCCTGTCCATCCGCGGCTCGGGCATCGCCCAGGGCTTCCACCAGCGCGGGGTCCTGTTCGCCCAGGACGGCGTGCCCTTCGCCGACGCCGACGGCTTTTCCGACTTCCAGAGCGTGGACTCCCTCAGCGCCCGCTATGTCGAGGTGTGGAAGGGCGCCAACACCCTGCGCTTCGGAGGCGCGCAGTTGGGCGGAGCGATCAACCTGGTCACCCCCACCGGCCGCACGGCGAACCAGCGCGCCCTGATGCAGGTCGAGGGCGGCAGCTACGGCTTCGTGCGCGCCCACGGCGCCGTCGCCGAAACCTATGGCGACTGGGACGTCTACGCCGCCGCCACCGCCATGCAGGGCGACGGCTGGCGCGACCACAGCCGGCAGTCGCAGGGGCGCCTGACCGTCAACGCGGGCCGCTCGTTCGGCGAGGACCGCGAGGTGCGCCTGATCGCCCAGGCCGCCGACATCAAACAGGACATGCCCGGCTCCCTAACCCTGAAACAGGCGCTGGAGACCCCGCGCATGGCCTCGGCCAGCGCCCTGTCCGGCGATCAGGCCCGCGACCTCACAGTCAAGCGGCTGACGCTTCAGACCCGCTGGCGCTTCAATGACTCCACCCTGTTCGAGGCCGCGATCTGGGGCTGGGAGAAGTCGCTGTATCACCCGATCTTCCAGGTGATGGATCAGGACAGCACGACGCGCGGCGCCTTCGCCCGCATCGACTGGACCGGCCAGATCGGCGGCCTGCGCGCCGACGCCTTCTACGGCTTCTCATTGCGTGACGGAGAGGTCGAGGCCCTGCGCTATGTGAACCTGGCGGGCCAGCGCGGCGCCAAGACCGCCGATGCGCGTCAGGACGCCTCCGGCCTGGACGTCTTCGCCGAGGGGCGGCTGTTCCTCACCGACCAACTGGCCCTGGTCGCGGGCGGATCGTGGGGCCGCGCCACGCGCGACTACGCCGACCGCATGACGCCGGCGAACGACGACAGCATCGACTACGACTGGTTCTCCCCGCGCCTGGGCCTGCTGTGGGAAGCCGAGGACGGCGCCCAGGTCTTCGCCAACGTCACCCGCTCGGTCGAGCCGCCGACCTATGGGGCCCTGGTGCAGGCGCCGCTGACCGGCTTCACCCCGGTCGAGGTCCAGGACGCCTGGACCGGCGAGATCGGCACGCGCGGTCGTCGCGGGCCTCTGGCCTGGGATCTGGTCGCCTATCGCAGCCGGATCGAGGGGGAGATGCTGAACTTCATCACCGGCCCCGACATTCCCGCCGCCACCTTCAACGCCAAAAAGACCATCCACCAGGGGATCGAGGCCGGGCTGGACTGGACCCTGCCGGTCGAACTGGCGGACGGATCGCTGATGCTGCGTCAGGTCTATAACTGGAGCGACTTCCGCTTCGACGGCGACGCGCGCTGGGGCGACAACCGCCTGCCGGTCGTGCCCGAGCACCAGTACCGGGCCGAACTGACGTGGCGCCACCCGACGGGTGTCTTCGTCACGCCTTCGGTCGAGTGGCGGATCAGCAGGCCCTATGTCGACTACGCCAATACGATGAAGGCGCCCGACTATGCGGTGCTGGGCCTGACCGGCGGCTTCAACATGGGCCCGAACGCCTCGATCTACATCGACGCGCGCAACCTGACCGACAAGCGCTACGTCGGCGAGTTCTCGGCCGTGACGGACGCCCGCACGACACAGACGGCCGTCTTCTTTCCCGGCGAGGGCCGTTCGGTCTTCATCGGCATGCGGTTGGCCTACTGATGACCGCCCCTCTCAACAACAAGGCGCCGGACGTAATGTCCGGCGCCTATCGGGCCGTCTGGCGCTGGCATTTCTACGCCGGAGTGCTGGTCATGCCGTTCCTGATGCTGCTGACGCTGACGGGCGGCCTGTATCTGTTCAAGGATGAGATCGACCACGCCGTTTATCGCTCCATGATTCAGATTGCCGCCAGCGCTCAGCAAGCTGATCCCGATCAATGGCTGAGCGCCGCCGCCATTGCGGGCGAGGGTCGCGCGGCGAACGTCATCGTCCCCGCCCGCGCCGATCAGGCCGTGCGTGTCCGCGTGGACCGTCCCGACGGCTCTCAGCGCACCGTCTTCGTCGACCCTCACACGGCCACTGTCACCGGCGTCACCGCCTATGGCGGGGTGACGGAGACCATCAAGAAACTCCACTCCCTCAGCCTGTTCGGCGGCCCGATCGGGACGGGGCTGAACATTCTGGTCGAGATCGTCGCGGGCTGGGCCATCATCCTGTGCGCCACCGGCCTTTACCTGTGGTGGCCGCGCCGCCGCGCAGGCGCCGTGCTGAAGCCTAGCGAGACGGACGCCCGCCGCCGTCCCTTCTGGCGCGACCTCCACGCCTTGACCGGCTTCTACGTCGGTGGGGTGATCATCTTCCTCGCCGTCACCGGGATGCCGTGGTCGGCCGTCTGGGGCGATCAGTTCATGGGCGTCATGCGGAGCACGGGTCTGGGCCGCCCGCCCGCGCCCGCCGCCGCCAGCCCCTGGAGCCACGCCAAGCCTCACGACGCCCCGGCGGGCGTGGGCTGGACGCTGGAGAACGCCGTCCTGCCCGCCGATGATCACGGCCACGCGCACGGCCCTTCAGCCCCCAGCCTGACGCGCGTGCTTCAGACGGCGCACGAACAGGGGCTGCCGCGCCCATTCACCGTCAGCATCCCCCAGTCGCCCGATCTGGCCTGGACCGTCGCCCGCCAGACCCGCAAGGCCGAGGACGCCCGCAGCCTCTATGTCGACGGCGTCAGCGGCGCGGTGAAGGCCGACCTGCGCTGGAGCCAGTTCGGCGTCATGGCCAAGGGCTTTGAATGGGGCATCGCCGTCCACCAGGGCATGCAGTACGGCTGGATCAACCGCATCGCCATGCTGATCGGCTGCCTCGCCGTCTGGCTGCTGGCGATCAGCGGCCTGATCATGTGGTGGAAGCGCCGCCCGCCCAGCCTGTCGCGCCGCCGCTCCGGCGCCCCGCCCGCTCCGCCCGGCCCGCGCGCGAGAATCGCCGTGCTGTGCATCGTCATCCCCCTATCCATCCTCTATCCCTTGACGGGACTGAGCCTCGTGGCCGCCCTCCTGCTCAACCGAGCGGTGCGTGCGCTCACCGGGTCCAAGCCCGCCGCAGCCTCTTGATAAGGAGCTTCCACATGAAACGTCTGTTCGCCCTGACCGCCCTTTCAGCCGCCGCCCTGGCCCTGGCCGCATGCGGCCAGCCCGCCGAGAAATCGACCGAAGCCGCCAAGGATGCAGCCGTCGCCCCCGGCACGGTCCAGGTCGCCGACGCCTGGTGCCGCCCCACGCCCAACGGCGCAAAGGTCGGGGGCTGCTACCTGACCCTGACGGCCGGGTCCGACGACCGTCTGGTCAGCGTCTCCACCGCCCTGGCCCAGTCGGCCGAGGTGCATGAGATGAAGATGGAGAACGGGATCATGAGCATGGCTCATCTGCACGACGGCCTGCCCCTGCCCGCCGGAACGCCGGTCGAGCTGAAGCCGGGCGGCAACCACATCATGCTGATGGGTCTGCGCGATCCTCTGGTCGATGGCCGGATCGCCTCCTTCACCCTGACCTTCGAAAAGGCCGGTCCGATCAGCGTTCATGCGGCGATCAAGCAACCGCCGGTGGTCGATTCGGAGGAGTAAGCCTCTCTCTTGAAGGCGCAAGCCTGACAAACCGGCCCGAACCGGCTAAAGGCTCGCGCTCACGAGGAATACAATGGCCCTGAAAGTCGCGATCGTCGGCTTGCCCAACGTCGGCAAGTCCACCCTGTTCAACGCCCTGACCAAGACGGCGGCGGCCCAAGCGGCCAACTATCCGTTCTGCACCATCGAGCCGAACACCGGCGACGTGGCCGTGCCGGAGCCGCGCCTGAACGTCCTGGCCGGCATCGCCGGGTCCAAGGAGATCATCCCCGCGCGGATCACCTTCGTCGACGTGGCCGGTCTGGTGCGCGGCGCGTCCAAGGGCGAAGGCCTGGGCAACCAGTTCCTGGCCAACATCCGCGACTGCGACGCCATCGCCTTCGTCGCCCGCTGCTTCGTCGATGACGACATTACCCACGTCGAGAACCGCATCGACCCGATCTCGGACCTCGAGATCATCGAGACCGAGCTGATGCTGGCCGACCTCGAAAGCCTGGAGCGTCGCCGCGTCCAGATCGAGAAGCGCGCCAAGGGCGGCGACAAGGAATCCCAGCTGAACCTCAAGCTGATCGACGCCGCGCTCGAAAAACTGCGCGACGGCAAGCCCGCGCGTCTGGCCGAGGTGTCCAAGGAGGACAAGAAGGCCTGGGACATGCTGCAACTGCTGACCGCCCTGCCCGCCCTCTACGTCGCCAACGTCGAGGAAGGCTCGGCCGACAAGGGCAATGAACTGTCCGACCTGGTGGCCAAGCGCGCCGCAGAGGACAACGCCAACTCGGTGGTGATCTCGGCCCAGATCGAGTCGGAAATCGCCGTCCTGGACGACGAGGAGCAGAAGGAGTTCCTCGAGACCCTGGGTCTGGAAGAGCCCGGCCTGAACCGCCTGATCCGCGAGGCCTACAAACTGCTGGGCCTGCAGACCTATTTCACGGTCGGCCCCAAGGAAGCGCGCGCCTGGACCATCCCCGTCGGCGCCACCGCGCCGCAGGCGGCGGGCGTGATCCACACCGACTTCGAAAAGGGCTTCATCCGCGGCGAAACCATCGCCTTCGACGACTATGTCGCGCTGAAGGGCGAAGCGGGCGCCAAGGAAGCGGGCAAGATGCGCGCCGAAGGAAAGGCCTATATCGTCAAGGACGGGGATGTGATGCATTTCCTATTCAACAACTAGGGCATTTTCTCAGGGCGGTTAGAAAATCTGACCGCCCTGATAGAATTGCTGCAAACTTATGCCCTTGCGGGTATCGCCAAAGCCCTGGATGAATCAGCCGACTGACGCTGAAAATTCTCCAGGGAAGCCATGAAGTTCGATACCCTCGCCGTGCATGCGGGCTATGCGCCCGATCCGACCACCAAGTCGGTCGCCGTGCCCATCTATCAGACCACCAGCTACGCCTTTGACGACACGCAGCACGGGGCCGACCTGTTCGACCTGAAGGTGGCGGGCAACATCTACACCCGCATCATGAACCCGACGTCCGATGTGCTGGAGCAGCGTCTGGCGGCGCTGGAAGGCGGGGTCGCGGCCCTGACCGTGGCCTCGGGCATGGCGGCCATCACCTATGCGATCCTGACCATCGCCGAGGCCGGCGACAACATCATCGCCACGGGCGCCCTGTATGGCGGCACCTATAACCTGTTCGCCCACACCCTGCCCCAGTACGGCATCGAGGTGCGCTTCATCGACGCCGACGACATCGCGGCGGTGGCGGCCAAAACGGATGCCCGGACCAAGGCGGTCTTCTGCGAGTCCATCGGCAATCCGCTAGGCAATGTGGTGGACTTCGCCGCCCTGGCCGACGCTGCCCACGCGCAGGGCCTGCCGCTGATCGTCGACAACACCGTGCCCACCCCCTACCTGACCCGCCCGCTGGAGCATGGCGCCGACATCGTCGTCCACGCCCTGACAAAATATATTGGCGGGCACGGCACCAGCATCGGCGGCGCCATCATCGACGGCGGGACCTTCCCCTGGGCCGAGCACAAGGAGCGCTTCGCGCGCCTGAACACGCCCGAGGTCAGCTATCACGGCGTGATCTATACCGAGGCCTTCGGCCCGGCGGCCTTCATCGGCCGAGTGCGGACGGTGCTGCTGAGAAATACCGGCGCGGCCATCTCGCCGTTCAACAGCTTCCTGATCCTGCAGGGGCTGGAGACGCTGGCCCTGCGCATGGACCGCCACGTCGAGAACGCCACCGCCATCGCCCAGTGGCTGAAGGCCCACCCCAAGGTCGACTGGGTCAACTATGCCGGCCTGCCCGAGCACAAGGATCACGGCCTGATCCAGAAGTATTTCGGCGGCAAGGCCTCGGGTCTGCTGACGTTCGGGGTGAAGGGCGGCCGTGACGCAGGCGCCCGCTTCCAGGACGCGGTCAAACTGTTCACCCGGCTGGTCAACATCGGCGACGCCAAGTCGCTGGTCTGCCACCCGGCCTCGACCACCCATCGCCAGCTGTCGCCAGATGAACTGAAGAAGGCCGGCGTGACCGAGGACACCGTGCGCCTATCCGTGGGCATCGAGCACATTGACGACCTGATCGCCGACCTGGATCAGGCGCTGGCGGCGGTCTGACCGTCAAAGGCTGACATGAGAAGGCCCTCTGCCCGGCAATGGACAGAGGGCCTTTCTTCTTGCGCGTAAGCCGCCTCTAGCGCCGCGCGGCAGCGCTGCGGTCGCGGACCTGACCAAACTCAGACGTCGGCTTCCAGGTCGGCCACTCGTCGCCGTTGGCGAGCTCTAGACCCAGGCGATACAGCAGGGTCAGATTCTCGACCGCCGAGCGCAGATCCCAGTCCGCCGACCATTCGTCGCTGGGACGGTGATAGTCGGCGCCGAACTTGGCCTTCCACGCCGCCAGTCCCGCCTCGCGGCCGCCCTCGACCCAGTCCACGCCGTGCCAGGGCATCAGGGCCGGGACGCCGGCACGAGCGAAGGGGAAGTGGTCGGAGCGATAGTAGAAGTTCTGCTGCGGCTGGCCGTCGTCGGAGACATAGCGGCCCTCCTTCTCGGCCAGAGCCTGCAGGTCGTCCTCAAGGCTGTTCTGCCCCTTGCCGAAGATGGGCACGTCCTTCGTCGGGCCGCTGAGAGGCAGCATGTCGATATTGATGTCGGCCACCGTCGTCTCCAGAGGATAGACCGGATCGGCGACATAGGCGTAGGCGCCCAGCAGGCCCATTTCCTCCGCCGCCATATGGGCGAAGACGATGCTGCGTTTCGGCGCCGGGGCGGCCTTCAGCTGACGCGCCATCTCGACCACGCCGATGGTGCCCGAGGCGTTGTCCCAGGCGCCGTTGAAGATCTTGTCGTCGCCGGCGGCGTTCTCATTGACGCCGACATGGTCCCAGTGGGCCGAATAGATGATGGCCTCGTTCGGGCGCTCGCTGCCGGTGATGCGGGCCAACAGATTGTGGGTGCGCAGGATTTCGACCGTCTCCTCGGCCGAGGCGGTGATCCGCACATCCAGCGGGAAGGCGCGGAAATCGCCGGTCTGGAGCCGGGGCTTCAACGTCGCAAGATTGACGCCCATTTCAGCCGCGATATCACGGTTGACCGCGCCGCTGAGCGTCAGTTCGGCCGAACCGGGCGTCAGGGTGCGGGTGCGCGTCGCCCCGCCGGTTTCGCGTCGCCAGGCGGCGGCGCCCGCGTCGCCGTCGATGACCGTCAGCACCGCGACCGCGCCGCGCCGCTTGGCCTCGTCGGCCTTATAGGCGGCGGACTGATAGTTGGTGGCGTAGGGGCCGTTGAACAGTTCGCCGTCCGGCTCGCCCGCCACGACCAGCACGACCGCCCCCGTCACGTCCAGATCGCCATAGTCGTCCCATCCCCGTTCGGGCGCGTGGATGCCGTAGCCGGCGAAGACGACGGGCGCGTCGATCACCTCACCAGCCGCTGCGTCGTTCATCGCGCGCAGGGTGAAGTCCGCGCCCGCGATCAGGGCTCGCCCCTGAGGCATGGCGCCAGACCAGATCAGCGTCGGCTGGCCCTTGGGCGTCAGCCGCTTCAGGTCGATGACCTGCAGCCATTGGCCGTCAGGACCGCCCGGCTCCATCCCCATGGCTTCGTACTGGGCCTGCAGCCAGTCCAGCGTCTTCTTCTCGCCTTCTGTGCCCGGATAGCGGCCCTGGAAGTCATCGGCGCTGATGATGCGGATCTCATCCGACAGGCGCTGGGCCGAGAAGTCCTGAGCCGACACGGCGCCCGCGACGAGCAGCAGAGCCGCAGCGGCGACGCCGCGAATGAAACGATGATGCATGGCGATTCCCTTGGCCTCCCCCACGAGGCTCTTGCGCACAGTCATAGGGCGGCCCCTTGCGAGGCCGCCCCTTACATTTTCGTCATGTTCGTCTCGAAAGACGGATCAACGGCGCTGAGCGGCGCTCTTGGCGCGCTCGGGACCGAACTCCGAACCGGCCTTCCATTCGGGCCAGTCGCGGCTGTTGGCCAGGCCCTGACCGACCTTGAACATGACCTCCAGGTCCTGAAGCATGCCGGCGTAGTCCCAATCGGCCTCCCACTCGTCCGCCGCCTGGTGGTAGCGGTTGGCGCGATAGTCGGCGGCCTTGGCCTGACGCGGCTCGATCGGCGCGTCGACGAAATCGCCGGTCGAGGACAGATAGGCCATCGGCACGCCCTTCTTGGCCAGCGGGAAGTGGTCCGAGCGGAAGTAGATGCCCGCGGCGGCCCCAGCATCGCCGACGAAGCCGCGTCCCTGCGCCGCCGCCGCCGCGATCACCGGCTCGTCCAGCTCCGAATGGCCGTAGCCGGTGACGCCCAATTTGTTCATGCGGCCGAACACGGCCGCGGAGTCCAGATTGAAGCCGCCGACGGTCTTCTCCAGCGGGTACAGCGGGTTTGCGGCGTAGAATTCCGACCCCAGCAGGCCGCTTTCCTCGCCGGTGAAGCTGATCATGACGATGGTGCGTTCCGGCTTCGGTCCGGCCGACCACTGACGCGCCAATTCCAGCAGGCCCGCCGTGCCCGAGGCGTTGTCGATGGCGCCGTTGAAGATGCGGTCGCCATTGGCGTCCGGCTCGCCCATGCCGATGTGGTCCCAGTGGCCGGTGTAGAGGATAGTCTCGTCCGGGCGGGTCGAGCCTTCCAGCTTGGCCACGACGTTGTGGGTGACGATGCGGTGGGTCTTCACGTCGAAGCTGGCGTCAACCGTCGCGCCCTTCAGCTCGACCGGCTGGAAGTCGCGGCTGCGCGCCTTGATCTTCTCCTGCTCGAAATCGAGCCCGGCGCGGCGGAACAGATCGACCGCCAGATCGCACTGGATCCAGCCCTCCATCGCCACGCGTTCAGACGCCGGATCAGCGCGCACGATGTCGAACTGCGGCACGCCCCAGGAGTTGGCGACCGTGGTCCAGCCGTAGGACGCCGGCTTGGTCTCGTGCACGATCAGCACGCCCGCAGCGCCCTGACGCGCGGCTTCCTCGAACTTGTAGGTCCAGCGGCCGTAGTAGGTCATGGCCTCGCCGCCGAAGGTGTTCAGCGACGGGTCTTCAAAGTCGGCGTCGTTGACCAGGACGACGACGACCTTGCCCCGCACGTCGGTCTTGAAGTCGTTCCAATCACGCTCGGGCGCGCTGATGCCGTAGCCGACGAAGACAAGCGGCTTGTCCTTCAGGTCGACCGCAGCGCCCGGCAGGCGTGTCGTCATGGTGACTTCCTGACCCTGCGTCAGCGACTGGCTCCAGTCGCCCAGCTTCAGCCGCCCCGCCACGTTGGAAACGGCGAAACGGTTCAGCCCGACCGCCTGGGTCCAGCCGCCGTTCTCGCCGCCCGGCGCGAAGCCAGCGGCGGCGTACTGGCGGCTCAGATAGTCGATGACCTTCTGCTCGGCCGGGGTGGCGATGCCGCGCCCCTCGAAGCTGTCATCCGACAGGACGCGGATGTCTTCGGAAATGCGCGCGGCGTCGAAGGCGGGCGTGGTCTGGGCCTGGGCGGCGGCGGACGCGCCCAGAGCGGCGGCGAACGCCAGAACGGCGACGGAAGACGAGATACGCATACAGGTTCACCCCTCGAAGAATTCGATGACGGGACCGTAGTCAGCCGGACCGCGGGTGTCGACCGCCGACAGGCGCCGACCGGCCATGAAAAAACCCGCCGGATCGCTCCGGCGGGTTCGTTTCGTTTCGATCTGACGCGCGCGGCTCTTAGTGAGCGACGCCCTTCCAGATGCGGCGGTAGCTGGCGTAGGTCACGCCCGCGAAGGCCAGCAGGAAGATCAGCACGCCGAAGCCCATCTGCTTCCGCTCGACCATCTTCGGCTCGGAAGTCCAGGCGATGAAGGCGGCGACGTCCTTGGACATCTGGTCCACGGTCGCCTCGGTGCCGTCGTCATAGGTGACCTGACCGGCGCTCAGCGGCGGCGGCATGGCGATGAAGCCGCCCTTGGGCACCTCGCCCTTGCCGGTCCAGAACGGCGTCATGTCGCCGGCCATATAGGGGTTGTAGTGCTGGGTCTCGGTCATCTTCAGACCCGCCGGCGGAGCCGAATAGCCCGACAGCAGCGAGTAGATGTAGTTGGCGCCGTCGTGACGGGCCTTGGCCATGACCGACAGGTCCGGCGGCATGGCGCCGCCGTTGGCCGCAGCCGCCGCCGTCGCATTCGGATAGGGGTTGGGGAAGCGGTCGGCCGTGGTGGCGTCACGCATCAGGGCCTCGCCCGTTTCCGAGTCGATGTCAGCAACCTGGATTTCCTTGGCCAGAGCCTTCACGACCGGGTTGTCGTTCGGGTTCGGATACTTAGGGTTCCAGAACGGCCCGTGCTTGTCGCCCAGGTTACGGAAGTGCACCAGGTCCATGCCGTGGCAGGAGGCGCAGACCTCCTTGTAGACCTTGTAGCCGCGCTGCAGCTGGCCTTGGTCGAAGGTGCCGAACGGCCCGGCAAAGCTGAAGCCGCCGTCGCGCGGATGCTTGGCACCCCCGGCGGCCATCGCCGGAGCGGCGATGGCGACCAGGCCGACAGCGGCCGTCACAGAGACAAGGATCTTGCGGAAGGACACGGTCTTTTTCTCGTTGCTCATCATCGCGCTCACGCCTTCTCGGCTGCGGTCGACGGGAGCACGGGCTCCGAGATCGTCGCCGGGATCGGCAGCGGCTTCTCACGCAGGCCGATGACCGGCATCAGCACCAGGAAGAAGACGAAGTAGTAGGCCGTGAACAGGCGGGTCAGCCACAGGTAGGAGTTCAGCTGGCCGTCGATCAGGTTGAAGCTGGGCATGCCCGGGACCACCGGAGCGTCCGGCAGCTGCGCGCCGCACCAGCCCAGGCCGAAGCAGACGAACAGGAAGATGATGAAGAAGGTCTTCATCGTCGGGCGGTAGCGCATCGAGCGCACCTTGGACGTGTCCAGCCACGGCAGGACGAACAGGACGCCGATCGCCGCGAACATGGCCACCACGCCGCCGAACTTGTCGGGGATGGCGCGCAGGATCGCGTAGAAGGGCAGCATGTACCACTCAGGCACGATGTGCGCCGGGGTCTGCAGCGGGTTGGCCGGGATGTAGTTGTCGGCGTGACCCAGGGCGTTCGGCTGATAGAAGACGAAGACCGCGAACAGGATCAGGAAGAGGATGATCGCAAAGCCGTCCTTGACCGTGAAGTACGGGTGGAAGGGCAGCGTGTCCTTGGCCTGACGGTCCTTCGGGATCAGGATGCCGACCGGGTTGTTCTGACCGGCGGCATGCAGGGCCCACAGGTGCAGCACCACGCAGCCGGCGATGACGAACGGCAGCAGATAGTGCAGCGAGAAGAAGCGGTTCAGCGTCGCGTTGTCGATCGCCGGGCCGCCGCGCAGCCAGATCAGGATCGGCTCGCCGACGACCGGAATGGCGCCGATCAGGTTGGTGATGACCTCAGCGCCCCAGAAGGACATCTGGCCCCAGGGCAGGACGTAGCCCAGGAAGGCGGTGGCGATCATCAGGAAGAAGATCACACAGCCGACGATCCAGATCATCTCGCGCGGCGCCTTGTAGGAGCCGTAGTAGAGGCCCCGCAGCATGTGCAGATAGACGGCGATGAAGAACATCGACGCGCCGTTGGCGTGCACGTAACGGATCAGCCAGCCGCCGTTGACGTCGCGCATGATGCGCTCGACCGAGGCGAAGGCCATGTCGACGTGCGGGGTGTAGTGCATGGCCAGGACGATGCCGGTGATGATCTGGGTCATCAGGCAGAGCGCCAGGATGCCGCCGAAGGTCCACCAGTAGTTCAGGTTCTTCGGGGTCGGCAGGTTCGCATAGTCCATGCCGAAACGGATGATCGGCAGGCGCGTGTCCATCCACCGCTCAACAGCGGTTTTCGGGACATAGGTGGATTCGTGATCGCTCATGGTTCCTCTGTCCGTCCTCAGCCGATCTTCACGCGGGTGTCGGACATGTATTCGTAGTTCGGCACGATCAGGTTCAGCGGCGCCGGGCCCTTACGGATACGCCCCGAGGCGTCGTAGTGCGAACCGTGGCACGGGCAGAACCAGCCGCCGTACTCACCGGCGTTGAAGGTCGGCACGCAGCCCAGGTGGGTGCACGAGCCGATGACCACGAGATACTTCTCGTGACCGGCCTTGGTGCGCTCGGCGTCGGTCTCGGGAGGGGAGCCGACGGCGCCCTCGTCGATGACCTTGGTCAGCTCGGCCGGGGTGCGATAGCGCACGAAGACCGGCTTGCCCTGCCACTTGATGACGACCTGCTGGCCTTCCTGAACCTTGGTCAGATCGAACTCGATCGACGCCAGGGCCAGGGTGTCGGCCGCCGGATTCATCTGGTTGATCAGCGGCCACGCCACCATCACGCCAGCGCCGGCCGCAGCCGCACCTGCCGCAATGTGGATGAAGTCGCGGCGGGTGGCGTCGCCACCCCCGTGTTGGCCGTCAGGCCCGTCAGCATTCACGACCGATTCGGCCACGCGTTTCACCTCTGCATCGCCGGTCGTCCGCCCCAAGATGGAACGTCAACCGAATGGAACCCTTTGTGCGAAGGCAAACCCCTGCCCGTCCGGCCCTGGTTTCGGCTGCTTCAGACAAGTCGCGAAAGCGATTTGCGAAACAGTCGCAACAAAAGCCGCGACAAGGCCCCGCCCCGCGCGTATGAGGGCCTTAGAATGCGTCTCGCCCTTTTTCAACCTGACATCCCCCATAATGTCGGCGCCTGCATCCGTCTGAGCGCCTGTTTCGGCGTGGAATTGCACGTCATCGAGCCCACGAGCTTTAATTTCGACGATCGGGCGATGAAGCGGGCGGCGCTGGATTACGGACCCCTGTCCCATATGACGCGCCATGCCGACTGGGAGACTTTCCAGCGCGACCGCGCGCCGGGTCGTCTGGTGCTGTTCACGACGCGCGCGGCCGAGCCGCTGACGGATTTCGTGTTCCAACCCGACGACGTCCTGCTGTTCGGCAAGGAGAGCGCCGGGTCGCCCGACTACGTCCACGCGGCGGCCGATGCGCGAATCTATATTCCGATCCGGCCGGAAGCCCGGTCGCTGAACCTGTCCGTCAGCGCCGGGATCGGCCTGCATGAGGCGTTGAGGCAGATGCAGGGCTTGCCGAGACGATAAACGCCACGCCTCTCCCTCCCCATTAAGGGGAGGGAAAAGTCAGAGTGCGGTTTTACTCCGGCGCGCCGTCGTCCGGCAGTTTGGCCAGGCTGGGCCGCTCAGCCCGCTTGGACTCAGCCACCCGCTCCACCGCCCGCATGACGCGCAGCAGGTTCTCGCCCGAGATCTTGCGGATATCCGCCTCGCTCCAGCCACGGCGCATCAGTTCGGCCAGCAGGCGCGGATAGCCGTCCACCCCCTCCAGGCCGACCGGCAGGCTGTCCACCCCGTCATAGTCGCCGCCCAGGCCCACATGGTCGATGCCGGCCACGTCGCGAACGTGCTGGATGTGAGCGATGACGTCCTCCATCGTCGCCTTGGGCGCCGGGTTGGCGGCGTTCCAGGCGTCCATGCCCGCCTTCACCGCAGCGGGATCGCCGGGGTTGAGAGCACTGAGCCGCGTCATCTCAGCGGCGCGCGCCGCGCCCGAGGCCCGCACGGCCTCGCTGATGAAGCCCGGCACGAAGGTCACCATCACGATGCCGCCGTTGCTCGCCATCTGGCGCAGCACCGCGTCCGGCACATTGCGCGGATGGGCCGTCACCGCCCGCGCCGAGGAGTGGGAGAAGATCACCGGCGCCGAAGACACCCGGATCGCATCGACCATCGTGTCTTCGGACACGTGGCTGAGGTCGACCATCATACCCAGACGGTTCATCTCCCGGACCACCTCTTCGCCGAAGGCGTTCAGTCCGTTCCATTTGGGGGCGTCGGTGCCGCTGTCGGCCCAGGTGGTGCTCTTGGAGTGGGTCAGCGTCATATAGCGCGCGCCCGAATCATAGAACTCGCGCAGCAGGCCCAAGGAATCGTCGATGGAATAGCCGCCTTCCATGCCGATCAGACTGGCGATCCTGCCCGCGCGGTGGATGCGGACCAGGTCATCGGCGGTCGTGGCGATCTCGAAAGTCTCAGGATAGGCGGCGGCGATGCGCTTGACGGTGTCGATCTGCTCGAAGGTGGCCTTGGCGGCCTCGACCGGCGCCATGCTGGCCGGGACGTAGACCGACCAGAACTGACCGCCCACGCCCCCGGCGCGCAGACGCGGAATATCCGTATGCAGGCGCGTCGATCCCGACAGATTCGCATTCAGATCAACGCCGTGCGGGTCGTTCCCGAAGCCCTGGCGCAAGGCCCACGGCAGGTCGTTGTGTCCGTCGATCAGCGGCGTGCGCTTCAGGATCTGCGTCACGCGCGCTTCTTGCGGCTGGGTTTGAGCCAGAGCCGGTCCCGCCAGAACGGCGATGGAGGCGGCAGCCAGCAGACTGGCGCGCAGTCCGGCGTTCAGGGCGATGCGGATCATGGGTTCCCCTCTTTGATACTTGGCCCGCCCGGGCGCCCTCGGCGCTGCTTCTTGCGGGTGCGGCAGGCTGGCACAGCCGGACCGCAGAGGGAACCGTTCGTATACCGCCTTACGCCAGCGGATTGTGATCTGGATCAAGGCCCCCTGCCCCCGCCTGCGGCATCAGGCCGTCGTCCGCGCACCCCGCCGGACTGTTCAGAAAGGCCGCGTCATGGTTGAAGCCCTCATGATCCAAGCTGACCCCGCCCTGATGATTGAGCGCCGCGAGCGCGCCCGCGTCTGGTTCGAGACCCTGCGCGACAAGATCCACGCCGGTTTCGAGGCGCTGGAAGACGCCGCGCCCGCCGAACTGTTCGCCGGAGACGCCGGCCGCTTCGTCCGCACGCCCTGGGATCGCCCCGAAGGCGGCGGCGGCGTCATGGGCATGATGAGCGGCCGCCTGTTTGAAAAGGTCGGCGTCCACTGCTCGACCGTTCACGGAACCTTCCCCGCCGACTACGCCAAGAAGGTGCCGGGGGCAGAGGAAGACCCGCGCTTCTACGCCACCGGCATCAGCCTGATCTGCCACCCGGTCAGCCCGCGCGTGCCCGCCGTGCACATGAACACCCGCCTGATCTCGACGACCAAGACCTGGTTCGGCGGCGGCGGCGACCTGACGCCCGTGCTGGACGCGGACCGGCGCGACGACCACCCGGACACTGTGGACTTCCACGCCGCCATGAAGGGCGCCTGCGACGCTTTCGACCCGGCCTGGCACGCCAAATACAAGCAGTGGTGCGACGAATATTTCTTCCTGCCGCACCGCAACGAGCCGCGCGGCACCGGCGGCATCTTCTACGACCACCACGACAGCGGCGACTGGGAGAAGGACTTCGCCTTCACCCAGATGGTCGGCGAGGCCTTCCTGAAGGTCTATTCAGAGATCGTCGCCCGCCGGATGCACGAGCCCTGGACCGAGGCCGAGCGCGAGGAACAGCTGATCCGTCGCGGCCGCTACGTCGAGTTCAACCTGCTGTACGATCGCGGGACCATGTTCGGCCTGAAGACCGGCGGCAATGTCGACGCCATCCTCAGTTCCATGCCGCCCGTGGTGAAGTGGCCCTGATCCGCACGGATCAGGCCGGAACCTGATCCGCCTCCTGCATAACGGCCGCCTCGATCGCCCGGGTCAGTGCGGTCACGGTCAGGGGCTTGGTCAGGTGGCCGTCAGCGCCCGCCGCCCGCCCGGCCTCGACGTGTTCCTGCAGGGCGTTGGCGGTCAGCATCAGCACGGGCGTGCGCGGGGCATCCGTCGCCCTCTCATGCTCGCGGATGGCGGCGGTCGCGGTCAGGCCGTCCATGACCGGCATCTGCATGTCCATCAGCACCAGATCGAACCCGCCCTGTCTGAAGGCCTCCAGCGCCTCGGCGCCGTTCTCAACGCTGACCAGATCGACGGGCATGGCCTCCAGCATGACCTGAACGACCAGACGGTTGGCCGGGTGATCGTCCGCCAACAGAATCTTCAGGCGCTCATGGCGCGCGATGGGTCGCGCGGCGGGCGCAACAGTCGGGACCTCAGCCTCAAGCGCAGGCGGCAGAGACAGTTCGAACCAGAACCGCGCGCCTCCATCCGTCGGCGATTCGCAATCCAGACGCCCGCCCATCAGCCGCACCAGATCGGCCGAAATCGCCAGCCCCAGGCCGCTGCCCCCGAACCGGCGGGTGATCGATCCATCCGCCTGCTGGAAGCGATGGAAGATGCGCTGCTTGAACTCTTCGTCGAAGCCGATCCCGGTATCCGAAACCACGAACGAAGCCCGCCCCTCCGCGGCGCGGCGCGCTTCAAGCCGCACCTGACCGGTTTCGGTGAACTTCACGGCGTTGCTGACCAGGTTGGTCAACACCTGCCGCAGGCGCACCGCGTCGCCGATGAAGGCGGCGTCGAGATCGCGGTCCAGCTCCAGCGTGAGCGCGACGTCCTTCTGCATGGCCATCGGCGTCCATAAGGCCATGATCTCCCGCAGCATGACGCCCAGATGGAAGGGCGCCGGGTCCAGCCTGATCTCTCCGGTCTCAACCCGAACCGTGTCGAGAATATCCGACAGCAACCGCTCCAGAGTGACGCCGGACGACCGGATGATGTCGACCAGTTCGCGGTCCTTGGGCGCCAGGTCCCGCCGCGACAGCACGTCGGTCATCGCCACGACGCCGTTCAGGGGCGTGCGGATTTCATGGCTCATATTGGCCAGGAATTCGCTCTTGGCCTGATTGGCCTCTTCGGCCCGGCGCTGGGCGGCGCGCAGACGCCGCGACTGGCGCCGCTGCCAGATGACGACGAACAGGGCTGACAGAACGAACAGCAGGCCGATGCCCATGATCCAGTTCTGGCCCCGGATGACCGCGCGCTGAAGCTGGGTGTTGGCGCGCGCGGTCTGGAGCTGGCGGCGACGCTCGGCCAACTGTTCCTGCATGTCGCCGGTGACCTGATGGATGCCGGCGCTGAAGCGCTGCGCCGCCTGCACGGCGCGGCGCTGTTCATAGTCGCGCAGCACGTCAAAAGCCTCGGCCGTGCGCCCGGACGCCCTCAGCACTTCCGCCTCCACCAGGCGTTCGCGCGGGTCGACGATACCTTCCGGGGCCAGCTGGCGCAGGCGCTCCAGATCACGCCGGGCGCCTAGGATGTCGCCCGTCCGCGCCCGCGCCACGCCGCGTAGGGGCAGGATGTCGAGCGCCAGGAAGGCCTTGCGGTCGATCAGAGCCTCATGAGGCGCCAGACATTGCAGAATCCTGGCCGATGAATGACGCATATCGGCCACCGCAGCGCACAGGGCGGCGTCATAGGCGTGAATGGCCGGGATGCCCGCCCGTTCAGCCAAGCGGTGGTGCGCCGCATAAAAATGCTCGGCGCGCGCCAGGTCGCCGACCTGCACCGACATCCGCGTCAGATTATACAGGCTGTCGAAATCGGGGCGGGGATAGGCCGGATTGGAGTAGTCGATCTCAAACCGACGAAAGGCCGCAGCGGCGCCGGACACGTCGTTGAGCTTCATCAACCCCATGCCGGTCATTTCCCACACCCCGGCGCGGGCGGTGTTGGCGAAGGGATCATGAACCGGGATTTCAGCTTCGACCCCAGCGAGCAGGCGCAGCCCCTCGCCCACCTGATCCTGATCCATGAGCGACAGCGCGAAGAGCCGCGCGGCGTGCGCCTTGACGAACCAGTCGCCGGTCGTCGCCGCCACGCCCCCCATATCAGCGGCGACGGCCAGGTCGCCCTGGTCATAGCGCGCGGTCAGCCTATTCAGCCGCGCGATCTCAAGATAGCGCCGGTCGTCCGCCGCCCTGGCCTGCGCCTCCAGTCGACCGTTCCACAGGGCCGCCCGCTCAAAATCACCCTGATTCAGAAAGGTCCAAGCGACGTGATACAGGCGATTCCGTCCCTCACGGTCGTTTCGCTTGAGCGCCTGACGGCCAAAAGCCTCAAGGGCGTCGAAGTTCGTGCGCATCGCCCGCTGCTCGACCGCGCGAGCCAGTTCGATCGCCGCCGGAGGCGGCGACGCCTCGGCCTGCATGGGCGGCTCGGCGACGGCGACCGAGGCCGCCGCAACGCCCGCGAGAACGAAGCCCCTGAACAAAACACGGCGCCTCAACATCTTCCTCCCGCCTGACTTGGGCGTGACAGTGGAGGCGAGATATTGAGCAAGGCTTATCGCCCCGCCGCAATCAGGCCTTATTTTCCTCTGCGTTCGATACGCCCAGATATTTGCGGATCCAAGCGCCCAGTATCGCCCTGTCGTTGGGCTGCTTCAGGCTGGCCTGCGCCTCGTCAACCAGATGCTCGGCGATCCGCCCGCGCCGTCCTTCGGTCAGGGCTGCGGCGAAGGCGGGGTCAAACTCGGGATGGCACTGAAAGCTAATGGCGTCGTCCCCCCAGGCCACGCCAGCATGGGGCGTGAAGGGGCTGGCCGCGATCACTCGCGCATCGTCCGCCAGTGCGATCACCTGATCCTGGTGCGAGGCGGGAATAGATAAGGTCGCAGCGGGCGGCTGCATCCATGTCTCGTCGCCCGTGACCTCATAGGCATGAAGCCCGACGCCCCAGCCGCGCCCCGACTTTTCGACCCGCCCGCCGAACGCCTGAGCCATGATCTGATGGCCGAAGCAGATGCCGGCCAGACGCGTCCTGCCCCGCGCATCGCGCAGCCACTGCGCCAGCGGCTCGATCCACGGCAGGTCCTCATAGACGCCCGCCGCCGAGCCGGTGACGATGACTCCGGCGAAGGCCGCAGGGTCATCCGGCAGTTCGCCTGCCTGAACATCAAAGCGGCGCGTGGCCACGCCATCGCCCAGCAGCGCGCGGAACTGATCGACATAGTCGCCGTATCGGGCGGCCAGATCCTCTGGCGGTCGCCCGGTCTCAAGAATGGCGATGACGTTCATGCTCGGTTCTCACTCCCGCAGACGCACGATGAAGGAGGCGTCAGCCCCTGGATTGGGGTAGAAGATCAACCAAGGCAATGGGACGAACCGTCATGACCGCTACCGATGATCCGGTCGTGCTGATCAACATCTTCAAGTGCGACCAGCGCCACCTGGACGAACTGATCGAGCGCCTTGCGGCGCTGGCGAAGGTGCAGTCCGAACTGCCCGGCTTTGTCTCGGCGACCCTGCATCGGGGGCTGAACGGCCGCGTCGCCGCCAATCACGCGGTGTGGGCCAGCGCCACAGACTGGAAGGCCATGACGCGCCACCCCCAGGTCGTCAACGCCATGGATCCGATCCTGGCCATCGCGACCTTCGAGCCTCACCTCTATGAACCAGGCGAGGTGACGACCGGCTAGCCGGCGCGCCAGATCTCGGCGCGCGCCCCCGCGTCGCCCAGCGCCTGAACCGTCCAGCCGCAGATTTCAGCCGCCGCCGCTTCGGCCCCCGACGGCGCATTGACCACCGTCATCGCGCAGCCGTTCATCTTCATCGGATTGTTCAGCGGCCGCAGGCGCGCCTCGGCGACCAGCACCCGCGACAACCCCGCCTGCTCCAGCCGCCGGATGAAGCCGTCGAACGTCTCCAGATCCTTCAAGGGCGTCCAGATCGCGACGCACGCCGTCGGATCCGCGCGCACCACAGCCGCCGCCGTCTCGGCCGAGCGGACATAGTCGTCAGGCCGCTCGAACGGCGGGTCGATCAGCACGAGCGGACCCTTGACGCCCCTGGCCGCGCGCACCGCCTCTTCATAGCCGTCGCCCGCCTGTCCCTGCGCGTTCGGCCACGCGGAGAGCGCCTCATTGAGCAGGGCCTCAATCGGCGGATTCAACTCAAAGCCGCGATAGGAATCCTCGGCCCGCAGCGCCCGCGCCGTCAGCACCGGCGAGCCCGGATAGAACCGCACGCCGCCTTGAGGATTCAGCGCGGCCACTTCAGCGGCCAGCGCCTCGATCAACGGAGGCCGCGCTTCGGCGGTCATCAGCCGCGCCACCCCGGCCTCGGCCTCGCGCGAACGCTGGGCGTCTCCCGACAGATCATAAAGGCCCGCCCCCGCATGGGTGTCTAGGACCGTCACCGGCCCCCTGCTCTGGCGATCCTTCAGCAGCCACAGCACCAGGGCGTGCTTGACCAGGTCGGCGAAGTTTCCGGCGTGAAAGCTGTGACGATAATTCATGCCGCTCCGTCCCTCGCCCGCGCCCTCAGGTCAAGCCATCGGCGCCCCGGTGAAGGAACCGCGTGACGCCGCCGCCGTTGCGATATGCCGCTTGAGAAGAGCCACGATGATCGAACGCCCGGCCCCGCCCGACGAGGACCACGCCCCCCGCGCCGCCGCCCGGGCCCTCCTGGCCGTTGGCGGACGACATGGGCGCGGCAGAGTGAAGGTCGGCGCGTGACGTCTCCCCATCCCGCCCCGCCCAAAGGGTTGACCTGGTGCAATGATGACAGCCCGGGCCTGACGCGCCGTCGCTCCGGTCGCGGCTTCTGCTATCGGGATGCGGACGGAGGCCTGATCCGGGACGCCGCCACGCTGGACCGCATCCGCAGCCTGGCCATCCCGCCGGCCTGGACCGATGTCTGGATCTGTCCGCGCGCCACCGGCCATATTCAGGCGACGGGGCGCGATGCGCGCGGGCGCAAGCAGTACCGCTATCATCCTGACTGGACGGCCCATGCGGCCGAGAACAAGTTCGAGCGCCTGCCCGCTTTCGCCCGCGCCCTGCCCCGTCTGCGCAAGCGCGTCGAGGACGACCTGTCCCGGCGCGGCCCGTGCCGGGAAAAGGTGCTGGCCACCGCCGTGCGCCTGCTTGAGATCACCCTGATCCGTGTCGGCAACGCCCAGTATGCGCGCCAGAACCGCTCCTATGGCCTGACCACCCTCAGCAAGCGGCACCTCGAAATGGACGGCGCCGCCCTGACCTTCGCCTTTCGCGGCAAGAGCGGGATCGAACACAGCGTCAGCCTCCGCGACAGGCGCCTGGCCACGGTCGTCCGGGCGCTGCGCGACCTGCCCGGCCAACAGCTGTTCAAGTACCGCGATGCGGACGGCGCCCTGCATCCCGTCACCTCGGACGAGGTCAACGCCTATATCCGCGAGGCGGCGGGAGAGGAGTTTTCCGCCAAGGACTTCCGCACCTGGGCCGGCACGGTGTCCGCCGCCCGCGCCCTGCGCGACGCCGAGGCCCCGACCTCGGCGGCCGACGCCAAACGCAAGGTCACGATCTGCATCAAGGCTGTGGCGGGTCTGCTGGGCAATACGCCGACCGTCTGCCGCTCGTCCTACGTCCACCCGGCGGTCGTCGCCCTGTTCGAACAGGGTCAACTGGCGCAAAGCCTGCCGAAGTCAGAAGCGGATTCTTTCGAGACCGCCCTGATCAAGCTGCTGGCGGCCTGAACCAGGCCGCCCCCGCTTCAGTCGGCCCAGTTCAGGACGACCTTGCCGGACTGGCCCGACTTCATGGCCTCAAAGCCGGCCTCGAAGTCCTGATAGGGCATCTGGTGGGTGATCAGCGGGGTCAGGTCCAGACCGGCCTTCAGCAGACCGAGCATCTTGCGCCAGGTGGTGAACATCTCACGCCCATAGACGCCCTTGATGGTCAGGGCCTTCAGGATGATCGCGCCCCAGTCCGTTTCCATCGGTTTGGACGGAATACCCAGCATGGCCATGCCGCCGCCCATGATCAGGGTGTCGACGCACTGTTTGAAGGCGATGGGCGAGCCCGACATCTCCAGCGCCACGTCGAAGCCGACCTTCAGGCCCAGCTCGTGCATGACGTCGCGCAGATCTTCCTTGGTCGTGTTCACCGTGCGCACGCCCGGCGCGACCTTTTGCGCAAGTTCCAGGCGGAAGTCATTGATATCCGTCAGAACTACCGTGCGCGCGCCGGCATGACGCGCCACCGCCGCCGCCATCATGCCGATCGGACCGGCCCCGGTGACGATCACATCCTCGCCCAGCAAGTCGAACTGCTGCGCCGTGTGCACGGCGTTCCCGAACGGGTCCAGGATCGAGCCGATCTCATAGGGCACGTCGTCCGGCAGTTCGATGACGTTGAAGGCCGGCGCCACCACATACTCGGCGAAGGCGCCTTGACGGTTCACGCCGATGCCGCGCGTGTCGGGGTCCAGGTGGAAGTGACCCGCGCGGGCCGCCTCGGAGTTCAGATCGATCACGTGCCCCTCGGCCGAGACGCGCTGGCCGACCTTCAGGCGGCGATCCACGTCCTTGCCGATGGCGACGATCTCGCCCGAGAATTCATGGCCGGTGATCATCGGCACGGGCACGTTTTTCTGAGACCATTCGTCCCAGTTCCAGATGTGGATGTCGGTGCCGCAGACAGCGGTGCGGTGCACCTTGATCAGCACGTCCTCGTCGCCCGCGACGGGGATGGGGGCGTCGATCAGCTCCAGCCCTTCGGCCGGTTTCGTCTTGGCCAGGGCCTTCATGGTGTCGGTCATGGTGGGTGCTCCCGTTGCTCGGCTTCAGCCGCTAGGCCGCCTTGGCGCCGACCGCAAGCGGTCGAGTGCGAAAAGCATCAACGGCGGCGATCCACGAGCACCCGGGATAACAACAGTCGAGCTTAGCTGTAAGACATGCCATGAATCAGCTAGCTATCGCTCGCTCACACGCCGACCTCATCTCCGGCGGCCTTGTCCACAAGGATCAGTTCGTCGCCCATGCCGCGTTTCCTCAAGTCGCCTGCCGTTCAATATCTGGGCCTGTTCGCCCTGTTGGCCATCGCCCTGTTCAGCGCCCTGGCGACGCCCTGGGCCGAGCGGCTTTTCGTCCAGCCCTTCACCCAGCTTCTGGTGGATATCTGCGCCGCCGTGCTTCAGCCGTTTGACGGGCGCGTTCAGGCGCAGGGCGACATCCTGCGCTTCAGCGACGGACAGGGCGCCGTTCAGGTGCTGGCTGGCTGCAATGCGGTCGAGGTCTGCGCCCTGCTGACCGCCGCCATCCTGGCCTTTCCGGGGCGGCTGCGCGACGGAGTGATCGGCGCCGTCGTGGGGGTGGGCGCGCTGCAGCTGGTGAACCTGCTGCGGATCATCAGCCTGCTCTATCTCTCGCGCGGGTCGGAATCGCTGTTCGAGTTCTTCCACCACTACGTCTGGGACGCGATGATCGGCCTGGAGGGGCTGCTGGTCTTCTTCTTCTGGACGCGGTGGCAGGGGCGTCAGCCGGCCAAGGCCGCCGCCAAGGAGACTGTCTGATGACCGGCTGGCTGCAAACACTCGGCGCCCGTACGCCGGAAGAGGCCGCACGTCGTCGCTTCGGCCTGTGGTCGCTGGTGATGTTCCTGCTGCTGCTGCCGCCCTGGTGGCTGTGGGGCGCGGACCTGGCCACGGCTGCGCTGCGGCCGCTGGCGAGTTTGGTCTTCCCGATCTTCGGCCTGTCGGGCGAGATCATCACCCGCGCCGATGGCGGCTGGGGCGTCGGCACGCGCCTGACCTCGGACGGCGCGCCGGTGGTCTACGAGGTGGCCCACACCGCCATCCGCCGACTGCTGCTGGGCGTTCCGCTGGCCGTCGCCTTCCTGACGGCGCCCCCGCGCACTGATCGTCCGCTGAGAGCGGCTCTGATCGCGGCGGCGGTTCTGACCGCGCTGTTCCTACTGTCGCTGGTCTGTCTGATCTGGGGCGAGCTGGCGGCGCAGCTGAACCCCGAACTGGCGCCCCGCAGCGCCGGGACGCTGTCCTCGCTGGATCAGCCGCCGCTGCATCCGATCGCGGCCCAGGTCGCCATCGTCGGCCGCTATATCGGCATGTCAGTAGCGCCGCTGATCGCCGCTATCCTGCTGTGGGCGGCGCTCAATCCAACAGGCCGGTCGGTCGTCATGGCCGACGACAGCCTGAAGGACTGAACCAGCTCCCTGAGCTTACGGGGTCAGATGACCCCCAGCTCCTTGCCCGCCTGAGTGAAGGCCGCGACGGCCGCGTCGATCTGCTCAAACGTATGGGCCGCCGACATCTGGGTGCGGATGCGGGCCTGACCGCGCGGCACCACCGGGAAGCTAAAGCCGATGACGTAGACGCCCAGCTCCAGCAGGCGCGCCGCCATGTCCTGCGCCAGCTTGGCGTCGCCCAGCATGACCGGGATGATCGGGTGCTCGCCCGGCAGCAGGTCGAAACCGGCCTGCGCCATCGCCGAGCGGAAGCGCGCGGCGTTAGCGAACAACTGGGCGCGCAGCTTGTCGCCTTCCTCGCCCGCAGCGATGCGGATGGCCTCCAGCGACGAGCCGCACACGGCGGGCGCCAGGGCGTTGGAGAACAGATAGGGCCGCGCGCGCTGCTTCAGCAGCTCCACGACGTTTGAGCGGGCGCAGATGAAGCCGCCCATGGCCCCGCCCAGCGCCTTGCCGAAGGTGCCGGTGACGAAGTCGACCTCGACGCCGCAATGGGCAAACGAGCCCTTGCCCTTGTCGCCCAGGAAGCCGGTCGCGTGGCAGTCGTCGACCATGATCAGGGCCTGATACTGGTCGGCCAGGGCGCGGATCTGATCGATCTTGCCGATGTAGCCGTCCATTGAGAAGGCGCCGTCGGTGGCGATGATGATGTTGCGGGCCCCGGCAGCGCGCGCCTCCTTCAGCTTGGCCTCCAGATCGGCCATGTCGGAGTTGGCGAAGCGGTAGCGCTGAGCCTTCGACAGGCGCACGCCGTCGATGATCGAGGCGTGGTTCAGGCTGTCCGAGACGATGGCGTCCTCGGCCCCGAACAGCGGCTCGAAGATGCCGCCATTGGCGTCGAAGGCGGCCGCGAACAGGATGGCGTCCTCAAAGCCGAGGTAGTCGGCGATGGCGCGCTCCAGCTCCTTGTGGATCTCCAGCGTGCCGCAGATGAAGCGCACCGACGCCGTGCCCGCGCCCCACTTCTCCTGCGCCTTGATCCCGGCCTGGGTGACGCGCTCGTCGCCGGCCAGGCCCAGATAGTTGTTGGCGCAGAAGTTCAGCACGTCGCGGCCGTTGACGGAGATCACCGGCCCCTGGCGCGAGGCGATCACGCGCTCGGGCTTGGTCAGCCCCTGAGCGTCGATATCAGCCAGCTCGGCGGAAACACGGTCGTAGAATGCCTGGTTCATATTCTGGGTCATGCTTGCTCCGCTACGCTGAATCTCGGCAGGTTTGAACCCCTAGCCTGCGGCGGGCGCAGCCGCCTGAGCCGAGGCCTCGGCCACGGGGCGCAGGGGGCTGACCTCAACCTGCCCGCCGCACGGCGTGAAGGCCAGCGGCAGGGCGATGGCCGTGGCCGCCCCCGGCGCCGTGACCCGCACCGTCTTGGCCGAGGGACAGGCCGTCTCGCCCTTGTCCTCGTGCGGGATGACGGTCCAGGCCAGATCGAACCAGGCGGCCTGTTGCGGACGGATTTCGACCGGCGTCGGCGCGCGCCCCTGCGCGAAATAGTTGCCCGGCGTCTGGACCGCCCGAACGCCCGTCAGCAGCCTGCCGTCGCCGTCCAGCAGGCTTACGGACGGATAGCCCGTGACCGTGCAGGCGGTCGCGCCTGTATTCCTCAGCGCCAGAGTGGTCACGCGGTGGCCCATGCCCGCATCGCCGCCCTCGACCGCCAGACGCAGGGTCTCAGCAGCGCAGGGCGCGCCGGCGGGCGGCGGCGCCACCGCCGCGACCGGGCGGCTGCAGCGTTCGATGATGACGCCGTCCGCCTGATCCCCCTGCCCTGCGGTCTGGCCCATACGGCTCAGCGTGCCGCTCTCCGTCTCGCCGCGGCTGGCCGTCCACCACCCCAGCCCCTGCCCGGCATAGCGGGCGCCGCTGGCCGAAACGACATTGGTCAGAGCATAGTCCTTGCCGTCGTAGGAGACGCGGGCGGTCTGGGCGTCGGGATAGGCCACCACGACCGTCCTGCCGCTTTCGCAGGCATAGCCGACGGCGGCCGCATCCTGGGCCGCCGGGGCCTCGATCGGCGAGGTCGGCTCGGCAGGCTTCTCCTGCGAACAACCGGCGGCCAGAAGGCCCAGCCCGGCTGTGACGGCGATAGTCTGGAACCCGGCGGATCTGGTCATGGCGGCCCCCTTGAAACAGCGACCCTGCTGCAACGTCGAGGGCTTGTGAAGGCTCCGGCGGGATGAAATCGTCGCGAAGGGCGGTTGCGTAATGATATACTATAACATATCAAGCCTCCCATCATTGTAACGGGGATGCGTGATCATGCGTTTTCAGACCTTCCTACTGACCGCCGCGAGCGCGGCCGCCCTGGCCAGCCTGGGCGCCGCTGCGCCCGCCTTCGCCGAGGATACGCTTCAGCGTCAGTCGCAGGCCGATCCGCATGATCACGCCCCCACCGCCGCCGACGCCTATGAGGTGGACGAGGTCGTGGTGCGCGCCCTGCCCCTGGGCCGCGCGGGCGACGACGTGGGCTCGCACGTCGCCCTACTGAGCGGCGACGACCTGGTCCACCGGCGCCAGTCGACGCTGGGCGACACCCTGAACAGCATTCCCGGTGTCAACTCCGACACCTTCGGCGGCGGGGCCAGCCGTCCGGTGGTGCGCGGCCAGACCTCGCCGCGCGTCAAGGTGCTGAGCGAGGGAGCGGGCCTGATGGACGCCTCTGAAGTGTCGCCCGACCACGCCGTCAGCGGCGAGCCGCTGCTGCTGGAAGGCGTCGAGATCCTGCGCGGCCCGGCGGCCCTGCTTTACGGCGGCGGCGCCATCGGCGGCGCGGTGAACCTGCTGGACAAGAAGATCCCGACCCGCGTCCCGGCCAACGGCGGCGAGGGCGTGGCCGAATACCGTCGCGGCTCGGTCGACAATGAGGAAGCCGGCGTGGTCGGCATGACGGTCGGGGCCGGAAACTTCGCCCTGCGCGTCGAAGCGGCGGCGCGCAAGTCGGACGATTACAAGGTCCCGGGCTGGGACGAGCCGCGCCTGGACGGCTCCTATAATGAGACCTCGACGGCGACTCTGGGCGCCTCCTGGATCGGCTCGCGCGGCTATCTGGGCGCGGCCTTCACCGAACAGACCAGCCGCTATGGCCTGTCCGGACACACCCACGAGTACGAGGGCTGCCACCCGCACGGCGACCACCTGCACTGCGGCGGCGGTCACGACCACGGTCACGACGACGATCATGGCCACGGCGACGACGATCACGGCCATGAGCACGAAGACGATCACGACCACGCCGCCCCCGAGGTCCGCCTGAAGAGCCGCCGGGTCGATCTGCGCGGCGAACTGCGCGATCCGCTGCCGGGCATTGAGAACGTACGTCTGCGCGCCGGTTACACCGACTATGAGCACAGCGAGCTGGAAGAAGGCGTCGTCGCCACGACCTTCACCAACAAGGGCTATGACGGCCGGATCGAGGCCCAGCATCGCGAGATCGCCGGCGTCCGCGGCGTGGTCGGCCTGCAACTGAGCAAGAGCGACTTCGCCGCCGTCGGGGACGAAAGCTATCTGGCGCCCAGCACGACCAAGAACACCGGCCTGTTCGTGATGGAGGAATACGAGATCGGCCTGTGGCACCTGGAGGGCGCCCTGCGTCAGGAATGGCAGGAGGCCTCGGCGCTCGGCCTGCCCGACGTCGAGCACAAGCCCTTCTCCGTCTCCGGCTCGGCGGTGTGGCACTTCACCCCCGGCTGGTCCGGCGCCGTATCGCTGTCGCGTTCGCAGCGCGCGCCCTCGGCCCAGGAGCTCTATGCCGACGGCGTCCACCTGGCGACCAACACCTATGAGATCGGCGGTTCCGATCTGAGCGTCGAGACGGCCAACTCGATCGAGCTGACCCTGCGCAAGACCGAAGGCTCCCTGACCGGCTCGGTCAGCGCCTATCACTATGTCTATGACGACTACATCTTCGCCCGGACGCTGGACCAGTACGAAGACTTCCGCCTGATCCGCTACAGCCAGGCCGATGCGACCTTCACCGGCATCGAAGGCGAGCTGACGCAACAGTTCACGCCATGGCTGTCGGGCACGGTCTTCGGCGACTACGTCCAGGGCGAGCTGAAGGGCGACGGCGGGAACCTGCCGCGCATCCCGGCGGCGCGGGCGGGCGTGCGTCTGGCCGCCTTCCAGGGACCGTGGTCGGGCGACGTCGAATACAGCCGCACCTTCAAACAGACCGACATCGCCGCTTTCGAGACCGAGACGCCGGGCTACGACATGGTCAACGCCACGATCGCCTATGACGTGGATCTGGGGCCTGTCCGATCGCAGATCTTCCTGCGCGGGACCAATCTGCTGGACGAGACGGCGTTCAACCACGCCTCCTTCCTGGCCGAGACGGTGCCCCTGCGCGGGCGCAACCTGACGGTCGGCGTGCGCGCTCGCTTCTAAGGCTCTTCGCCACCGCAAAAAACAAGGGACGGGATCCGACGGATTCCGTCCCTTCGTCCGTTGGACCCATGTCGGTTCGGACGGGACTAAGCCTCTTATTACAGGAGTTTAATCTCAGAGCGCGATCGCGCCCACTTTCGGCGCACATCGTTCTCTACCTGGGCCGATGCGGTGGATGAGACAGGGCGTCCGCCGCGAACGTGCCTATTTCCCGGTTGCCTTTAGGACTCGACATGTCGCCAGTCGCTTTGCTGTTCGCCCTCGCCTCCCTGTCTCCTGCCGACACGGCGGCGGCGTCCTCCTCCCCCGCCCAGGCTGCGCCCGCCCAGACCGCAACCCCTGTGCCGCAGGAGGAGATCGACGACGACGCCTATGACCTGGGCACGCTGGAGGTCGTGACGACCGCCCGGCGCGGCGCAGCCTTGGGCGATTACGAGCCGGAACTGGTCCTCGACGAAGAACAGATCAAGGCCTACGGTGCCAGCAGCATTGAGGAACTGATGACCCTGCTGGAGCCGGTGACGCGCAGCTCGCGCGGCGGCTCGCCGGTTTTCCTGGTCAACGGACGGCGCATCTCAGGCTTTCGCGAAATTCGCGGCATCCCGCCCGAGGCGATCGAGCGCACCGAGATCCTGCCCGAGGAAACCGCCCTGTCCTACGGCTACAGCGCCGATCAGCGGGTCGTGAACTTCGTGCTGAAGGCCGACTTCCGCTCCGTGACCATGCAGGCCAGCGCGCGTCGTCCCGACCAGGGCGGCCGCACAATGACCGACCTGGAAAGCAACATCCTGCGCATCTCGGGCAAGCAGCGCTGGACGCTGGACCTGGAATACGAACGCGACACCCCCCTGTTCGAGACCGAGCGCAACATCACCCGCGACGGCGTTCCCTACGACCTGATGGGCAATGTCACCGCGCCCGGCGGCGGCGAGATCGACCCCGCCCTGTCGGCCCTGCTGGGCCAGAGCGTGACGACCGCCTCGGTCGGGGCGGGCGCGGCGGGCGGCGCCAGCCTGTCCGACTTCGGCGTCGGGCCGCGCACCGACGACCTGACCGCCTATCGCACCTTGTCGCCCAAGCGCGAGAACAGCTCCATCTCCGGCTCCCTGGTGCGCGACCTGAACCAGACCATGTCGATGACGCTCAGCGGCGAACTGGAGGATACATCCAGCTTCTCCTACCTGGGCCTGCCGGGCCTCAGCCTGGCCCTGCCCTCGGCCAGCCCCTATTCGCCCTTCGCCGGCGACGTCCTTCTGCATCGCTATATCGACGCGCCCGGCGCGCTGGGGCGGCAGACCGACACCCTGTCAGGCCAGTTGGGCTTCCTGGTCGACGGCTATCTGGGCGACTGGCGCTGGACGGTGAACGGCGGCTACGACCGCACCGAGACCAAGACCCGCACCGGCCGAGGCCTCAACGACGACGCCCTTCAGGCGGGCGTGACGGCGGGAACCATCGACCCGTTCGGCGATCTGGGCCAGCTGCCGGCCAATCCGTTCGACACGGCGCGCTCCATCTCCAGCAAGTCCAGCCTCGAGGGCGTCATCAACGGCACGGCCTGGGAAGGCCCGGCCGGATCGCTGACCTCGACCTTCAAGGTCGGCTTCGACAGTCAGTCGCTGGACTCCGAGAACCTGCGCTTCTCCGAGGAACAGCAGGCCAGCGTCTTCTCCGAACGCTCCCTGTCGCGCGACCGCACCAGCGCCTCGGGCAACTTCAACCTGCCCATCGCCAGCCGCGACCGCGAGGGGCTGGGCGCGCTTGGCGACCTGTCGGCCAACCTGAACCTCGCCTATGAAGACCTGTCCGACTTCGGCGGCCTGTCGGCCTATACGGTCGGGCTGAATTGGTCGCCGTGGGAGCCGGTCAACTTCACCGCCAGTTGGGCCGACGAACAGAAGGCCCCGTCGATGTCGCAGCTGAACGACCCGACGATCTCGACCCCGAACGTGCCGGTCTATGACTTCGCCACCGGCCAGTCGGTCAACATCGTCCGCATCGAGGGCGGCAACCCCAACCTGTCCGAGGAGACCAAGCGAGTCCTGAAGTTCGGCGTCAACCTGACCCCGCTGAAGGACAAGGATCTGCGCCTCACGGCCAACTACACCCGGACCGAGACGGAAGGCTCCATCGCCTCCTTCCCGACCATCACGCCCGAACTGGAAGCCGCCCTGCCCGAGCGCTTCACGCGCGACCTGGACGGCAATCTTTTGTCGATCGACGCCCGGCCGCTGAACTTCCAGAAGGCCGAGCAGCAGGAAATCCGCTGGGGCCTCAACTTCTCGACCGCCTTCGGCAAGCCGGACCCGGCGGCTATGGCCCGCATGAACACGCGCAGCGGCGGCGGCCAGCGCGGACCGGGCGGCGGCGCGCCGACCGTCATGCGCGTCCAGGGCGGCCCGCCTCCGGGAGGTCACAGCGCGGGCGGCGCGCCCTCTGGCGGCGGAATGCGGATGCAGTCTGGCGGCGGACGCGGCCGGGGCGGCGGCATGATGCCGGGCCAGGGGCGCTTCAACATCTCGCTCTACCACACCTATCGCATCCAGGATGAGATCACGATCCGCGACGGCCTGCCGGTGTTCGACCTGCTGGACGGCGCCGCCATCGGCGCGCGCGGCGGCCAGTCCCGCAATGAAGTCCAGCTGCAGATGGGCGCCTTCAAGAGCGGCATGGGCGGCTTCCTGAACGCCAACTGGAAGGAATCCACCCGCATCAACGGCGGTTCGTCGCCGGACGACGACCTGAGCTTCTCGGACCTGACGACGGTGAACCTGAACCTGTTCGCCGACCTTTCGTCGCGGGAGAGCCTGGTCTCGCGCTACCCGTGGCTGAAGGGCGCCCGCGTCAGCGTCGGCGTCGAGAACATCTTCGACCAGCGCCTGAAGGTCCGCGACGGCCTGGGCGAGACGCCGCTGTCCTATCAGCCCGACTACCTCGACCCGCTGGGCCGCACGTTCCGCATCAGCCTGCGGAAGATCTTGTACTGAGCCGACACCTCCCGCCGTCATCCTCGGACTTGATCCGAGGATCGAGGAAACCCGCGCACTCTTCCTGTCCGCCGCCCCTCAGGCGGATGGCCCGATCCTCGGATCAAGTCCGAGGATAACGGCGAAGAAGGCATCAAGAAAAAGGCCCGGTCTCGCGACCGGGCCTTTTGTCTGCATCGGTTTACAAAACCGGAGCTCAATGCGCCTCTTTCGGCGTCTCCATCAGTTCGATCAGCACCCCGCCCATCTCCTTGGGATGCAGGAACACCACCGGCGTCCCGTGCGCCCCGATGCGAGGCTCGCCCGTGCCGAGAATGGTCACGCCCTTGGCGCGCATTTCGGCGATGGCGGCGTGGATGTCGGCCACCTCGAAGCAGACGTGGTGCTGGCCGCCCTTCGGGTTCTTGGCCAGGAAGCCTGTGATCGGGCTGGTCTCGTCGAACGGCTCGATCAGTTCGATCTGGGCCGTCGGCGTGTCGATGAAGCAGACCTTCACCCCTTGGGCGGGCAGGTCGAACGGCTCGCCGATCTTCGTGGCGCCCAGAATATCGCGATACAGCTTGATCGACTCGGCGATGGAGGGCGTGGCGACGCCGACGTGGTTCAGATTGCCGATCACTTCTTCGTCTCCACAGGCGCGGGCTGGGCGTAGCCCAGGCGCTGGTTCAGCTTCTCGATCAGGTCCGCCGCCGTCTCGGCGATGACCGACCCCGGCGGATAGACGGCCGCCGCGCCCATATCGAGCAGGGGCTGCACGTCCGACGGCGGAATGACCCCGCCGACTACGATCATGATGTCCTCGCGCCCCAGCTTGGCCAGTTCGGCCTTCAGCTCGGGCACCAGCGTCAGGTGCCCCGCCGCCAGCGACGAGGCGCCGACCGCATGGACGTTCTTCTCGACCGCATCCTTCGCCGCCTCGGCCGGCGTCTGGAACAGAGAACCGGCCGTCACGTCGAAGCCGATGTCGCCGTATCCGGTGGCGACGACCTTCTGGCCCCGGTCGTGGCCGTCCTGCCCCAGCTTGGCGATCAGGATGCGCGGCGGGCCGCCGTCGTTCTCGACGAAGGCGGCGACCATCTCGCGGGCGCGAGCGACCTTGGGATCGTTCCCGGCCTCCTTGGCGTAGACGCCCGACACCGTCTTCACGGTAGCGATGTGGCGGCCGAAGGCGGCCTCGAGCGCGTCGGAGATTTCGCCGACGGTGGCCTTGGCGCGGGCGGCCCGCACCGACAGCTCCATCAGGTTGGCGTTCCCGCGCGCACCTTCGGTCAGGGCGTCGAGAGCCGCCTGCGTCGCCGCCTCGTCGCGCTCGGCCTTCAGCCGTTGCAGCTTCTCGATCTGGCGAGCGCGCACCTCGGCGTTGTCGACCTTCAGCATCGGAATGTCGTCGACGACCGGGTTCAGATATTTGTTCACCCCCACGACCGTCTGCTGGCCCGTGTCGATGCGGGCCTGCGTCTTGGCGGCGGACTCTTCGATCCGCAGCTTGGGAATGCCCGCCTCGATGGCCTTGGCCATGCCGCCGTAGGCCTCGACCTCCTCCATCAGGGCGCGGGCCTTGGTCGCCAGCTCCTGGGTCAGGCGCTCGACGTAGAAGCTGCCGCCCCACGGGTCGATGACGCGCGTCAGGCCCGTCTCGGCCTGCGCCAGGATCTGGGTGTTGCGCGCGATCCGAGCCGAGAAGTCGGTCGGCAGGGCCAGCGCCTCGTCCAGCGCATTGGTGTGCAGGCTCTGCGTCTGGCCGCCCGCCGCCGCCATGCACTCGACCATGGTGCGCGGCACATTGTTGAACACGTCCTGCGCCGCCAGCGACCAGCCCGAGGTCTGGCAGTGGGTCCGCAGGGACAGCGACTTCGGATTGACGCCGCCTTCGCGCTTGACCGCCTCGGCCCACAACAGGCGGCCGGCGCGCATCTTGGCCACCTCCATGAAGTAGTTCATGCCGATGGCCCAGAAGAAGCTCAGGCGCGGCGCGAAACGATCGATCTCCATGCCCGCAGCCTTGCCCGCGCGCAGGTATTCGATCCCGTCCGACAGTGTGTAGGCCAGTTCGATATCCGCCGACGCCCCCGCCTCCTGCATGTGATAGCCGGAGATGGAGATGGAGTTGAACTTGGGCGTTTCCTTCGCCGTCCACTCGAAGATGTCGGCGATGATCCGCATCGAGGGCGCGGGCGGATAGATGTAGGTGTTGCGGACCATGAACTCCTTCAGAATGTCGTTCTGAATGGTCCCGGTCAGTTTGGCGTGGTCGACGCCCTGCTCCTCGCCCGCCACGACGTAGAGCGCCAGGATCGGCAGCACCGCCCCGTTCATCGTCATGGACACCGACATCTGGTCCAGCGGAATGCCGTCGAACAGGGTCCGCATGTCCAGAATGCTGTCGATGGCCACGCCCGCCATGCCGACGTCACCCTTCACCCGCGGGTGGTCGCTGTCATAGCCCCGGTGGGTGGCCAGATCGAAGGCGACCGACAGGCCCTTCTGACCGGCGGCCAGGTTGCGGCGATAGAAGGCGTTGGACTCCTCGGCGGTCGAGAAGCCCGCATACTGGCGGATCGTCCACGGCGCGCCCGCATACATGGTCGGATACGGCCCGCGCACGAAGGGCGCAAAGCCCGGCAGGCCGTGGATGAAGTCCAGCTCGTCCAGCGCATCCGGCCCATAGGCCGTCTCGACCGTCAGGCCTTCGGGCGTGGTCCACGGCGCGCGATCCGGCCCGACGCCGGTGGCGTCGAGGTCGAGGGCGATCTTGGAGAAGTCAGGGAAACTCATTGAACGGCCTCCTCGAAGGCGGCGGCGAAGCGGACAGGCGACAGGGCCTCGAACGCCCCGATGACGGCAGGCGCGGCGGGCGCAGGCGTCACGGGCGCGGGGCGCACATCCGGGTCGACGAATTTGGTGACGCCGACGATCTGAGCAGCGCCGTCCCGATACGCCTTCTCAGCCATGTCGCGGGCGCGGGCGATGCGGGGCTGGATCACCCCGCCCTCCAGGCAGGCGATGACGCCGCCTTCGGCCTCATAGAGCTGGAACTCGGCCCAGGCCGCCTCGGCCAGCTCGCGGGTGCGGGCGTCCAGATACCAGGAGCCGCTGGCCGGATCATCGACGCGGCCCAGGTTGGATTCCTCCATGAGGATCAGTTGGGTGTTGCGCGCCTGACGCCGGGCGAAGTCGTCCGGCAGGCCGGCCGCGCGGGTGAAGCTGTCCAGCACCACCGCATCGGCCCCGCCCACGGCCCCGGCGAACCCGGCCGCCGTCAGGCGCAGCATGTTCGGCCACGGATCGCGCGCCGACAGCATCCGCCGCGACGAGCGCGCTTCGATCTTTGCTTGAACTTCAACGCCAAAGGCCTTGGAAAGACTGGCCCAGATCAGGCGCAGGGCGCGGTTTTTCACCAGAGAGTCGAAATAGGCCTGATCCACGGCGACGCCCAGAACCACGCCCTTCAGCGCCGCCTCGACCGACAGATCTGCCTCGACGGCGGCCTTCACATAGGCCACGGCCGACGACGCGGCGAAGGCTAGTTCCTGCGCGATGGAGCCGCCCGCCTCATGCGCCACGCGGCCCGAGGCCATGAACAGCGTCGCCTCGGGATAGGTCGCAGCGTGGGTCGCCGCCGCCTTGGCCGTCTCGCCCATGATCGCCGCGACACCGCCCGGCGCCCCGCCTGCCTCGGCATAGGCCGAGATCGGGTCGAGGTGGAAGGCCAGCTTGGCGCGGGGCGAGCCCTTGGCGGCCGCCGACAGGGCCTCCGCCGCCTTCACGCCGTCGAACCCGGCGTCCAGCGCCACCGGCGCCAGCTCCAGCGCCACCCCGTCCAGCGCGCGAGCCAATCGGCCTGCGTCCGCCGCGACCGGCCCGGCGATCAGGACGGAGGCCGCCCCGTTCTCCAGATCGGTCAGGATGGCGCGGTTCAGGGCGTCCGCATCCTCGCCTTCATTCAGCGCCCGCACGTCCCACGCCCGGCCTTCGGAATCCGAGGGCCGGGGCGCGAACACCGGCTCGCCGCCATTCGCCGCCCCATACAGCGGCTTCGTCGCCAGATGGTCCGCATCCAGATGGATGAGGCTCTCCAGCGGACGCTCCTTCAGCGCCTTGACGGCGGCTTCGCGCCACTCCAGCGGGGTCGGGACGGCGAACTCGGTCATTTACTCGAACTCCACCAGCACGTCGTCGGCGGCGACCGGGTCGCCGGCCTTGGCCTTGACGGCCTTCACCTTGCCGTCGCGCTCGGCCTTGAGGATGTTCTGCATCTTCATGGCTTCGATGATGGCCACGGTCTCGCCGGACTTGACCTCCTGGCCCTCGACCACAGGGATGTCGACCACCAGACCCGGCATCGGCGAGAGCACCAGTTTGGACGTATCCGCCGCCTGCTTCTCGGGCAGCAGGGCGTAGAGATGCGCCACGTCGGGGCGCAGCACGCGCACCCGCGCCCGCGCCGCGCGGTGGCGGATGTCGAAGCCGTCGGCGGCGCGCTTCACCTCGGCGGTGAAGGCGTCCTCGTCCAGCACCGCCTTGAACAGCGACAGGCCCGGACGCCAGTCGATCTCGGACAGGGAGACCTCTTCGCCGTCGATGGCGACGATCAGGTCCTCGGCCTCGTCATAGCCGACCTCGACCTCATAGGCCGTCTTGTCGACCAGGACGGTCCAGTCGGTGCGCTCGCTGGGGTCGCCGTCCTGTTCGGCGATGACCTCGTTCATGGCCACAGCCGAGGCGATCAGGATCTTCACCTGCTCGGGGCTCGGCGCCAGGCCGTGGAAGCCCTCGGGGAACTCGTCCTTGATGTAGCTGGTCGACAGCTGGCCGGACTGGAAGCGTTCCTGATCCATGACCGCCGCCAGGAAGGGCACATTGTGGCCCAGCCCCGCCAGATGGGTGTCCTCCAGCGCGCGGGCCATGCCGCGCACGGCGTCCTCACGCGTCTCGCCCCAGGCGCACAGCTTGGCGATCATGGGGTCGTAGAACATGCTGATCTCGTCGCCCTCGCGGACGCCGGAATCGTTGCGGACCGTATAGTCGCCCTGATCGCCCTCTTCCGGCTGCTCATAGCGCACCAGACGGCCGATCGACGGCAGGAAGCCGCGATAGGGGTCTTCGGCGTAGATGCGGCTCTCGATGGCCCAGCCGTTGATCGACAGGTCGTCCTGCTTGATCGCCAGTTGCTCGCCCCAGGCCGAGCGGATCATCTGCTCGACGAGATCAACGCCGGTGATCAGCTCCGTCACCGGATGCTCGACCTGCAGACGGGTGTTCATCTCCAGGAAGAAGAAGGACTTGTCCTGACCGGCGACGAACTCGACCGTGCCGGCCGAGTCATAGTTCACCGCCTTGGCCAGGGCGACGGCCTGCGCCCCCATGGCGGCGCGGGTCGCCTCGTCCAGCAGGGGCGACGGCGCCTCCTCGATAACCTTCTGGTTGCGGCGCTGGATCGAGCATTCGCGCTCGAACAGGTGGATGACGTTGCCGTGCTTGTCGCCCAGCACCTGAATCTCGATGTGGCGCGGATCGACGATGAACTTCTCAAGGAAGACGCGGTCGTCGCCGAAGGCGTTCAGCGCCTCGGCCTTCACGGCGGCGAAGCCCTCGGCCATGTCGTCGTCCGAATGGGCGACGCGGATGCCCTTGCCCCCGCCCCCGGCCGAGGCCTTGATCATCACCGGATAGCCGATCTCACGCGCGATCTTCACCGCCTCGTCCGGCGTTTCGATCAGACCCATGTGGCCCGGCACGGTCGAGACGCCCGCCTCGGCGGCGAACTTCTTGGACGTGATCTTGTCGCCCATGGCGTCGATCGCCTCGGGGTTCGGCCCGATGAAGGCGATGCCCTCGGCTTTCAGCCGCCGCGCGAACCCGGCGTTCTCCGACAGGAAACCGAAGCCGGGGTGCACGGCCTGCGCCCCCGTCTGCTTCACGGCGTCCACGATCTTGTCCTGGATCAGATAGGACTGGGCGGCGGGCGACGGGCCGATGTGAACCGTCTCGTCCGCCATCTCGCATGCCAGCGACCCGGCGTCGGCGTCGGAATAGACAACCACCGTCTTGATGCCCATGCGACGGCAGGTCTTGATGACGCGAACCGCGATCTCGCCCCGGTTGGCGATCAGAATTTTATCGAACATTTCTGGGCCTTACAGCGGGATGTTGTCGTGCTTCTTCCAGGGATTTTCCTGGGTCTTGTTCTTCAGCGTCTTCAGAGCCCTGATCAGGCGACGGCGGGTGCCGTGGGGCATGATGACGTCGTCGATGTAGCCCAGGCCGGCCGCGACGAAGGGGTTGGCGAAGCGTTCCTTGTATTCGGCCTCGCGCGCCGCCAGGGCCTCGGGGTCGCCGGCCTCCTTGCGGAAGATGATCTCGACCGCGCCCTTGGCGCCCATGACCGCGATCTCGGCGGTCGGCCAGGCGTAGTTGACGTCGCCGCGCAGGTGCTTGGAGCTCATGACGTCATAGGCGCCGCCATAGGCCTTGCGCGTGATGACCGTCAGCTTGGGCACCGTGGCCTCGGCATAGGCGAACAGCAGCTTGGCGCCGTGCTTGATCAGTGCGCCGTACTCCTGCTTCGTCCCCGGCATGAAGCCCGGCACGTCGACGAAGGTCACCAGCGGGATGTGGAAGGCGTCGCAGAAGCGCACGAAGCGCGCGGCCTTGCGGCTGCTGTCGATGTCCAGCACGCCCGCCAGCGTCTGGGGCTGGTTGCCGACGATGCCGACCGGCTGGCCGTCCAGACGGCCGAAGCCGCAGATGATGTTCTTTGCGAAGTCGGCGCCGATCTCGAAGAAGTCGGCCTCGTCGACCGTCTTCAGGATCAGCTCCTTCATGTCATAGGGCTGGTTCGGATTGGCCGGGACCAGGGTGTCCAGCGAGGCCTCATCGCGATCCGGCTCGTCATAGGTTTCGCGGACCGGCGGCGTCTCGCGGTTCGACAGCGGCAGGAAGCCGATCAGGCGGCGCACCTCCGACAGGGCCTCCAGATCGTTCTCGAAGGCGCCGTCGGCGACCCCCGACTTGCCCGCATGGACGCGGGCGCCGCCCAGGTCCTCGTGGCTGACCACCTCGTTGGTGACCGTCTTCACCACGTCGGGGCCGGTCACATACATGTAGGAGGTGTCCTTCACCATGAAGATGAAGTCGGTGATGGCGGGCGAATAGACGTCGCCGCCCGCGCACGGCCCCATGATGACCGAGATCTGCGGAATGACGCCGCTCGCCAGGGTGTTCTGCAGGAAGATGTCGGCGTAGCCCGCCAGCGACTCCACCCCTTCCTGAATGCGCGCGCCGCCGGCGTCGAACAGGCCGATGATCGGCGCGCCCGCCGTCAGGGCCATCTTCTGGATCTTGACGATCTTGGCCGCGTGAGCGCCCGACAGCGAGCCGCCGAACACGGTGAAGTCCTTCGAGAAGACATAGACCAGACGGCCGTTGATCGTGCCGCGCCCGGTGACGACGCCGTCGCCGGGGATGCGCTGCTTCTCCATGCCGAAATCGTGGCTGCGGTGCTCCACGAACATGTCGGTCTCTTCGAAGGAGCCTTCGTCCAGCAGGACGCCGATGCGTTCGCGGGCGGTCAGCTTGCCCTTGGCGTGCTGGCTGGCGATGCGCTTCTCGCCCCCGCCCAGCTTGGCGGCGGCGCGACGGCGCTCGAGCTCCTCGAGGATGGCCTGGCTCATGGTTGGGCGACTCCCTGACTTCGTTCAGAGTCCAACAAGCCGCTTGGTTGCAAAAAGGCAATCGCAACTTTGCAAAAGGCTTCCAAGTGCGTAAGCCTGCCAAGGCGGACAAGCGTTTTTGCAAAGTTGCAATGCCCGACAATCATGGCTGAAAAACTCTACCTCGGGACCAAGGTCCGCAAGCTGCGCGAAGCGCGCGGCTGGACGCTGGAACAGTGCGCGGGGCGGCTGGCGCTGTCGCCGTCCTATCTGTCGCAGATCGAGACCAACCAGCGCCCGGCCACGGCGCGTGTGCTGATCGCCCTGACCCGCGCCTTCGATGTGGACGCCAGCCTGTTCGACCTGGACGGCGACGCCCGCCTGATCGCCGACCTACGCGAAGCGACCACCGACGTCGCAGGCCACGCCGAGGCGCCGACGGCGGGCGAACTCAAACAGGCGGCGATGAACGCGCCCCGGCTGGCGCGGCAATTTCTGGCTCTGCATCAGGACTATCGCCGCCTGGACGAGCGGCTGAAGACGTTGAACGAGACCCTGGGCCGCGACGAACGCGCCACGGTCGCCGCCCCAGCCCTGCCCTATGAGGCGGTGCGCGACTTCTTCCACTATCGCGACAACTACATCGACGCCCTGGACCGGGCGGCGGAGGATCTGGCGGCGCAGCTGAACCTCGGCGACGGCGTCCACCCGGAACGTGAGTTGGAGACCGCCCTCAACGACCTGTGCGGCGTGCGCGTCGCCACGGGTCAGGCGCGCGGCGCCATGCGGCGCTTCGATCCGAGCGCGCGCATCCTGTACGTCGACGCCAGCCTGCCCGGCGCCACCCGCGCCTTCCAGATGGCGCACCAACTGGTTCGCTTACGGTTCGAGGAGTTGATCGAGCACGAACTGGACCGCGCCGCCTTCGACATCCCCGCCGCGCGCGACGTGTGCCGGGTCGGCCTGGCCAACTATGCGGCGGGGGCGCTGCTGCTGCCCTATCGCGCCTTTCTGGAGGCGGCGCGGGAGCTGCGGCACGACGTGGACCGCTTGCGCAACCGCTTCCACGTCAGCTTCGAACAGGCCTGCCACCGGTTGAGCACCCTACAGAGGCCCGGATGGCGCGGCGTGCCCTTCTACTTCGCGCGGGTGGACATGGCGGGGAACATCACCAAGCGGCACAGCGCCACGCGCTTCCAGTTCGCCCGCTTCGGCGGCGCCTGCCCGCTGTGGAACGTGCACGAGGCCTTCAGCGCGCCCGACCGCATCCTGGTCAATCTGTCGGAAATGCCGGACGGCGCCCGCTACGTCTGCATCGCCAAGAGCGTGTCCAAGCCCGGCGGATCGTTCCTGGAGCCGGACCGGCGCTATGCGCTGGGTTTGGGATGCGAGATCGAGCACGCGGCGCAGCTGGTCTATGCGGATGGACTGGACCTGAACGGCCCGCCGACCCGCATGGGCGTGAACTGCCGCATCTGCGAGCGGACGGACTGCACACAGCGGGCGTTTCCGCCGATCGACCGGACGCTGGCCGTGCCGGAGAATGAGCGGGGGGTGATCCCGTATACGCTGAGCTAACTTTCTCCTCCCCATGAAATGGGGAGGTGGATCGGACGCGGAGCGGCCGAGACGGAGGGGCCGCTTGGTTCCGCTGTCCCAAGAGGCCCCTCCACCACTTCGTGGTCCCCCTCCCCACTGACGTGGGGAGGAAACGCGTCAGCTCATCGTCGGGATGATGAAGCTGGAGTCCTCGTGCTCCAGCGCGCTGTCGGGCCAGCGGGCGGTGACGGTCTTGGTCTTGGTCCAGAACTTCACGCCTTCCATGCCGTACTGGTTGGTGTCGCCAAAGCCCGAACGCTTCCAGCCGCCGAACGAGTGGTAAGCCACCGGCACCGGGATCGGCACGTTGATGCCGACCATGCCGACGTTGACGCGGGCGGCGAAGTCGCGGGCCGCGCGGCCGTTCTGGGTGAAGATGGCGACGCCGTTGCCGTACTGGTGCTTGCTCGGCAGGCTCAGCGCCTCTTCGAAGTTGGCGGCGCGGACGATCTGCAGCACCGGGCCGAAGATCTCTTCCTGATAGGAGGACATGTCGGTCGTCACGTGGTCGAACAGCGACGGGCCGATGAAGTAGCCCTTCTCATGCCCCTGCAGGCTGAAGTCGCGGCCGTCGACGACCAGTTCGGCGCCTTCCTCGACACCCTTGCTGATCCAGCCGGCGACGCGGTCGCGGTGCTGGGCCGAGACGACCGGGCCGTAGTGGGCCTGATCATCGGTCGAGATACCGACGCGCAGGGTCGGGATTTCGGCGACCAGACGCTCGCGCAGTTCATCGGCGGTCTTCTTGCCGACCGGAACGACGACCGGCAGAGCCATGCAGCGCTCGCCCGCCGAGCCATAGGCCGCGCCCGACAGGTCCTTGATGACCTGGTCCAGATCGGCGTCGGGCATGACGATGCCGTGGTTCTTGGCGCCGCCCATGGCCTGGACGCGTTTCCCGTGCTGGGCGCCCGTTTGATAGACGTAGTGGGCGATGTCCGACGAGCCGACGAAGCTGACGGCGTGGATGTCGGGGTGGGCCAGGACGGCGTCGACCGCCGTCTTGTCGCCGTGGACGACGTTCAGCACGCCCTTGGGCGCGCCCGCCTCCATCATCAGTTCGCCCAGACGCACCGGCACGGACGGATCGCGCTCGGACGGCTTCAGGATGAAGGTGTTGCCGACGGCGATGGCGACGCCGAACATCCACATCGGGATCATGGCCGGGAAGTTGAACGGGGTGATGCCCGCCACCACGCCCAGGGCCTGACGCGAGGAGTAGACGTCGATGCCCGGACCGGCGCCCAGCGTGTATTCGCCCTTCAGCGCGTGCGGGATGCCGCAGGCGAACTCGATCACTTCCAGACCACGCTGGATGTCGCCCTTGGAGTCAGCGATGACCTTGCCGTGCTCGCTGGACAGCATCTCGGCCAGTTCGTTCATGTTCGCCTCGACCAGGCGCTTGAACTCGAACATGACGCGGGCGCGGCGCTGCGGGTTGGTCGAGGACCAGCCTTCGAAGGCGGCCTGCGCCGACTGCACCGCGCGGTCCATCTCGCTGACGGTCGCCAGCTGGACCCGGGCTTGAACCTCGCCGGTGTTGGGGTTGAAGACGTCGCCGAAGCGGCCCGACGCCCCTTCGAAAGCCGCACCGTCGATGAAGTGGCGAATGTCGCGCATTGGCGTCTCTCCCGCTGATTATGGTTCTTCGTGAGCCTGCCCTAGCAGAGCGGACCGGTCAGGCCCATTGCAATCTTGCAGGTGATGGTGTGCATATCTGCATATGTTCGACTGGGATGATCTGAGAGTATTCTTGGCCGCCGCCCGCGCCGGGTCTCTGGCCACGGCGGCGCAGCGGTTGGGCGTGGACGCAGCCACCGTCGGGCGACGCGTGGCGCGGCTGGAGACGGCGCTGAAGTCGACCCTTCTGGTCCGCTCGGCCGCCGGGCTGCACCTGACGGCCACCGGCGCCCAACTGCTGGAGCGAGCGCTGGACGCCGAAAGCGCGATGGAGGCCGCCGGGCGCGTCACCCAGCCCGACCTGGTCGCGGGCGCCGTGCGGATCAGCGCCTCGGAGGGCTTCGGCGGCGCGGTGCTGGCTCCCGCCCTGCCGGGCCTGCTGGCGACGCATCCGGGACTGAACGTCGAACTGGCGGCCAGCTCCGGCTTCCTGTCGCCCAGCCGCCGCGAGGTGGACATGGCCATCACCCTCAGCCCCGCCGACAGCCCGCGCCTGATCGTCGAGCCGCTGACCACCTATCAACTGGCGCTCTACGCCTCGCCGCAGCATCTGGAACAGCACGGCGCGCCCGATAGCATCGACGACCTGAACCGCTTCGACATGGTCGGCTATGTCGACGACCTGATCTATGCGCCCGAGCTGCGCTACCTGGAGGAGATCCGCCCCAACCTGCGGCCGCGACTGGCGTCCTCGTCCATCCGCGCCCAGCGGGACATGGTGGCGGCGGGCGGCGGCATCGGCGTCCTGCCCTGCTTCCTGGCCGAGGGACTGACGCGGATTCTGCCCGATCAGGTGCTGATCGAGCGCCGCTTCTGGCTCAGCACCCACCGCGAGGTTCACGGCGCCGCCCGGCTGAAAACAGTGCGGCGATGGATCAAGTCCCTGTGCCGCGATCAGACGCCCCGCTTGACGCCCCTGCCAGGCTTGTCACAGTGAATTTCAACCTTTCCGCGAGGTGACTATATTTTACATTTTACACTCGCCTAATGCGCCACTTCCACGGCTATGGTTCAGCCATTCCCCGGAGCGTGCAGAACTATGAAAATCGCGGTGTTGGACGACGATCCTGTCCAGTTGGAGTTCATCTCCGACGTGGTCGAGGACGCCGGTTATCGCGCCACTCTTTTTTCGCGAGGCCAGGCGCTGATCTCGGCGCTGCGCAAGGACACCTTCGACATGATCATTGTCGACTGGAACCTGCCGGATCGGTCGGGGCTGGAAATCCTGACCTGGGCGCGGAACAATCTGAAGCCCGCGCCGCCCATGCTGCTGGTCACCAGCCGCGCCGAGGACGAAGACGTGGTCGCGGGCTTGGACGCCGGGGCTGACGATTATCTGCCCAAACCTCTGTCCAAGCCGGTGCTGGCCGCACGTATCAACGCCCTGATCCGCCGCGCCTACGCCCAGCCGGTCACGCCGGGCATAGAGACCTACGACGACATCGTCTTTCACCAGGCGGCAGGCAGCGTGGCGCGCAATGGCGAGACCATCGCCTTGACGGCCAAGGAATACGCCCTGGCCCTGCTGCTGTTCCGCAACCTGCATCGGGCGCTGTCGCGCACCTATATTCTGGAAACGGTCTGGGGCAATGAGCCCAACCTGAACAGCCGCTCGCTGGACATGCACGTCTCGCGGGTGCGCAACAAGCTGGAGTTGCGGCCAGAGCAAGGCTTCCGCCTCACACCCATTTACAGCTACGGTTACCGCCTTGAGCGCGTCGCGGGGGCCGATTCCGCCGTCGACGCCTGAGGTCCGCGGATGAGGCGAGGCATGAAGTCCAACTGGTCCTGTGTTCTGGCGGCTGCGGTTCTGCTGTCGGCGGCCCCGGCGGCGGCGCAGTCGACCGCCCCTGCACGCCCGACCGAGACCCTCGGCTATGTGGTTCGCCCCGGCGACACCCTGATCGACCTCGCGACCGCCTATATGAACCGGCCGCTGGATTACCGTCGGGTGCAGCGCGAGAACCGCGTCGTAAACCCGCGCCGCCTGTCGATCGGACGCACTCTGGCCTTGCCCGTGGATCTGCTGCGCGCCGATCCGGACGAGGCGCGCATCGCCGGCTTTCGCGGCGCCGTAACCTTGCATCAGGGCGGCGTCGCGGCCGCGCCCACAGCCGGTCAGATCGTTCGTGAGTCCGCCGTCCTGAGCACCGGCGCCAACGCCTTCGTCCGCCTGGCCTTGTCCGACGGCAGCCATGTGGTCGTGCCTTCCAACAGCCGCGTGCGCGTCAGCCGCCTGCGCCGCTACGCCATCAACGGCGCCGTCGATCACGCCCTGACGGTCGAGGCGGGCCGCGCGGAATCCAGGGTCACGCCGCGCACCCGGCCGGGCGGCTTCGCCATCCGCACCCCTGTCTCGGTTTCGGCCGTGCGCGGCACCGACTTCCGCGTCTCCTTCGACGAAGCCAGCGAACGGTCGGCCACCGAAGTGCTGGACGGCGCCGTCGCCGTGGCCTCTGGCGAGGACGAAGCGCTGGCCGCCGCCGATCAGGGCGTCAGCGCCGCCGCAGGCGCGGTTCGCCTGCTGCCCCTGCTGCCCGCGCCGGCCCTCGCCCGCCCCGACGCGCCTCAGACCCAGGCCCAGGTCGTGTTCGAGATCCAGCCCCTGGCCGGCGCCGAGCGCTATCGCGGCCGCATCGCCCAGGACGCCGGCATGATCGAGGCTTTCGCCGAGGCCGACAGCGCGCCCGGCGGCCCGCTGGTGTTCGCAGACATGGAGGAAGGGGCCTATTTCCTGCGCCTGACCGCCCTGTCGCCCGAGGGGCTGGAGGGCAAGGCCACGACCTACAGCTTCATCCGCGCCCGCAACGGCGTCGGCGGACTGGCCTCGGTGATGGACCAGCGCGACCGCAGGCGTTTCTATCGCTTCCGCTGGGAGGCCGAGGGCGTGGGCGAAGCCGCCTTCCGCTTCCAGTTGTGGCGCGAGGCTGAAGACGGCGGCGTCGACGGCCCGCTTCTGATCGACCAGCCCGGCCTGACCGACGAAGCCTTCACCCTCAGCGACCTGCCGCCGGGCGTCTACAGCTGGCGCGTGCAGAGCGCACGTCACCGTTTCGGCCGCCTGCTGGAAGCCTGGTCCGAGCCGCAACAGCTGCGCATCGGGCGCTAGGGTGGCGCCCGCGCCTTCCGGGCTGAAAGGCGGCTGGAAACGCTGGTTCGGCGCTCGCCTCACCGGTCGCCGCGCCCTGGTCGAATGGGTCGTCGTTGCGGCTTCATCCGCCCTGCTGATCAGTTGGCTGGCGCTGACGCCGGTCGCCGACGGGCCCGACCACCTAGTCTATGACGCCCTGATGCGGGCCAAGGCCGGGCCGGCTGACGAGACCATCGTCATCATCGCCATCGACGACCGCAGTCTGGAGGCCCTGGGCCAATGGCCCTGGCCGCGCGACCTGCACGCCCGCCTGATCGACCGCCTGACCGAGGCGGGCGCCGGGCCGGTCGCCTACGATGTCCTGTTCACCGAGCCCTCGTCGCAGGATGAGCCGCTGGCCGTCGCCTTGACCCGCAACGGCAAGGTCCAGCTCCCGGTCGTCGTGGATGCGCCGGGCCTGAACGGCTCCGCCTTTCGCGAAGACGCCCCCGCCGCCCGACTGGCCACGGCCGCAGCGGGAATGGGTCACGTTAATCTGACGGTCGACAACGACGGCGTCGTGCGCCGCCTCCCCCTTTATCTCCAGTCGGGCGATCAGAGTTGGCCGCATCTGATCCTGCCGCTGGCCGCCACGAGAACCGCCATCCCGCCGCCGCCCGCGCCACAGACCGATGACGCCCTCTATCCCGCCGCATCGGAGGCCGTGGTCTATCGCGGCCCGCCAGGCGCCTTCCGCACCCTGTCTTTCGTAGACGTTCTCAACGGCGAGACGCCGGCCGACTTTCTGAAAGACCGTCTGGTGCTGGTCGGGGCCACGGCGCCGGGACTGGGCGACCGCTACGCCACCCCGGCCACGCCGCACGGCGAGCTACGCCCCGGCGTCAAGGTGCAGGCCGCCCTGCTGCAAACCCTGCTGCAAGGCGGCGGCCCGCGCAGCCTTTCGCACGGGTGGGTGCTGGCCTTTTCCCTGCTGCCGCTCAGCCTGCTGGTCGGCGGCTTTCTGATCCTGCGTCCGGCGGCCAATATGGCGCTGGGCGTCGGCCTGATCATCCTGACCTTGCTCGCCACGGCGCTGGCCTTCCTGGCAGGCGGCCTGTGGTTCCCGCCCTCGGCCGCTGTGGCGGGGCTGGCTCTGGCCTATCCTCTGTGGAGCTGGCGTCGTCTGGCCGCCGCCTCGGCCTATATGCAGAGCGAGGTCGAGGCCTTCGAGCGCGACGGCGTGCGCCTGACGAGCCCGGCCCGAGGCGGCGACGTCGTGGCCCGTCAGGTCGACGCCCTGCGCGCCGCCGTGCGCCAGGTCCGCGACCTCGAACGCTTCATCTCCGACGCCCTGCGCAGCCTGCCCGACGCCACGGTGGTGGCCGATCCCTACGCCCGCATCATCCTGTCCAACGACCGGGCCGAGGCCCTGTTCGGCGACCAGTTGCAGGGGGACGCCGACCTGCCCCTGCTGTTCCAGTCGCTGGGCGAGCCCGCCTGGCGCCGCTTCCTCGACCCGGACGGCGATCCCGGCGAGATCGCCACGCCCGACGGCCGCATCCTGAAAGCGGCGGCCTCGGTCCTGACCGACGCCGAGGGGCAGCCGGTCGGCCACATCGTGCGCTTCGCCGACATGACCCGTTTCCGCGCCGCCGAGCGCCAGCGCACCGAGGCGCTGCAACTGCTCAGCCACGACATGCGCGCGCCCCAGGTGTCGATCCTGACGCTGCTGGACGGCCCCGCGCGGCGTCTGGACGCAGCGGTCCAGAAACGCATCGCTGATTACGCGCGTCAGACCCTCGACCTGGCTGAAGGCTATGTGCAGCTGGCCCGCGCCGAGAGCCAGCCCTATCGCTCAGAGCTCATGGACCTGGGTCAGGTGGCGATGGACGCCGCCGACATCCTGTGGCCCCAGGCGTCGAAGAAGGGCGTCCGCATCCTGACGCCCGACGGCGAAGAAGAGTTCCTGGTTCAGGGCGACCCGGCCCTGCTGCGTCGCCTGACCACCAATCTGCTGGACAACGCCCTGAAATACGGCCCCAGCGGCGGAACCATTCAGGTCAGCCTGAGCGGCGCCGAAGAAAACGGCCGCCCGGTCTGCGTCCTCAGCGTCAGCGATCAGGGGCCCGGTCTGTCCGAAGACGCCGCCCGGCGCCTGTTCCAGGCTTTCGGTCACGGCGGCGCCGACCACCGAGGCGCGGGCCTGGGCCTCGCCTTCGTCCGCACGGTCGCAGAGCGCCACGGGGGAAGCATCCGTCACCAGGCCGGATCGCCAGGCGCGACCTTCATCCTGACCTTGCCCCGGGTGATGGACCCCCAGGCCAGTCCGGTCAGCTAGTCAACTGCGCCCAGCTGGGACACAGCCGCATCCGCCAGCAGGCCCGGCGCCTCGTCGGCCTGACCTCGCCCCAGGACCGAAGTCGCCGACACGCGATAGGCCCCCGGCGCATCACCCGGCCCTGTCAGGATCAGGCTCAACGTATGAACCTGACGGCGGCGGCTCCAGAACTGCGGCAGGCGCGGCGCCTCGGTCCATTCGCCGTCTCGCGCATCGACATCGGTGAAGACGCCGGTCTTCTGAGGCCGCACGGCATAGGCCGTCTCGACCCGCCAGGCGGTCTTGTCGTCGACCTCGCGCCAGCCGCGCGCGGCCAGCGCCTGTCGTACCGCCACAGCCGCCGCGCGGTCGGTCTCGGTCGAAGCTTCCCCCTCGAACAGGCGATAGGCGGTCACAGCATCGGGCACGGCGGCCGATCGTACGGTCTCGACACGCGGCGGCGAGGCGCATCCCGCCAGGACCGCCAGCGTGATCAAAGGAAGAGCCAGACGAGATATCATGATTGCGATACCTGCCCCGCCCGGACGCTCAAGTCCACAACCCACTAACGGGCCGAGACGGAAAAGCCGCTAGGCGCCGGAAGCGAGCGCCCCGCTGACGCCCAGCGTCCCGTCAGCGTTTTCGACAACGCCCAGTTCTTCGATCCGCGCCCCGCCTTCCTCGAGCGCCGCCAGCCAGCCGAAGGCCTGGGCCGTCGTGACCCGCTCCAGGCGAAAGCCGAGCCGCCCGCCTTCGGACATGCCTAGCGTCGGCTGCACGCCCGCCGTCAAGGCCGTCGACGCGACGAGCGCCTGCAGGTCAACCGCCTCAGTCGGTCGCGCGCCTCGTTGGGCCACAGCGGTCTGAACCTGCGCCATCTGCCGCTCGGCCGCGACGCGGGCGCGCGCCTGATCGGCCTTCCAGCCCTCCAGCGGACGCACCACGCCCAGCCACGCGATGACGCCCAGCACCACAACGCCCATGACCGCCAGCATCCGCCGTTCGCGTAATGACCGCCCGTCCCACCAGGCGCCGGTGGAAGAGAATAGGGCCTTCATCGGTCGCCTCCTATCGTCAGCGTGCTGATCATCCGTCCGCCCTCCTCAGCCGAGGTTTCGTCGACCACCGCCAGACCGGCCTCGGCCAGATCGGCGCGCACGGCGTCCAGATCATTAAAGGCCGCGTGGTTCATCGTGACCCGCAGCCCTTCGCCGCCCAAGGTCGCGTCATCCAGTTCGGCGCCCGGCACGCGCTCGACGGCGGCGAAAACGGCGGACATCGCGCGCGCAGTTCCGCCCGGCGGCGGCCCAGCGTCCAGACGGCGCAAGGCTTCGGCCGCCGCATCCTTCGTCGTCGCCAGTTCGGGATAGAGTTTCACCGCCCCGATCCTCGCCTCCGCTCCGGCGCCGTCCGCCGCCGCCCGATCACGCAGACCTTCCGCCGCCATCATGATCAGCGGCGAGATCAACAGGGCCGCCGCCAGACCCGCCGCAAGACGCCAGCCCTTTGCCGCCTGCCCGCGCTCGCGCCGATCATGGACCTGCAACAGATCGACCGGCGCCGCCATCGCCCCCGCCGCCAGAGCCGCCTCAAGGGCCTCGCCTTCCAGCCAGTCGAGCGCGCGCCCCGCCGCCATCGCCTCCACCAGATCAGGCTGCACCGTCACGGCGAAGGTCGGACCGCGCAAAGCCACGTCCGCGCCCATCTGCGCAGCGGTCCACGTCTCAGCCTCCAGCGGCGCGGGCAGGCACAGATTATCCGGCACGACGGCGTCAGGCCGGATGTCGAAGGTCTCCATCCAGCGCAGCCAGGCCTGCAGCAGCTTGGACGACACCGCCGCCGTCAGGCGCAGGCCGCCGTCGGCAGGCGCCGCGCTCAGGGCCACGTCCAGCCCGTCGACCTCGCCCGCCGCCTGATCGCGCAGCGCCCAGCGTGCGGCGGCTCTGGCCTGGGCCATATTGCACGGCGGCAGGTCCAGCCAGCGCGTCATGACGTCGGCACCGGGCGCCACAGCGATTGTGCGGATCGACGGCGGGGCTTCGGCCTGATGCGGGTCCAGCTCGCCGCGCGCGACGACGCGGCCCTCGCGATCAACCAGTAGGAAACGCGCGGGCAAGGTCGCGTGGGTCGGGATGAACAGGATGCGGGCGTGGCTCATGTCCTGGGGCTCATTCTTCTGGCGTCCAGCGGCGGATGACGGTGCGCGCCGCGCCATCGGGCGCGACGTGGATCAGGGCGGTGCGGACGGCGCGGGCGTCGCCGTGCTCGATCTCGACCCTCAGGTCGAAATAGCGGGTGGCCAGGGTGATCTGACCTTTGGCTTCTTCATCGACGACCACGCCTGACAGGGCGGGCTGGGCCCAGAAGGCGTCGGGGCTGGACCAGCCCGCGGCCGGGCGCGCCGCGATCGCCGACTTGGCCGCATTCAGCCCCACCACGCCCCGGCTGATCGCGAACAGAAGCACGGCGTCCTGCGGCTCCAGCGTATTGGGGTTCAAGGGCGACAGCCGCGCCTCGGGCAAGGCGCACAGATGCGGCCTCAGACGCCGATAAAGTTCGTCGTCCACCCCCGTCACGGCGCGCAGTTCGCTAACCTCGGCCAGCATTACCCCGCCGGTGCGATAGGGCGTCGGGCGGCTGGCGTAGGTGGAATCTTCCGCCCCCTGCGGCGACACCTGGGCGTCGCCGTCCATCCAGTCGGTCAAGGCTGCCGCGACCGCCGCCATCCGCCCGCGCGGCACGCCCAGCGCCTCGCCGAGCGCGATGAACTGCGCCGCCCCTTCAGGCCTCGCGATCAGATCCTCGCCCTGGCCCAGCACCAGGCTGTTCAGGTTGAAGCAGGACTGGCCGTCGCGGATCACCGCCCGCCCCTCGCCGTCTTCCAGCGGCAGCGCGAACACGCGGCCGTTCCAGTGCGGCTGAAGCGACGTGCGCGCGGGATCGGCGCGGACCAGATCGGACAGTCGTCGTCGCGCCAGCGCCTCGGCCCCCGCCGCAAAGCCTTGCGCCTGCGCCTGGGTCTCGGCGTTGGTCGTGCGGCGCACCGAAAAGCGCACATCGTCCAGCAGCACCACGCACAGCGCCGCCATCACCGCCACCAGCAACAGGACGGTCAGCAGGGCCATGCCCCGGCGATCGCGCGCGCCCCGCTTCATGCGGCGGCGACCAGAAACAGCTGCTCGACCGGGCCGAAGCCGTCGAGCGTCAGCGTCACCCGCACCGCGTCCGGCAGGGGCCGGTCGCTGCTGGCGGAAAAGGCGGGCGCCTCGGAGCCGTTCTGGATGAAGGCGACGCGGGCGTCCTTCACCCCGCGATACAGCACCTGCGGCGGCCCGGCCCGCGCCCCATCCAGATAGGGGGCCACCCGGCGCTCCAGCCGATCCTCGACCAGCCGGTACTCGATCCGTTGCAGGGAGGCGCGCGGCGCTCCGTCCGGGTTGCTCCAGCCGCTGCGGGCCAACACCAGCAAAGGATCGCCCGGCAATTGCGGGCCCATGATCGCCTGAGGCGCCGGACGCCCCGTCTGCCCGCGCACCCGTCGGCCCGTCGCCTGAGCCAGATCGGCGCGCAGCAGCGCCCGCGTGCGTTGCAGCGCCGCCGTCCGGTCAGCGTTGGCCTTCACCGCGAACCGCGTCTCGATCGACTGCCCCAGAACCAACGCGCCCGCCCCCGCCAGAAGGGCGAAGATCAGCAGGGCGATCAGGACCTCGACAAGCGTAAATCCAGTGCGCGACTTCATGCGCCCGCCGCCCGGAACAGCACGCGCTCGGCGGCCTGTTCCTCATCGGCGAAGACGCGCACGTCGATGCGGCCGACGCCCGGCATATCCGTCGCGCTGACCACCCGCACCCATCGCCACTCGCGCCCGCCCAGCGACGCCTGACCACCCGTACTGCCGCTGGGCAGGTCGCGCGCGATCATCGCCTCAGCGGCCACATTGTCGGCGACGATGCCGCCCAGCGTCCGCGTCTCGACCCGCGCGGCCGAGCGCGTGCTCTCGCCCGACAGGTTCAGCAACGCCATCGCCGCCAGGCCGAATACGGCCAGGGCGACGAGGCATTCGATCAGGGTGAAGCCGCCCCTAATAGCCCTCCCACTCGAGGGGGGAGGGTTGGGTGGGAGTGCAGGCAAGGCGATGGCCGTCGAGGCGCGGAGACGCCGCGCCTCCTGCGCCCTCTCCCGCAAGGTCGCGGCCACACCCCCATCCCCGCCCCTTCCATCGAGGGGGAAGGGAGCAGACGCGCTATTCATGGATCGTCACCTCGCCCGCGCCGTCGATGGCGACGGTGACGGCCTGGCCCTCGCGCTCCAGCCGCACGCTGGCGGCGTCGGCGCCGCCGGTGGGGTCGAAGACGGCGCGGGCGGGCGCGCCGACGGCGGCCCCCTCGCCCCACGCCTTGGGCGCCAGCACGCCGGTCAAAGGCGTCCAGACGGCGCCGTCGAAGCTCTCAAAGCCATAGCCGGCGACATCAGCGCGCAGGGCCACCGGGCGGTTGGTCATCACGGCCTCTTCGCGCGCCATGATAAGGCGCGCGGCGAACCGCTCCGCTTCGACCGCCAGCGTCGGGCGCGGGTCCGGCATGGACAGCACCACCGCCCCCGCCGCCACGCCGATGATGGCGATCACGACCATTAACTCGACAAGGGTAAACCCTTGTCGTGCGCTACCGCTCGCCGCGCGGCGGCTCGCTTCTTCAGCGCGTTTGGGCGTTTCCACGGCTACCGAACCGGCCGGGCGAGAGAGCGCCTCAACCCTGCCAGTTGCCGATATCGGCGTCATTTCCCTCGCCCCCTGCCTGGCCGTCGGCGCCGAAGGACCAGATGTCGAACTGGCCGCCATGGGCGCTGCGGCGGCGGTACTGGTAGTGGTTGCCCCACGGGTCTTCGGGCAGGCGGCGGACATAGCCGCCCTGGCGATAGCGTTCCGGCCGCGCCAGATCGGCGGGCGGCGCCGTCAGGGCCTTCAGCCCCTGCTGGTCCGTCGGGAAGGTCAAGTTGTCGAGGCGATAGGTCTCCACCGCCTGCTCCAGCACCGAGATATCGGCCCGCGCCTTGCCGACCATGGCCTTGTCCTGACTGGGCAGGACGTTGATCGCCACCACCGTGGCCAACAGGCCGATGATGACGATGACGACCATCAGCTCGACCAGGGTGAAGCCTTGGCGTTTCTGGCGCTTGTCCTGAATATCTTCACTGCGCATGGAAGGTCTCCTCACCCCAAAGCCAGGGTGTTGATCTGAAGGATGGGAAGCAGGATCGACAGCACGATCACGGCGACGATCCCGCCCATGACCACGATGATCGCCGGCTCCAGCAGGCTGAGCATCACGGCGGTGAAGTTGGAGAACTCGCGCTCCAGATAGTCGGCGGCCCGCTCCAGCATGGGCTCCAGCCGACCGCTGCTTTCGCCAGAGGCGGTCATGTAGACGAGGATGGGCGGAAAGACCTCGGCGCGGCGCATGGCGGCCGACAGGCCCCCGCCTTCGCGCACGGCCTCGGCCATCTGTTCGGTGGCGCGGCGCAGGGCGCGGTTGGAGACGGTGCGGGCGGTGATGGTCAGCCCCTCCAGCACCGGCAGGCCCGCCGCGATCATGGTCGACAGGGTGCGGGCCATGCGCGCCCCGTGCAGGTCGCGCGTCAGCCGCCCGATTAGCGGCAGCCTGAGCACCCAGGCGTCCAGCTTCAGCCGCACCGCCTCGCGCCGCCGCGCGATCAGCCCCGCGGCGACCACGGCGGCGAGGATCAGCGCCATCAGCCAGCCCCAGTCGCGCATCAAGTCCGAAAGGCCGATGACCAGGCGCGTCAGCAGCGGCAGGGTCTGGCCCATGCTGTCGAACTGATCGACCACCTTGGGCACGATATAGGTCATCATGGCGACGATGACGCCCAACGCCACCACCGCCAGCACGCACGGATAAACCAGCGCCGTCAGCACCTTGCCGCGCACCACCTCGTCCCGCTCTAGCCCATCGGCCAGGCGTTCGAGGATGGGCTGAAGCGCGCCCGACTGCTCGCCCGCCGCCGTCATGGCGCGATACAGTGGGGGAAAGGCCGCGCCCTGCTGGGCCATGGCGTCGGACAGGCGCCGCCCCTCGATCACCCCGGCGTGGACGCCTTCCAGCACGCGGCGGACGTTGGGCCGGTCCGCCTGAAGCATCAGGTTTCGCAGCGCCTCTTCCAGCGGGGAGACCGAGATCAGCGTCGCCAGTTGCCGCGTCGTCAGCGCCAAAGTCTTGGGCGACAGCCGCCCGGCCTTGCCCGCCTTCGATGGGGCGGCGACCGCGCCCGAACGACCGGGCGACAACTGCAACGGCGCCAGCTGACGCTTCGCCAGCGCCGTGCGCGCGGCGGCCTCGTCGGCGGCGCTCAACGAGCCGCTGACCGTCCGCCCGGCCGCATCGGCGGCGATGTAGTCGAAGGCCGCCATCAGGCCACGACCTCTTCGGCGGCGGTCTCCTGACGCGCCACGCGCAGGGCCTCCTCGACCGAGGTGACGCCTTCCAGCACCAGCGCCCGCGCCCGGTCAGCCAGCGTCCCGCCGCGCGCGAAGGCGGCGTCGAACACGGCGTCCTCGTCGGCGCCCGAGGCGATCAGGCGGCGCACCTTCTCGTCCACCGTCAGCGTCTCATAAAGGCCGATGCGGCCGACATAGCCGGTCGAGCCGCAGTCGGCGCAGCCGTGCGGCCGCCAGACGCGCGCGCCTTCCTCAGCCCCGATCAGCCGCGCCATCGCCCTGTCCGCCGTCTCCTCGATCCGGCAATGCGGGCACAGGCGGCGCACCAGCCGCTGGGCCACCACCAGCCGCAGGGTCGAGGCCAGCAGGAAGGGCTCGACCCCCATGTCGCGCAGGCGCGTCACCGCCCCGGCCGCGTCATTGGTGTGGACCGTCGACAGCACCAGGTGGCCGGTCAGGGACGCCTGAACGGCGATGGCCGCCGTCTCCGTGTCGCGGATCTCGCCGACCATGACCACGTCCGGATCCTGACGCAGGATGGCGCGCAGCCCGGCGGCGAAGGTCATGCCGACCTTGGGGTTCACCTGGGTCTGGCCTACGCCCTCCATGGCGTATTCGACCGGATCTTCGACCGTCAGGATGTTGCGCGAGCCGTCGTTCAACAGCGACAGCCCGGCGTAGAGGCTGGTCGTCTTGCCCGAGCCGGTCGGCCCGGTGACGAGGATGATGCCATTCGGCTCGGCCAGCGCATGACGGAAGGCCTCCAGCGCCGCCGGGTCCATGCCCAGCCGGTCCAGCGTCAGCCCGGCCTGATCCTTGTCCAATATCCGCAGCACCACCCGCTCGCCAGCCCGCGACGGCAGGGTCGAGACGCGCACGTCCAGCGACTTGCCGCCCAGCGTCAGGGGAATGCGTCCGTCCTGGGGCTTGCGCTTCTCGGCGATGTCGAGGCGCGCCATGACCTTGATGCGCGACACCAGCAGCGGCGCCACGCGCGGGTTCAGGCTCAGCGCCTCGCGCAGCACCCCGTCCACCCGCATCCGCACCAGCAGGCGCGTCTCATAGCTTTCCAGATGCACGTCCGAGGCGCCGATGCGGGCGGCCTCGGCGATGACGCCATTGATCAGGCGGATGACCGGCGCGTCGTCCGTGGCGTCCAGCAGGTCCGCCGCCGCCGGAATGTCGTCCACCAGACTGTCGAGGCCCACCGGCAGGGACAGGTCGTCGCCGTCGGCCGCTGTCAGTTGCTCGCCCGCATAGACTTCCGACAGCTTGCGGTCGAAGGCGGCCGCGCTGAGAGGCGTCGCCTCCAGCGGACGGCCCAGCGCGCGGCGCGCCTCGACCAGGGCCAGAGGGTCGGCGCCCTCGCGCACTCCCACCGCCATCACCTCGCCCGCCGCCAGCAGCAGGACGCCGTGGGTCTTGGCGAAGCCGTAGGGCAGACGCGGATCGACGACGGTGATCACCGGACGCCCTCCGTCACGGGCGGCAACGGCCGGGCCGCGACCGGCGCTACAGGAGCAATCACCAGCGGCTCGCCCGCCACAGGCGCCGCAGGCGGCTGGGCCTGCATATAGTCGCGCAGCAGGGCGTCGAGGCTCGGCTCTCGATCTGGGTGAACGCGCTGCTGCTCGCCGCGCATATAGCCCCAGCGATCCGCCGCCAGCCCCTGCGCGTCCGCCGTGGTGCGCAAGATGGTCGGGCGCAGGAAGACCATCAGATTGGTCCGTCCCCGCTCGCGGCTGGTCGAGCGGAACAGGACGCCGACGCCCGGAATGTCGCCCAGCCCCGGCACCTTGCTGGTCTCCAGCCGGTCGTTCTGATCCAGCAGGCCGCCCGCCACGGCGATGTCGCCGTCATCGACCACCAGCGTCGTCTCGAGCTCGCGCTTGTCCAGGATCAGGTCGTTGGCGCCGCTGGTCAGCAGGCCGTTGATGCTCGACACCTCCTGCCGCAGCGTCAGGGTGATGGAGCCGCCGGCGTTGATCTGGGGCCGCACCGTCAGGCGCACGCCGATGTCCTTGCGCTCGGTCGTGGTGAAGGGGTTGGAGTTGCCGTCCAGAATGGCCCGGCCGGTGGTGATCGGCACCTCCTGCCCGACCAGGAAGGTCGCCTCTTCATTGTCCAGCGTCATGATCGACGGGGTCTGCAACAGGTTGGAGCCCGCGTCCGTCTTGGCCGCATTGATGATGAAGCCGAACAGGCCGTCGCCCCATTTGCCGCCCGCCCCGCCGACGAATCCGTTGGCGCCCAGCAGGCTGTTCAGCGCCAGATTCTGCAGCCGCTCGCGCAAGGGATCGTCCTTGTCGAGCTGGCCCGCCGCCGCCCCGCCCGCAATGGGGACCAGCGGCGCCGCGCGGTCGGAATAGTTGGTCAGGCCGACGCCCTGCTCGCCCGTCAACAGCCACTGCACGCCCAGATCGCGCACGGCCTTGTCGCTCAGCTCCACGACGATGGCCTCGATCAGCACCTGCTGGCGACGCACGTCCAGTTGGCGGATCACCTCCGTCAGGGTGCGTTGCAGGTCCGCCGGGCCGGAGATGACCAGGGCGTTGGCGCCGGGGAAGCGGGCGATGACAGCGCGCTGGCCGGTGGCGGTCACGGTGGTCGAGCCGATCGGCCCGCTGTCAGCCTCGCCCGTCGTCGTCAGCCCGCCCTGCCCCATGCCGCTGGTCGTCTGGCTCGCCCCGGCGCGCGCGGTGCGAAGGCGCGGAGACGAGGTCGCCGCCGCATCCGCCGGCTGACCGACGATCTGTTGCAGGACCGGCAGGAGCTGCTCGGCGTCGGCGTGCTCCAGGAAGACGACGTTGACGTCCTGACTGGCCCGCGCGCGGCCGTCCAGATCCGCGATCAGGCCGCGCACCCGCGCCAGCGCCTGGCCGTCCCCGCGCAGGACCAGGGCGTTGGAGCTTTCGACCGGGGTGATCGTCACCAGCCCCGGCCCGCCGGGGCCGCCTGTCACCTGTTGCAGCGCGCCCGCGATCTCGCGCGCCGAGGCGTTCTCCAGCGCCACCACCTCATAGGCGGAACGGTCCACGTCGATGCGGCCGACCAGCGCCCGGATGCGCGCCAGATTGTCGGCGAAATCGGCCACCACCACGCTGTTGGCGCCGGGGTTGGCCAGCACCTGCCCCTGCGCCCCGACCAGCGGCCGGATCGTCTCGGCGGCCGAGGCGGCGTCGATGTGGCGAAGGGTGAAGACCTCTGTCGAGAACCGCTCGGCGCCGACCGTGGCCGGACCCTGCGCCGCCCCCTGCGCCGGGCTGATGCGATAGGCGCCCGACGACGTCGGCGTCACCACCAGGCCGTTGGCCCGCAGCGTCGACAGGAAGACCTCGAACAGCTGGGCGCGGGTCAACGGGCGCGGGCTGGACACCGTCACCGTGCCCGTCACCGCCGGATCGACGATGAAGGTGCGCCCCGTCGTGCGCGCCACATCCTGCACGAAGGCGCGGATGTCGGCGTTCTGGACGTTCAGCGTCTGACGCGTCTCCTGCGCCATCACCGGCGCGGCGGCCAGCGGCTGGACCGCCAGGACGGCGGCCAGAACGCCGGTAAGCAGAGAGCGGTTACGGGCCTTCATGGGCGCGTCCTTACGGTGGTGGAGCGGACCTGACCGTCGCGCTCGAACTGGATCTGGGCCGAGGGGGCGTCGGCCAGTTGGCCGCGCAGGGCGACGAGCGCCTGCGGGCTGTTCAGGGCTATGCCGTTGACCGACAGGATGACGTCGCCCGAGCGCAGGCCGGCGTTGCGAAGCTCGCCCCCGTCGCCCGAGGCGGAGACGGTCAGGCCGTTGACGCCGAGGCCTTTGATGCGCGGACGCAGGCCCGCCTGGGCGATCAGGCGCTGGGGATCGACCACCGCGCCCTCGGCGGAAGCCGTTTCGGGCGAGGGCGCAGCCGGTTGCGCCGCAGCCTCGGGCGCAGCGGGCGCCGCGCCGGAAATCATGTCAGGAAAGTCGAGACGGAACGGCGCGCCGCCGCGCGACAGCATGACGTGATCAGGGGCGACGGAGGTCAGCTTAAGCCCCGGCTCCAGTTCCTCGCCCGCGCCGACCGAAACCTGGCGGCCGTCCGCCAGGCCGATGATGGCCGAGCCGCCGCCCGCACCGTCCGCGCGCACCCCGAACAGAGTCAGCCCGCCGCCATCCGACGGCGCCGTTTGCTCGCCTGCCCCCCCGTTGCGGAAGAAGGCGTCAAAGCGCGACAGCACGCCCAGGTCGACCTCCGGCAGAGGCCGCGCCTGCGTCGCTTGCGGCGTCGGCGCCGCGAACAGCCAGACCAGCCGCCCGCCCTGCACCAGAAGAAGAAGGATCAGCGCCGCCTCGACCACGCGCCGTAGGGGCGGACGGCGAAGGGACAGGCCGCCCTTGCCCAACGAAACGGCGCTCAATTTGCGAAGGCCAGCGAGCAAGGAAGACATCCCCAACGGCCTCTCGCGGCCGCCTCGCCTCCCTAGGCGGATGCTCCGTACCCGGCTCGCTCCGAACCATGACAGCGTCGAGAAGTTGTCACGACACATGAAGCGGGTTCGGATGAAATGATGCGCAACCGTCACCCGCCGCTCCCACCCTAGAGAGGCAATAAAAAAGCCGGGAGACCGCTGAGGGCCTCCCGGCTCAAATGTCAGACGCGATCCGCGCCTAGAAACGCGCGGTCAGGCTGACCGAGGCGCTCTGGCCCAGGTCGTACTGGTTGATGCGGATCCGGTTGCCCTTCTCCTGATACTCCTCGAACTCCGTGCCGAGCAGGTTGCGCAGCTCCAGGGCGAAGCCCAGGTCGCGGCCCTTCACGGTGAAGTCCTTGCGATAGACGAAGTCGAGGAAGGCGCCCGGCTCCTGCAGGTAATCCGGCTCGCGCGCCGTACCGACGCCAGCGCCGCGCGCGGTGATCCGCTCCGAGACGTAGTTCAGGATGAAGGTCGCCTGCGAGCGGGCCGTGTCGTCTTCCCATCCCAGTTGCAGGTTGGCGACGTGCTCGGACTGGCCTTGCAGACGGCTGCCGTCCTGGATGAAGAAGGCCGCCTGTTCGGGACGACCGCCGCCGCCCAGGGTGATGACGGTGTCGCCCTCGCCCACCGAGACGTCAGAGTCCGACCAGGTGTAGTTGGCCTGCACCAGCCAGCGCTTGTTGGAGATGAAGGACGGCTGGTCGGCGAACTCGAAGTATTTCTTCACCTCGGCCTCGACGCCCATGACCGTCGCTTCCGGCGCGTTCAGGAAGGTCTGCTGACGCTGGTTGCCGACGTCGACGATCACCGCCTCGACCGGCTTGTCCAGCTTCTTGTAGAAGACGCCCGCCGTTACGAACTGCTGGCGGCCGAAATACCATTCCCAGCGCGCGTCCAGGTTCAGGATTTCGGTGTCGGTCAGATACGGGTTGCCGATGAAGACGCGGTCGCTTTCCGGGTCCGTATAGGCCTGGGGCGCCAGCTCGCGGAACTGCGGACGGCCGATGGTCTTGGACGCGCCGAAGCGCAGCTGCTGGTCCTCGGTGAAGTTCCACGTCGCCGTGAACGACGGCAGCCAGTACTGCTCCTCGATCTCCGTCGCCTCATAGGACGTCGTGCCGCCGAACAGGTCGCGCGGGGTCACGCTCTGCTGGCCGTCCTCGAAGCGGACGCCGAAGGTGGTGCGCACGGTCGGCACGAACTCGGCGTCGACCATGGCGTAAACCGCGCTGACCTTCATGTCGGCGTCGTAGGCGTTGGCGCCGTTCGAGCCGGCGATCTCACGCAGCTGCAGGGTCCACGGATTGATGTTGAAGTCCGAGAACAGATAGTCGATGCGCGAGCGCCGCTGGCTGTCGGTCAGGCCGTTGACGGCCTCGAACTGCAGGTCGTGACGCTCGGCTGAGCGGGTGTTGTCCAGCGTCGAGGCGCCGACGCTGATGGTCGCCTCGCGGCCCGCCGCCATCGGCAGGTTGTAGGCCAGGTCTACGCCGCCGGACCAGACTTCGTCGTCCAGTTCGCTGAACGAGATCTGATTGCCCTGGACGTTGTGGATGAAGCGGTCCTGAGCGTCCACGCCGTACTGGAAGCGCGTTTCATAAGGGGCGTCGCGCGACGTCGTGGCGTAGGCCGCACGCCAGTCCAGCTTCCAGGCGCCGTCCTGACCGAAATAGTGCTCGCCCGCCAGCTGGCTGGTGAACAGCTGGCGCACGAACCACTCGGTGTAATCGTTGCGGATCACGCTGCCGCCGGCGTCGAAGTCCGGCCCGGCCGAGGTGCGAGCGCGCTTGGTCGTGGTGCGAACGTAGAGGTTGGTCCACTTCACCTCGTGATCGTCGGTCGTCAGCGACAGACCGCCCAGCAGGTTCAGGCGCACGTCGTTCTGGTTCGACTCGACGTCGAAGGTCGACACCGGCACCAGGTCGTCGCCCTGGAACTGGCCCTCTTCCTGGATCGCCTGACGGGTGCGCCAGGAGTTGTCGTAGCCGGCGACGGCGATGACGCCCAGGTCGCCGATCTCGGTCGGCGTGCGGAAGCCGCCCGCCAGTTCCAGGCTGCCGTCGACCGGCGTCTGCTGGCGCTGCATCAGGCGCAGCGGCGCATTGACCAGCGAGCGGCCCATGGCCTGCACTTCAGAGGCGGAGAAGTTGGCCAGGTTGATCTGCTTGCCCGTGCGGAAAGCCATGTCGATGGCGCCGGGGACCTTGCGGGTGTCATCGTCGAAGCCGGTCCAGTCGGAATCCGAGCCGTAGTAGACGAGGTTGTCGCGCGCGGTGGTCTCAGTGTTGCCGCCGACGCCGACCTTGAAGGTCAGGAAGGGCTCGGCCGGGGCGTCCACGGTGCGCAGGTCGATGACCCCGCCGCCGAACTCGCCGGGATAGTTGGGGGAATAGGACTTCTGAACCGTCACGCCCGCCAGGATGCTGGAGGGGAACAGGTCCAGCGGCACAACGCGCTGCAGCGGCTCGGGGCTGGGCAGCGGCGAACCGTTCAGCAGGGCCGAGGAATAGCGCTCTCCGAGGCCGCGCACATAGACGAAGCGGCCATCGACGATCGACAGGCCGGTCACGCGGGTCAGGGCGGCCGCGGCGGTGGAATCGCCGGTGCGTTGCAGGTCCTCGGAGGTCAGGAAAGCAGCCACTTCGGCGCTCTGGCGATTCTCCTGCGGGATGTTGCGGCCCAGGACGACGATGTCGCCCAACTGGGTGGCCGGGGTTTGCGACACCTGATCCGGGCTCTCCGGATCGGCGGGCAGTTCGGCGCTCAACGCCACGGCGGCGGCGGGGGCGGCCGTCTGTGCGACAGCCTGGGCGAGCGCGAGGCTGGGCGCGCCGAATACGGCGACGAGGGCGCTGCTGGCCAGCAGCACCCCGTTACGGGTCAGGGTCTTGTTCTTCATGTTCGGCTGCCTTGCGAAGGTCGAGATAGGCTGGACGCTCAATGGGTCGGCGGCGGCCCTTTCGGACCGCCGCCTCGCCAGAGGGTTCATCAGCACTTCAGATTGGCCGTCAGGCCGCAGGTCCAGCCCTGCCACCAGGTGTCCGAGGCGTTCTTCACGGCGCCGATGTAGTCGGTGTCGGTGAAGGCGGCGTGGACGCTCGAGGCCTTGACCGGGGTCACGGCGGTCTCGTTGGGGCCGTTGATGAAGGTCAGGGTCTGGTTGGTGATGGTGACGCCCGAGGTCGGGGCGGCCAGGGTCGAGGTTCCCTTTACCGTGTTGTTCGAACCGGCCGTGAAGACCGGCCCCGAACGGGCGGCGCCGCTGGCGCGGTAGGAGACGCCGCAGGACATGAAGACCGAGTTGAACACCGGGTTCACGCTGGCGGTGTCGGCGTCGGCGATGTCCAGGCAGCCGGCCAGCGAGCCGGCGGCGCTGGTGAAGACCGAGTTGACAACGGTCGCCTTCGTGCCCGTGTCGAAGTGGGCCACCGTGTGGGCGTCAGTCGGCGAGTTGCGGCCCACCAGCGTCCAGTTGGCGATCTTCGGCTGCGAGTTGTAGCGCTGGGCCAGCGGCGTCGAGGCCGGGGCGGCCGAGAACTCGAACCCGGCCGAGCGGCTGGTCGCGTTCGGGGCGCGCTGGGTCACGATGCCGAACTGGGCGCCGCCGCGCCAGCCGGTGTCGGTGTCGAAGGCGTCGTCGTCGGCGCCGTTGATGACGATGTGCTTCAGGTTGACGTTGCCGCCAAAGATTTCGATGCCGTCATCCGACGAGTTGAAGGACTGGACGTATTCGATGGTGGTGCCCGCGCCGACGCCGGCCAGGGTCAGGGCTTGCAGTTCGTTGCCGGTCGAGATTTCAAAGCCCGAATAGCGGATCTGGACGTAACGCAGACGGCCCGAGTTGTCGTTGGCGTTGCCGCCGCCGTAGAAGGCGTTGGTGCCCTCGACCTGGCCGGTGCAGGTGACCGGGGCGGTAAGCTGGCAGTTGGCCTGGGGCGCGCGGCCGGCGATGACGATGCCGCCCCACTGACCTTGCGAGGTCTCGGTCGTCGTGCCTTCCACGTTCTGACGGCTGGTGAAGATGATCGGCTGGGAAGCCGTGCCTTCGGCGTAGATCTGCGAGCCGCGGTTCACCAGCAGATAGTCGCCGCCGCCCGATGCGAAGATGGTCACGCCCGGCTCTACCGTCAGGATGCCTTGCGTGCCGGCATTGGCGGAGGCGTCGACGCCTCCGTCGGTGCCCACGGCCGTGCGGCCCGAGATCGAGTAGATGGTGCCGGCGCGCAGCGGCACGGTCAGCGAGCCGTTGATCTGCTGGGGCAGCTGGCAGTTGCGAAGGGTGCCGTTGGCGATGGTGCCCACGTTGGCGAAGCCGGTCGGGCAATCCGCCGCCGCCTGGCCCGTGCCCGGCGTGCCCGGACCGCCGGGGTTGCCGCCGCCGCCATTGCCGAAATCGCCTTCGCCGGGCGAGGCCACCTCGGCGGAGCCGCCGCAGGCCGCCAGGGCCAGGGTGCTGGCCGCCGCCACGAGCAGGGTCTTGAAGCTGCTGTTCATCATCGTTCCACCGGTTGGGTCAAATAGCTGCGGCGGGAGACGGTCTTTGCCGACGATGACGTCGACGCCCCTCCTGCCTGGCGGCGAGGGATAGCGAAAAGCGGGGCGGAAGCTTGCGCGAGGCGGTGACGGATCAGCCTCGGTTTCGTGCCGTTTCAACTGAGAAACCGTGACGAAAATTCCGATATCGGAACAGAAACCAGAGCCGCCTGTCGGCCGATAGGCCCACGGCCCTTGTATTGCCCGGCCATCCGCCGCAAACCGGCGAGCTTTATGACCTCCCCCAGACAGGAGCCACCGATGGGCGGCCCAGACGCGCAACCGCGCCCCACCTCAAGCCTTGGCGCAGAGCCCGGCGCCACGAGCCTGGCGCGCAACCTCAGCTGGCCGCATCTGGTGGCGATGGGCGTGGGCGCCATCGTCGGCACCGGCATCCTGACCCTGATCGGCATCGGCGCGGACAAGGCGGGCCCCGCCGTCCTGCTGTCTTTCCTGATCGCCGGCTTCGTCTGCGCCTGCGCCGCCATGTGCTACGCCGAGATGGCCAGCACGGTGACGGCTTCGGGCAGCGCCTATACCTATTCGCGGGTGGTGCTGGGCCAGATGGCGGGATGGGTCATCGGCTGGAGCCTGATCCTGGAATACAGCCTGGTGGTCAGCGCCGTGGCCGTCAGTTGGTCGGGCTATGCGGCGCCCCTGCTGCGTGACTGGCTGGGCCTGCCCATGGCTCTGATGCAGGGGCCGCACGCGGGCGGAATCGCCAACATCCCCGCCCTGTTCATCATCATCGCCGTCGGCGCCCTTTTGCTGACCGGCGCCAAGAAAAGCGCCACGCTCAACCTGATCCTGGTGGCGGTGAAGCTGTCGGCCCTGGCCCTGTTCGTCTGGTTCGCCCTGCCCCACTTCAACGCCGCCAACCTGGAGCCCTTCAGCCCCTATGGCTTCGCCCGTCACATGGGCCCCGACGGCGTCGAGCGCGGCGTGATGGCGGCGGCGGCCATCATCTTCTCGGCCTTCTACGGCTTCGACGCCATCGCCACGGCGGCCGAGGAGACGCGCAATCCCAAGCGCGACCTGGCCATCGGCATTGTCGGCTCCATGCTGATCTGCGCGGCGATCTACACCATCATCGCCACGGTCGCCCTGGGCGCGACGCCCTTCACCCGCTTCGCCAACAGCCCCGAACCGCTGGCCCTGATCCTGCGCGAAATCAGCCAGCCCGGCGCCGCTCATTTCCTGGCGGTCACGGCGGTCCTCACCCTGCCCACGGTGATCCTGGCCTTCTTCTACGGTCAGAGCCGCATCTTCTTCGTCATGGCGCGGGACGGCCTGCTGCCGCGCGGTCTGGCCCGCGTGTCCAAGGGCGGCGCCCCGGTGCGCATCACCGTGTTCACCGCCTGCGTGGTGGGGACCATCGCCCTGTTCTTCCCGCTGGACGAAATCGTCGCCCTGGCCAACGCCGGCACTCTGGTGGCGTTCAGCGCCGTGGCCCTGTGCATGTTGATCCTGCGTCGTCGCGCGCCGGACATGGCGCGCGGCTTCCGCACGCCGCTGGGCTGGGTGGTCGGTCCGGTCGCCATCGCCGGCTGCCTGTATCTGTTGGCCAGCCTGCCGCAGAGTACGCAGATCTGGTTCGTGATCTGGAACGTGGTCGGCCTGGGCGTCTACTTCATCTACGGTCGCAAGCGGGTAGCGAAAGCAGCGCAAGGCGACGACACGGAAAGCTGAACCGACACTTGCAACGAACAAAAAGGCCGCCCTAGCGAATCGGGCGGCCTTTTCATTTGCATCTGTGCGCAAGCTTAGTCGTCAGCGCCCGTCACGGCCGGTCCGTAAAACAGAGCGTTGAACAGCAGGCGCGAGGAAGCCCGAGCCTGCGCTCGGTTCACCACGTCGGGACCCAGAACGATCACGCGGCCTTCGCCGTGCTCCAGGTCCAGCACCGCATCGGCGCCCGACAGTTTGTCCGCCCCGATCGCCCAGCCGCTGGAGACCTCGACCTGTTGCGGATAGCGCACCATCGACGCCCCTTCGCCCGCAGGACGGAAGCCCGCATTTCGGTTGAAGAAGACGTTCATCCGCGACGGCGCCCCAAAGGTCAGCGGACGGCTGTTGTCGACCTCGGTCTGCATCACCGCGCCCGGGATGAAGAAGTCGGTCGAGGCCACGGGCTTGCCGTCGGCGCCCCTCAGAACGTCCTGCACCGGCGCCCCCATGGCGGCGGCCAGTCGGTGGGCCGAGCCGATGGTGACGACGCTGCCGCCCGCCCGCGCGAAGGCGTCGATCTGAGGCACCGTCTTCTCGGCGGTGATGTGGCCCAGCCAGCCGCGATACTCGGCGGGAATGCTGTCCGGCGCCGGCTGTTCGCGCTGGGCGGCGGCGGAGAGGTCGGCCGGGATCATGTCCGAGGCGAAGACCAGAACATCGAAGTCCTTGTTCAGGTCGCCTGCATCGAGGCGCTGGGGATAGATGACCTCGAACGGATATTCGAACTGCTCCAGCATCCACTGGGTCCAGCCCGAGGCCATCGAGCCGCCGTAGCGGTCGACCAAGCCCACGCGCACCGGCTTCAGTGCGATGCGCTCTCCGCCCGGCGCGCAGGCGACGGCGTGGGCGTTCAGGCCGAGGTCGCGCACCGCCGCCTCGACGATCGGGCGAGCCTTGTCATCGGCCGGGATCCACAGGGCGCCGGGCGCGAGGGTCTGGCGACCCGCGCGGGTCTCGCCTTCCTGCCAGAAAACCGGCACGCCCGCCGCCAGAAGGCGGTTGGTCAGGACGTAGCCGTTGATCGGCGCGTGATCGATCAACCAGCCTGCGCGGCCATTGCCTTCGATCCGGCCAGGCGGCGGGGCCATGACGTCGGCGACGCGCTCAGTCGGCGCCTCGAAGCCGTCCAGGATGCGGTCGAACTGCACGCCCATCTGCATCGCCAGGGTGTAGCCGGTCGCGTCGTAGGGCAGTTTGGGCGGGCCGCCCGGATACTGCAGGTCGTGCGGGTGGTCCTGCGGCTCGAACATATCCAGCACGTGCGGGCGGTAGGCCTGGGCCGTCTTCACCACATAGGACCCGGCCGGATAGGTCTTAGCCCCGATGGTGAAGGCGCGCGTCGCCCGTTCCACGTCCACGCCGGTCTTGATCAGGCTGTTCAGGAAGGCGACGGCCGTGGGCAGGTCGGCCTGGTCCGCCGGGATGACATAGCCGCGCGGATCGCGCCGGGCCGGGTCGCGCAACACGCTCTCATACAGCGCCGGATCCACCCGGCGAGCGTTCTCGCCGGCCGCTGCGTTCATGGCGTCGATCGCCGAGGGCGTGACCCGCCAGGTGTCGGCGTTGCCCTTGTCGATGGCGTTCTGGCCCATGCGCCAGATGTTGAACAGCACCCTGTCCTTGTTGCGCGATGCGTAGTTCAGCACCGCCCGGTTGATCGACTGGGAGTATTCAATCGACTGGGCGAAACGCCAGGTCTGGGGCGCGACCGGCAGGGGCAGGTCGTTGCGCGGCAACTGGTTGTCCGGGATCAGGCTGATCTGGCTGGGGGTCGGATGGCCCGTGATCTCGGTCAGCAAGCCGACCGCATTGTGGAAATAGGTGACGGAGCGCTCCATCCCGTTGTTCCACGTCGAATAGTTGGCCCCGCTGCGCATGGTCGAGCCGGGCTTGCCCTCCTCGATCAGGCGGCTGTGCATGGCGGCCCCGACCTCGGACAGGGTGCTCATGACCAGCGGGTCGTAGTTGTAGTTGAACGGGTCCCGGAACGGCGGCATGAACACCACGGTCCCCGCCGGCGCCGTCTGGTGATGGTTATAGATGATCTGCGGGAACCACTCGCGGAAGAACTGCCGATTGACATTGGTCGTCTCGGTCATCGCGGACAAATAGTAGTCGCGGTTGTTATCGTGACCGACGTACTTCTGATACAGGCGAGGAATAGAGGCGTACTCGCGCTTCAGCGGGTCCTCGTTGCGCATATACCAGGTCGAGACCAGCTCCCATCCGTCCGGGTTCAGCGGCGCGAATAGGATGACCACGTCGTCCAGGATGCGCCTCGCCTCGGCGTCCTCGGCCGTCAGCCATTCATAGAGGGCGGCGATCAGGGCTTGGGGCGGCACGGTTTCTGTGGAGTGCAGACCCCCGTCGATCCAGACCACGGCCTTGCCCTCGGCGGCCAGGGCGCGAGCCTCGGCTTCGCTGACGCCCTCGGCCTTCGCCAGGCGGCGCGCGATCTCCTGATAGCGGTCGATGTTCGCCAGGTTCTGCGGCGAGGAAACGACCGACAGATATTGCGTCCGCCCCTCGGACGATTTGCCGATCTCCAGCAGCTTCATCCGGTCCGACTGCCCGGCCAGTGTCTGCAGATAGCGTTCGAACTGGCTGTAGGTGATCAGGCGATAGTCGGCGCCGACCTCGTGGCCAAAGGCCTCCAGCGGCGTGGTCAGGCCCCGCGCGGGCGCCGCCTGCGAGACGACCCCCGTCGGCGCGGAAGCGGCGTCGAGCGCCAGGGCGCTGACGGATGACAGGGCCAGAATGGCCAGGCTGGCCGCGAGCACGGCGGGCGGACGGGTCATGGAATCTCCTGATGCGTTCACTCTCAGCCTTCTGCGAGGCTTGGCGACAGCTTGGCGTCTTCGCGACCCGGACGCAATTTACCCTCAGCCTGAAAAAGGCGGCGACGGCGATTACCCACAGCCGAGCCACGGCGGAGGCAAAAAGAAAGGGCGACCGGATTGCTCCGGCCGCCCTTTCGGCATTTCAGCAGTGAAGTCTGAAATCAGGCCTCGTCGTCGCCCTCGATGGCGAAGACCGGACCGGAGTCCAGGCCCTTGGCCGCGACGTCGCGATCGACGAACTCGATCACCGCCATGGCGGCGTTGTCGCCGTGACGGAAGCCCGCCTTCATGATGCGGATGTAGCCGCCGTTACGCTCGGCGTAACGAGGAGCCAGGGTCTCGAACAGCTTGCCGACTTGCGGCACGTCGCGAACGGCGCTGATGGCCTGACGACGAGCGTGCAGGTCGCCCTTCTTGGCCAGGGTGACCAGCTTCTCGACGAAGGGACGCAGTTCCTTCGCCTTGGGCAGAGTCGTCGTGATCTGCTCGTGCTTGATCAACGAGGCGGCCATGTTGGCGAACATGGCCTGGCGGTGGCTGGCCGTGCGGCCGAGCTTGCGATAGGCGGCGCCGTGGCGCATCGGGGTCTCTCCTACTCGACCCTGGTTTCTCGTCCCTACTTTTCGGACGAGACCTGGGGCCTCTCATTCTAACCGCCCCAACCGATCCACGCGGGACCTGGGCGGAGGGTTAATGATCAGATCTGGTCGTCGAACTTCTTGGCCAGATCTTCGATGTTTTCCGGCGGCCAATTCGGCACATCCATGCCGAGGCTCAGGCTCATGGACGCCAGAACTTCCTTGATCTCGTTCAGCGACTTGCGGCCGAAGTTCGGGGTGCGAAGCATTTCGCCCTCGGTCTTCTGGATCAGGTCGCCGATGTAGACGATGTTGTCGTTCTTCAGGCAGTTGGCCGAACGGACCGACAGCTCCAGCTCGTCCACCTTCTTCAGCAGGGCCGGGTTGAAGGGCAGTTCGGGCTTGCCGTCCGACTGCTCGACAGCCTTGGTCGGCTCATCGAAGGTGATGAAGATCTGCAGCTGGTCTTGCAGGATGCGCGCGGCGTAGGCCACGGCGTCAACCGGCGAGACGGCGCCGTTGGTTTCAACTTCCAGGATCAGCTTGTCGTAGTCCAGCGACTGGCCCTGACGGGTCGGCTCGACGCGATAGGCGACGCGCTTCACCGGCGAATACAGGGCGTCGACGGCGATCAGGCCGATCGGAGCGTCTTCCGGGCGGTTCAGTTCGGCGGCGACGTAGCCCTTGCCGTTCTGGACCGTCAGTTCCATGCGGACCGAGGCGCCGTCATCCAGGGTGCAGATCACGTGATCCGGGTTCAGCACCTCGATGTCGGCCGGCAGCTCGATCTGAGCCGCGGTCACCGGGCCAGGGCCCGTGGCGCGCAGCGTCATCCGCTTCGGACCCTCAGCGTGCATGCGCAGGGCCAGTTGCTTGATGTTCAGAACGATGTCGACGACATCCTCGCGAACGCCTTCCAGCGACGAGAACTCGTGAACAACGCCGTCGATCTGAATGGCCGTGACCGCCGCGCCTTGAAGCGAAGACAGCAGAACGCGACGGAGCGCGTTGCCGAGCGTCACACCGAAACCGCGCTCGAGAGGTTCGGCGATCAGACGCGCCTTGTGCTGCGGGTCAGACCCGCCCTCGACTTGCGGTTTCTCGGGACGGATCAGCTCTTGCCAGTTTCTTTCGATCATAAAGTCCCTCGAACGGGTTTCGACGGCTCCGTGTCCTCACGTTCAGAACAACAGGAGCCGCCGGGAGAAGGGGTAGGCGGCGTGAACCTTAGACGCGACGGCGCTTCGGCGGACGGCAGCCGTTGTGCGGCATCGGCGTCACGTCGCGGATCGTCGTGATCGTCATGCCGACGGCCTGCAGGGCGCGCAGGGCCGACTCACGGCCCGAACCCGGACCCGAGACGTTCACTTCCAGCGTCTTGACGCCGTGCTCGGCGGCCTTCTTGCCGGCGTCTTCCGCAGCCATCTGAGCGGCGTACGGCGTCGACTTGCGCGAGCCCTTGAAGCCCATGTGGCCGGCCGACGACCAGGAAATCGCGTTCCCTTGAGCGTCGGTGATGGTCACCATGGTGTTGTTGAACGAAGCGTTCACGTGGGCGACGCCCGAGGTGATGTTCTTGCGTTCGCGGCGCTTAACGCGACCCGGTTCCTTAGCCATCCGTCAGGCCTCTCTCTTACTTCTTCTTGCCGGCGATCGGCTTGGCCGGACCCTTGCGGGTGCGAGCGTTGGTGTGGGTGCGCTGGCCGCGGACCGGCAGGCCCTTGCGGTGACGCAGGCCGCGGTAGCAGGCCAGATCCATCAGACGCTTGATGTTCATCGACGTCTCGCGGCGCAGGTCGCCTTCGACGGTGAAGTCGCGATCGATGGTTTCGCGGATCTGCAGGATCTCCGCGTCGGTCAGCTGGTTCACGCGGCGAGCCGGCTCGATGCCGATCTTGGCCGTGATCTCCTTGGCGTTGTGCGCGCCAATGCCGTGGATGTACTGAAGCGCGATTTCAACGCGCTTGTTGGTCGGAATGTTGACGCCTGCGATACGGGCCACGAAATTCTCCAAGTACGCGTTAATCAGACGCAGAAACCGCTCCGGTCAACAGACCAGGAGCGTGTACGCCCTTCGCGGAAGGCCGCCCTTATACAGGGGATTCCCGATGCGTCAACGGGCAAGCGCCGTGAGCAGGATGGTTCAGGGCCATTCGACCCCCACCCGGACCTCTCGACCATCAATCGGCGCTCCGTTCTGCGTCGGAGGACGAAAGCGGAAATATCGGGAGGCCGCAAGGGCCGCCTGGCCGAATCCCATTCCCGGCGGCGTTTCGTCCACCAGGCGGCAGTCGCTCAAAGTGGTGTCCAGACGAACCCGGCAGGCCAGCGTCGCCCGCCCTCCCCGGCGCTGGCGGAAGGCTTCGCGCGGGTGCAGGCCCCGCAGTTCGCCAACCGTCGGGCCGCGAATGATGCGCGGCGGGCCGTCGCCGACGCCGGGGCCGACGCCGGACCCGCTTCCGCCGCCGCTGCCCGTGCCCTGTCCGCCCTGACCTTGGCCCGGTGTCGGGCCGGGCTCGGGCGCCGCGCCGACGACCAGCGGCTGTTCGGGAGCGGCACGCGGGGGCGCGACGACTTCGGGCGGAGGCGGCGCCGGACGCGGTCGCGGGGGACGCACGCTTGAGGCGGCGGCGGGCGCTCCGCCCCCTTGCGTCACGGCCGATTCTGCAGGCGGAGGCGGAGGCGGCTCAGGGCGCTCAAAGGGAATCAGGTCGACAATTATCAGCGGCGGCGGGGCGTCCAGGGTTGTCTGGGGCCGCCCTACGCCCAAAAGCACAAGGGCGCCGAGGTGCAGCAGAGCCACCAGCCCCGCCGCGCCCCAGCGCCATTGTTTCATTCGTTCCGGTCGCAACCGTCTCTCCCGCACAGGCTTCCGAACGCTAACGCTTCAGAAGTCGAGGAGATCAGATCGCGCGCCCGATCAGGCGTCCAGCGCCGCGTCGATGGCGGCGGCCACGGCGGCGATGTCGCCCATCCCGTCCACCTCGGTCAGCTTGCCCTGGCCTTCATAGTAGGGAAGCAGCGGCGCGGTCTGACGGTTGTAGACGGCCAGCCGGTCCTTGAAGGTCTCGGGATTGTCGTCGGCCCGACCCTGTTCGGCGAACCGCTTGCCGATCCGGTCGGTCAGGGCGGCGTCGTCGACCTTCAAGCGGATGACGCTGTCGATCTTGGCGCCGCGCTTGGCCAGCATGGCGTCCAGGGCCTCGGCCTGAGCCACCGTGCGGGGGAAGCCGTCGAAGATGGCTCCGCCGGCGGCCTCAGCCTCCGGCAGACGGGCTTCGATCAGAGCGATGACGATCTCGTCGGTGACGAGGTCGCCGCGCGCCAGCACGTCCTTAACCTTCAGCCCCAGTTCGGAGCCGGAAGCGATCGCCGCGCGCAGCATGTCGCCGGTCGAGAGCTGGACCATGCCCCGCCCCTCGACCAGCCGCTTGGCCTGGGTGCCCTTGCCGGCCGCAGGCGGCCCGAACAGGATCAGGTTCATTATGTCTTCGGGCCCCCTACCCGATCAGCGACGGGCAGGAGCGGAACCGCCCCGGCCACGGCCGCGCAACTTGGCCTTCTTGATCAGGCCCTCATACTGGTGAGCCAGCAGGTGCGACTGGATCTGGGCGACAGTGTCCATCGTCACCGAGACCACGATCAAGATAGACGTTCCGCCAAAATACACGGCGTTGCCCAGGCTGCTGATCATGAACTCCGGCAGCAGGCAGACGGCGGTGATATAGCCGGCGCCGATCACCGTCAGGCGGGTCAGCACATAGTCCAGATACTCGGCCGTGCGCTTGCCCGGACGGATCCCCGGCAGGAAGCCCCCGTATTTGCGCAGGTTCTCGGCCGTGTCCTCGGGGTTGAACGTGATCGAGGTGTAGAAGAAGCAAAAGAAGATGATCAGGGCGGCGTACAGCACCATGAAGACGGGCTTGCCGTGCGTCAGCTGCGCCGTCACCAGCGGCAGCCAGCTCATCCACTCAGGCAGGTTCGCGTTCGCCGTGAACTGAGCCACCGTCGTCGGCAGCATCAGCAGCGACGAGGCGAAGATGGCCGGGATCACGCCTGCGGTGTTGACCTTCAACGGCAGGAAGCTGCGCTCGCCGCCGGTCATGCGGTTGCCTTCCTGGCGCTTCGGATACTGGATCAGAAGGCGGCGCTGGGCGCGTTCCATGAAGACGATGAAGACGATGACCGCCACCGCCATGATGGCGATAAAGAACAGGGTGAAGGCCGACATCTGGCCCTGCTGGGCCAGGCCCAGCATCCGCGCCACCGTCGACGGCAGAACCGCCACGATGCCCGCGAAGATGATCAGGGAGATGCCGTTGCCGACGCCGCGCGCCGTCACCTGCTCGCCCAGCCACATCAGGAACATGGTGCCGCCGGTCAGAACGGTGACCGTTGAGATGATGAAGAACAGGCCGGGCTGGTCGATCAGGCCGGGCTGGGCGTTCAGGCCCACCGCGATGCCGAAGGACTGGGCCAGGGCCAGGAACACCGTCAGATAGCGGGTGTACTGGTTCAGCTGCTTGCGGCCCGACTCGCCGCCTTCCTTCTTCAGCTTCTCCCACGGCGGATACACCGCGCCCATCAGCTGGACGATGATCGACGCCGAGATGTAGGGCATCACGTTCAGCGCGAACACGGCCATGCGCTCGACGGCGCCGCCCGAGAACATGTTGAACATGTCCAGGATGCCGCGCTGGCCATCCGGATTCTGGAAGAAGGCCAGGAAGGCCTCGCCATTGATCCCAGGGATCGGAACATAGGTGCCGATCCGATAGACCAGCAGCGCGCCCAGCGTGAACAGCAGGCGCTTGTGCAGCTCGGTCGCTTTCGCGAACGAGCCGATGTTCATATTGGCAGCAAGTTGTTCAGCGGCCGAAGCCATCAGGCGCTCCCCACACGGTCACCATAGTCATGCCCGTGCTCAGATAGGCGGAAAGCGGCGCTCTTGCGAGGGCCGCTTTCGGAAAATCGTCATCCCTGTCCGGACGTTCCCGGCGGAGGCGCAGCGAACCGCGCCCCCGACGGATGACGATATCGGATTTTAGGCCTTGGCCGCGGCGCGCTTGGCGCGAGCAGAGACCTTGTTGGCGTCGCCCAGCGGAGCCTTCGGCGCCGGGGCCTTGCCGCGCGCGGCGTTGCGCTTCTCGAGACGGGCGGCAGCCTTGGCTTCAGCCTCGATGCGCTCTTGCTTGACCGAACCGCCGGCGGCTTCCACCGCCTTGATGGCGCCGGCCGAGGCCGACCAGACCACCAGGTTCAGCTTGGCCTTCAGTTCGCCTTCGCCCAGGACGCGCACGCCGTCCTTGACGCGACGGATCACGCCGGCGGCGACCAGGGCCGCGCCGTTGATCTCGGCCTTGGCGTCCAGCTTGCCGCCGTCGATGGCTTCTTGCAGGCGCCACAGGTTGACTTCAGCCAGCTTGGGGGCGTTCGGCACGTTGAAGCCGCGCTTGGGCATACGCATGTACAGCGGCATCTGGCCGCCTTCGAAGCCGACCTTGCCGCCGCCCGAACGCGAGTTCTGGCCCTTGACGCCGCGACCGGCGGTCTTGCCCTTGCCCGAGCCCGGGCCACGGCCGACGCGCATGCGCTTCTTGGTTGCGCCTTCGTTGTCGCGGATTTCGTTCAGTTTCATTGCCTGATCCTTTCGGGTTCTAGCGCCAGGTCCGCCAGGCGGTCCTGACTCGGCGTTGGATAAATTGAAGGGCCGCTGATTAAGCGACCCGCGTCTGCATCGCAAGATGCTTCTTCATAAAGCGAGACGCCCTCCCCCGCGAACGGGAGAGGGCGAAGCGTCTTATTTCTCGACCACTTCCACCATGTGGGCGACCTTGGCGATCATCCCACGGACGGAAGGGGTGTCTTCCAGGGTCGACTCACGGCCGATCTGGTTGAGACCCAGGCCCACCAGGGTGGCGCGCTGATCGCCCTTGCGGCGGATCGGGCTGCCGACCTGACGGACGGTCACAGTCTTGTTCTCGGTCTTGGCCATCTATCAGCCCTCCACGGCTTCCGGCGCCGAAGCGCCGTCATTGCGGCGGCCCATCAGGTCGGACACCTTCTTGCCCCGCTTGGAGGCGATCTGGCGCGGCGACGACTGAACCTTCAGAGCTTCGAAGGTGGCGCGGATCATGTTGTACGGGTTCGACGAGCCGGTCGACTTGCCCACGACGTCCTGGACGCCGAGGGTTTCGAGGACTGCACGCATCGGACCGCCCGCGATGACGCCGGTGCCCGGAGGCGCCGCGCGCATCATGATCTTGCCGGCGCCCCAACGGCCGTTGCCGTCGTGGTGCAGGGTGCGGTTCTCGCGCAGCGGAACCTTGATCATGGTCTTCTTGGCTTCTTCGGTCGCCTTGCGGATGGCTTCCGGCACTTCGCGCGCCTTGCCATGACCGAAGCCGACGCGGCCTTTGCCGTCGCCGACGACCATCAAGGCCGCGAACGAGAACCGGCGGCCGCCTTTGACGGTCGCGGCCACGCGGTTGATGTGCACCAGCTTCTCGACGATGTCCGAATCCGGACCATCAACGGGAGCGTTGCGGTTGTCGCGACGGTTGCGGTCGCCGCCGCCGCGTTGGGGTTCACGAGCCATGCTTGCCGTTCCCTTAGAAGTTCAGGCCGGCTTCGCGCGCGGCTTCCGCCAACGCCTTGACCCGGCCGTGATAGATGTAGCCGCCACGGTCGAAGACGACGTCGGTGACGCCCTTCTCGATGGCGCGCTCGGCGATCAGCTTGCCGATCATGGCAGCGGCTGCGACGTCCGAACCCTTGGACCCCTTGCCGCCTTCCAGCGACGAGGCGGCAGCCACCGTGACGCCCTGGGCGTCGTCGATGATCTGGGCCGAGATGTTCTTGTCCGAACGGTGAACCGACAGGCGCAGGCGACCGTTGGCGACAGCCTTCAGGCGACGGCGAGTGCGCTCGGCGCGGCGCTTGGCTTGTTGTTGAAGAGAGAGAGCCATGACTTACTTCTTCTTGCCTTCCTTGCGCCGGACGAATTCGCCCTGGTAGCGCACGCCCTTGCCCTTATACGGCTCCGGCGGACGCATCTTGCGGATGACGGCGGCGATTTCACCAACGACCTGCTTGTCGGCGCCCGAGATCTTGATCTCGGTCTGCTTCGGCACAGCGAAGGTGACGCCTTCCGGCGGAGCGATGTCGACGTCGTGCGAGAAGCCGAGCTGCAGCGAGAGATCCTTGCCCTTCAGGGCGGCGCGGTAACCGACGCCGACCAGTTCCAGGGTCTTCTCGAAACCGTCGGTCACGCCGGTCACCATGTTGGCGACCAGGGTGCGCGACAGGCCCCACATGGCCTTGGCGCGCTGCGTGTCCGAACGCGGGGTCAGCGACAGTTCGTCGCCTTCCTGCTTGACTTCGATCTCTTCGGCGACGGTCCAGGAGCGTTCGCCCTTGGGACCCTTCACGGTGATGTCCTGGCCGTTGAGCGTGACAGTCACGCCCTTCGGCACAGCGATGGTTTTCTTGCCGATACGAGACATATCAGTAGACCCTGCACAGGACTTCGCCGCCGACGTTAGCGTCGCGCGCGGCGGCGTCAGACATGACGCCCTTCGAAGTCGAAAGGATCGAGATGCCGAGGCCGTTCTTGACCGGCTTCAGATCGCCGATGGCCGAATAGACGCGACGGCCGGGCTTCGACACGCGGGCGATCTCGGCGATCACCGGCTGGCCGTCGAAGTACTTCAGCTCAATCTCGAACTGCGGGAACTCGCCGGGGTTCTGAACCAGCGAATAGCCGCGGATGTAGCCCTCGTCCTGCAGCACGTCCAGGACGCGCTGGCGCAGGCGGGAAGCCGGGGTGAGCACCGTCGAACGCTTGCGGGTGGCCGCGTTCTTGATGCGAGCGATCATGTCGCTCAGGGGATCGTTGATCATCATGTCTGTTCGCTCCCCTTACCAGCTCGACTTCGTCAAGCCGGGGATCTGACCCATGTTGCCCAGCTCGCGCAGGGCCACACGGCTCATCTTGAGCTTGCGGTAGTAAGCCCGCGGACGACCCGTCACTTCGCAACGGTTGCGAATGCGGCTCGGAGCCGAGTTGCGCGGCAGAGCCGCCAGCTTCAAGCGCGCATCGAAACGCTCCTCAAGCGGCAAGCTCTCGTCGTTGGCGATAGCCTTCAGGGCGTCCCGCTTCGCGGCATACTTCGCAACCAGGGCCTTGACGGCTTCGTTGCGGTTTACGGCGCTTTTCTTAGCCATTGTTCTCTTCCCTTCCCGCTCAGTTCACGAACGGGAACTTGAACTCGGTGAGGAGAGCCTTGGCTTCCTCATCGGTCTTGGCCGTGGTGCAGACGATGATGTCCATGCCCCACATCTGATCGATCTGGTCGTAGTTGATCTCCGGGAACACGATGTGCTCCTTCAGACCCGTGGCGTAGTTGCCGCGACCGTCGAACGAGGTGCCCTTCAGGCCACGGAAGTCCTTCACGCGCGGCAGGGCGATCGTGATGAACCGGTCCAGGAACTCGTACATCTGGGCGCCACGCAGGGTGACCTTGCCGCCGATGATCATGCCTTCGCGCAGCTTGAAGCCGGCGATGGAGTTACGAGCCTTGGTCGGCACGGCCTTCTGACCGGCGATGGCCGTCAGGTCCTTGAGGGCCGCAGTGGCCTTCTTGGAGTCAGCGACGGCTTCACCGATGCCCATGTTCAGGACGATCTTGTCCAGCTTGGGAATCTGCATCTCGTTCGTGTAGCCGAACTTTTCCTTCAGGGCGCCGCGGATGCGGTCCTGATATTCGGTCTTGAGACGCGGCATGTACTTGGTGTCGGCCATCAGATGACGTCTCCCGTCGACTTGGCGAAGCGGACCTTCTTGTCCCCCTCGACCTTGAAGCCCACGCGGGTCGCCTTGCCGTTGCCGTCGACGATCGCGACGTTCGACAGGTGAAGCGAGGCTTCCTTGTGCTTGATGCCGCCTTGCGGGTCAGCCTGGGTCGGGCGCGTGTGGCGCTGGACCATGTTGACGCCTTGCACGACGACGCGGTTCTCGGTCGGCAGGACCCGGATCACCTGGCCGGTGCGGCCCTTGTCCTTGCCGGTGAGGACGACGACGTTGTCGCCCTTCTTGATCTTCGCGGCCATGGTTACAGGACCTCCGGAGCCAGCGAGATGATCTTCATGTGGTTCTTGGCGCGCAGCTCGCGCGGAACCGGGCCGAAGATACGGGTGCCGACAGGCTCGTTCTGCTTGTTGACGATGACGGCGGCCGACTTGTCGAAACGAATGACAGAGCCGTCCTTGCGTTGGATGTCCTTCGCGGTGCGCACGACGATGGCGCGAACGACGTCGCCCTTCTTCACGCGGCCACGCGGAATCGCTTCCTTCACCGAGGCGACGATGGTGTCGCCGATCGAGGCGTAACGGCGCTTAGAACCGCCGAGCACCTTGATGCACATGACCCGGCGAGCGCCCGAATTATCGGCGACCTCCAGGTTAGTTTGCATCTGGATCATGGGATCCGATCCTTCTTCTTACGAAGCCGAAGACGGGGAAATGATTTCCCAGCGCTTCAACTTGGACTTGGGGGCGCATTCGATAATGCGCGCGATATCGCCGACTTTGAGAGCGTTCGCCTCATCGTGAGCGTGGTAGTTCTTGGACTTACGAACCGTCTTGCGGAGCAGCGGGTGCAGCAGGGTGCGCTCGACCTTCACGACGACGGTCTTGTCGCCCTTGTCGGAGACGACCACGCCTTCAAGAATGCGTTTGGGCATCGGTGTTTCCTTACGAGGCCGCACGCTTCTCGCGCAGAAGCGTCGAGATGCGAGCGATGTCCTTGCGCACTTCCGAGACCCGGTGGGTCTTTTCCATCTGGCCGGTAGCGGCCTGGAAGCGCAGGTTGAACTGTTCCTTCTTGAGCTTCAGCAGCTCGTCGGACAGTTGGTCGACGGTTTGCGACCGGAGATCGGCGATCTTGGTCATTAGGCGGCTTGCTCCGTAACGATGCCGGCGTCCAGGCGGGTGACCACCTTGGTGCGGATCGGCAGCTTGGCGGCGCCGAGGCGCAGCGCTTCACGAGCCACGTCGTCCGGCACGCCGTCGATTTCGAACATGATGCGGCCCGGGGCCACGCGAGCGGCCCAATGGTCCACCGCGCCCTTGCCTTTACCCATCCGCACTTCGGCCGGCTTGCCGGAGACCGGCACGTCGGGGAAGATACGGATCCAGACGCGGCCCTGACGCTTCATCTGACGGGTGATCGCGCGGCGAGCCGCTTCGATCTGACGCGCCGTGATGCGCTCCGGCTCGACGGCCTTCAGACCGTAGGAGCCGAAGTTCAGCGAGAAACCACCCTTGGACGAGCCGTGGATGCGGCCTTTGAAGGCCTTGCGGTACTTGGTCTTTTTCGGTTGCAACATGGCCTATCAGCCCTCACGACCACGGCGAGGACCGCGATCACCGCGGGGGCCGCCACGGCCTTCGTTGGACGACGGACCCGAGGCTTCCTGGGCCCAGCGCTTGTCCTGAGCCATCGGGTCGTGCTCGAGCACTTCACCCTTAAACACCCAGACCTTCACGCCAATGATGCCGTAGGTCGTCTTGGCTTCATAGAAGCCATAGTCGATGTCGGCGCGCAGGGTGTGCAGCGGCACGCGACCTTCGCGGTACCACTCCATCCGAGCGATTTCGGCGCCGCCCAGACGGCCCGAGACGTTGATGCGGACGCCCTTGGCGCCCAGGCGCATGGCCGACTGCATCGAACGCTTCATGGCGCGGCGGAACGCGATACGGCGCTCCAGCTGCTGAGCGATGTTCTCGGCGATCAGCTGAGCGTCGGTTTCCGGCTTGCGGACCTCGACGATGTTCAGGTGAACTTCGCCTTCGGTGCGAGCGGCGATGTCCTTGCGCAGCTTCTCGATGTCAGCGCCCTTCTTGCCGATCACGACACCCGGACGGGCGGCGTAGATCGTCACGCGGCACTTCTTGTGCGGACGCTCGATGATGATGCGCGACACGCCAGCGGCCGACAGGCGTTCCTTCAGCCACGTGCGCAGCTTCAGGTCCTGATGGAGCAGTTTGGCGTAGTCGGCGCCGCCGGCGAACCAGCGGCTGTCCCACGTGCGGTTCACGCCGAGGCGCAGACCGATCGGATTGATTTTCTGACCCATCAGGCGGCCTCACCTGCTTCGCGAACCACGATGGTGATTTCGCTGAACGGTTTCAGGATGCGCGACGAGCGGCCGCGAGCACGGCTCGCGAAACGCTTCATCACCAGGTTCTTGCCCACGAAGGCCTCGGCGACGACCAGGTTGTCGATGTCGAGGTTGTGGTTGTTCTCGGCGTTCGAGACGGCCGAGTACAGGACCTTGCGGACGTCGCCGGCGATGCGCTTGCGGCTGAATTCCAGCTCGTTGAGAGCCTTCTGCACCGGCAGGCCGCGGATCGATTGAGCCACCAGGTTCAGCTTCTGCGGGCTGATACGGACGTTGACCAGCTTGGCGCGGGCCTCGGTCGCAGCAACGCGACGGGGGTTCTTGGTCTGGGCCATGGATTACTTCCTCTTGGCCTTCTTGTCCGCCGCGTGGCCCGGGAAGTTCCGGGTCGGGGCGAACTCGCCGAACTTCATGCCGACCATTTCTTCGGAGACCGACACCGGCACATGCTTCTGGCCGTTGTGGACGCCGAACGTCAGACCGACGAACTGCGGCAGGATGGTGGAGCGGCGCGACCAGGTCTTGATCACGTCCTTGCGGCCCGACGATTGAGCGGCGTCGGCCTTCTTGAGCAGATACCCGTCGACAAACGGGCCTTTCCAGGAGGAGCGGGCCATTCTTAGCGAGCCTTCTTCACGTGGCGAGTACGGATGATGAACTTATCCGTAGCCTTGTTCTTGCGGGTGCGGGTGCCCTTGGTGTCCTTGCCCCACGGCGTAACCGGGGTACGACCACCAGAGGTCCGGCCTTCACCACCACCATGCGGGTGGTCGATCGGGTTCATGGCGACGCCGCGGACGTGCGGACGCCAGCCCATGTGACGCTTGCGACCAGCCTTGCCCAGGTTCTGGTTCATGTGCTCGGGGTTCGACACCGCGCCGACCACGGCCAGGCACGAGTCCAGAACCATGCGCAGTTCGCCCGAGCCGAGACGGATCTGGGCGTAGCCCTGGTCGCGACCGACCAGTTGGGCGTAGGCGCCGGCCGAACGGGCCAGCTGAGCGCCCTTGCCCGGCTTCATCTCCACGTTGTGGATGATGGTGCCGACCGGCATCGAACGCAGGGGCATGGCGTTGCCCGGCTTCACGTCGACCTTTTCACCCGCGACGATGGTGTCGCCGGCGTGCAGGCGCTGAGGCGCGATGATGTAGGTCTTCTCGCCGTCGGCGTAGTTCACCAGAGCGATGAACGCCGTGCGGTTCGGGTCGTACTCCAGACGCTCGACCGTGCCGACCACGTCGAACTTGCGACGCTTGAAGTCGATCTTGCGGTACAGCTTCTTGGCGCCGCCGCCGCGGAAGCGGACAGCGATGCGACCGCCCTGACCACGGCCGCCCGACTTGGTCAGGCCCTCGGTCAGCGACTTCTCCGGGCGGCCTTTGTGCAGCTCGGAGCGGTCGACCAGCACCAGGGCGCGGCGGCCCGGCGACGTCGGATTGTAATGCTTCAGAGCCATGGTCTTAGAGCCCCGTCGTGACGTCGATCGACTGACCATCGGCCAGCGTCACGATCGCTTTCTTGATGTCCACGCGGCGACCGAGGATGCCCCGGAAGCGCTTGGTCTTGCCCTTTTGAACCAGGGTGTTGACCTTGAGGACGTTGACTTTGAACAGGCTTTCGACCGCAGCGGCGATCTCGTCCTTGGTCGCCGTGCCGGCGACGCGGAACACGACCTTGTTCTGCTCCGACAGGATCGTGGCCTTCTCGGTGATCACCGGAGCCAGGATGGTGTCGTAGTGCTTGGCGGTGGGTTGAGCGGCGGCCATTATGCGGCTTCCTTCTCAGCGAAGCGGGCCTCGATCGCCTCAACGGCGGCCTTGGTCAGCACCAGTTTGTCCGCCCGCAGGATGTCATAGACGTTCAGGCCGGCGTTCGGCAGCACGTCGATGTGCGGGATGTTGCGCGCGGCCAGGCCGAAGTTAGCGTCGACTTCCGGACCCGCGATGATCAGAGCCTTGGTCCAGCCCAGCTTGCCGAAGGTTTCGCGCAGGGAAGCCGTCTTGGGCTCCTTGACCGAAACGCTGTCGACGACGACCAGGTCGCCGGCCTTAACCTTGGACGACAGGGCGTGCTTCAGCGCCAGGGCGCGGACCTTTTTCGGCAGCGAGAAGCCGTGGTCGCGAACGACCGGGCCGAACGCCGGCGAACCGCCGACGAACTGGGGCGCACGACGCGAGCCGTGACGGGCACCGCCCGTGCCCTTCTGCTTGTACATCTTCTTGCCCGTACGAGAGTTCTCGTTGCGGGTTTGAACCTTGTGGGTGCCGGCGCGGCGCTTGGCCAGCTGCCAGTTGACGTAACGGGCCAGCAGGTCGCCGCGGATGTCGGAGATGCCGAAGACGGCGTCCGACAGCTCAACGTCGCCAGCAGCCTTGCCGTCGAGTTTGATGACCGAGAGTTTCATTACGCTTCACCGCCTTCGGTCGCTTCCACGGCCGGAGCTTGTTCAGCCGGCGTCGAAGCGGGTTGAGCAGCAGCCGACTTCACGGCGCCCGGGAACGGAGCGTCCGCAGGGCGGGCCTTCTTGATGGCGTCGCTGACCTTGACGTAGGCGCCGTCGTGACCGGGGACAGCGCCCTTGATCATGATCAGGCCACGCTCGGCGTCCACGCGGACGACGGTCAAGTTCTGGGTGGTGACGACTTCCTGGCCCAGGTGACCGGCCATCTTCTTACCCTTGAAGACGCGACCCGGATCCTGACGCTGGCCGGTCGAACCGTGCGAGCGGTGCGAAATCGACACGCCGTGCGAAGCACGCAGACCGCCGAAGTTCCAGCGCTTCATGGCGCCGGCAAAGCCCTTACCAATGGTATGGCCCTGGATGTCGACCTTCTGACCCGCGAGGAAGTGGTCGGCCGACAGTTCGGCGCCCACGTCCAGCAGGGCGTCTTCGCCCACGCGGAACTCGGTCACATAGGCCTTCGGCTCAACCTCGGCCTTCGCGAAAACTTCGCGTTGAGCCTTGGCCGTGTTCTTGGCCTTCTTAACGCCAGCGCCCAGCTGAAGGGCGACGTAACCGTCGCGCTCCTTGGTACGTTGGCCGACGACTTGGCAGCCGTCGAGCTGGAGTACAGTGACCGGAACGTGTGCGCCGTCATCGGCGAACACGCGGGTCATCCCCAGCTTCTTGGCGATCACGCCCGTGCGCATGTCGGATCCCGCCTCTTTCTTTCTTAGATCTTGATCTCGACGTCCACGCCGGCGGACAGGTCGAGCTTCATGAGCGCGTCCACGGTCTGCGGGGTGGGGTCGACAATGTCGAGCACGCGTTTGTGCGTGCGGATTTCAAACTGCTCGCGCGACTTCTTGTCGACGTGCGGCGAGCGGTTCACGGTGAACTTTTCGATCAGGGTCGGCAGCGGGATCGGACCGCGAACGGTCGCGCCCGTGCGCTTGGCGGTGTTGACGATTTCGCGCGTCGAAAAGTCGAGGACGCGATGATCGAAGGCCTTGAGCCTGATGCGGATGCTTTGATCCATATCGGTTGTTATTCCCATGCGGCCGGAGCCGCGTCCCTGTGAACCATTTCAAAGACCGAAGCCCCGAGACGAAAACTCGTCCCCAGGAAACGCAAATCCGCAAAAACGAGCGGCCCACGCAGTCCCCCGCGAAGGCCGTAAGTTCCCAAGAAGCTGCAAAGAACAGTAACTTAGGTCGTTCCTGCGAACCGCGTCTGCACCCGAAAGTGCACAGCCGGTCCAACAAGAGGGGCGCTTATGCCCTCCGATTCCGTTTCCGTCAAGCGTGGAAATCCCCGTCCCGTCAGGGTTTGCGACTCACCGCCCGCGCGGCCCCTGAAACGGTGCGCCGCAACATAACGCGGGCTGATCGTTAGGGACTGCGGCCGGAAAGCGGCCATATGAACGCCCCGGAAAGGCGCCGCCGCAATGATCGCCGTATACTGACGCAGTTATGCCTCAATGCGTCACTTTTGGGCAACATCGCCCCCAGTGTGACAGCGCCACGACATGTTTGTTACGGCAAAGCGCCAAACTGCGACCTATGTCTTGCCCATCGCCGGGCGGCTCAGCTTCCTGGCGGCAGTACATAAGGACAAAAAAATGAAAACCGTCTTTCTCGCTTCGGTCGCCGCCGCGACCCTGATCGCCGCTCCCGCCTTCGCTCAAGACGCCATCGGCTCGGCCGGCATCGCCTATAACTACGCCGACGTGGACGGCACGGACGTGAACCGCGGCGTCATCGACGGCACCGTCGCTTCGTCGGTGTTCGGCGACTGGACCGTGACCTTCAACGCCGAAGCCGCCTACACCGACGTCAAGGACGCTGGCGACGAAACCACCCTGGCCGGCGCCGTCCACCTGTCGAAGAAGATCGAAGACATGCGCTTCGGCGGCTTCTACGGCGCTTCGGAACTGGGCGCGACGACGCTGAACACCTTCGGCCTGGAAGGCCAGAAGTACCTGGACGGCGCCACCCTGACGGGCGTCGTCTCGTACGGCACGGCGGCTGACGCCGACATCTGGACCGTGGCCGGCGACGCCGCCTTCTACGCCACGCCGCAACTGCGCCTGAGCGGCGGCGCCGCCTACACCAACGTCGACGCCGACAACATCTTCATCGGCGCTGGCGACGTGGACGCCTGGTCGGCCGGCGTGGCTGCTGAGTATCAGTTCGCCAACTCGCCGTACTCGGTCTTCGGCGGCTACGACTACGTCAAGTCCTCGGACCTGGACGTCGACGCCAACGTCTTCAAGATCGGCATGCGCTACAGCTTCGGCGGCGGTCTGCAAGCCCGCGACCAAGCCGGCGCCAACCTGGGCCGCACGCACAACGGCGTCGCCGCCCTGTTCGGCTACTAAGACGTCTACGCGGTCCGCAAGGGCCGCCTGGAATGACGAAACCCCGGCGGAGCGATCCGCCGGGGTTTTTGTTTGGCTCATGCCCGACTGCAGACATGAAAAAGGCCCGGAGGGTTCCACGCTCCCGGGCCTTTTCCTTCAGAAACCGCGCGCGGCGTCAGCGGCCGATCCGCAGGTCTCCTGATCCGACGATCGAGCGCGACACCCGGCCGGTCGCCTCGGCCACCCGGACATCGCCCGACCCGGCGATGGCCGCTGACACATCGCCGGCCGTTCCCTCGAAGCGGACATCGCCCGAACCGCCGATCGACACCTTGAGCGACGGAGCGCGCCCAGCACGCACCCGCACGCCGCCCGAACCGCCGATGGCGATTTCGGTTTCGCCATCCACCCGCGCCACTTCAATACTGCCTGAGCCGCCGACATTGGCCTCCAGCCTGCCTGTCGCCCCGGCAAAGACCGAGCCGGAGCCGCCGACCGACGCTTCCAGATTGCGGGAGGTCCCGGCACGGATGCTGCCCGAGCCGCCGACCGACAGGTCCACGTCGCCGTCGACATTGGCCACCGTCCACGATCCGCAGCCGCCAGACCCAAGGTCAACCGAGCGTGCGCCGCGCCCGACGGAGCCGAACACAGCCCCTCCCCCGTTGAGGTCCACGTCGCGCGGCGTGCGCAGGACGATCATCGGGGCATCCTCCATCCGGATCCGCCCCTTGCCCCGCACCTCGACCGTGGCGCCGTCGCCAGGCTGGCGAGCGTCGGCCCGGCTATTGTTGCAGGATCCGATAAGCCCGCCGCCCATGCCGCGCGCGCGGCCCAGGCCGCCGTCGATCCGCACCTGATCGCCGCGACGTTCGATGCGCAGTTCCGGCAGATCGGCTGAGCCCTGGGTGATCTCCACCCCGACATCCGCGCGGTCTTCCGGAATGACGATCACACGCGCCACCGCATTGCGGATGGTCACTTCAGCGGCGAGCGCCGGAGCCGCCAGAACGGCGGATGCGGCCAGGGCGGATCCCAAGGCGGCGGCGATAGCGGCGGGTTTCATCAGCGAGCTCTCCCTGTCTCTGTGTCCAGGCGAGACTGGGGGCCCCACGTCGCAAAGTCAGTTTAAATCGAGGTCATGAACCCCTTTTAACCTTGGCCTCCGGCCGCCTCGGCGTTCAGTCGCCCGGCGCCGTCCACGGCGCCCGCCTGGGGCACGAAGTCACGCTCGAAGTTCTCCAGACGGCTCTTCAGGGCGCCGGTCTTCTTCAGCAACACCGACGCCGCCCACCGCGCGGCCAGTTCAGGCGTTCCCATCTGGTCGGTCGAGCGGGGCGCCCCTCCCCGGCTGCGCACCACGGCGTTGGTGTAGAGGGCCCCTCGTCTCAGTCGCGAACTCCAGGTCTGGAAGTCGACCGAAAGGGAGACGCAGAACCGGTCCAGATTCTCCACCCGATGCGGCGCGAAGAAGGGCCAGGTCAGCGCTTGACCAGGCTCCAGGTCGATCGCCTGAGCGTCCTGTTCGAAGGCGCGGACATAGGGGATTTCCTCGGTCGTCTGCCGTGCAATCACCTGCTCCATGCTGCGCTCGGGCAGATGCGCCTCATCGCCCGGAAAGACGAACAGCCGCTTGCGGCCGCGCATGTGGAACAGGATCACCCCGGACGCGTCGAAGTGGTAGGGCACCCGAGCCTTCGGCGACGACAGGATCAGCTGACCATTGCGGCTGACCGCCTTCAGACCCGGATAGGCCTCGCCCATGATGCGGTCGAACTCGGCCATCGTCGCCTGCCACAACTCGGGCCAGCCGCGCTCGACGTCGCGCATATTGACCCATAGACGGCCCTGCTGGATCGCCTCAAGCAGTTCGGCGCCGTTCAGCCGCCCGCGCGCGCCCGTCCTCAGGCTGACCTGCCCTTCGTCGTCGTAGTCGTACAGGTTGATGTCGAACAGATCCGGAGGATACCGGTCCAGCACCTCGGCCAGGGCCTGATCCTCAGCGAAGCCGTTGGCGACCAGGGCATGCGCATGGACTGCCGCCTGGCTGATCGGACCCGCATAACGCGTCATGGAAGCCGTCATTCCGTTTCCTCCTCTACCGGCCTGTCCGGCCGCCCCTATTTCCGCACCATGTCGACGGCGGCGCGCAGCGCCCCCGAGGCTCGGCCCGCCAAGCTCGTTTCACACGCCTCGATCACGGCCCAGCGGCGCCGCGTACTGGTGCGCAGACGCTGCGCCCGCTCACGGCCCGCCAGGCCGACCGCGGCGCTCATCGTGGCGCACAGGGCCCTGGACACGCCGGGCCGGGCCACGACGCCTTCGACGGTCGCCAGACCCCCGTCATCGTAGTATTTCTTGTAGTAGCCGCCTACGCCGACGCCGTAGTCGAAGGTCCGGTAGCCCCGTTCGGACCCCAGCCGGATCGTCTCCTGCGTCAGCACTATGCCCGGCGACCAGCGCGCGACTTCCTGGTTATAGACCGGGAACCACAGGTGGAAATGACGCCCCGCGTGCATGGAGTATTCCATCGCCACCACGCGGCCATCGACGCGCAGCACCGCCATCGAGGCGCCGAAACCGTCTTCGCCCTCGCAGTCCATCAGGGCGTGCAGGACCGGGCCGGTCCAGCCGCAGGCGAAAATGTCATGCAGCCCGGTGCGGCGGTACTGTTCGCTTTTTTCGATGATCAGCCGCTCCAGCAGGGCGTGATCGTGCAGGCAGATTTCGATCTCGACCGTCTTGAAAGCCCCGTCCAGCCCCCGCCGCGATCGCTCCTTGTCCTTGAAGTATTTCGGAAAGGCCTTCCTGCGCCGCGCGTACCAGGCGTCGAAGCCCCCTTCGTCCGGCACGATCGAGACGACACTGTTATTACGGGGCATCTGTTCCGGCGCTTCACCGATCCAGGCGGCGGCGGCGAAGCGCGGCGCCCCCAGCAGACGCGCCGCCTCCTGCATCGAGGGCTTCTGATCCTTGGGACCGATGACCCCGTGATAGTCGTTCATCGGCGCCGCCAGCGGCTGGATCGTCCCGCCCCGGCGCTGATGCGGATAATAGCCTACGACGCGGCCGTCCCGTTTGAAGACAGCCACGGCCGAGCCGGGACAGATCGCCCCCGCCGTGCGCGCGAACTCCCAGCGGAAATAGGGGCTGCTCAGGTCCGGATCCGCGCGCGCCCAGTCATTCCACTGCGCGCCGTCATGGGCCGTCAGCTCGGCCAGGCTGCGGATTTCGACTGACAGTGTTTCCGACATGACGCTCCCTTCGGAACGATCACAGCAAGTCCCGTTCCATCCCGGCTTGATAAGGCCAAGCTCTTGAGGCGGGGTTAGCGCGCAGTCGCGTTGGCGCAGAAACGGAGCCTCTTGTCGCCCCCGGCATTGTCTTGGGCAGGAGGTCCCCATGACAACGCCCCGCCCCAAGAGCCGCGACACCGAGAACGAGAACCAGCGCCCCGACAAGGCCGGTCATCCGCCGCGTCCCGCGACCGAACCGAAAGGCGCCGAAGGCAGCAGCAACTCCGGCCGCACCGAAACCGACCCTGCGACCGGCGAACCGAACCACTGAATGCAAAACGGCCCCCGGATCGCTCCGGGGGCCGCTCTGTTACGCTTACGCTTACTCGTTACTGGCGAACCAGCGAGGGCCAAGGCCCCCGCTCATTCTGACGTCGATATTACTCGACGATCTTGGCCACGACGCCGGCGCCGACGGTGCGGCCGCCTTCGCGGATGGCGAAGCGCAGCTTCTCTTCCATCGCGATCGGCGTGATCAGCTCGACGTCCAGCTCGGCGTTGTCGCCCGGCATGATCATTTCCACGCCTTCCTTCAGGCGCACGATGCCGGTCACGTCCGTCGTGCGGAAGTAGAACTGCGGGCGGTAGTTCGTGAAGAACGGCGTGTGACGGCCGCCTTCTTCCTTGTTCAGGATGTAGGCCTCAGCCACGAACTTGGTGTGCGGGGTGATCGAACCCGGCTTGCACAGCACCTGGCCGCGCTCGACGTCTTCACGCTTGGTGCCGCGCAGCAGCACGCCCACGTTGTCGCCGGCTTGACCTTGGTCCAGCAGCTTGCGGAACATTTCGACGCCCGTGCAGGTCGTCTTCTGAACCGGACGGATGCCGACGATTTCGACTTCTTCACCGACCTTGACGATGCCGCGCTCGACGCGACCCGTCACCACGGTGCCGCGGCCCGAGATCGAGAACACGTCTTCGACCGGCATCAGGAACGGCATGTCGATCGGGCGTTCCGGTTGCGGGATGTAGGCGTCGACCGCCGCCATCAGCTCCAGAATGCGCTCTTCGCCGATCTGCGGGTCGCGGTCTTCGACAGCGGCCAGGGCCGAGCCCTTGATCACCGGAATGTCGTCGCCCGGGAACTGGTACGAGCTGAGCAGCTCGCGCACTTCCATTTCGACCAGCTCCAGCAGCTCCTCGTCGTCGACCATGTCGACCTTGTTCAGGAACACCACCAGGGCCGGAACGCCGACCTGACGCGACAGCAGGATGTGCTCGCGGGTCTGCGGCATCGGGCCGTCAGCGGCCGAGCACACCAGGATCGCGCCGTCCATCTGGGCGGCGCCCGTGATCATGTTCTTCACGTAGTCGGCGTGGCCCGGGCAGTCCACGTGCGCGTAGTGACGGTTGGCCGTCTCATATTCCACGTGCGACGTGTTGATGGTGATGCCGCGCGCTTTTTCTTCCGGCGCGTTGTCGATGTCGGCGTAGTTCATCGCCTTGCTGCCGCCGGCCTTCGCCAGCGTCATCGAGATCGCCGCCGTCAGCGTCGTCTTGCCGTGGTCAACGTGGCCGATCGTGCCGATGTTCACGTGCGGCTTAGTGCGTTCGAACTTTTCCTTGGCCATTCTCTAGCTCCTGGAATCCCCAAAGCGGGGGTCCAAATGGGTTTGGGGATAGGTGGGGCGATTTGTGCTCAAACCGCCCCGTTTTCAAGTGCGTCCGTCCGAAAGACGGATTTAGGCGTACTTCTTGATCACTTCGTCGGCGACGTGTTGCGGCACCGCTTCATAGTGGTCGTACTGCATGGTGAACTGGGCGCGGCCCTGCGACATGCCGCGCAGCGTGTTCACATAGCCGAACATGTTGGCCAGCGGCACGAAGGCGTTCACGACGACAGCGTTGCCGCGCATGTCCTGACCTTGGATCATGCCGCGACGGCCGTTCAGGTCGCCGATGATCGAGCCCAGGTACTCTTCCGGGGTCACGACCTCGACGGCCATGATCGGCTCGAGCAGCTTCGGTCCGCCCTTCTCCTTCAGTTCGCGGAACGCGGCCCGCGAAGCGATTTCAAACGCCAGCACCGAGGAGTCGACGTCGTGGAAGGCGCCGTCGATCAGGGTCGCCTTGACGTCGATGACCGGGAAACCGGCCAGCAGGCCGTTGTCCTTGGCCGACTTCAGGCCCTTTTCCACGCCCGGGATGTATTCCTTGGGCACGGCGCCGCCGACGATGGCCGACTCGAAGACGAAGTCCGAACCCGGCTCGCCCGGCTCGAACACCAGCTTGACGCGGGCGAACTGGCCCGTACCGCCGGTCTGCTTCTTGTGGGTGTAGTCGATCTCGGCCTTGCGGCTGATGGATTCGCGATAGGCCACCTGCGGCGCGCCGATGGTCGCTTCGACCTTGTAGGTGCGCTTCAGGATGTCGATCTTGATGTCCAGGTGCAGCTCGCCCATGCCCTTCAGGATCGTCTGGCCCGACTCGTGGTCGGTCGAGACGGTGAAGGACGGATCTTCCGAAGCCAGCTTGGCCAGGGCGACGCCCAGCTTCTCTTGGTCGGCCTTGGTCTTGGGCTCGACGGCGATCTCGATCACCGGCGCCGGGAATTCCATCTTCTCGAGGATGACCGGCGACTTCAGCGGATCACACAGGGTGTCGCCGGTGCGGGTTTCCTTCAGGCCAGCCAGGGCGACGATGTCGCCTGCGTAGGCTTCCTTGATGTCTTCACGGTTGTTCGAGTGCATCAGCAGCATGCGGCCGACGCGCTCGCGCTTGTCGCGCGACGAGTTCAGCAGCGACTGGCCGGTCTCCATCTTGCCCGAGTAGACGCGGCAGAAGGTGATCGAGCCGACGAAGGGGTCGTCCATGATCTTGAACGCCAGGACCGACAGGGCTTCATCGTCCGAAGCCTGACGCGAGGTCGGCTCTTCGGTCTTGAAGTCGATGCCCGGAATGGCGGGGATGTCCACCGGCGACGGCAGGTAGTCGACGACGGCGTCCAGCAGGGGCTGCACGCCCTTGTTCTTGAAGGCCGAGCCGCACAGGATCGGATAGAAGGCGCCCGAGATGACGGCCTTGCGGATGCAGCGCTTCAGCACTTCCACCGACGGCTCTTCGCCGCCCAGGTAGGCCTCCATGGCCTCGTCGTCGATCTCGACGGCGTTGTCGACCAGGTACTGGCGGGCTTCGGCGGCGGCGTCGGCCAGGTCAGCCGGGATGTCGCGCACATCGGCCGAGGCGCCGACTTGGTCGGTTTCCCAGACCAGGGCCTTCATCTCGACCAGGTCGATCACGCCCTTCAGGTTCGATTCCGAACCGATCGGCAGTTGGATCGGCACAGCCTTGGCGCCCAGACGGTCGCGGATCGACTCGACCGACTTCTCGAAGTCGGCGCCGATCTTGTCCATCTTGTTGACGAAGACGATGCGCGGAACCTTGTACTTGTCGGCCTGGCGCCAGACGGTTTCCGTCTGCGGCTCGACACCGGCGTTGCCGTCCAGAACGGTCACGGCGCCGTCGAGCACGCGCAGCGAACGCTCGACTTCAATGGTGAAGTCCACGTGGCCGGGGGTGTCGATGATGTTGAGGCGCTTCTCTTTCCAGAAGGCGGTCGTCGCGGCCGACGTGATGGTGATGCCGCGTTCCTGCTCCTGGTCCATCCAGTCCATGGTGGACGCGCCATCGTGCGTCTCGCCCATTTTGTGGTTCTTGCCGGTGTAGAACAGGATCCGCTCGGTCGTCGTCGTCTTGCCCGCGTCGATGTGGGCCATGATGCCGAAGTTGCGGTAGTCTTCGATTTTATGTGTGCGGGGCATTGGATTTGCCTTCCGGGAGCTTCGCGGACGCGCGAGCGCCCTGGGATGTCGGATATGACGGCGCGGGCGGTTCAGTCTGAACGCCCGCGCCGGATCGTCTGATTGGCGACCGTCCCATTATCCGAAGAAGAGGGACGGTTTTAAGACGTTACCAGCGGTAGTGGCTGAAGGCGCGGTTGGCTTCGGCCATCTTGTGGGTGTCTTCGCGCTTCTTGACGGCGGTGCCACGGTTGTTCGAGGCGTCCAGCAGCTCGGCGGCCAGCTTTTCGGTCATGGTGTTCTCGCCGCGGTTGCGCGCAGCGTTGACCAGCCAACGGATGGCCAGGGCGCGACGACGGTCCGGACGGACCTCGACCGGCACCTGATAGGTGGCGCCGCCGACGCGACGCGAACGAACTTCGACGGCCGGAGCGACGTTTTCCAGCGCAGCGTGGAAGGTTTCGACCGCAGTCTGTTCCTTCTTCTTGTCAGCCAGGATGTCGAAGGCGCCGTAAACGATGTTTTCGGCGACGGCCTTCTTACCTTCGTACATGACGTAGTTCATGAACTTGGTGACCACCAGGTCGCCAAACTTCGGATCCGGCAGAACTTCACGCTTCTGAGCGCGGTGACGACGGGACATGGATGTATCCTCTTAAATCTGTAGGGCGCTAGGAGCGGATTACTTCGGACGCTTGGCGCCGTAGTGCGAACGACGCTGCTTGCGGTCCTTGACGCCCTGGGTGTCGAGCACGCCGCGCAGGATGTGGTAGCGAACGCCGGGCAAGTCCTTCACGCGGCCGCCGCGGATCAGCACGACCGAGTGCTCCTGCAGGTTGTGGCCTTCGCCGGGGATGTAGCACACGGCTTCGACGCCGTTCTTGGCCAGACGGACCTTGGCGACCTTACGCAGAGCCGAGTTCGGCTTCTTCGGGGTCGTGGTGTAGACGCGGGTGCAGACGCCGCGGCGCTGGGGCGAACCCTCCAGGGCCGGGACCTTGTTGCGGACCGGCTTCGGCTTGCGGGGCTTGCGGATCAGCTGGTTGATCGTGGGCATTCGAATTCGTCTCTTTTCGATGTGGAGGCGTGTGTCTTTCGACCGGAGCGCCTCATGAGCCTTCTTTTGAACGGGACCGAAGCCCCGCCCGGGTGTTATCGAGCCGAACGAGACGCCCAAACAGAAAAACCGGAACGCGCGCTTCGGGCGTTCCGGCGGGCGCAGCCCGTCCGTTCGATTGTCACGATCTGAGCGAACGGCGAACCGCCCACCTCTCGAAAGTGCGCGGCTTCTACGCGCGATCCGTTAACAGGTCAAGAGATTCGCAGAGGCGCCGGCCTTATCGCACGCCGTTCGTCCTGTTCAGCGCTCCGCCCACATATCGCCACGCTTGCAAAGCCATGTTCTCATTGAGGGATGGGGAGGTCGCATGACCGTCGCGGTTCTGGACAGATTGAGCTCGGGCCGCCCGTCGGGCCGACGACGCGCGGCGACGATCGGCGTCTCGGTGCTGATCCACGGCCTGCTGCTGGCCCCCCTTGCCTTCCAGACCGTCAGACCGGCGCCGAATCTGGTCACAACCACGCTTCCGATCGTCTATCTCGATATAGAGCCGCGCCCTCTTCTGCCCGATGAGCGGCCGCGCCTGCCCGCCGTCGCCCCCGCGCCGCAGGTCCGCCCCGCGGGTCCGTTCAGCCGCGAAACGGCGCCCGCTCTTACCGCCGCCGAACGCCCCGCCCCGCTGGCGCCGCGCCTGGCCCGCGAAGCCCCCGACGGCGCGCCCGCCCCGCCCGGCGCACAAGCCGCCGATCCCTGGCAGGTGACGCCCGAAAGCCAGGCCGCCGCCACGGCGCGTGCGCTGCGCACCTCTCCGGCGGGCTGCCGCTCGACGGAACTGCTGACCCGCGCCGAACGGGCCCTCTGCGACGAGCGGTTCAATGAGCGCGCCGCCGAGGCTGCGGCGCGTCGCCCCATCGCCGGCAGCGGCAATTCAGAGCGCGACGCCCGTTTCGCTCGCGAAGGCGCGCGCGAGCTGCAACGCTATGAGGCCAAGCGCCGCCCGCTCAGCGGGGGCGTCGGCGTCCTGGCGCCGCAGGACTGCCCCGGCTCCAACTTCGGCACGGGCTGCGCGGGCGCCCATCTGGATTCCTCGATGCAGATGGACTCCAGCCGGAATGTCCAGACCCGCCGCGACGGCGCCCCCGCCTCGGGCCGCCCGATGACGCCCGGCGCCGCCGGCCCCCGCGAGGCGATGCGGCCGCAGTAGGCTTCCAGCACACGGCCCCCATGAGCTCGCCACGCCCAACAGCCTCAAGTAGCGCAAGGCGCGGTAGGCCGACAAACGGCCTCAAGCAGCGCAAGGCGCGACAGGCCAAACAACCGGCCTCAAGTAGCGCAAGGCGCGATAGGCCAAACAAACGGCCTCAAGTAGCGCAAGGCGCGATAGGCCAAACAAACGGCCTCAAGTAGCGCAAGGCGCGATAGGCCAACAAAAAAGAGCGGCGCCTTTCGACGCCGCCCTCTTCAGTCTTTCAGGTCTGAACCCGGATCAGTCGGCCGACTGTTCCAGCTCCAGGGCCAGATCCGCGGGAAGCGGCTCGACCGCCTCTTCGCGGGCTTGGGTCAGCACAGCGTCGCGCTCGTTGGCGATCTTCTGCAGGCTGCGCAGGTAGGCGCCGGTGCCGGCCGGGATCAGACGGCCGACGATGACGTTTTCTTTCAGGCCTTCCAGCATGTCCTTCTTGCCGTGGACCGAAGCCTCGGTGAGGACGCGGGTGGTCTCCTGGAACGACGCCGCCGAGATGAAGCTGCGGGTCTGCAGCGACGCCTTGGTGATGCCCAGCAGGACCGGCTGCGTGATCGCCAGACGGCCGCCACGCTTCTCCACCTTGGCGTTCTCGACAGCGGCTTCAGCCACTTCGACCGTGTCGCCACGGATCAGGGTGGTTTCGCCGGAGTCGATGACTTCGACCTTCTGCAGCATCTGACGGACGATCACCTCGATGTGCTTGTCGTTGATCGGCACGCCCTGCAGTCGGTAGACCTCCTGCACTTCGTTCACCAGATACTCGGCCAGCGCCTCGACGCCCTGGATGCGCAGCAGGTCGTGCGGATCCGGGTTGCCGTCGATGATGTAGTCGCCCTTCTGGATCAGGTCCCCGTCGTGGACGGAGATGTGCTTGCCCTTGGGGATCAGGAACTCGACCGCTTCGCCCTGGTTGCCGTCGGCATCCGGCTCCGGGGTGATCTTGATGCGGCGCTTGTTCTTGTAGTCGCGACCGAATTCGACGCGACCGTCCATCTCGGCGATGACCGCGCAATCCTTCGGACGACGGGCTTCGAACAGTTCGGCCACGCGCGGCAGACCGCCGGTGATGTCCCGGGTCTTGGCGCCTTCAGTCGGGATACGCGCGACGATGTCGCCCGGCTTGACCTCGTCGCCGTTGGCCACCGACAGGATGGCGCCGACGGGCAGCAGATAGCGCGCGTCAGAGCCGCTCGACAGCTTGGCGTAGCTGTCGCCCTGGGTGACGCCCATGGCCGGACGCAGGTCCGCGCCGCGCGGGCTGGCGCGCCAGTCGGAGACGACGCGCTGGGCGATGCCCGTGGCCTCGTCGGTCTCTTCCTTGACGGACAGGCCGTCGACCAGGTCCTCGAAGCGCACCACGCCGCCGACTTCCGTCAGGATCGGGGTGGTGTAGGGGTCCCACTCGGCCAGGCGCTGGTTCTTGGCCACTTCGGAGCCTTCCTTGACGCGCAGGCGCGCGCCGTAAGGCACCTTGTAGGATTCGCGGTCCTTGCCGTCGACCGTCACGGTGACCACGACGTTGCGGCTCATGGCCACCGGATCGCCGTGGGCGGCGATAACGGTCGGGCCGACGACCTTGATGACGCCGGCGTTGGTCGCCTCGAAGAAGGAGGTTTCCGCCACCTGGGCCGTACCGCCGATGTGGAAGGTCCGCATCGTCAGCTGGGTGCCCGGCTCGCCGATCGACTGTGCGGCGATGACGCCGACCGCTTCGCCGATGTTGACGTTGGTGCCGCGCGCCAGATCGCGGCCGTAGCAGGTCGCGCAGATGCCGGTGTCGGCTTCACAGGTCAGGGCCGAACGGACCTTGATGGACTGGACGCCCACCTTGTCGATCAGCTCGACTTCCTCTTCCTGCAGATAGGTGTCGGCAGGGAACAGGACTTCGCCGCCCGGCTCCTTGATGTCCTCGGCCGCGTAACGGCCCAGGACGCGCTGGCCCAGCGAGACGAGCACGTCGCCGCCTTCGACCACGGCGCGCAGGGTGATGCCGCGCGTCGAGCCGCAGTCTTCCTCGGTGACGATGGAGTCCTGCGCCACGTCCACCAGACGACGGGTCAGGTAACCCGAGTTGGCGGTCTTCAGCGCGGTGTCGGCCAGACCCTTACGGGCGCCGTGGGTGGAGTTGAAGTATTCAAGGACGGTCAGGCCTTCCTTGAAGTTCGAGATAATCGGCGTCTCGATGATCTCGCCCGAGGGCTTGGCCATCAGGCCGCGCATCCCGCCCAGCTGCTTCATCTGCGCCTGCGAACCACGGGCGCCCGAGTTGGCCATCATGTAGACCGAGTTGATGTCCGGCTCCTGACCCTTGATCAGGACGCGCGGCTGGGCGATTTCGCCCATCATCTCATCGGCGATCTTGTCCGTGGCCTTGGCCCAGGCGTCGACGACCTTGTTGTACTTCTCGCCCTTGGTGATCAGGCCGTCGGCGTACTGTTGCTCGTACTCCTCGACCTGAGTGCGGGTTTCGTTGACCAGCTGTTCCTTCTTGGCCGGGATGACGATGTCGTCCTTGCCCACCGAGATGCCCGCCTTGGCCGCCTCGCGGAAGCCCATCTGCATCATCTGGTCGGCGAAGATGACCGTCGCCTTCTGACCGCAGTGGCGATAGACCTGATCGATCAGGTTGCCGATTTCCTTCTTGGTCAGGTTCTTGTCCAGAAGGTTGTAGCCGATGTTGGCGTTGAGCGGCAGCAGAGCGCCCAGCTTCATCCGGCCCGGCGTGGTGTCGATCACCTTGGTCACGACTTCGCCTTCCGAGTTCATCTCGGTCCAGCGCGCCTTGATCTTGGTGTGCAGGGTCACGACACGGGCGTCCAGCGCCGCGTCGATTTCGCCCATGTTGGCGAACAGCTTGCCCTCGCCCGGCTGACCTTCCTTGACCAGCGACAGGTAGTAGAGGCCGAGCACGATGTCCTGCGACGGCACGATGATCGGCTTGCCGTTGGCGGGCGACAGGATGTTGTTCGTCGACATCATCAGGACGCGCGCTTCCAGCTGGGCCTCGAGGCTCAGCGGGACGTGCACGGCCATCTGGTCGCCGTCGAAGTCAGCGTTGAACGCCGTACAGACCAGCGGGTGCAGGCGGATGGCCTTGCCCTCGATCAGCTTGGGCTCGAACGCCTGGATGCCCAGACGGTGAAGCGTCGGAGCGCGGTTCAGCAGAACCGGGTGCTCGCGGATGACCTCGTCCAGGATGTCCCAGACGGCGGGCTGCTCGCGCTCCACCATGCGCTTGGACTGCTTGACGGTGCCCGACAGGCCCTTGGCGTCCAGACGCGCGTAGATGAAGGGCTTGAACAGCTCCAGCGCCATCTTCTTGGGCAGGCCGCACTCGTGCAGCTTCAGCTCGGGGCCCACGGTGATGACCGAACGGCCCGAGTAGTCGACGCGCTTGCCCAGCAGGTTTTGACGGAAGCGGCCCTGCTTGCCCTTCAGCATGTCGGCCAGCGACTTCAGCGGACGCTTGTTGGCGCCCGTGATCACGCGGCCGCGACGGCCGTTGTCGAACAGGGCGTCGACCGACTCCTGCAGCATCCGCTTTTCGTTGCGGATGATGATGTCCGGCGCGCGCAGCTCGATCAGGCGCTTCAGGCGGTTGTTCCGGTTGATGACCCGGCGATACAGGTCGTTCAGGTCCGACGTCGCGAAGCGGCCGCCGTCCAGCGGCACCAGCGGGCGAAGCTCGGGCGGGATGACCGGCACGATGGTCAGGATCATCCACTCGGGCTTGTTGCCCGACTCGATGAAGGCCTCCAGCAGTTTCAGGCGCTTGGACGCCTTCTTGGCCTTCAGCTCCGACGGGTTGTCGGCCAGTTCGGCGCGGTGCTTCTCGGCCTCGGCGTTCAGGTCGATCGCCATCAGCAGGTTGCGGACGGCTTCAGCGCCGATCTCGGCCGTGAAGCCGTCGTCGCCGAACTCTTCCTGATAGTGATAGAATTCGTCTTCCGTCAGCAACTGGTTCTGCTTCAGCGGGGTCAGGCCCGGCTCGGTGACGATGTAGTTCTCGAAGTACAGGACGCGTTCCACGTCCTTCAGCGCCATGTCCAGCATCAGCGAGATGCGGCTCGGCAGCGACTTCAGGAACCAGATGTGGGCGACCGGGGCGGCCAGGTCGATGTGGCCCATGCGCTCGCGACGGACGCGGGCCAGGGTGACCTCAACGCCGCACTTCTCGCAGATGATGCCCTTGTACTTCATGCGCTTGTACTTGCCGCACAGGCATTCGTAGTCCTTGGTCGGGCCAAAGATACGGGCGCAGAACAGGCCGTCACGCTCGGGCTTGAACGTGCGGTAGTTGATGGTTTCCGGCTTCTTGATCTCGCCGAACGACCACGAGCGGATCTTCTCCGGCGAGGCCAGGGCGATCTTGATCTGGTCGAAGGTCGGGGTGACCGGAACCGGGTTGAAGATGTTCAGGACTTCCTGGTTCATCTTTTTTCCTTCTGCGGGAATGCCCCGCGAAAATCATTCAGAGAGGAGAACAGGCGGACCGCCCTTCCCCGCCGGGGCGAGGAAGGGCGCTTGATCCGATCAGCTGTTTTCCAGCTCCACGTTCAGGCCCAGCGAGCGCATTTCCTTCACGAGCACGTTGAACGACTCGGGGATGCCGGCCTCGAAGCTGTCGTCGCCGCGGACGATGGCCTCGTAGACCTTGGTCCGGCCGGCCACGTCGTCCGACTTCACCGTCAGCATTTCCTGCAGGGTGTAGGCGGCGCCGTAAGCTTCCAGAGCCCAGACCTCCATTTCCCCGAAGCGCTGACCGCCGAACTGCGCCTTACCGCCCAGCGGCTGCTGGGTGACGAGCGAGTACGGGCCGATCGAACGGGCGTGGATCTTGTCGTCGACCAGGTGGTGCAGCTTCAGCATGTAGATGTAGCCGACCGTGACCGGACGCTTGAACTGCTCGCCGGTCTGACCGTCGTACAGGATCGACTGGCCCGAACGGTCCAGGCCCGCCGATTCCAGCAGGTCCTCGATGTCCGAGATGCGCGCGCCGTCGAAGACCGGGGTCGCGAAGGGCACGCCCTTAGACAGATTCTTCGCCAGTTCGATCAGGTCTTCCTCGTCGTCCGGCAGCGGGGTGTCCGCGCCATAGACCTCGGTCAGACGCTCGATCAGAGCCTGCTTCTGACCGCCGTGCTGCCAGGCTTCCAGCAGACCGGAGATCTGCTTGCCCAGACCGGCGGCGGCCCAACCCAGGTGGGTCTCGAAGATCTGACCGATGTTCATGCGCGACGGCACGCCCAGCGGGTTCAGCACCACATCGACGTGGGTGCCGTCTTCCAGGTACGGCATGTCCTCGATCGGCAGGATCTTGGAGATGACGCCCTTGTTCCCGTGACGGCCGGCCATCTTGTCGCCCGGCTGCAGCTTGCGCTTCACGGCCACGAAGACCTTGACCATCTTCATGACGCCAGGCGGCATCTCGTCGCCGCGTTGCAGCTTCTCGACCTTGTCTTCGAAGCGGCGGTCGAGGGCCTTACGGGCGTCCTCGAACTGCTTCTTCATGGCCTCCAGCTCGCCCATCGCCTTCTCGTCGTCGAGGGCGACCTGCCACCACAGGCCCTTGGACACTTCGGCCAGCTTCTCTTCGGTGACCTCGCCGCGGCCCATGCCCTTCGGGCCGGACACGGCGGTCTTGCCGAGTAGCAGCGGCTTCACGCGGCCGTAGACGTTGCGCTCAAGGATCTTGAGCTCGTCGTCGCGGTCCTTGCCCAGACGCTCGATCTCGGCGCGCTCGATCGCCATGGCGCGCTCGTCCTTGTCGATGCCGTGGCGGTTGAACACGCGCACGTCGACGATGGTGCCGGCGACGCCGGGCGGCAGGCGCAGCGAGGTGTCGCGCACGTCCGAAGCCTTCTCGCCGAAGATGGCGCGCAGCAGCTTCTCTTCCGGAGTCATCGGGCTCTCGCCCTTCGGCGTCACCTTGCCGACCAGGATGTCGCCCGGCTGGACTTCGGCGCCGATGGCCACGATGCCCGCCTCGTCGAGGTTGCGCAGGGCTTCCTCGCCGACGTTCGGAATGTCGCGGGTGATCTCTTCCGGGCCCAGCTTGGTGTCGCGGGCCATGACCTCGAACTCTTCCAGGTGGATCGAGGTGAAGATGTCGTCGCGCACGATCCGTTCGGAGATCAGGATCGAGTCTTCGAAGTTGTAGCCGTTCCAGGGCATGAAGGCGACCAGGGCGTTGCGGCCCAGAGCCAGTTCGCCCAGGTCCGTCGACGGGCCGTCGGCGATGACGTCGCCGGCCTTCACCGCATCGCCCACGCGCACGATCGGGCGCTGGTTGATGCAGGTCGACTGGTTCGAACGCTGGAACTTCGACAGGCGATAGATGTCGACGCCCGAGCGGCCGGCTTCCACATCGCCCGTGGCGCGCACGACGATACGGGTGCCGTCGATCTGCTCGACCACGCCTTCACGACGGGCGACCACGACAGCGCCGGAATCCACGGCCACGACGGCTTCCATGCCGGTGCCGACCAGCGGCGCGTCCGACTTCACCAGCGGCACGGCCTGACGCTGCATGTTGGCGCCCATCAGCGCGCGGTTGGCGTCATCGTTTTCCAGGAACGGGATCAGGGCGGCGGCGACCGAAACGACCTGCTTGGGCGACACGTCCATCATGTCGACCGCTTCCTTGGTCAACAGCTGGGAATCGCCGTTGATCCGGCCCGGCACCAGCTCCTCGACGATCTCGCCGTCCTTCAGCTCGATGTTGGCCTGGGCGATGACGTGCTTCGCCTCTTCCATGGCCGAGATGTAGACCACCTCGTCCGTCGCCTTGCCGTCGACCACGCGACGGTACGGGCTTTCGATGAAGCCGTACTTGTTCACGCGGGCGTGGGTGGCCAGCGAGTTGATCAGACCGATGTTCGGGCCTTCCGGCGTTTCGATCGGGCAGATGCGGCCATAGTGCGTCGGGTGAACGTCGCGGACTTCGAAGCCCGCGCGCTCACGCGTCAGACCGCCCGGGCCAAGCGCCGACAGACGACGCTTGTGGGTGATTTCCGACAGCGGGTTCGTCTGGTCCATGAACTGCGACAGCTGCGACGAGCCGAAGAATTCACGCACCGCGGCGGCGGCCGGTTTGGCGTTGATCAGGTCGTGCGGCATGACCGTGTCGATATCGACCGAGGACATGCGCTCCTTGATGGCGCGCTCCATGCGCAGCAGGCCGACGCGGTACTGGTTTTCCAGCAGTTCGCCGACCGAACGGACCCGGCGGTTGCCCAGGTTGTCGATGTCGTCGATCTCACCGCGGCCGTCCTTCAGGCCGACCAGGATCTGCAGCACCTTCAGCACGTCGTCCTTCTGCAGGACGCGGATTTCGTCAGAAACCTCAGGGGTTTCCAGACGCATGTTCATCTTCACGCGGCCCACGGCCGACAGGTCGTAGCGCTCGGCGTCGAAGAACAGGGAGTTGAACATGGCCTCGGCCGCTTCCGGCGTCGGCGGCTCGCCCGGGCGCATGACGCGATAGACGTCGAACAGCGCGTCCTCGCGGCCCGTGTTCTTGTCCACGCGCAGGGTGTTGCGCATGTAGGCGCCGACCGTGACGTGGTCGATGTCCAGCACGTCGATGGTGGTGAAGCCGTTGGCTTCCAGCAACTCGATCGCCGCGGCGTCCAGCTCGTCGCCCGCCTCGGCGTAGATTTCGCCGGTCTGATAGTTGACGGCGTCGGAGGCCAGATACTTGGTCAGCAGGGCGTCAGCCGCCAGCGACAGCGACTTCAGACCGCCGTCGGCCAGCTTCTTGGCGGCGCGGGCGCTGATCTTCTGACCGGCCGGGGCGACCACTTCGCCGGTGTCGGCGTCGACCAGGTCGAACTCCGGCTTCACGCCGCGCCAGCGTTCCGGCTTGTAGGGCGTGACCCAGCCTTCGCCGCGCTTCTCGTACGGAACCGTCTCGTAGAAGGTCTTGAGGATCTCTTCCCCGTCCATGCCCAGGGCATAGAGGAAGGTCGAGGCCGGCAGCTTACGACGACGGTCGATACGGACGTAGACGATGTCCTTGGCGTCGAACTCGAAGTCCAGCCACGAGCCGCGATACGGGATCACGCGGGCGGCGAACAGCAGCTTGCCCGACGAGTGGGTCTTGCCCTTGTCGTGGTCGAAGAAGACGCCCGGCGAGCGGTGCATCTGCGAGACGATCACGCGCTCGGTGCCGTTGACGATGAAGGTGCCCTTGTCCGTCATGAGCGGGATGTCGCCCATGTAGACGTCCTGCTCCTTGATATCCTTGACCGAACGGGCGCCCGTTTCTTCCTCGGTCTCGAACACGATCAGGCGCAGCTTGACCTTCAGCGGCGCGGCATAGGTCATGTCGCGCTGGATGCATTCCTCAACGTCGTACTTCGGGTCCTCGAACTCGTAGGAGACGTATTCCAGGACGGCGCGCTCGTTGAAGTCCTTGATCGGGAACACCGACTTGAAGACCGCCTCGATGCCCTCGTCGTTGCGCAGGCCCGGACGCGACTCGCGCTGCAGGAACTGCTCGTACGAAGCGCGCTGAACCTCGATCAGGTTCGGCATCTGCACGGCTTCGGGAATGCGCCCGAAGCTGTAGCGAATGCGCTTCTTGCCGGTAAACGACGTGGCGGCAGCGATCTTACCCAAGGCGAGACCGTCGGTGGACTTGGCCATTCTGTTTTCCCAATCGCGGCCCCTTGCGAGGCCCGCTCTCAATGCAGCAGCCACGGCGCGCCGACCGGCGATCCGTGACCGTTAAATGTCTCTCGGCGTCCACCCTCGATCCTCACGCGGATCAGGACGCCTGGATGTATCCGCCCCCTTGGGGAGGGGCGACGCCTTCGCACCGGTCGGAGGGCGACAAACCGGGCCTCGGCGCTTTCGCGCGGGATTCATGGAATCTGCGAAGCGCGCATATATACGCCCTTCTTCGGCGAAATAAAGGCCCTGTGCATAATCTGATCCTGGACCGTCATCCCGGCCATGCGGCGCAGCCGGGCGGAGCCGGGACCGCCCAAGACGCGGCGCTTCCGGACGATCCCGGATAGCCGCTGCGTGTCTTCCAGGATGACAGGAGCGGGGCGTTCGCTCAATCATCTGGCGCGATGACGCTGATATGATAAGCCTTGCGTTATGAAGCACATCGCCCTGCCCCTCTTCGCCGCTCTATCGCTCGCCGCCTGCGCCTCGACGTCCGATGTCGGCTACCCCGGCCTGCGCGAGGCGGTCGGACCCGCGACTCAGGAAAATTGGGAGGTCGGCCAGGCCGCCTATCTGATGTGGAACAGCCAACGTCGCGGCTGGACCTCGACCCCCTCGGGCCTGCAATATCGCCTCGTCAGCAAGGCCAATCCGAACGGCGCCCAGCCGACCGCGACCGACACGGTCAAGGTCCACTATCGCGGCACCTTCATCGATGGGCGCGAATTCGACAGCTCCTACTCGCGCAACGAGCCCGCGACCTTCCCCCTGAACCGCGTCATCAAGGGCTGGACCGAGGGCGTGGCTCTGATGCGCGAGGGCGAGACCTATGAGTTCGTCATCCCCGCCGACCTGGCTTACGGCTCGCGCTGGATGGGAACGGAAATCCCCGCCAACTCGGCGCTGCGCTTCACGGTCGAACTGCTGGACGTGAACCCGCAGGGCTGACGGGTCGGCCGCGACACGGAATCGTCATTCGCCTTGACGACGCCGGCGACACGCTGTCGTCTGCGCCTCCTTGTCGAGGTCGCGTGGGGGCGGCCGTCCTGAGATAGCCGTCATGCAACGTTTCCTCCTGGCCGCCAGCGCCTCGGTCCTTCTGTTCGCAGCGGGCGCGCCCGCGCTGGCCCAGGTCGGCACGCCCGCCCTTCGCGTCGCGCTCGCGCCGATTCCGGCCGCCAAGGACGAAGCGTATCCCGGCGTCATCAAGCTGCATGTCGACGCCACCGACATCGACCGGCGCCTGATCCAGGTGCGCCAGACCATCCCCGTCAGCGGCCCCGGCCCGCTGATCCTCTTCTATCCGCAATGGATTCCCGGCCAGCACGGCCCGGTCGGCCCGGTCGCCAACGTCGGCGGCCTGACCTTCACCGCCAACGGCCAGCGGCTGGCATGGGTGCGCAACACCGTCCAGCCCTGGGCCTATCAGATCGAGGTTCCGGCCGGGGTGAGCGAGGTCGATGTCGCCTTCCAGTGGCTGACGCCGATTGAGGGCGCTCAGGGCCGCGTCGTCGTCACGCCCGAGATGCTCAACATCCAGTGGGAAAAGGCCCTGCTCTATCCAGCGGGCTATTACTCGCGCCAGATCACCTTCCAGCCGACGCTGAGGCTGCCGCAGGGCTGGAACTACGGCGCCGGGCTCGACACCGTCAGCTTCGAGAATGGCCTGGCCACCTTCGCCCCCATCACGCTGGAGCATCTGGCCGACAGCCCGGTCTTTGCGGGCGCCCACTATCGCCAGATCGACCTGGATCCGGGCGGCCGCTCGCCGGTGCGCCTGAACGTCGTGGCCGACACCGCCAAGATGCTGGAAGCCAGCGACGAGCACATCCAGCTTCACCGCAATCTGGTCCAGCAGGCCGACCGCCTGTTCGGCGCGCGCCACTTCAACCACTACGACTTCCTGCTGGCGGTGACCGACAAGCTGGGCGGCATCGGCCTGGAGCATCACCGCTCGTCCGAGAACAGCGTCGACGTGAAGTATTTCACCGACCGCGAGGCGACCCTGGCCGACCGCGACCTGCTGGGCCACGAATACACCCACAGCTGGAACGGCAAGTGGCGCCGCCCGGCGGATCAGCTGACGCCCAATCTGAACGAGCCGCTGCAGAACTCCCTCATGTGGGTCTATGAGGGCCAGACACAGTATTGGGGCCTTGTCCTGACCGCCCGCGCGGGGCTGATGAGCAAGCAGCAAGCGCTGGACGTGCTGGCCATGAGCGCAGCCAGCTTCCAGAACATCCCCGGCCGCCAGTGGCGCGCCATGCAGGACACCACCAACGACCCGATCATCAGCCAGCGCCGCCCGCAGCCGTGGGGCTCCTATCAGCGCAGCGAGGACTATTACCGCGAGGGCTCCCTGATCTGGCTGGACGCCGACACCCTGATCCGAGAGCAGACGAGCGGAAAGCGATCGCTGGACGACTTCGCCAAGGCCTTCTTCGGCGTCGAGGACGGGAACTGGGATCCAGCCCCCTACACCTTCGCCGACGTGACCTCGACCCTGAACGGGGTGCAGGCCAACGACTGGGCCGCCTTCCTGCGCGAGCGGCTGGACGCGGTCGGCCCCGGCTCGCGCGGTCCCTTGGACGGCATCGAGCGCGGCGGCTACCGCCTGGTCTTCAAGGAGGAGCCGTCCGGCTACATGGGCGCCCTGTATAAGGAACTGGGCCGCAACGACTTCACCTATTCGCTCGGCTTCATGATGAACAATTCGAACAAGATCACCTCCGTCCTGTGGGGCGGCCCGGCGTTCGAGCAGGGCCTGACCTCGGGCTGGGAAGTCGTCGCCGTCGGCGGCCGCGCCGCCTCGGCCGACGTGCTGAAGGAGGCCGTCACCGCCGCCAAGGGATCGCCCGAACCGATCGAGCTGATCCTGAAGAACGGCGACGTCTTCAAGACGGTGCGCTTCGACTACCACGACGGCCTGCGCTACCCGCACCTGGAGCGCATCGAAGGCACGCCCGACCGGCTGGGCGACATCCTGTCGCCGAAGCGGCGGTAAAGCCACGCGCGGCGTCTCTCCCTCCCCTTCATGGGGAGGGTGGCTGATGCCGTCAGGCCGAAGCCGGGTGGGGCGGCAAGGCTGATCAAGCGCCGGCGTCCTACATCGCCAAGCCCTCCCCACCCGGTCTCCGCTTCGCTGCGACCACCCTCCCGATGAACGGCAGGGAGAAGGTCGCGCTCCGTCGCCGCCCACCTTCTCCCCCGAGGGGAGAAGGGTTACGAGAACAGTATGATCATCACTCGCCGCCTGCCCGCCGCCGCCCTCGCCCTGCTGCTGTCCTCCGCCGCCTCGACCGCCCTCGCCCAGCAATGGACCGGCCCGCAGGCGCCCGCCGCACCGACGCCGCAGAACACGCCCTTGGCCCTGCCCCGCGCCCTGCCGCCGATCCCAGCGCCGAACGCCGAGGCCTATCCTGGCGTCATCCGCTATGAGGTGGACGCCACCGACGTCGAGAAGAAGATCGTCCGCGTGCGCCAGACCATCCCGGTCCAGCCCGGCCATCTGGTCCTGCTCTATCCGAAGTTCTTGCCCGGCAACCACGCCGCCACCGGCCCGATCCAGCTGGTCTCTGGCGTGACGGTCCAAGGCGGCGGACAGCGCATCGGCTGGCTGCGCGACACCATCGACCCCTACGCCTTCCACCTCGACGTGCCGCAAGGGATCAGCGAGATCACCGTCGAGTTCCAGTGGCTGACCCAGCCCGACAACTCAACCTGGCGCGTCGTCATGACGCCCGAGATGGTCAATCTGCAGTGGGAGAAGGCCCTGCTCTATCCGGCGGGCTATCGCTCGACCGGCATCACCTTCGCCCCGTCGATCCGCCTGCCGCAGGGCTGGAAATACGGCGTCGCCCTCGACACCGAAAGCTTCGTCGACGGTTTGGCCACGTTCAAGCCGACCGACCTCTACACCCTGATCGACAGCCCCCTGTTCGGCGGCGCCCACTTCCAGCGCATCGCCATCGACCCGCGCCGGGGCGACGGCGAAGGCGCCGTGCACCTGAACATCATCGCCGATACGGCCAAGGATCTGGCGCCCACGGCCGAGCAACTGGGCTGGTTCGAAAATCTGGTGACCCAAACCGACCGTCTGTTCGGCGCCCGCCCCTATGACCGCTACGACTTTCTGCTGGCGGCGACGTCCAAGCTGGGCGGCATCGGACTGGAGCATCACCGCTCGTCCGAGAACTCGGTCCCGGCCGACTTCTTCACCAACTGGGGCAAGAGCATGGGCGCCGTCGGCCTGCTGCCGCACGAGTTCACCCACGCCTGGAACGGCAAGCGCCAGCGCCCCGCCGACGAACTGACCGCCAACCACAACATTCCGACGCAGAACACTCTGCTGTGGGTCTATGAAGGCCAGACCGAATACTGGGGCGACGTGCTGACGGCGCGCTCGGGCCTGGCCTCCAAGGCCGACATCCTGACCAGCTTCGCCGAGGTTGCGGCTTTCTACGCCAACCAGCCGGGCCGCGAATGGCGTCCGCTGCAGGATACGAACAACCACAACTTGCTCGGCTATCGCACTTCGAACCCCTATTCCTCGTGGATGCGCGGCACCGGGGACTACTACCGCGAGGCCCTGCTGATCTGGCTGGACGCCGACACCCTGATCCGCGAGGCGACGGGCGGCAAGAAGTCGCTGGATGACTTCGCCAAGGGCTTCTTCGGCGGCGACGACGGCTCTTGGGCGCCGCGCGGCTATACGTTCGACGACGTTGTGACGGCGCTGAACGCGGTCCACCCGCACGATTGGGCGACCTTCCTGCGCACGCGCCTCGACGCCAACGGGCCGGACGCCAAGGCGCCGCTGGACGGTCTGACCCGCGGCGGCTACCGCCTCACCTACACCGACAGCCTGACCGCCGATGAAAAGCGCGTCCAGTCGGGCTGGGCCAACGATTTCCAGTATTCCCTGGGCTTCACCCTGTCGTCCTCGAACAAGCTGACCGGCATCCGCTGGGGCGGCCGCGCCTTCGAAGCCGACATCGGGCCGGGCTGGGAACTGGTCGCCGTCAACGACGTCGCCGCCTCGGCCGAGAAACTGCGCGACGCCGTCACTGCCGCCAAGGGAACCGACGCCCCGATCCGCCTGCTGCTCAAGAACGGCGACCGCTATCGCACGGTCGACTTCGACTACCACGACGGCCTGCGTTACCCGCGCCTGGAGCGCATTCCCGGCACGCCGGATCGGCTGGGCGACATCCTCAGCCCGCGTCGGCGGTAGGGACCAAGGCGCGGCACCTCTCCCTCCCCGTCTCGGGGAGGGTGGTCGGAGCGAAGCGGAGACCGGGTGGGGGCGGCCAGGCGATCCCGACCTCGGCGTCCTGAGAGCCTCGTCGCGCCCACCCGGCTTCACCCTGTCGGCTCAGCCACCCTCCCCGGGACAGGGAGGGAAAAACGCAGCGCATATCTTTACCGCCAAAAAGAAAACGGGCCGGAGGTTTCCCTCCGGCCCGTCTTGCTTTGAAAGCTGTCTCTGGCGAACCAGAGGCCAGATCCGAAATCTTACTTGATTTCGACCTTGGCGCCGGCTTCTTCCAGCTTCTTCTTCAGCTCTTCAGCGGCTTGCTTCGAGACGTTCTCGACGACCGGCTGCGGAGCGCCTTCGACCAGGTCCTTGGCTTCCTTCAGACCCAGGTCGGTGCGGACGCCGCGGACTTCCTTGATGACGTTGATCTTCTTGTCGCCGCCGTCAACCAGGACAACGGTGAACTCGGTTTGCTCTTCAGCAGCTTCAGCCGGAGCAGCGGCGCCGGCGACAGCAGCGACGGCGACCGGAGCAGCAGCCGAGACGCCCCACTTGTCTTCCAGCAGCTTCGACAGTTCAGCGGCTTCCAGGACGGTCAGAGCCGACAGTTCTTCAACGATTTTGGCGAGATCAGCCATGTTAGTCTTCCTTCGGTAGGATGAGGTTCAGAGAGATATGCAGAGATGACGGGGCTTAGGCGGCGTCTTTGGTCGCGTACGCGTTGAAGACGCGAGCCAGTTGGCCGGCCGGCGCCTGCAGGACGCCAGCAACCTTGGTCGCCGGGGCTTGCAGCAGGCCGATGAGCTTGCCGCGCAGTTGATCCAGCGACGGCAGCTTGGACAGGGCCTCGACGCCCTTGGCGTCCAGAACCTTGTCGCCCATGAAACCGCCAAGGATGTTGAACTTGTCGTTCCCCTTGGCGAATTCGGCCGTGACCTTGGCGGCGGTGACCGGGTCGGCTGCATAAGCGATGCCCACGGGACCCTTGAACAGGTCGTGGTACTCGCTGCCTTCCTCGACGCCCAGCGCCTTGAGCGCCAGACGGTTCTTCACCACCTTGAACGCACCGCCTTCTTTACGAAGGCGACGGCGCAGGTCTTCCATCTCCACAACGGTCAGACCCAGGTTGTGGGTCACGACCACGGCGCCCGCGTCGGCGAACACGCTCTTCAGCTGTTCGATCGACTCGGCTTTTTGTGCGCGGTCCATTGTGGTCTCCAGTTTTGGCATTCGCCGCCGGGCTTATTCCCGACGACGGATTTGGCTTAAGCGCCATGCATCGCTGCACAGCGTTCAGGCCGGTCTTATTGTCCGAAGGAAGCGCGGCCCGCCCGCCGGATACCGGCAGGACGAAAGCTCTTTGCATCCCCATCTCCCCACGGCGCCAGAGGGCTCTCTGGACGATTATGACGCGGGCGACCCCCGCATCCCGAAGTTCTCGGACAGGCATCGTCAGAACCGAGGCCCTGACGAGATGCGGGCTCTATACACGGCCCGGCGGGAAAATCAACCACAGGGCTTGGGTGGAAGGCAATCGCCCTACTCGGGCGCGCCGCTAGGCTGAAAGTGAAGGATCAGTTCCGCCAGTTCCGCCTCGTCCACCACGGCTGCAGCGTCATCAGCCGACATCCAGCGGCGTTCGCGCTGGGCGTCCTCGGGCCAGGCGCCCAGCTGGATGAAGACCTCCAGCGGATAGACGCTGGCGATGGTGGCCTGGACCCGCCCGGACTTCAGCCGCTTGCCATAGCGGAACCAGCCGATGGGCGCGCCCATGACGTCGCCTTGAACGCCCGCCTCCTCATAGGCCTCGATCACGGCGGCCTCGGCGTCGGTCTTGCCCGCCATGCGGTTGCCCTTGGGGATGACCCAGCGCCGCGTCTCACGCGAGGTGATCATCATGATCTCCACGCCGTCCGGCCCGTGCCGCCAGGGCAAGGCCGCGACCTGGCGCGTCTCCGATGACAGGGTCCGGGGCTTGTTCGACATCAGGTCAGGAACAGGCCGCCCAGGGCGTAGAACAGGGCGCCGATGGCGGCGGCCGCCGGCATGGTGATGAACCAGGCGGTGACGATGCTGCGCGCCACGCTCCAGCGCACGGCCGAGACCCGCTTGGCCGCACCCACGCCGACGATGGCGCCGGTGATGGTGTGGGTGGTGGACACCGGAATGCCCATGCTGGTCGCCGCGAACAGGGTGATGGCCCCGCCCGTCTCGGCGCAGAACCCCTGCTGGGGGCTAAGCCGCGTGATCCGCGACCCCATGGTGTGAACGATCTTCCAGCCGCCGAACAGCGTGCCCAGGGCGATGGCCGCCTGACAGGTGATGACCACCCAGAAAGGCACATGGAACTCGGCCCCCAGCATGCCGCGCGAATAGAGCAGGATGGCGATGATGCCCATCGTCTTCTGGGCGTCGTTGCCGCCGTGCCCCAGCGAATAGGCCGAGGCGGAGACGAACTGCAAACCACGGAAGATTCTGTCGGCGAAGTTCGGATTGGCCTTGGCGAACAGCCAGGACACGATCAGCACCAGCAGCAGCGCCAGCAGGAAGCCGATGGCCGGAGACATGAAGATGGCGCCGACCGTCTTCAGCACGCCGCTGATGACCACGGCTCCGCTGCCCGCCTTGGCGATGCCGGCCCCCAACAGGCCGCCGATCAAAGCGTGCGAACTGGACGACGGAATCCCGAACATCCAGGTGATGACGTTCCAGAGAATGGCGCCCATCAGAGCGCCGAAGATCACCTGATCCGAAATGACGTCGGGCGAGATGATGCCCCGGCCGATCGTGTCCGCAACGTGCAGCCCGAAGAACAGAAAGGCGATGAAGTTGAAGAAGGCCGCCCACCCGACCGCATAGATCGGCGGCAGGACGCGCGTGGCGACGATGGTGGCGATAGAGTTGGCCGCATCGTGCAGGCCGTTCAGGAAGTCGAACAGCAGGGCGACGCCGATCAGGAAGACCAGGATCAGGAGGGCGTGATCCATGATGGTTCTACAGGTGCTCGACCAGGACGCCGTTGATGCGGTTGGCCACATCCTCGAACCGGTCGATCACCTTCTCCAGGTGATCCAGCAGTTGGCTGCCGATGATGAAGCCCAGAGTGTTGCCGCCCGTGCCGTCATGGCGGTGCGCCTCATACAGCGCCTTCATCCCGGCGTCGTACAGGTCGTCGCTGCGCGCCTCCAGGTCGGTGATCTGTTCGGTCAGGACGTTCAGCCGGTCGTGATTCTTGCGCATGGCCGGCAGCAGGGTGAAGGCTTCCTGCGTCAGGGCCGCGCACTGCACGGCGATGTCGGCCAGTTCCTGCATCTTCGGCGAGAAGTCGCGCATCTCGTACAGGGTGACGACCTTGGCCGCCTTCTGCATCTGGTCGATGGTGTCGTCCAGAGAGTTGGTCAGCCCCCGGATGTCGGCCCGGTCGAACGGGGTGATGAAGCTACGGCGCACGGCGAACAGAACCTCGCGCGCGACCTCGTCGGCTTCCTCTTCATGCGCGACCACCTTGGCGCACCATTCGCTGGTCTCGGGCCCGCCGTCCATCATCTTGCGCAGCGCGGCAGCGCCGTGGGCCAGGCTCAGAGCATGGGCGTCGAACAGCCGAAAGAAGTTATCTTCCTTAGGCAGCAGCGCCTGAAACCAGTTGAGCATGAAGCCTCTCCGATACGGTCGCCGCCGGGGCGCCCGGGCTCCAAGACCGGATTCCCACCCGCCTCGTCAAGTCATCCGGGTACAGAACGGTGGATTAGCCTCGCTGTTCCGCGCTCCGTGGCCCGCCCACGGTGCGTCTGCGCGGCCCATCGAACAAAGAAAACGGCCCCGGAAGATCGCTCTTCCGGGGCCGTCGTCATTCTTAGCCGTGAAGCCTATCAGGCGCCCAGCGAAGCCGGGTCGACCTTGAAGCCCGGGCCCATCGTCGAGGACAGGGCGATGCGCTTCACATAGGTGCCCTTGGCGCCCGACGGCTTGGCGCGGACGAGAGCGTCCACGATGGCCTTGACGTTGGCTTCCAGGGCGTCCTGGGTGAACGAGGCCTTGCCGATGCCGGCGTGGACGATGCCCGCCTTCTCGACGCGGAACTCAACGGCGCCGCCCTTGGCGTCCTTGACGGCCTGAGCGACGTTCGGGGTCACGGTGCCGACCTTCGGGTTCGGCATCAGGCCGCGCGGGCCCAGCACCTTACCCAGACGGCCGACCAGGGCCATCATGTCCGGCGACGCGATCACGCGGTCGAACTCCATGAAGCCGCCGGCGATCTTCTCGTACAGGTCTTCAGCGCCGACGTGCTCGGCGCCGGCCGCCTTGGCTTCTTCAGCCTTGGCGTCCTTGGCGAAGACGGCGACGCGGACGTCACGGCCGGTGCCCGAGGGCAGGTTCACCACGCCGCGGACCTGTTGGTCGGCGTGACGCGGGTCGACGCCCAGGTTGATGGCGATTTCGATCGACTCGTCGAACTTGGCCTTGGCGTTGTCTTTCACCAGCTTGATGGCTTCCGAGAAGACCAGCAGGTCTTCGGTCACGCCCGTGCGGGCCTTATGGGCTTTGGTCTGCTTAGCCATGTCTTTAGCCCTCCACCACTTGAATGCCGATGGCGCGGGCCGAGCCCTCGATGATGCGCGACGCGGCGTCCAGGTCGTTCGCGTTCAGGTCCTTCATCTTCTTCTCGGCGATTTCGCGCAGTTGCGTCTGCGTGATCTTGCCGGCGAACTCGCGGCCGACGAGCTTGGAGCCCGACTTGATGCCAGCGGCTTGCTTCAGATACCAGGTCGCCGGGGGCGTCTTGGTGATGAAGGTGAACGACTTGTCCTGATAGACGGTGATGACGGTCGGAAGCGGGGTGCCCTTGGCTTCCTTCTCGGTCCGCGCGTTGAACTCCTTGCAGAAGCCCATGATGTTCACGCCGCGCTGACCCAGAGCCGGGCCGATCGGGGGCGAAGGCGTGGCCGAGGCGGCCGGCACTTGCAGCTTGATATAGCCGAGAATCTTCTTGGCCATTGGTCTCTCCTATGAATGACCCGATGACGATGCGTCGGGCCGGTGAGCCGTGGTCCGGCATGGCTGCCTCCCACGGATTTGACGCTGGGCGACTCCAGGGTCGTCCAGCGAAGGCGCGCGTTTAGCAGGCAGACCCTGAAAACGCAAACGGGACCGCCCGGAGACGGTCCCGATCTCTGCGTGGCGTCAGCGGCCGATCAGGCGCTGACCTTCTCCACCTGATTGTATTCCAGATCGACCGGGGTCGGGCGGCCGAAGATGGAGACGGCCACGCGCAGGCGGGCGTTCTCTTCGTCGACGCTCTCGACCTGGCCGTCGAAGCTGGCGAACGGGCCGTCGGTGACCTTGACGTTCTCGCCGATGTCAAAGCGGATGGTGGGTTTCGGACGCTCGACGCCCTCTTCCACCTGGCCGATGATGTTCTGGACTTCGCGTTCCGAGACCGGCAGCGGCTTGGTGCCGCCCGCGGCGCCCAGGAAGCCCGTGACCTTCGGCGTGTTCTTGACCAGGTGATAGGCCTCGTCGGTCATCTCCATCTTCACCAGCACATAGCCGGGGAAGAATTTGCGCTCGGCGTTGACCTTCTTGCCGCGACGGATCTCGACGACATCCTCGGTCGGGACCAGGATTTCGGAGAAGGCGTCTTCCAGGCCCTGTTGCCTGGCCTGGTCGCGCAGCTGTTCGGCGACCTTTTTCTCGAAGTTGGAATAGGCGTGGACGATGTACCACTTGTGGCGGGGATTGGCTGCCGGCTTGGGCGCTGCATCGGTCATGTGCGCGTCTCCTTTATTGGCCAAGGCTGAGGATGATGCGGGACGCGAAGCCAAGGCCCGTATCCACGATCCAGAAGAAAGCGGCTGCGATCAGCACCATGATGAAGACCATCACCGACGTGATCCAGGTCTCCTTGCGGCTGGGCCAGGTGATCTTGCGGGCCTCAGCGCGGACTTCGCTGATGAACTGGGGGATGGACGTCTTTTTCTTCGGCGCGGGCGCGTCGACGGCCACGGTCGCTGCGCCTTGCGCGGCTGCTGCGGTCTTGGTCCCCGTGGTGCGGCGGCCGCCGGGGGTCTTCGCCTTGGCCATTTGACGTCTCTTCAACCTCTGGATCCTGCTGCCCCACATGGGAAGTCCCAGGCGATAACAACAGGGGGAATGGCAGGAGTGGAGGGACTCGAACCCCCGGCCCTCGGTTTTGGAGACCGATGCTCTACCAGCTGAGCTACACTCCTAGTGTCCCGGACAAAGATCAGCGCGCCGTGGAAATCGTTCCAGCGGCGCGACCCTCGCCAGAGGGGGGCGTATGCCCGAGCCCTACGGCCATTTCAAGGGCCATCTGCGCCGCAGACGCATGAAGCCGCGGATTTTCCTCAGAACAACCGCGCCACCGCGCTCGGCTCATAGCTCAGGCCTTTGACCAGATCGTCGGCGTCGCCGATCGAGAAGGTCTGGGCGCGGCTGCGGCCATCGATCACCGCCACAGCCTCGATCTCCTCGGGAACAACCTTAACCACCGCCACGGCGTCCCCGCCCGGCGCCCAGGGGCTGACTTCTGGCGCGCGCTTGATGATCAGATCGTTGACGCGCTTCACCTCGTCGCCGTCCGTGACCTCTTCGGCGCGACCGTCGATGGAGACGCCGACCGCCTCCCCCTCCTCGCCCACGCCGCGCACGGCCACGCCCACGCGCGGATCTGCGGTCAGGTTCTTCAGCTTCTCGCTGTCGCGGCCGGTAACGAAGTAGAGGTTCAGCCCGTCGTTCAGATAGCCGAGCGTCGCAGCCTGAGGCCGCCCATCCGCCCGATTCACCGCCAGGGTCATCAGCTTCTGACTATCCAGCAGCTTCAGGATGGCGGCGACCGCCCCGCCATGGATCGGGGTCGTGCGCGAGGTCGAGCTCATGGCGATTCTCCAACAGAAGGCGACAGCAGACTGGGACGGCAGCTTCGACCCGGCCTTGACGCAGATCAAGGCGACTGGACGCCGCTTCGGTTCCAATCGTCCCATGACAGAGTCCCGCCTCGCGCCCGAAGCGCCTCGTCTCGAGGTGTCCCCCCTCAGCAAAGCCGAGGCGCCCGCCGCCTTTGCGCTGGCGCGGTTGTGGCGCCCCAGTCTGGAGCCCGCCCAGTGGGACGCCTTCCTGTCGGCCTGGCGCGCCGCGCCGGAAAGCCGCGGCATCCTCAGCGCCCGTAATCAACGCGGCGGCGTTCTGGGCTTCGTCAGCTGGTGGCGCCAGCCTGATCTGGAGTACGGCGAAACGCTGTGGGCCGGCCCCTTCGTGGTGCGCGAAATGGGCGTGCGCCCGCTGGTGCGTCAGAGCCTGGCCGTCGAGCTGACCGCCTTGGCCGCCCAACTGGGCGCCCGGCTGCGCTATGCCGAAGAGGCCCAGGCGCCGGACTGCGCCGTCGAAAGGACGGCTAGGACAGGCTGACCTATTCGGAATCGGCGACGCTTGGCCTAGACTGCTCCGTCATCCGGGAGACGACCTTCGTGAACACCGCTGCGGCCCAGACCCAAATCGAAGAGGTGCGTCTGGAGGACGTGCATCCGTGCGCCAACTGCGGCGCCCGTCCGCTGGGCGTCTGCGCCGACCTGAAGGGGCATGAGCTGCAGAGCATGGCCTGCGCCAGCGAGACCGTCACGGCCCAGCCCGGACAGGCCCTGTTCCACGAAGGCGATCCGAATCCCTTCGTCTTCAATGTGGTGGACGGGGCGGTGAAGCTGTATCGCCTGCTGCCCGACGGACGACGCCAGATCACCGGCTTCCTGTTCCAGGGCGACTTTCTGGGCCTGGGCGGACGCGGCGCGTCCAGCTTCACGGCCGAGGCGCTGACGCCGCTGAACGCCTGCCGTTTCCGGCGCAGCGATTTCGATCAACTGCTAAACGCCCTGCCCGCGCTGGAGCACCGGCTGGTGGCGCTGGCCGGGGACGAACTGATGGCGGCGCAAGAACAGATCGTGCTGCTGGGCCGCAAGACCGCGCGCGAGCGGCTGGCCAGCTTCCTGACCCGTCTTGCGGAACGTCAGGTTCAGTTGGGCGGCCCGGAGGGTCAGGTCCACCTGCCGATGACCCGGCTGGACATCGCCGACTACCTGGGCCTGACGATCGAGACCGTCAGCCGGGTCTTCACCCAGTTCAAGACCTCGGGCCTGATCCAGCTGCTGCCGGGCAATGACGTCGCCCTGCCGGACCCAGCCGCACTCAAGGCTCTGGGCGAAGGCGCCGCCTGATCCATTTCGACGAATAGGGTGAAGGGGGCGCGGCCTGACGTTCCGCGCCCCTCCCCGCATCGGCTCTTAGAACTTGCGGCCGACGCCCACCGACACGACCCAGGGATCCAGACTGACGCTGCTCTTCAGCGCGCCGCCGTTGATCTTGGCGTCCGTGTCGAACCACACCTTCTTGGCGTCCAGGTTCAGCGTCCACGGGCCGGATATGTTCCAGTCGGCCCCGGCCTGAAGCGCGACGCCGAAGCCGTCATCCAGATCGACCTCGAAGCCGTTTTTGTCCTTGCCGCTGAAGAAGGCCATGTAGCTGACGCCCGCCCCGACATAGGGGCTGACCGTTGCGTTCGGCGTCGGCCGGTATTGCAGCGTCACCACCGGCGGCAGCACCCAGGTCTCGTGCACGGCCACATCGGTCGTCCCGCCCTTGGCGCGCACCTCGTGCTGGGTGGCGCCCAGAATGGCCTCGACGGCCCAGTGGTCGGCGACGAAATAGGTAAAGCCCAGCGTCGGCATCCAGTCGTCGCCCACATCGACCTTCAGGCCGCTGTCGGCCCTGGCGGCGGTGACGATGGCGTCGTCGGCCTGGGGCAGGACGCCCGTCATGCGGGCCGTCACAATCAGCGAGCCCTTGCCCACCGGTTCGGGGGCGGTCGTCTGGGCGGATGCGGCGCCGGCGACGGCCAGCAGGCTGACGGAGGCGATAAGGGCGGCGGCGGTTTTCATCGGTTCAATCCCCGACATTCGCCGGGTCGGAAGAGGGCCCGGCTTCGATGTCCCAATCACTGTGAACACACGCCGCCTGCTCCGCCTTGATCCATCGCAAGCGACGGATATTTCATCCGTTTCGCCCAAGAAAAATCCCCTCCGGCGGGCGCCGAAGGGGATGATTCAGTCCAGTCCGTCAGAGGACGGGGATCAGGGCTCGGAGTGCCCCTCGTCCCCTTCGTCGAACAGGCGGAACTCGTGCCACAGGCCGTTCAGAACACCGAAGGCCACCGCCAGGCCGAGGCCCAGGATCCAGGCGAAATACCACATGAGATGATCTCCTTTCGCGGGATCAGTAGAGGTCGGGGTTGGTCTTCAGCGCGTCCATCGTCGAGCGACCCCACAGCACCTTATAGACCCAGGAGGTGTAGAGCAGGACGAAGGGCAGGAAGACCACCGTCGTCACCAGCATGATGAACAGGGTCGTATGGCTGGACGAGGCGTTCCACACCGTCAGGCTGGACTGGGCGTCGATTGAGCTGGGCAGGATGAAGGGGAACATCGACAGGCCGACCGTCGAGATGATCCCGACCGCCGAGGCCGACGATCCGCCGAAGGCCAGGGCGGCCGACTTGCGCCACATCCCCAAAAGGCCGACCGCAGCGCCCGCAAAGCCTAGAACGGGTGCGATGATCATCCACGGATAGCGGCCGTAGTTGTCCATCCAGGCGCCCGGCGCCGCCTCGACCGCCGTGCGCAGCGGGTTGGAGGCGCCCGCCGTATCGACCACGCCGGTGATGCGGAAGCCCATGTCGCCGAAGGCCACTATCGCCCCGCCGATGGCGAACAGCACCAGGCTGGCCACGCCGGCGGCGGTGCCGATGGCGCGGGCGCGTTTCAGCACCGGACCCTCTTCGCCCTTGATCGCCAACCAGGCGGCGCCGTGCAGGACCAGCATGGACACCGACAGCAGGCCGCACAGCAGGGTGAAGGGCGTGAACAGGCCCAGCAGGCCGCCTTCATAGAAGCTGCGCAGGTCGCTGGTCAGGCGGAAGGGCGCGCCGATGAGGACGTTGCCGACCGCCACGCCGAACACCAGAGCCGGGAAGAAGCTGCCGATGAACAGGCCCCAGTCCCACATGGAGCGCCAGCGCGCCTCAGGCCGCTTGGAGCGGTATTTGAACGACACGGGCCGCAATATCAGCGCGGACAGCACCAGGAACATCGCCAGGTAGAAGCCCGAGAAGCTGACGGCGTAGACCTGCGGCCAGGCGGCGAAGATCGCCGCCCCGCCCACGATCAGCCAGACCTGGTTGCCTTCCCAGGTTGCGCCGATGGTGTTGATCACCATGCGACGCTCTTCATCCTTCTTGGCGACGAAGGGCAACAGGGCGCCGACGCCCATGTCGAACCCGTCGGTCAGGGCGAAGCCGATCAGCAGCACGCCCAGCAGTCCCCACCAGATCAGGCGGAGGGTGGTGTAGTCGAGGGGGAGTTCCATCTCTCTTTTCCTTCAACGACCGGGTCAGGCGACCGCGGGCTCGCCTTCCGTGCGGGCGTCTTCTTCACGGGCTTCCTGTTCGGCGAACGGCCCCTTCTTGACCGCGCGCAGGATCAGGCCGACCTCGACGACGGCGAGGGCGCCGTACAGCAGGGTGAAGCAGATGATCGTGGTCCACAGGTGCGCCACGGTCAGGCTGGACGCGCCCAGGAAGGTCGGCAAGACGCCTTCCACGGCCCACGGCTGACGACCCACTTCGGCCAGCAGCCAACCGGCCTCGATGGCGATCCACGGCAGCGGGATGGCCAGGACGGCCAGACGCAGGAACCACTTGGTCTCATGCTTGCGCAGGGTGCACAGCACGAAGGCCGTGCCGAACAGGCCGATCATCAGGAAGCCGATGCCCGCCATGAAGCGGAAGACCCAGAACATCAGCGGCACGTTCGGCACCGTCGACCAGGCGGCCTGCTTGATCTGGTCCGGCGTGGCCGTGCGCGGGTCCTCGACATAGCGCTTCAGCAGCAGGCCGTAGCCGAGGTCGTTGCGGACCGTCTCGAACTGACCGCGCGCGGCCATGTCGGTCGGATCGGCCTTGACCTTCTCCAGCGCGTCATAGGCGACGACGCCGCGTTCGATGCGGTCTTCGGCGACGGCGACCAGCTCCAGGATGCCCTCGACCGGCTTGTCGATGCTGCGCGTCGAGATCAGGCCCAAGACATAGGGCACCTTGACCTCGAAATGGGTGTGACGGTCCTCAAGGCTGGGCAGGCCGAACAGGGTCAGGCCGGCCGGCGCCGGCTCGGTGCGCCACATGGCTTCCAGCGCGGCCAGCTTCATCTTCTGGTTGTCGGTCAGGGCGTAGCCCGACTCATCGCCCAGAACGACCACTGACAGCGAGGACAGCAGGCCGAACGCTGCGGCGACCGTCATCGACCGCTTGGCGAAGCCCTTGTGCTTGCCCTTCAGCAGATAGAAGGCCGAGATGCCCAGCACGACCACGGCGGCGCAGACGTAACCGGCCGACACGGTGTGCACGAACTTGGCCTGGGCCACCGGGTTGAAGATCACCGCCATGAAGTCGGTGATTTCCATGCGCATGGTGTCGGGATTGAAGGCCGCGCCGACCGGGTTCTGCATCCAGCCGTTGGCCACCAGGATCCACAGGGCCGACAGGTTGGTGCCCAGGGCGACCATGAAGGTGACGAACAGGTGGGCGTGCGGCTTCAGCTTGTCCCAGCCGAAGAACATCAGGCCGACGAAGGTCGCCTCCAGGAAGAAGGCCATCAGGCCCTCGATCGCCAGCGGCGCCCCGAAGATGTCCCCGACGTAGTGCGAATAGTAGCTCCAGTTCATGCCGAACTGGAATTCCATCGTCAGGCCGGTGGCGACGCCCAGCACGAAGTTGATGCCGAAAATCACGCCCCAGAAACGGGTGATCGTCCGCCAGATCGGCCGGCGGGTCATCACATAGATGCTCTCCATGATGACCAGCATGAAGGAGAGGCCCAATGTGAGGGGCACAAACAAAAAGTGGTATAGCGCCGTCAGTGCGAACTGAAGGCGTGAAAGGTCTACGACCGCCAGGTCGATCATCGTTCCAGGCTCCTGACCGCCAGCCCCCATCGACCGGCGTTCTACTCTAACCTAAAGCCACGCGGTTTGGCGCGCCTTGATCCTGATCAAAGCCGACAGGGCCGACTCGGACTAGACGGCGTTTCGCCCAAGGTCCTTTCGTCCCATGGGCCTTTTGCCCAATCCCGCGTCGTCGGCGATCATGGCTGATCCGCTGATCGACCCTGGAGACAAGATGACGGCCCAGCCGATCGCCCCCAACGCCCCGGCCTTAGACGAGACGCCGCCCGCCGCCTGGCTGAAGGCTGCGCTGACGCCGTGGCGGCGGCTGATGACGCTGGGCGGGGCGCTGGTCATCGCCGACACCGTGCCTGCGGTCGGATTCGCAGCCGGTCTGGCCCTGGCGGTCGGGGCCCTGCCTCAAGGCATCGACGGCGCCCTGCCGGGCCTGGGTCTGGCGGCTGTCTCCCTGCTGGCGCGCGGCGCGCTCAGCCACACGGCGGTCAGGGTGAACACTCGCGCCGCCCGCGCCGCCAAGAACGGGATACGCCGCTCCATCCTGACGGAGGCCCTGTCCGGCCGCCTGTCCGACGCCGCCGCCATGACCGCCGTCGTCGAAGGGGTCGAGGCGCTGGACGGCCATGTCGCGCGCTTTTCGCCCGCCCGCACGGCGGCCGCCGCCTCACCGCTGATTCTGATCGCCGTCACCGCCGTGGTCAGCCCCTTCACCGCCGGCATACTGATCTTCACCCTGCTGCCCTTCATCATCGGCATGGCCCTGACCGGCATGGCGGCGGGCGTCGAAAGCCGCCGTCAGTTCCAGGCGCTGGAGCGCCTGTCGGGCCTGTTCCTGGACCGGGTGCGCGCCCTGCCCGCCATCCTCGCCTTTCAGGCCGAGACGCAACAGAGCCGCGTCATCGCCCGCGCCTCGGACGACCTGGCCCGCCGCACCGGCAAGGTGCTCAAGGTCGCCTTTCTGTCCTCGGCGGTGCTGGAGTTCTTCTCCGCCCTGGCCGTGGCCCTGGTCGCTGTCTATTGCGGCTTCAACCTGCTGAAGCTGCTGCCCTTTCCGGCGCCGGAACAGCTCAGCCTGACTCGCGCCTTCTTCGTTCTGGCCCTGGCGCCGGAAGTCTATCAGCCGATGCGCCGCCTCGCCGCCGCCTACCACGACCGTCAGGCCGCCGAGTCCGCCGTCCCCAGCCTGCGTCGCCTGAGCGTCGAAGCCGCGCGGACCACGCGCCCGCCTCGCCCCGGCCAGGCGCCCGCCATCGCCTTCCGCGACGTCGCCATCGCCTATGACGGCGCGCCTGTGATCGAGGGCTTCACTCTGGATGTCGCCCCCGGCTCCATCGTCGCCCTGACCGGCCTCAGCGGTTCGGGCAAGAGCAGCCTGCTGCACTTGTTTCTGGGCCTGTCGCCCCTCAGCGCGGGAGAGATCATGGTCGGCGATACGCGCCTGTCGCAGGCGGGCGACCTGACCGAGTGGATCGCCTGGGCCGGGCAAGCCCCTGTCGTCATTCGCGGAACCCTGGCCGAGAACATCGCCCTGGCCCATCGCGGCGCGACGCCCGAGGCGGTGGAGCAGGCTGCGCGCAAGGCGGGCCTGAACGGCGCGCTGGATCGTCTGATCGACGAACGCGGCGGCGGACTGTCGGGCGGCGAGCGCCGCCGTCTGGGCCTGGCCCGCGCCTTCCTGAAGCCCGCACCCCTGCTGCTGCTGGACGAGCCCACCGCCAACCTGGACGCCGAAGCCGAAGCCGCTCTGCTGCCCGTCATTCGGGAGGCCGCGCGCGGCCGCACCGTGCTGATCGCCACCCATTCCGACGCGGTGGCAGCCCTGGCCGACAAGGTGGTGCGCCTGTGAGCCGGTCCGATTCGCCCGGCGTCGCCCGCCTGAAGGCCCTGACCCGCGCGCAGGAGAAGGCTCAGCGCCCGCGCCTGCTGGCCGCCTCTGTCACCGCCGCCCTGGTGTCGGCCGGCGCCGTCCTGCTGCTGGGCCTGTCGGGCTGGTTCATCACCGCCGCCGCCCTGGCCGGGGCCGCCGGACCCGCCGTGGCCCACGTCTTCAACTACATGGTGCCCAGCGCCATGATCCGCTTCTTCGCCATCGTGCGCACCGCCTCGCGCTATGGCGAGCGCGTCACCGGCCACGACGCGGCGCTGAAGGCGCTGGCCGCCCTGCGTCCGCAACTGTTCATCGGCCTGGCCCGCGCCCCCACGACCAAGGCCCTTTCCTTGGCGGGCGGCGAGGCCTCCGCTCGACTGGTTCAGGACGTGGACGCGATTCAGGACCGTTTCGTGCGCCTGTCGACGCCCTGGGGCGCGGGGGCCGGCCTGATCGCCGGCGTCGGCATGGCGGCGCTGGCCGGATGGGCCCCGGCGCTGGTCGTCGCGGGCGCCGCCGCTCTGGGCGTCATCCTGGCCGTCGTGATCGGACGCCGCTTCGCCGAGCCCGCCGGCCAGCGCCTCCAGCAGGCGTCCGGCGCCCTGAAGACCGAGTTCGCCGCCCTGGCCGCCGCCGCGCCCGAGCTTCAGGCCTATGGCATGAAGGCCTGGGCCGCCGACCGCCTGGCGGAGCACGGCGACGCGGTCGAGGACGCAGCCGAGCGACTGGCCCGCGCCGGCGGTCTGATCATGGCCAGCCAGAGCCTCGCCATGGCCGTTGGCGTGACGGGCGCCGCTCTGGCGGCAGGCGCCGGCGCTCCTGCGCTGACCGCCCTGTCCATGCTGGCCGCCGTCGCCACGGTCGAAAGCGCAGGAACCCTGCTCAACGCCCTGCGCCAGAACGGCGCGGTGAAGGCGGCGGTCCAGCGCCTGGGCGAGCTTCTGGACGAGGAAGCGCCTGCCTCGCCGATCTCCGCCGTTTCCCCGACCCTGCGCCTGCCCAGCGCCGACCTGACGGTCGCCCCGCCGCAACGTCTGGCGATCGCCGGCCCGTCCGGGGCGGGCAAGACGACCCTGATCGAACGCCTGATGAGCCTGCGCCCCGCCTCGCCCGGCGAAATCCTGCACGGAGAGGTCGACGCCGCCGCCCTCGACGCCGAGACCCTGCGTCCCCTGTTCGCCTATGCGCCGCAACAGGCTGTGCTTCTGACCGGCAGCGTGCGCGAAAACCTGCGCCTGGCCGCCCCGTCGGCTGCCGACGACGATCTATGGGCCGCGTTGGAAGACGCCGCCTTGGCCGACCGCGTCCGCGCCGCGCCGGGCGGGCTCGATGCGTCCGTAGGCGAGAACGGAGCCCGCCTGTCGGGCGGCGAGCGCCGCCGTCTGGGCCTCGCCCGCGCCTATCTGCGCCCGGCGCCCTGGCTGGTGCTGGATGAACCGACCGAGGGTCTGGACGCCGCTACCGAAGCGCAGGTTCTTGAACGGCTCGCCGCCCGTCTGCACCACAGCGGCCAGGGCCTGATCGTCGTCAGCCACCGCCCGGCGCCCCTCGCCCTGTGCGATGTCGCCCTGACCGTTTCAGGCATAGCCGCCGACGGCCGCATCCAGATCAGCGCAAAGCCCCGGCAGGCCGCCGCCTGATAGGGCGATATCTTTGATCTCTATCAAGGCGACGCTTGCCGTCAGCCGCTTTTCTGTAGGCAGAGGAGAACACCCATGCCCGCAGACATCATCGCCCCCGTCATCGCCATCGGCGCCTTCTTCATGACCTTCATCGTCGGCATGGCCTACGGCTGCATCGCCAGCAGCCTGGCCAAGCCTGAGAAGGGCTGAGCATCATGGCCCTGCATCACATCCGCCTGGAACTGGCGCGCGAGCCTGACCATCCGCACGGCAACGCCGACGACGGCTATGACCTGGTGCTGACGCTGGACAAGGACGCCCGCCTTGACGCAGCCGCCATCGCCGCCGCGCCAGAGAACACCCGCGTCCGCCGCTTCAAGGGGACCCAGACGCTGGCCGTCGGCCAACTGACGCGCGCCGAAGACGGCCGGTGGGTTCTCGACCTTCCAGGCGAAGATACGGACGCAGAGGGCTTCCGTCTGGACGACGAACAGTTCGTCGTCGGCGAATACGTCTCCCTGGCCCAGCCGGGCGGGGATATGCGCGCCTATCGCGTCACCCTGGCCCAGCCGCTTCCCACGGCCTGACGACCGCCGACAATCGAAGGCGTCCGCGCGACGCCGCCTGAGAGATCAGGCGGCGTCGTCGGCGTGTGTGTGGATCATCGGACGGAACAGCAGCTTGTCGATGCGGCGGTCGTCCATGTCGATGACTTCGACCTCGAAACGGCCCAGTTGCAGGATGTCGCCCTCGTTCGGCACGCGCGACAGGTGGTGCAGCACCAATCCCGCCACCGTGTGGAAGCCTTCGTGTTCGCCGAAGTCTTCGCCCAGGATTTCACCCAGTTCGTCCAGGTCGACCTGACCATCGACGGCCCAGGTGCCGTCGGTGCGCTTGCGCACGGCGGTCTCGGTCTCGTCGTGGCTTTCGTTGAAGTCGCCGGCGATCATCTCCAGCAGGTCCGTCGCCGTGACCACGCCTTCAAACGCGCCGTATTCGTCGACGACGAAGGCCATGTGCACCTTCGATCCCTTCAGGATCTCCAGCGCCTTCAGCACCGAGGTCGACTGGGGGATGAAGGCCGGTTCGGCCACCAGCGTCTCGACGTTGAACTCGCCATTGGTCAGCAGGCTGTCCAGCAGGTCCTTCTTGTGGACCACGCCCAGCGGATTATCGATGTCGTTGTCGCGCGCCACGACGATGCGCGAATAGGGACAGGTGCGGATTTCCTCGCGCAACGTCTCTTCGGAATCGTCCAGCGCGATCCAGTAGACCTCGTGACGCGGCGTCATGGCCACGCGGACGGCCCGGTCGCCCAGACGCAGGATCTCTTCGATCATCTCCTGCTCTTCCGGCTCGATCAGGCCCGCAGAGGTGCCCTCGGCCAGAATGCTCTCGACCTCTTCCTGGGTGACATCCGAACCATCGCGGTCCTTCACGCCCATCAGCTTGAGGATGCCCGAGGTCGAAGCCGTGAGCAGCAGCACGAACGGCTTCATCGCCAGGGCCAGGGTCGCAATCGGGCCGGCCATCTTGGAGGCGATCGCCTCAGGGAAGATCAGGGCCAGACGCTTGGGCACCAGCTCGCCGACGATCAGCGAGACATAGGTGATCAGCACCACCACCACGGCGGTGGCGATGATCTGCGAATACGGCGCCAGGGCGGGCAGGTTCGCCTTGAGGATTTCATCCAGTTGGCCGGCGATGGCCGCTTGACCATAGGCGCCCGCCAGAATGCCGATCAGGGTAATGCCCACCTGGACGGCGGACAGGAACTGCGTGGGCTCCTCGGCCAGCTTCAGCGCGGCTCGGGCGCCCCGGTCGCCTCTTTCGGCGCGGCTCTGCAGCTTGGACTTTCGGGAGGACACGACCGCAAGTTCGGTCATGGCGAAAAGGCCGTTCAGCACCACAAGCAGCAGCACGACGACGATAGCGATGGTCAACATCGAAAAGGGAGAAGCCCTGACGCGGCGCGACTAACGGCGTCCGCGCAGCCTATAGTAAAGATGAACTTCGGTCTGCGCCAGCGTTCTTGTCCCCTATGCGGCGAGCATTACGCCGCCCCGCATCAGGCCGCCGTTGAAATCGCGACTTCCGACCAGGCCTCGGCCGCTGCGGCGCCCCGCTCCATCCCGTCCAACAGAATCTGCAACGTCACCGGCTTGGCTGTCAGATGGTCCGCCCCGGCCTGCATGGCCTTCACATGATGCGCCTCGGTCGTGTTGGCGGTCAGCATGACGATCGGCGTACGTCGCCGGCCTGATTGCGCCTCGGCCGCCCGAATTCGCCGCATGGCCTCAAGCCCGTCCATGACGGGCATCTGCATATCCATCAGCACCATGTCGAACGGCTCAAGCATGAAGCGCTCGACGCCCTCGGCGCCGTTGTCTGCGGTGACGATGTCAAAGCCCAGCGGCTCCAGCAGACAGCGCACCACCATCTGATTGGCCGGATTGTCCTCCACCGCCAGCACGCGCAGGCGTCCAGGCGCTTCAGACTCGTCCCCCGTCGCCGTCGGAGCCTCGGCGGGATTCGACGCCTGCCGCTCGATGGGTATGGCCACGCGGAATACGCTGCCCCGTCCCGGGGCCGACTCCGCTGAAATCGCGCCGCCCATCAACTCCGCCAGCAGGCGACAGATCGACAGACCCAGGCCGGTGCCGCCGAACTGGCGAGAGATGGCGTCGTCGGCCTGGACGAACGGCTGGAACAGGCGCTGCGCCGCCTGTTCGTCGAAACCGATCCCCTCATCCTCCACTTCGATCAGCAGGCGTTCAGCCTGTGCATCGCCGGCCACATCGACGCGGACCGCCACATGGCCCTGAGCCGTGAACTTCACCGCATTGGACACCAGATTGGAGACGATCTGCGCGATTCTTACGCCGTCGCCGACCACCATGCCGTTCGCCGCGTCGCTGAAGGTCGCCGCCAGCGTCAGTCCCTTGGCCTCCGCGCCCGCGCGGCGCATCTCCACGACCGCGCCTATGTCGGCCCTCAGGTCAAACGGCGCGGGCGCCAGGGTGAACTGGCCGGCCTGCATTTTCGACAGGTCCAGCATGTCATCCAGCACCCGCCGCAACGCGTCCCCCGCCCCCGTAATCAGATCCAGCATCTCGTTCTGACGCGGCGTCAGGGCCGTGTGCGTCAGGGCCGACGCCAGCCCCAGCACGGCGTTCAACGGGGTGCGGACCTCATGGCTGATGTTGGCGAAAAACCGATCCCGCGCCTCGGCGGCCACGCGCGCCTCGGACTGGGCGACCTCCAGCGCCTTCAGCGCGCGCACGTGGTCCGAAACCTCGAACCGAATGGCGGTATAGGTTTCCGGCCGCCCGTCAGGCCCGAGGTTCGGCACAATGGTGGTGTCCACCCAATAGGGCTCGCCAGCCTTGCTGCGGTTTTCAATGGTGCCGCGCCAGACCTGCCCGCTCGCGATAGTGCGGTACAGATTGCGAAAATAATCGCGCGGGTGGGCGCCTGAGTTCACCACCCGGTGCGTCTGGCCGATCAGTTCCGCCCGCGAATAGCCGCTGACCGCCTCGAATTTGTCGTTGCAATACAGGATCCGACCCGCCCGATCGGTGATCGCCACAATGGCGGCCTCGTCCAGTGCGGCAGAGAGCCCTGCCCGGCGGGGCCAATCGACGTCAGACATAGGGTGGGAGGTCCTTTCAGACCGCCACATGCGCCCGTCATCGCTGCCAAATGCTTAATCTTAACCACCGACCAAGGTCTATGGTTACGCTTTGATCCCGCGCAACGCGCCCGTCGGCCATGCAAAACGGCCCCCGGATCGCTCCGGGGGCCGCTCTGTTACGCTTTACGCTTGGCCTAACGCCCTTGCGGGCTGCTTGAGGCCGGCACTGCGGCCTAAGGCCTTTGCGGGCTGCTTCAGGCCGGTACGCTTACGCTTACTCGTTACTGGCGAACAAGCGAGGGCCGAGGCCCTCGCTCATTCTGACGTCGATATTACTCGACGATCTTGGCCACGACGCCGGCGCCGACGGTGCGGCCGCCTTCACGGATGGCGAAGCGCAGCTTCTCTTCCATCGCGATCGGCGTGATCAGCTCGACGTCCAGCTCGGCGTTGTCGCCCGGCATGATCATTTCCACGCCTTCCTTCAGGCGCACGATGCCGGTCACGTCCGTCGTGCGGAAGTAGAACTGCGGACGGTAGTTCGTGAAGAACGGCGTGTGACGGCCGCCTTCTTCCTTGTTCAGGATGTAGGCCTCAGCCACGAACTTGGTGTGCGGGGTGATCGAACCCGGCTTGCACAGCACCTGGCCGCGCTCGACGTCTTCACGCTTGGTGCCGCGCAGCAGCACGCCCACGTTGTCGCCGGCTTGACCTTGGTCCAGCAGCTTGCGGAACATTTCGACGCCCGTGCAGGTCGTCTTCTGAACCGGACGGATGCCGACGATTTCGACTTCTTCACCGACCTTGACGATGCCGCGCTCGACGCGACCCGTCACCACGGTGCCGCGGCCCGAGATCGAGAACACGTCTTCGACCGGCATCAGGAACGGCATGTCGATCGGGCGTTCCGGTTGCGGGATGTAGGCGTCGACCGCCGCCATCAGCTCCAGGATGCGCTCTTCGCCGATCTGCGGGTCGCGGTCTTCGACAGCGGCCAGGGCCGAGCCCTTGATCACCGGAATGTCGTCGCCCGGGAACTGGTACGAGCTGAGCAGCTCGCGCACTTCCATTTCGACCAGCTCCAGCAGCTCCTCGTCGTCGACCATGTCGACCTTGTTCAGGAACACCACCAGGGCCGGAACGCCGACCTGACGCGACAGCAGGATGTGCTCGCGGGTCTGCGGCATCGGGCCGTCAGCGGCCGAGCACACCAGGATCGCGCCGTCCATCTGGGCGGCGCCCGTGATCATGTTCTTCACGTAGTCGGCGTGGCCCGGGCAGTCCACGTGCGCGTAGTGACGGTTGGCCGTCTCATATTCCACGTGCGACGTGTTGATGGTGATGCCGCGCGCTTTTTCTTCCGGCGCGTTGTCGATGTCGGCGTAGTTCATCGCCTTGCTGCCGCCGGCCTTCGCCAGCGTCATCGAAATCGCCGCCGTCAGCGTCGTCTTGCCGTGGTCAACGTGGCCGATCGTGCCGATATTCACGTGCGGCTTAGTGCGTTCGAACTTTTCCTTGGCCATGGCCAAACTCCTGTGGCCCGGGTCCGGAACGGAGGGGCGCTGTGCTCAGTTCATAAAACCTGGAGCGGGTAGCGGGAATCGAACCCGCATATTCAGCTTGGAAGGCTGCTGCACTACCATTGTGCTATACCCGCGCGAAGAATGCGGCTGCACCGCCCTTCGTTTGAAGAGCGACGTTTCCGCACCCGATTCCTTTCTGGACTCCCGGCCCGGCGGGCATTGAAGGCGCGTGGTGGGGGAAGCAGGACTCGAACCTGCGAAGCTTACGCAGCGGATTTACAGTCCGCCCCCTTTGCCGCTCGGGACATTCCCCCAGCGCGCCTTATGTCAATGCCGGTCTGGAAACGCCGAAAACAATCTTTCGATCATTTCGCGACGAAAGCCTTCGCTGTCGGGCGACGCCTGCAGTAGAGGAAGCGCCTGAACCGAAAGCCCTGGGGCCCAAATCGGAGGCCGTCTTATAGTGTCGTCATTTCGAGAACGCAACGACCGGAAAACCGGTAAAAAACAATCTTTCCACAAGAGGGACGAAACACGCCCAAAGCGGGCTCAAACCCCCGCGCCGCAAGGCCGCCACCCCGCCGAAAACGAGCGCAAACCCGCCCGGTCGCGCCCGGACGCCGATAATTTTCTTTGGGGACGCCACCCGGTTCTGGCCGCTTTGGCGAATCCGGCCCGTCGCGGAACGGGCCGTCTGATGGTCACCGAAGACCGCGCCGAAGAGATTCAGCGCGAGAATCTGGCGAACGGTCACCGAATCGAGGTGATCGATTCGGTCGCTCTTGGCCGGATGCTGCCCGCCGGGGCCGTACACCAGGGCATGGCCTTCAAGGTCCAGCCGCTGGAAGGCGTCGATCTGGAAGACCTGGCCGAACCGGCTGAAGGCGTCATCGTTATGCTGGATCAGCTGACGGACCCTCAGAACGTCGGCGCCATCTTCCGCTCGGCCCTGGCCTTCGGCGCGCGCGGCATCGTCGTGCAGGACCGCCACTCCCCCGCCCTCGCCGGCGCCCTGGCCAAGGCCTCGGCCGGCGCGACCGAGCGCCTGCCCTGCGCCCGGGTGACGAATCTCAGCCGCGCGCTGGAGAAGCTGGCCGATCACGGCTGGCGCGCCATCGGCATGGACGGCGGCTCGGACCTGACGCTGGAGCAGGCGCTGGACGCCCGGCCGACCGTCATCGTCATGGGCTCCGAAGGCGACGGCGTGCGCCGTCTGGTGGCCGAGCACTGCGAGGCCATGGCCCGCATTCCCATGCCCGGCGGCTTCGAGAGTCTGAACGTCTCCAACGCCGCCGCCATCGCCCTGTATGAGGTCGCCAGGGCCCAAAGCCGCGCGAGCTAAGAAGGCGAACGCCCGCGTCAACTCGCCCCTGCGGCGTCTTGGCGCGGGCCCCGCCGGGCATTAAGAGTCGCGCATGGACTTCCTCTCAAATCCCGAATTGATCAGTCAGGCCTCCGCCCTCGGCAAGGTGCTGATGATCGACCTGGTGCTGGCCGGCGACAACGCTGTCGCCGTCGGCCTGGCCGCCGCCGCCCTGCCGCAGGAACAGCGTCGCAAGGCCATCCTGATCGGGCTGGCCGCCGCCGTCGTCATGCGCATCGGCCTGGCGCTGATCACCGTGCAGTTGCTGGCTATCGTCGGCCTGCTGCTGGCGGGCGGCTTCCTGCTGCTGTGGGTCTGCTGGAAGATGTGGCGCGAGCTGCGCGAACAGGCCACCCACGATCAGGCCGAAGCCGAGGCCGAGATCGAACGGGCCATGGCCATTGAACACGGCGGCGGCCCTTCGCCTGAAGAGTTGGGCCTGAAGCGCAAGACCTTCGGCGCCGCCCTGATCCAGATCATGATCGCCGACCTGACCATGAGCCTGGACAATGTGCTGGCCGTGGCCGGCGCCAGCCATGACCACCCGTGGATCATGGTGTTCGGCCTGATCCTGTCCATCGCCTTGATGGGTCTGGCGGCCACCTTCATCGCCAAGCTGCTGAACCGTTATCGCTGGATCGCCTATGTGGGCCTGGTCATCGTCCTGTACGTCGCCCTGCACATGATCTGGGACGGCGGACGCTCGGTCATCGTGCGCACCGGCCACACAGACCAGTTCAACGCCTCGGCCCCCGCCTTCCTCGACATCAGCGCCGAGGAAGAGGCAAAGCACCTGCGCCACAGCGGCGAGGGTCCGGGACGGCACACGCCCGAAGCCTTGCCCGGCGGCCGCGAGCGACGCGATCCGCCCCCGCCGACTGTCGCGCCGACGGATACCGCCTCCTAGAAACACGAAAGGCCCGGATCGCTCTGGGCCTTTTTTCATGGGGCGGACACTGCTGAAGCCACGAGAAAGGGTGGAACAAGATCATTGTTATCATTGTGGAGCTTTGAATAACGACGTAAAAACTTGTCAGTTTTCCAACCTCCGGGGGCCTTATGGCAAAGGGATTTAACTACCGAAAGGCCACCGGCTGGACAGCTGCGGCCCTGGCGGCCAGTGCGGTCCTGGGCATGGCAGCAGCCGCTCAGGCGCAGATCACCCTGGGCGGTAACCACACCAATGTATCCTGCAATGGCGGTGCGAACGGCACGGCAACGGTCAATCCCTCTGGCGGTTTAGGAACCTATACCTATAGCTGGTCCCCCTCGGGTTGGGCAGGGGCGACGGCGGTAGGGCTGACGGTCGGTACCTATACGGTCACAGTGAACGATGGAGTCTCAACACCCGCTACCCGGTCCTACACTATTACTCAACCGACGGCCCTGAGCGCCAACGCCTTCAAGACCGATGTTACGGTTAACGGCGGTTCAGATGGCACGGCGAGGGTGAACGTTACCGGTGGCACGCCGGGCTACACCTATTCGTGGTCACCGACTGGCGGTAGCGCCGCGACCGCTACTGGCCTCGCTAGCGGCACTTACACCGTGACAATATATGACAGCAATTCCTGCTATCTACAGCACCACGTGAGCGTCGGCGACCCGGCAGCCGTCGTGGCCCCCACGGTATCGAGCGTTAATGTTCCTGCCAACGCCACATATGGGCCGGGCAACCCGCTGAACTTCACCGTAAACTTCAACCAAGCGATTACAGTCGACACCACGGGCGGGACACCCTATCTGAACCTAATGGTCGGTAGCACCACGCGCCAAGCCACCTATGTAAGCGGGTCTGGATCAACAGCCCTCATCTTCCGCTACACGGTTGTCGCAGGCGACAATGATGCCGACGGCATTACCATTGGCACCCTAAACGCCAATGGTGCAACACTCCGCAACGGATCGACCGATGCCAACCTGACGCTGAACAGCGTGGGTTCAACCACGAGTGTTCTGGTCTCATCACCGCCGCCGGTCCCCATCCCTACCCTGACGGAATGGTCGATGATTCTGCTGACCGGTGTCCTGGCGCTATTTGGTGCGGCCCGTCTTGGCTGGCTGCCTGCTGCGCGCAAAAGCTGACACTGGCTGAACCGGTTTCCGAAATAGCAAAAAGGCCCAGAGCGATCCGGGCCTTTTTCATATCCTTACGGCTGCTGATCAGCCTTCTGCGCCGCCAAAGCGTTCGGTCCATTCGGCCACCTGGGCGTCCTCGATCTTGGCGAAGAGGACAGCCGCCGCCGCAACGGTTTCGCCCTCAGGCACAAGGTTCAGCAGGTCGGCATCTAGATCAGGCCAGGACAGGTCCGTGGCAGTGACCGTCTGACCAATCTTTTCGGCGCTGGACGGCATGAAGGGGGCGGCAATCCTGGCAAACAGGGCCACCAGCGACAGGCCGGTACGCACCACAACGGCAGCGCGTTCGCGGTCGGTCTTGAGTGCCGTCCAGGGGGCGGCCTCTTGCAGGTACTCATTACCCATGACCCACAGGGCGCGCGCAGCCTGAGCTGCCTTGCGGAACTCCATAGCCTCAAACTCGGCGGTCAGGGCTTCCAGACCAGCCTTGATATCCGCCGCCAGCTTGGCCTCCAGCGCGCCCGGCTCTCCGCCCGCAGGCACGACGCCGTCGAACTTGGATTCCGTGAACTTGACGATGCGGTTGACGAAGTTGCCCAGCACGTCGGCCAGGTCCTTGTTCGTCGTCGACTGGAACTGTTCCCAGGTGAAGGCCGCGTCGGAATGCTCCGGCCCATAGGCCGTCAGGTGCCAGCGCCAGTAATCGGCCGGAAGCAGCTCCAGCGCCTGATCCATGAACACGCCCCGGCCCATGCTGGTCGAGAACTTGCCGCCGTACCAGTTCAGCCAGTTGAAGGCCTTCAGCTGGTCCACCGTCTTCCACGGCTCGCCTGAGCCGAGGATGGTCGACGGGAAGCTGACGGTGTGGAAGGCCACATTGTCCTTGCCCATGAACTGGACGTAGCGCACGTCCTCGGCGCCCTCGTCCAGACGCCACCAAGAGCGCCAGTCGCCGCCGGTCTTGTCGGCCCATTCCTCGGTCGCGCCGATGTATTCGATGGGGGCGTCGAACCAGACGTAGAAGACCTTGCCCTCCATGCCCGGACGCGGGCCGCCGTCGGGTCCGACAACCGGCACGCCCCATTTCAGATCGCGGGTGATGCCCCGGTCGATCAGGCCCTCGTCCAGATGCTTATAGGCGATGGAGCGGGCCAGCGGCTGCCACTGAGGCGAGCGGGCGTCGACCCAGGCGCGCACTTCGTCGGCCACCTTGGTCTGCAGCAGATAGAGGTGGCGCGTGTCGCGGACCTCCAGGTTGCGACTGCCCGACACTGCTGAATAGGGGGCGATCAGGTCGGTCGGATCCAGCAGGCGGCCGCAGTTGTCGCACTGGTCCCCGCGCGCCTTCTCATAGGCGCAGTGCGGGCAGGTCCCTTCGACGTAGCGGTCGGGCAAGAAGCGGGCGTCGTCGATCGAATAGATCATCCGGTCGACGCGCTCTTCGATCAGGCCGCGCTCTTCCAGCACCTTGGCGAAGTGCTGGGTCAGGCGGGTGTTCGGGGCGTTGGAGCTGCGGCCGAAGATGTCGAACGACAGGTTGAAGGCCTCGCCCGCGCGGCGCTGCACCTCGTGCTGTTCGTCGCAATAGGCGCGCACGTCCTGGCCGGCGGCGGCGGCGGCCAGTTCGGCCGGGGTGCCGTGTTCGTCGGTGGCGCAGACATAGAGGACGTCATGCCCCCTCGCCCGCATGAAACGCGCCCACACATCGGCGGGCAGCATCGACCCGGCCAGATTCCCAAGGTGCTTGATGCCGTTGATATAGGGCAGCGCCGAGGTGATGAGGATGCGGGCCATGATTATCCGAGTGACAAGTGACGAGTGACGAGTGACGAGTGGTTAGTGGCGAGTGAGGCGAGCTACCGCAACACCGAACGGCGCATTAATGCGTTTCGCTCGCCACTCGATACCCGCCACTCGCCACTTCTCAAAGCCTCCGCGCGATGCGCACGAAGCGCCCGGTCAGCAGCGCGCCCGAGATCAGGCTGGCGACGATCACCGACCAGACCAGTCCGTCCACCCCGATCCGATGCGCCAGGAACCAGCCCAGCGGGATCATGATCAGACCATAGGACAGCAGGTGCATCAGCGTCGGCCACACCACGTCGCCTGCCGCACGGTTGGCCTGCGCGGCGACCACCTGCATGGCGTCGGCGACGAAGAACAGGGTCGCCAGCACCAGCGCCGGCGCCGCGATGGCGAGGATCGCCGGGTCGGTCGTATAGGCGCCGACGATCAACCGCGCCGACGGCCAGATGATCAGGGCGATGATGAAGGCCAGCACCGTCACTACGCCGATGCCGGCCAGGCCGCCGCGCATCACGCCCGCCTTGTCCGCTGCGCCATAGCTGCGGCCCACCAGCACCGCCGTCGCGGACGACAGTCCCATCGGCACCATGAAGACGATGGCCGAGATATTGATCACGACCGCCCAGCTGGCGGTCTGGGCGGCGCCCAGCTGACCGGCGAACAGGGTCATGGCGGCGAATGCGCCGACCTCGATGAAGTTCGACGCGCCCGCGCCCAGGCCGACCTTCATCTGCTGGCTCTCGACCGCCTTGTCGCGTTTGGGCTTCTTGAACACGCCCCAGGCCCGCGCCTCGGGCAGGCGCAGGATGAAGATGACCAGAAAAACCGCCAGCGCCGTGCGCGCGCCGAACGTCGCCCACGCCGAGGCCACGGCGCCGTGCAGGCCGATGCCCAGCAGGTCCGGCACCAGCAGCAGGTTCAGCGCCAGATTGACCGCATTGGCCACCCACATGGCGACCATGCCCGCCTTGGGCCGGTGCAGTCCCTCCAGGAAGAACTGGGCGCAGACCGAAATCAGATAGGCCGGCATCGACAGGGCGAAGACCATCAGGGCGGGCGTCGCGCCCTCGCCCAGACCTTCCTCCAACCCCATATGAACGAGTCCGAACGGTCCGAGCAGCAGCAGACCGATCATCGAGACCAGACCGATCTGCAGCGAATAGGTCATGCCGCGCCTCAGGACGGCGCCGACCTCGTCGCCCCTGCCCTCGCCCAGCAGGCGGGCGGTCATGACCTGCACCCCCATCATCAGGCCGACCGCCGTGGTCAGCACGACTGAGGACGGCGCCCAGGCCAGGGAATGAAAGGCCAGCTCGCGGCTGGCGTAGTGGCCGACGACGATGGCGTCCGTCAGCCCCATGGTCATGATGCCCAGACGCGCCATGACGACCGGCCAGGCCAGCTTCAGCAGCTCGGACAGGGCGGCGCGGGTTTTGAAGCTGAACAGGGCGTGGGTCATCGGAGGCCGCAACAGCCACGCGCCCATGCGCGCGTCAATCGATTTTCCGAGCGCTTCGGGCGCCTACCAGGCGCCCAGTTCGCGCAGCTCCCGCGCCAGCTCGGGTGGCAGGTCCGTCGGCTCGGCCACCGACAGGTCCGGCGGAACGTCCTTGTCGAAATAGCGCCAGCCCTGAAACGGCCGCCGGGCCAGCGGCGCGGTGCGGATGACCTCGCTGTCCAGCTTGATCTCGCACCGGCCGGCCTTGCCCTCGCCCACCGTCGTGATGTCGAGGATGCGCTGACGGCAGGTCACGACGCCCTTCATCACCCAATAGAGCGAGCCGCCGTCCTCGATCTCAGCGGCGCGCTTGGGCGTCATGCGGGTGTGGACGATGCGCCAGTCGGACCGCTTGGCGTTCGCCTCTAGGGTCTCGACCTCGGAGACGCCGACGCAGAGCTTGATCATGTGCAGGGGCATGAAACGCCGCCTCTACTCCGTTCATCCCGGCGGACGCCGGGACCCAGTAAGAGCCCCGCACGCGACGCTCGACAAAACGCTCAGCCCAGTTCCCGACCTCGGCGATGAGACCAGAGAACTGGATCCCGGCATCCGCCGGGATGAGCGGGGGTTTAGTCCGCCGCCTTTACTACGGCCAACACCGCGCCGTCCGCGACCTGATCGCCGACAGCGACGTTGAACTCGGCCACCACGCCGTCGAAGGGCGCGGTCAAGGCGTGCTCCATCTTCATGGCCTCCAGCACCAAGACCGGTTGCCCCTTGGTCACCGCGTCCCCGGCCTTGGCGGGCGCAGCGACGATCTTGCCCGGCATGGGCGCGCGAAGGCCGCCGTCGGATGCGGCGACGCCGGCCGGGCCGCTGGACTTGCGGCGCCGGAACTCGACCACGTCGCCGCCGTCGAACACCAGCACCCGCTCGGCGTCGGGCGACAGGGTGCTGACCACCTCGCCGTCAACTACAACCATGCCCGGCTCGCCATAGACCTGAGCCGAGCCGAAGTCGCCGTTCACCGTGAAGCTGGACGACCGGCCGTACCAGCCCGGCTCGCCCGTCAGGGTCAGGGCGTGGGCCACGCCGTCATGGTGAAACGCCGTATGCGCTTGCGGCGCTGCGTTCAGGCGGAAACCGAACAAGCCTGCGCGGGCGGGCGCAAGCACATTGTCCGGCGCGTCAAAGGCGGCGGCGTCCGCCTCGAGCCCGATCTGACCGGCCGCAGCGGCCAGGGCGCGAGCGGAAACCTGAGCCGGGGCGATCAGCGCTCCCTCCTCCGCCGCGATGAAGCCCGTGTCCACGTCGCCCTCAATGAAGCGCGGATGCTCCAGGCAACGCGCCATGAAGCCCGCATTGGTCTTCACCGGCCAGACCTCGACCTCGCGGCAGGCGTCGGCCAGGCGGGCGGCGGCAGCTTCGCGGGTGTCTTCATGGACGATCAGCTTGGCGATCATCGGGTCGTAGAACTGGCTGACCTCGCCGCCCTGCATCACGCCGGTGTCGACGCGGATGTCGTCGGGCATGACGAAGTGCTCCAGATGCCCGATCGACGGCAGGAAGCCGTTGGCCGGGTCCTCAGCATAGAGGCGGGCCTCCATGGCCCAGCCCTTCATCTGGATGTCGGCCTGCGCCAGCGGGATCGGCTCGCCTGCCGCGACGCGCAGCTGCCATTCGACCAGATCGACGCCGGTGATGGCTTCCGTCACCGGGTGCTCGACCTGCAGCCGGGTGTTCATCTCCATAAACCAAATGCGGTCGGCCTTCAGCCCGTCGGAGGCGTCGGCGATGAACTCGATGGTGCCTGCGCCCTGATAGTCCACAGCCTTGGCGGCGCGCACGGCGGCGGCGGTGACGGCGTCGCGCGTGGCCTGATCCATGCCGGGCGCGGGAGCTTCCTCGATCACCTTCTGGTGGCGGCGCTGCAGCGAGCAGTCGCGTTCATGCAGGTGGACGACGTTGCCGTGGCTGTCGCCGAAGACCTGCACCTCGATGTGGCGCGGGCGAGTGATGTAGCTCTCGATCAGCACGCGCGGATCGCCGAAGGACGACTGCCCCTCGCGCTGAGCCGACGCCAGATTTTCAGCGAAGTCCTCGGGCCGGTCGACCTTGCGCATCCCCTTGCCGCCGCCGCCCGCGACCGCCTTGATCAGCACCGGGAAGCCGATACGGTTCGCCTCGGCCGCCAGGGTCTCCAGCGACTGGTCCTCGCCCTGATAGCCTGGGGTGACGGGCACGCCCGCCTCGATCATCAGCTTTTTCGCCGCGTCCTTCAGACCCATGGCGCGGATCGACGACGGCTTGGGGCCGATCCAGACGATGCCGGCCGCCGCCACCGCCTCGGCGAAGTCGGCGTTTTCGGACAGGAAGCCGTAGCCGGGGTGGATGGCCTCCGCCCCCGTCGCCTTGGCCGCCGCCAGCACCTTGGCCGCGTCCAGATAGGACTCGCGCGCCGCCGCCGGGCCGATCAGCACCGCCTCGTCCGCCTCGCGCACATGCAGGGCGTTGGCGTCGGCCTCGGAATAGACGGCGATGGTGCGCAGGCCCATGCGACGGGCGGTGCGGAAGACGCGGCAGGCGATCTCGCCGCGATTGGCGACCAGGACGGATTTGAACATCAGGCTTTCCGAAGTGGCGAGTGACGAGTGGCGGGTGACGAGAAGGCGCGGGCGATCATGCGTCGCGCGAAAAGAGTCGGAGTGGCGAGATCCGTCGACGAGTCAGCCTCGCCACTCGTCACTCGCCACTCACCACTCATTGCGCCCAGTTCGGCGCGCGCTTGTCGAGGAAGGCGCGGACGCCCTCCTGGCCCTCGGGCGAGACGCGGGCGCGGGCGATGCGCTTGGCGGTCTCTTCCAGCAGACGGTTGTCGATATCCTCGCCCGCGACATCGTTGACCAGCCGCTTGGCGTCGCCCATCGCGCCCGGCGCATTGGCCGACAGGCTGTCGGTCAGCATGGAGATGAACTCCTCCACCGAGCCTTCGGGCAGGACCATGTCGATCAGCCCTGCATGGGCGGCGTAATCGGCGTCGAAAATGTTGGCCGTCAGGAACAGCTGGCGCGCGCGGCGCGCGCCGACCGCCTCGATGACATAGGGGGCGATTGTGGCCGGGATCAGGCCCAGTTTGACCTCGGAGAAGGCGAAGCGCGTCCCCTCGACCGCCACCGCCATGTCGCAGGCGGCGACGATGCCCGCCCCGCCGCCCATGGCCGCGCCCTCGACCAGGGCCACCGTCAGCGCCGGCACGTCGTGCAGGGCCTTCAGCATCTTCGCCAACCCCATGGCGTCGTCGCGGTTGTCGCTTTCGGACCAGTCGGCCGCGTCGCGCATCCAGTTCAGGTCAGCGCCCGCGCTGAAGGTCCCGCCGGCGCCGCGGATGAAGACCACGCGCACCCGGTCGGCGCCTTGCAGGGTCTCAAACGCCTCGTACAGGGCGGCGATGGTGGCGGCGTCGAAGGCGTTCTTCTTCTGCGGCCGGTTGATGGTGACGAAGACCACGCCGTCGGCCGTGGCGTCGATCTGCACCAGATCGTCGTTCGCATCCGGCGCCGGGTCGGCGACGAAGGGATGGGCGATGGCGTTCATCTCCGCCGCCTCGGCGTCGGTGATGTCCAGAGCGTTCAGCTCGTCTTCGTTAGGGTTTTGATCAGTCATGGTCGGCTCCTCTCAGCCGGTAGAACGCATCAGGCGGCGTCACGGCGCGCCGCAGAGAAATATCCCGCCTAGACCGGATCACAGCGGCTGGCCCGAACGGTCTTGCCGTCCTGCTCGATCCGCAGCGACACCCCGGCCACCGGCGACAGGCGCAGGATCTGAACCATGGTCTGGTCGCCTTCAGACGACTGGTTCTCCAGCACCACCCGAATAGCCTCGCCCTGATCCTTCAGCGGCTCCAGCGCCACCAGTCTGGAGGTGTCTTCATAGCCCTTGATCTCGGTGGCTGTGATGACGAAGCGCGTGCCGCTTTCCTGTCTGGCGCAGCCGTCGTCGCTATAGTCCCACTCACCGCGATAGCCGACGGGAAAGACCGCCTGCGCCGGTTCGCCCGCGCGGGCAGCAGCCTCTTCCGCCGCCGAAACCGGGTCGGCCTGGGGCTGTGCCGCGGCTTCCAGCGCAGGCTCGGCCACCTCTGGCGTCGGAGCGTCCGCCTGCGATCCGCAGGCTGCGAGCAAGGCCGTCAAAGCGATCAGGGCCGCGGTCTTCTTCATGTCTCAGTCCTCGTGGCGGGCATTCGGCCCTGACGGGCCGCGGCGGTCATTACATCCGGAACACGCCGAAGGTCGTCTCGGGGATGGGGGCGTTCAAGCTGGCGCTGATGGCCAGGCCCAGCACGTCGCGCGTCTGGGCCGGATCGATGACGCCGTCGTCCCACAGGCGGGCGGTGGCGTAATAGGGATTGCCCTCGTCCTCGTACTTCTGACGGATCGGCGCCTTGAAGGCTTCGGCCTCCTCCGGCGTCCATGTGTCCGCGTCGCGGTGAACGGTGGCCAGGACGGAGGCGGCCTGCTCGCCGCCCATCACGCTGATGCGGCTGTTGGGCCAGGTGAACAGGAAGCGCGGCGAATAGGCCCGGCCGCACATGCCGTAGTTGCCGGCCCCGAACGACCCGCCGATCAGGACGGTGAACTTGGGCACCTCAGCCGAGGCGACGGCCGTCACCAGCTTGGCGCCGTGCTTGGCGATGCCTTCGGCTTCGTATTTGCCGCCGACCATGAAGCCCGAGATGTTCTGCAGGAACAGCAGCGGGATCTTGCGCTTGCAGGCCAGTTCGATGAAGTGTGCGCCCTTCTGGGCGCTTTCGCTGAACAGCACGCCGTTGTTGGCCAGGATGGCGACCGGCTGGCCCCAAATGCGGGCGAAGCCGCACACCAGCGACGTGCCATACAGCGCCTTGAACTCGTCCAGTTCCGAGCCGTCGACGATGCGGGCGATGACCTCGCGCACGTCATAGGGGGCGCGGACATCCTCGGGGATGATGCCGTAGAGCTCGGCCGGATCGTAAGCCGGGGCGCGCGGCTCGCGCACGTCCAGGGGCTGGGGCTTGGTGGTGTTCAGATTGGCGACGATGGAGCGCACGATCTCCAGCGCATGCTCGTCGTTCTCGGCCACATGGTCGACCACGCCGGACCTGCGCCCGTGGGTCTCGGCCCCGCCCAGTTCCTCAGCCGAGATGACCTCGCCGGTCGCAGCCTTCACCAGCGGCGGCCCGGCCAGGAAGATGGTGCCCTGATTGCGCACGATCACCGTCTCGTCCGACATGGCCGGCACATAGGCGCCGCCCGCCGTGCAGCTGCCCATGACGCAGGCGATCTGCGGGATGGCCTTTGCGCTCATCCGCGCCTGGTTGAAGAAGATGCGGCCGAAGTGGTCGCGGTCCGGAAAGACCTCGGCCTGGTGCGGCAGGTTGGCCCCGCCCGAATCGACCAGATAGACGCACGGCAGATTGTTCTGCTCGGCGATCTCCTGCGCGCGCAGGTGTTTTTTCACCGTCATCGGGAAGTAGGCGCCGCCCTTCACCGTCGGGTCGTTGGCGACGATCATGACCTCGCGCCCCGACACCCGGCCGACGCCGCAGATCATGCCAGCGCCCGGCGCCTCATCGCGATACATGCCGTTGGCGGCCAGCTGACCGACCTCCAGGAAGGGCGAGCCCGGATCCAGCAGGCGCTCGACGCGATCACGCGGCAGCAGCTTGCCCCGCGCCACATGGCGCTCGCGGCTGGCGTCCGAGCCGCCCCGGGCCGCCATGGCGACCTTTTCATAAAGCTCGTCCCGCAGGGCGCGATTGTGCGCATCCAGCGACTTGAAAGCAGGACTGTTGCGATCGACGGCGGAAATCAGCTTGGGCATGCCTAAGGTTTAGGAGGCTTCCGCGCCGGGGGGAAGCCGTTCGGTTCACCGAAGACAAAATCCGCTATATCTCCTCCTCATGGCCCCGCTTCGACCGGACACCCTCGCCGCCGCCCTGACCCGCGCCTTCGAGGGCGCGCAGGACAGCCGCGCCAGCTGGTTCGCCCTGACGCGGGGCGAGCGGCTGTTTTCCGCCGGCGACCGGGCCGACACCCTCTATCTGCTGCGCGCCGGGCGGCTGGGCGTCTTCCGTCGCGACGACGGCCGCGTCCCGCAGATGATCGCGGTCATCAAACCCGGCGAGCCGGTCGGCGAACTGGCCATGCTGGCGGGCACCTCGCACATGTCGGACGTGGTCGCCCTGCGCGACAGCGACGTGCTGGCCCTGCCGCGCGAGGCCTTCTTCGACGCGGCGCGCACTGATCCCCTGCTGATGTCGGAACTGGGTCAGATCATGCTGACCCGCGCGCGTGAGCGCGGCGGGGGGACCGAGCCCAATGTCTTCGGCTTCGTCTCAGCCCGCGACAAGCCGATCCGCGCCTTCGTCGAGCGCGTCGCCCGCGCGGTCGAGGCTCGGGGCGTGACCTGCCACGTCATCGACAGCTCGGCCCTGTCATCGGCGGCCGAATGGTTTTCGCGGGTCGAGGACGCCCACGACTACGTCCTCTATGTCGCCGAGGCGAACGAGCCGAACTGGGCCGCCCTGTGCGCGCGTCAAGTCGACCGCCTTTTCCTGGTCGGCGCCGCCGACCGCCCGCCGCCCCCCGCCCCGCCTGTGGCCGACGAATGGGACGACGCTGGGCAGCGCACCGATCTGATCCTGCTGCGCGACCCGCGGATGCCGCGCCCCAGCAACACCCGCGCCTGGCTTGACGTGCTGAAACCCGGCCGCTGGTTCCACGCGGTCGAAGGCCTGTTCGACGACACGGCGCGGATCGCCCGGCTGATTACCGGCTCCTCCGTCGGGGTGGTGCTGTCCGGCGGCGGCGCGCGCGCCTATGCCCACATCGGCGCGCTGAAGGCCTTGCGCGAGTCTGGCACGCCCATCGACTTCATCGGCGGCGCCTCGATGGGGGCGGTCATCGGCGCCGGCCCCGCCCTGGGCTGGTCCGACGAAGAGCTGGAGCACCACATCCGCCAGGCCTTCGTCCTGTCCGACCCTCTGGCCGATATCGCCCCGCCCATCATCGCCATGACCCACGCCCGCAAGGTCAAGGCGCTGATGAAGGAGGCCTTCGGCGACGTGCAGATGGAGGACATGCTGCTGCCCTTCTTCGCCGTCTCGACCAATCTGACTGCAGGCAAGCTGGAGGTGCACCGCGAGGGCACGCTGCGCCACGCCTTGCGCGCCTCCATCTCCATTCCCGGCGTCATGCCGCCTGTGGTGATGAACGGCCAGGTGCTGGTCGACGGCGCCGTTCTGCGCAACTTCCCCAGCGACGTGATGCGCCGGTTGAACAGCGGCCCGCTCGTCGGCGTCGACGTGTCCCAGTCGCGCGGCGTGGACGCCAAGGCGCTGGAGAATCCCCCCTCCTGGTGGCGCTGGATCCTGTCGGGGGCGTGGAAGCACGGCCCGCCAATCGTCTCCATCCTGATGCGCGCGGCCACCCTGTCCAGCGAGGCCGAGCGTATTCAAGCCCGCGCCGAGACCGATCTGTTGATCCTGCCGCCCTCCGACGGCGTCGATATCCGCGACTGGAAGGCCTATGAGCCCGGCGTCGCCGCCGGCTATGAGGCCGCGCGCGCCGCCCTGGACAGCCTCAACGGCCCGGTCGAGACCCTGCACCGGCGCCGCCGCGCCGACGCGCCACAAGAAACAGTCGAGGAAATGGCAGAAGCGTCCTTCCCTCAGGACGTTTTGGAAACGCCCGGCCCAACACCTGGCCCAGGCGCGTCAGGAAGGCGTCGCGGCTGGCTGGGTCTTCGCAAAGCGCGGTGAGATAGGGCCGCAGCGCCGTCCCCTTCATCCACTCCAGCACGGCGTCGTCGCCTTCCAGCACATGCAGATAGGTGGTGGACCAGATGTCGACCTCCTCGCACAGACCCGCCACGGCGTCGTAATAGGCCTCGGCCCCCAGCAGAGGCTGAATGGTGTCCACGCCGTTCAGCCGCTCGCTCCAAGGGCCGCCCGCCGCCGTCTGGCGCATCAGCGCATGATGGCGCGTCTCCCACGCCATCGGCATCTGCACCGCGAGCACGCCGCCCGGGGCCAGCGCCTCGGTCATCCGCCGGAACAGGGCCGCATGATCCTGCGCCCACTGTAGCGAGGCGTTGGCCAGGATCAGATCGACGGGCGCATCCGGCGCCCAGCTCTGCAGATCGCCCTGCACCCAGCGCACGTCGTCCGGCAGGCCGCGCGCCTGTTCCAGCATCGCCGCGCTGGAATCCAGCCCGTGCACCCGCGCGCCCGGCCAGCGTCGTTTCAGCAAGGCCGCATGCTGTCCCGTGCCGCAGCCGATGTCCCAGACCTCATGCGGGTCCAGATCGTCCGGCAGATGCGACAGCAGGTCGATGGCCGCGCGATCACGCTGGCGCTCAAAACGATTGTATTGGTGGGGGTCCCACGCCGGCGACGTCATCGTCATTATTCTCCCTCGATCATCGCGAAAGCGATTCGAGGGAGAATGGTACAGCCTCTCAGGATTGAACTGAGGACCTCCGGCTCCACAAACCGGCGCTCTAACCAGCTGAGCTAAGGCTGCACATCTCTGCGCGAGGGCGGTTCTCTAGCGGGCCTCGCCGTCGGGGGCAAGCGGCCTTTTCGCCCTCGCGCGGATTTTATCTTCTTTACCCGTCAGTTCCAACCGCGGCTGGCGATATACTGCTGCAACTGGGCGATCCGGGTCTGGTCCGACGGGTGGGTCGAGGCGAACTCCGGCGTGCCCGACTGACGCCCCGCCGCCATCGCGCGCCACAGCGTCAGCGACTCAGACGGCTTGTAGCCGGCCGCCGCCATGTAATCGACGCCCAGCCGATCCGCCTCCAGCTCGTGGCTGCGCGAGAAAGGCAGCAGCACGCCCAACTGGGCGCCCAGGCCGCCGAAGGCCTGCACCGCCTGGCCATAGTCCCCTGCCCGGCTCTGCACCGCGCCCAGCACCAGGCCCGTCGTCTGCGTCGTCGAGGCCCGCTCGGCCGCATGGCGCGCAACGACGTGGCCGACCTCGTGACCGATCACGGCGGCAAGCTGGTCGTCGTTCTTGGCGATGGCGAGCAGGCCCGTCGTCACGCCCATATGGCCGGACGGCAGGACGAAGGCGTTCGGCGTGGCGTCGTCGAACACCGCATAGTCCCAGTGACGATTGGTCAGGTTCGCCGCCTGGACGATTCGATCGCCGACGCGGCGGACGCGCGCGTTCTGGGCGGCGTTGTTCGACACCTTCTGCGTCCTCAGCGTCTCGGCCCAGGCGCCCTGCGACTGCTGGATCAGGGCGCTGTCGTCCATCAGAACGAACTGGCTTCGGCCCAGCGCCTCATTATAGGCGCAGCCGCCGACGCCGACGCCAAGAAGGCTCGCGCCAACGGCCAGAGCAACGAGGATGGGTTTGTGGGACATGGGGCCTCCAGACAGCAATCGCTGTCCATAATGCACAGCCTGTCGGCTCGGCTCCACGCTCTCTTCACCTTGAGCGGCGGCAGCGCGGCTTGGACCGGCCTCATCATCGCCTTCGCGGCAAGGAATCAGTCTCTCAACGTGAGCCGTGATCCGCGCGGATCGCTCCAAACGGCTCATGCGCCGTGTTCGGATCCTCGGAACAGGCCCGAAGATGACGCGACGGAATAAACCACGCCCATGACCCTGCTGGTACGCCAACCTCGAGGCCGAAGACGGCCACAAAAAAACGCCCCGAGGCGAAACCTCGAGGCGCTTCTTTTCGTTCAGTGCGATCGCTCGCTTAGTCCAGGTTAAACGGCACCCGGACCACGAACTTGGCGTTCGTTGCAGCGCCATCGACCGTGCGGGGCGAAAGCTGCCCGCGCTGGACGATGCGGACCGCAGCGGCGCCGAAGCCCATGCCCGACGGCTCTTCCGAGACGACACGGCAGTCTTCAGGACGACCGCTCGGGGTCACCGTACATTCGACCGTGGCCGAACCACCCACGCCGCGATCAAGAGCGCGCTGCGGGAAGTCCCGTTCGGTCGGACGCGGCGGGCGAGCCCACTGCGGGTTGGTGATCACCGAAGGACGCGGCGGCGCGGGCGGCGCCGGCGGAGGCGGAGGACCTGGGACGATCACGGGCGGGCCCGTGTATTCGACGCGGTCTTCCTTCTTCGTCGGCTCGATCGGCAAGGTCACCGGCGGCGGAGGCGCCGAGGTGTTGACGACCGGCTCGCGCACCTGAAGCTTCGGCGGCGGAGGCGTGTCCGGCGGCGGAGGCGGCGGCGGCGGAGGCGGAGGCGGTGGCGGCGGCGCCATCAGCTCCACATCTACAGCCTCGTCCACATAGTTGAACTCCTGGAGTTCGAACTTGCTCTTGTAGAGGTAAAGACCCGCAAGAACGTGAACGGCGATAGAGATGCCGATCCCGATCATTGCGCCCGTCGAAAGTTTTTTCTTTCTCGGAGCGTCGAGCAGAGGGTCGCGGTGCTCGCGATGTTCAGCAGTCATGCTTGCGTCACGCCCCCTTACGACTGATCTTCGCCAACCAGGGCGACACTGTAGAAACCATTATCCTGCAAGGCGTTCATGACCTGCATGAAGTCCCCGTAACGCGTTTGCTGGTCAGCGCGGATGAAAATCCGCTCCTGCTCAGGGTCACGTGTTCCGATCTGGACTTTCAGATCATCGCCCAACGAGCCCACCGTGGTCCGGAAGTCGCCGATCCACACTTCACCGCCATTCTGGATGGAGATGAAGACAGGCTTGGGCGGATTCTGGGCCGGCGGAGCGACGGCGCGAGGAAGCGTCACCGGCACCGACACGGTGGCGAGCGGAGCCGCCACCATGAAGATGATGAGGAGAACAAGCATAATGTCCACGAAAGGCGTGACATTGATTTCGCTGTTCGCCTCGACGGTGTACTTGCCGCCGCCGGAACCGGAAAGTTTGGCGGCCATTCGGCTTACGCTCCCTTGTCGAGTTGACGCGAGATCGAGTTGATCAGCTCAGCGTTGAACCCGTCGGCGCGAGCGCCGTACGAAGCGATGCGGGTGTTGAAGTAGTTATAGAAGATAACCGCCGGGATAGCCGCGAACAGGCCGATACCGGTGGCCAGCAGGGCTTCAGCGATACCCGGAGCAACGACGGCCAGGTTGGTGGTGTTCGATTCGGCGATGCCGATGAACGAGTTCATGATGCCGTACACGGTGCCGAACAGACCGATGAACGGACCGCCCGAACCGACCGACGCCAGGAACTGCTGGCCGCCCGACAGACGGATGCCCAGACCACCTTGAACGGCGCCGATGGCGTTGTTCGCGCGGTCGATCGTCGAGCCGCGGTGAACGCCGGCGACGTCCAGGCCGGCTTGACGCGACAGCTCCACTTCGCCGGTGGCGGCGGCGGCCATGTCGGCCAGCGGGTTGCCGTCGAACTCTTCCGAGGTGGCCAGGCGACGGATGTCAGCCAGGGTGCGAGCACCGCGGTACTCTTCCAGGAAGCGGTTGGTCTTTTTGCTCAGCGAGCTGAACTCGACCAGCTTGATGAGCAGCAGCGTCCAGGAGAAGATCGAGGCCAGGATCAGGCCGGCCATGACGACCTTAACGACCGGGTGCGCCATCATGAACATGGCGATCGGGGTCAGGCCCGCACCGCCGTGACCTTCGGCGGCGGCTTCTTCCGTGGCGGCTGCATCAGCGGCCGGGGTGGCGGCGTCGGCGGCCGGAGCGGCGGCGTCGGCAGCGGCGGGAGCCGAAGCGGCGGCCGGAGCGGCCGGAGCGGCTGCGTCCTGCGCCAGAACCGGCGAGCTCGCCATCAGGACGGCGGCGCCGGCCATTGCGAGGAGGATATTCGTCTTCTTATCGAGCATGTTTCGCCAGTTCCTGCTTTGGTCTGACTCGTGGAACCCAAGACGGCGGCCGCGTCAGTCGGCCGCGCCTTTACAGTGAAATCTTTTCCTCCCGCCGGATTTCTCCCCCGCCGGTCGGCGCCGCAATCCTCCAAACGTCGAAACGTCTGCGGACCTGGCGACAGAGACAATATCTCGCCGCCCACAGCCTGCAAGCAGGAATGCGGTCCTGTCCCTTTGGCGAAGCCCTATCTTAGCGTCAAGGGCGGAAAATGTCTTTTCACCCCCGGCCGGACGCAGCGCGGCGCGACACGCACAAAAAATGCACGTCACTGTCATGATCCGGCAACAAACTTGCAGTGTTACCGATTGTTAAGAAAAGTTTAGGCCCATGACGAATTTTCGGCTTTTTTGCGGCCGAAGCGAAGATTCATCATTTAGGGGAAAGTGGTGCCTGGAGGCGGATTCGAACCACCGACACGCGGATTTTCAATCCGCTGCTCTACCAACTGAGCTATCCAGGCTTCGCTTTGCGTCGCGAGAGGCGGCTCTATAGGCGAGCCTGGGCGGGCTGTCCAGACGCCAATTCACTCAATTCCGCGATCTTTTTCATCATCGTGCGCTTCTTCGGCGGGAATGGCGTATCCGCCGGTGAACCAGCGTTGCAGATCAACGTCGGCGCAACGCTTGGAGCAGAAAGGCTTATAGGCTGCGACAGACTCGGCGCGGCGGCAAATGGGGCACTGGGCCATGCATCAGCCCTCCTTGATATGAAATTCGCCCGGTGCGGCGTCGGGGCGGATATGGGCGCGCGGCCCCAGTTCAGCCGCCCACGGCGACAGAATCATTTCAGAGGCCGGGCTGCAATGCAGCGTGAAACGCGGCGTCGCCCGATCTGTCGCCAGCGCCAGCCGCAGGCGATGCAGGGCGGCGCGTTCGGCTGCGCCCGGCCCGGCCAGCCGCTCGTCCGCCGGCGTTCGGCCCCACGGCAGGGACAGTTGCAGCAGCCCGAACCGACTGAGCGGCCCCACCGCGACGCCTTGCGTCCCGGCGAAAGCCTGACGCGCCATGTTCAGGGTGCTTTCGGGATGCAGGCCCACGCCCGCCAGATCGACCGCCGCCAGACCGCCCCACCCCGTCAGGCCCAGCAGGCGCGCGGTCTGGCGCAGGCCCTCGCGATTCACCGCCTCGCGCCCCTTGCGGGAATCACGACCGGCGACAGGGGCGTAATCAATGTCGACCGCGATCAGGGCGCGCGTGCGCTGGATCGCCAGATCCAGGCCGACCTCCGAAACAACGACGCCGCCCGCCAGCGCCTCGTCCTGAGCCTCGGTCGCGGCGCGAATGGCCGCGGCGCCGGTCTCTATAGGCATATCGGGATAGAGAGCCCGCAGGATCGCCTCAACGTCAGGCCCCGGCGCCAGCAGGCGCGGCTCGCCGCTCGCCTCGCCCAGACGACGCAGCACCGGCCCCTTGCGCTCGCGGGGCTCGGCGGTGATTTCCAGTTCCAGCTTGGCGCCTTCGGTCGGGCGATCCGCCTTGCCCAGAGGGAGGAAGCCGAACGGCTCGCCGCAGCCCAGGTCGACGAAGGCGCCGTGCAGCCCCGGCGCCAGCCGCGCCACCCGGCCCACGAGGCGCGCGCCCAGGCGATACTCGGGGCGGTCGTCCTCTCTATGAAGGATCAGCGTCTCGGCGCGGCCGTCGCGGAACGCCACGCCTCGGGTCTCGCCCGGAGCCGCGTCCAGGAAGACCTCGACATCGGCCATCAGGCCGCCCCGCCTCGCCATCCCGCGCCGCGAAGAAGGTTCGCCGCCTCATACAAAGGCAGCCCCATGACGGCGGGATGGCTGCCGACGATTCGGGTGATGAAGGCCGCCGCCCGGCCCTGGATGCCGTAGCCCCCGGCCTTGCCCCGCCATTCGCCCGCGGCGACATAGGCGGCGATCTCGCCGTCCGACAGCGGCTTGAAGCTGACGCGGGTTTCCACCACCCGCCAGGAGGTCCGCCCGCCTCGCACTACGGCCACGCCGGTGAAGACGCGATGATTGCGGCCCGACAGCAGCTTCAGAAACCGGGTCGCCTCGGCCTCATCGACGGGCTTCTCCAACAAGCGACGCCCGACAGCCACCACCGTATCGGCGGCCAGGACCACGTCGTCGGGATGGCGTTCGGCCACGACAGCGGCCTTGGAACAGGCCAGGCGCTGGGCCAGACGCGGCGGCGTCTCGGCCCGCTGGGGCGCTTCGTCGATGTCGGCAGGATCGACCACATCGGGCGCAATGCCGATCTGCGCCAGCAGCTCGATGCGGCGCGGGCTCGACGAGGCCAGGATCAGCCTCGGAGCCGGAGCGTCAGGACGCGACACGCGCGTCCTTACTTGAAGCGATAGGTGATGCGACCCTTGGTCAGGTCATAGGGCGTCATTTCGACCAGCACCTTGTCGCCGGCCAGCACCCGGATGCGGTTCTTGCGCATCTTGCCCGCAGTGTGGGCGATGATCTCGTGATCGTTTTCCAGCGTCACGCGAAACGTCGCGTTGGGCAGCAATTCGCTGACCACGCCGGGGAACTCAAGCAGTTCTTCCTTAGCCATGCGGCCTCTCTCGCCCGGTGAATACGGCATAAGGCTCGCGCCGGGCGTGAGCGCGAGCCGTAAAAGTGAGGGCGCCTAATGCACCAAAACGCTTAGATAGTCGAGTTCAGCCCCGACGATAGAGCGCGCAGACCAAAGTAAAGAGCCGCCGGGCGGTCTCCTGGTCCATCTCGACCTTGCCTTCCAGACGCGCTTTCAGCAGGGCCGCGCCTTCGTTGTGCAGGCCCCGGCGCCCCATGTCGACCGACTCGATCTGACTGGGCGAAGAGCCGCGCAACGCCTCGTAATAGCTTTCGCAGATCAGGCCGTAGTCGCGGATCACAGTCTTCATCGGCGTCAGCGACAGGACATGGGTGCGGCTGAAATCCGGGCCGGTGATCTCGAAAGCCAGGCGATTGTCCTGCGACGACAGCTTCAGCGCATAGGGGCCCCCTGCGGCGCCTTCGGGCACGAAACGGTTCTGCTCCACCAGGTCGAAGATGGCGACGCGGCGCTCATGCTCGATCTCAGCCGTCGCGGCCGGCAGGGAGGCGTTGTCGATCTCGATCGCCGTCAGCTTGTGCGTCGCGCTCATCAGCCCGCCTCGTCCAGATGGGTGGGCGCCACCCGCGCAGGCCAGCGCTCGGACAGATCGGTCAGGACCGCGTCCAGGCATTCGACGTCGATTCGCAGGTCTCCGCCGCCAGCGAACATCATGAACACCCGGCCGCCTGGCGCCTCGGTCGGCTGAAAGTCCATCGCCAGCAGCTCCAGCGCCTGATCGGGTAGGCGCGGCAGACGGCGGCTCTTGACCGCCTGGACGTCCCCGAACTGCATGGCCGCCATCACGCGCGCGCCCCCGCATTCCCAACAGAAGCGCGACAGGACCACGGTCAGGCGCCGCGCCTCCTTTTCCCAGCGGATGTCGACCGGACGCATGATGGCATCCTGAAGCGCGGCCGAAATGATCTGCAGGTCGTCCGCGTCCTCGGCCAGCAGGCGCAGCGGCGCGATCGGCGCGGCCTCCCCGCCATCGCCGTCGATCACCGGATCAGGGATGGATTCGCCGTCAGTGCTCATCGCCCTCCCCCTTGATGCGTCGGACATCGGCGCCGCAGGCGCCTAGCTTCTCTTCCATGCGCTCGAAGCCGCGATCCAGGTGATAGACGCGGCCGACCGTCGTCTCACCTTCGGCCACAAGACCGGCGATGACCAGAGACATGGAGGCGCGAAGATCCGTCGCCATCACCGGCGCCCCCTTCAGCTCCTCGACGCCGCGCACCACCGCCTGGCCGGCGTGGACGGTGATGTCGGCGCCCAGACGCGCCAGTTCCGGCGCGTGCATGAAACGATTCTCGAAAATGTTTTCGTGGATGACGCTCGTACCTTCGGCCGTCGTCATCAGGGCCATGAACTGCGCCTGCAGGTCGGTAGCGAAGCCCGGATAGATCTCGGTCGTGGCGTCGACCGCCTTCAGCCGCTGCGTCGGATCGCGGCGCACGATCAGCCCGTCGTCAGTCGGCTCGATCTCGACCCCCGCCTCGATCATTTTGTCGGTCAGGGCGGTGATCAGGTCAGCGCGCCCCTTGGTCAGGCGCACTTGGCCCCCGGCCATAGCCGCCGCGAGCGCATAAGAGCCCATCTCGATCCGGTCGGGAATCACCGACCAGGTCGCGCCCGACAGGGACGAGACGCCGGTGATCGTCAGCACGTCGGTGTCCAGGCCCTCGATCTTCGCGCCCATCGCGATCAGGCAGCGGGCCAGGTCGCCGATCTCGGGCTCGCGCGCCGCGCGCTTCAGCACCGTGGTTCCGTTCGCCAGCACGGCGGCCAGCAGGGCGTGTTCGGTCGCGCCCACTGATACGAAGGGGAACTCGATCTCGGCCCCGCGCAGCCCCTTGGGCGCCGTGGCGGAGACATAGCCCTCTTCCAGCTCGATCGCCGCGCCCATCGCGGTCAGCGCCTGCAGGTGCAGATCCACTGGACGGGCGCCGATGGTGCAGCCCCCCGGCAGGGAGACCTTGGCGTGCCCCGTGCGCGCCAGCAGCGGCCCCAGCACGTTGAACGAAGCCCGCATCTGACGCACCAGGTCATAGGGAGCGAAGGTCGAGGTGAGCTCTGGCGCGTGGAACAGGGTCTCCTGGCCGTCCGCTCCGTCGCGCTCGGTCACTTCCACGCCGAACTGGCGCAGCAGCTGGCCCAGGAATCGCGTGTCGGCCAGGCGAGGCATATTCGTCAGCAACAGGGGCTGATCCGTCAGAATCGACGCCGCCATCAGCTTGATCGCCGAGTTCTTGGCGCCGCTGACCGGAATGGAGCCGTTGAGGCGGTGGCCGCCGTGGATGACGATGCTGTCCATGAGTATCGGGGAAGTCCTGGGGGGCTCGGACCCCTACGGCCCGGCGAACCGGCTATCTAGCAAGCCTGGCGGCGCCGGCGAAAGGCCGGAACGTCGCAAGAGGGATGACTTTCAGTTGCTTTCCTTGGCCGGGCGCGCGCCGCCCGCGCCCGGCGCCTTGCGGCGACGCAGATTCGCACGCAGGGCGGCGGCCAACCGGGCCGCCCGCTCGGCCTTCGCTGCGGCGGCAGGTGCAGGTGAAGATGGGACGGCGGCCTCGGGGCCCGCCCCATCAGCGTCTTTAGTCGGCTTATCCATGGACGCAGCAGACCGCGCCGAAAGATTTTGATCAAGCGTGCATTTTTGGCTTGGCCCGGCCAAAACCTTTGGCTATACGGCCGCTTCCTCAGTGACCCGCCGCCGTAGCTCAGTGGTAGAGCGCATCCTTGGTAAGGCTGAGGTCGGCAGTTCAATCCTGCCCGGCGGCACCATCGGAGCCCAAACCTGCAAGGGTTTGGGCTCCGGCCATTTCTGGCCCCTGAAATCCTGATCTACTGCGCCACTGCCGATAACAGAGCAGGCTGCAGGCTTTGCTTTTGGACAGGCGCGCAGGGGTCCCGAGACTTCTCCGAAGAATATTCGGCCTTATCGGTCTTATCCCGACTGGCCAAGGTCCGGCCGCTGCCGCTAGCCTCGCCCCCATCTGTATACGTTTGATAGCCGAGGGGGCTTTCATGAAGCGCGTTCTATTGACTACGGCTGCGGCTTTAACCGTAGCCTTTCCGGCGTTCGCCCAGGATCCGAACTCGGCGACCACGCCCAAATGGGACGTGCAGAACCCAACCGGCGGCGCCCAGCGCGACATCAACATCAACGTCGATGAAGGCACCTGGATGGCTGTCGACGTCAGCTCTGACGGCCGCGAGATCGTCTTCGACCTGCTGGGCGACATCTATGTGATGCCCATCGGCGGCGGCGAAGCCCGCCCCATCGCCTCGGGCGTCGCCTGGGACATGCAGCCGCGCTATTCGCCGGACGGCCGGTTCATCGCCTTCACCTCGGACCGTGGCGGCGGCGAAAACCTGTGGGTCATGGACCGCGACGGCTCCAACCCGCGCCAGGTTTCGAATGAAACGTTCCGCCTGCTGAACTCCCCGGCCTGGACGCCGGACAGCCAGTTCGTCGTCGGCCGCAAGCACTTTACCTCTTCACGCTCGCTGGGCGCGGGCGAGATGTGGATGTACCACCGCTCGGGCGGCGGCAGCGGCGTGCAGCTGACCGAGCGCCGCACCCAGCAGAAGGACACGGGCGAGCCCGCCTTCTCGCCCGACGGTCGCTATATGTATTTCAGCGACGACGCCACGCCGGGCGGCGTCTTCGACTACTCCAAGGACCCGAACACCCAGCTCTATGTGATCCGTCGACTGGATCGCGAGACGGGCGAGATCAAACCCTTCGTCACCGGCCCGGGCGGCTCGGTGCGCCCGACCCCATCGCCGGACGGCAAGTCGCTCGCCTTCGTGCGTCGCGATCGCTACCAGTCGGTCCTCTACGTCATGGACCTGGAATCGGGCCGCGAGACGCCGATCTACGACGGCCTTGACCGCGACATGCAGGAGACCTGGGCCATCCACGGCGTCTATCCGGGCTTCGCCTGGACGCCGGACAACGGCTCCATCGTCATCTGGGCGGGCGGCAAGATCCGCCGCATCGACGTGGCCTCCAAGGCCGTCAGCGAGATCCCCTTCCGGGTCACCGACACCCGCCGGGTGCAGGAGACCGCCCGCTTCCCCGTCGAGGTGGCGCCGGACCAGTTCGAAGTGAAGATGATCCGCTGGGCGCAGACCTCGCCCGACGGCTCCAAGGTGGTGTTCGAGGCCTTGGGCAATCTGTGGGTCCGCGACCTGCGCAACGGCGTGGCCGGAACGCCGCGCCGCCTGACGCGCCAGAGCGATCATTTCGAGCTGTATCCGTCCTGGTCGCGCGACGGCCGCTCGATCGTCTACACGACCTGGAACGACGACAAGCTGGGCTCCATCCGCGTGGTTCCCGTCGCAGGCGGCGAAGGCCGGACCATCACGACCAACCCCGGCCACTATCTGGAGCCGCGCTTCTCGCCGGACGGCCAGACGGTCGTCTACCGCACGTCCAGCGACGGCTATTTGCGCTCGGCCCTGTGGAGCCGCGAGCCGGGCATCTACCGCGTTTCCGTCCGCGGCGGCGAACCGGTCAAGATCACCGATTCGGGCACGACGCCGCAGTTCGGCGCCAGCAACGACCGCATCTTCGTCAGCGCGCGTGAGGGCGACAAGCGCGTCCTGCGCTCGATGAACCTGTCGGGCGGCGACGTGCGCAACCACCTGAGCAGCGAATGGGCGGCCGAGTTCTCGGTCTCGCCGGACGAGCAGTGGATCGCCTGGACCGAGCGTTTCAACGCCTATATCGCGCCCTTCGCCTCCACGGGCCGCGCCATCACGGTCGGCGCCGACACCAAGGCCCTGCCGCAGACGCGCGTCACCCGCGATGCGGGCGAATGGCTGCACTGGTCGGGCGATTCCAGCCGCCTGCAGTGGTCTCTGGGACCGGAGCTGTTCTCGCGTCCGCTGAGCGAGAGCTTCGCCTTCGTCGACGGCGCTCCGGCAGCTCTGCCCAAGCCCGCCGAGCATGGGATCAAGATCGGCTTCACCGCCGACTACGCCCGCCCCAGCGGCGTCACCGTCCTGTCCGGCGCCCGCCTGATCACCATGAAGGGCGAGGAAGTCATCGAGGACGGCGTCGTCGTCATCAACGGCAACCGCATCGAGGCCATCGGCCCGCGCGGCTCGGTCACGGTTCCGGCCGGCGCCCGCGTGATGGACATGGCCGGCAAGACGATCATCCCGGGACTGGTCGACGCCCACTGGCACGGCCGCATGGGCTCCGACGAGATCATCCCGCAGCAAAGCTGGGTGAACTACGCCGCCCTGGCCTTCGGGGTGACGACGCTGCACGACCCGTCGAACGACACCAGCGAGATCTTCGCCCACAGCGAACTGGCCAAGGCCGGGCGTGTTGTGGCGCCGCGCATCTTCTCGACCGGCACCATCCTCTACGGCGCCGCGACGCCGACGACGGCCGTGGTCAACAACCTGGACGACGCGCGCTCGCACCTTCGCCGGATGCAGGCCGCCGGCGCCTGGAGCGTCAAGAGCTACAACCAGCCGCGCCGCGAACAGCGCCAGCAGATCCTGCAGGCCGCCCGCGAACTGGGCATGATGGTCGTGCCGGAAGGCGGCTCGCTCTATAACGTCAACATGAGCATGCTGGTCGATGGTCACACCACCATCGAGCACTCGGTGCCGGTGGCGCGCATGTACGACGACGCCGTCCAGCTGTGGTCGCAGACGGGCACGGCCTATACGCCGACCCTCATCGTCGGCTTCGGCGGCGCCTGGGGCGAGAACCATTGGTATGAGGTCACCGACGTCTGGAAGGACCCGATCCTGAGCCAGTATGTCCCGCGCCGCATTCTGGACGACCGTTCGCGCCGTCCGGTGAAGACCCCGCCGGAAGAGCTGAACCACATCTCCATCGCCCGCGAATCCAAGCGGCTGATGGATCAGGGCGTCTCGGTCCAGATCGGCGCCCACGGCCAGCGCGAAGGCCTCGGCGCCCACTGGGAGCTGTGGATGTTCGAACAGGGCGGCATGAGCGCCCACGAAGCCCTGCGTGTCGGCACCATCAACGGCGCCCGCGCGCTCGGCATGGACAAGGACATCGGCTCGCTGGAGGCCGGTAAACTGGCCGATCTGGTCGTGCTGGACGCCAATCCGCTGGTGAACCTGCGGGACTCGACCAAGATCAGCCACACCATGATCAACGGCCGCCTCTACGATAACCACATGAACGAGGTCGGCGGCCCTCAGCGCAAGCCATTCTGGTTCGAGAGCGAAGACGGTCAGGCCTGGAGCGCCTCGGGCACGGCTACGGCCGCCGAGAGCCACGGCCACACCCACGACTGATCCCGCCGCACGGCAGGAACGCGAAAGGGCCCGGCATCCGCCGGGCCCTTTTTCGTGAGCAGTTCAGTTGGGGCGTTGATCACGCCCTTTCATCCCGCTCATCCCGAAGGACGCCGGGATGAGCGGCGATAACAGACGCAACTCAGAACAAGCCCGAGGATGGCCGAGGGCCGGCCTCTCGCCCCTGCGCCCCACAACCGCACAATGAGCGAGTTGAGGTTACTCCCCCAGTCCGCGCACCGAGGCTTCCAGCAGGGCGTTGCGCCGCGCCGCGCGGCCCTTCAGCCAGCGCATGGCGAGGACCAGCGCCGCCACCACCGCGCCGAAGGCCAGCAGCCACAGGGTCGGGTTGTGCGCCTCGCTCATCATCTCCAGTCGGGCCAGCCCCTTGGCGGCCAGATAGCCGGGCGCCAGCATGGCCAGCACCCACACGAAGGCCGAGGTCACGTTGGCGAACTGGAACACGCGCTGGCGCATCTGCAGCACGCCCACCATCACCGGCACGAAGGCGCGCAAGGGACCGAAGAAACGGCCGATGAAGATCGAAGCCACGCCGTAGCGACGGCAGTACAGGCGCGTCCAGGCCAGCTTGCGGCGGTGCGGCACCAGCAGGTGATGACGTAGCACCCGCGTGCCCAGCCGCCGGCCGATCCAGTAGGAGATGGCGTCGCCCATGACGGCGCCGATCACGCACCCGCCGATGACGGTGAAGGGATCCAGCACGCCGGCCGCCACCAGTCCGCCTGCGGCGACCAGCAGGCCCGTCGCGGGCACGAAGGCGCCGATCACGACCAGCGACTCAAAGAAGGTCACTGCGCCAAGGATCACGCCGGCCCACATGGCGTTGCGGGCGATGAAGTCGGCGGCCGAACTAAGCAAACTGTCCATACTGATCCTTTGCACGAGGGCATATGGGATCAGGCGCTATCAAGGGAATGCGACGATGCGACGCCCGGCCCTAAAAAAGGTCGGCGTGGCCTATGGGACGCACTTTATCGCCCGTCTGACTATCGTCCGGCGTCGCCATCCCGGTCGCGCGCGGGGTCAGCCTGCCGCTCGTCCATGCTGAAGGGGCGGATGCGACTGGGGCGTTCATGCGGACTGCGCACCCCCATCGGCCCCGGCACGGCGCCATAGGCGTCGCGCCAGCCGTAGCCGTTCAGCCCATAGCGGCCCGCGTCATAATAGCCGTAGGGACCGTAGCCATAGCCCCAGGGCGCGTTCTTGGTCTGGCTGACGCTCAGGTTAAGCGTGCCGTTTTCACCCAGCGGCATGGAGACGGCGGCGGCGAAGTCGCGATAGCCGCCGGTGCCGATCCCGGCGCTGACCTCGCCGTGCATCTTGCGCGGCGCGGCCTCTTCCCAGGCGTCGGCCCATTGCTCGACCGGCGGCGGCGAACCCGCCTTGCGCTCGCCGATCCAGCGAGAAATCTGGTCTTCGGTGCTGAGGCCGTGCGGCGCCGCCGTCTGCAGCGTCACAGCAGGCGAGGCCTCGCCCACGGTCTCGGCCAGGGCGGCCGCGCTGGCGGTCGGCACGGCGCCCGAACCCGCGCGCGGAGCGGTCGAAACCACGCCTTCGGGATCATTGCTCGCCAGCAAGAGGGAGGCGGTCATGAGTTCGATCAGCATACGCATCTACTCCCGTTCACAACCACCCTACCCCTAAATGCGGCCAAGGTCAGGCGGTCCCGTCGCCGCGCCCCAAAGGATCGGGCAAGGCTTCGCCTTCGGCCACGAAGCTCAGCGCCACCGAGTTGATGCAGTAGCGCAGGCCCGTGGGCGGCGGCCCGTCTGGGAAGACGTGGCCCTGATGGCTGTCGCAACGGGCGCAGCGCGTCTCGACGCGCACCATGCCGTGGCTGTCGTCGCGCACGGCGCGGACATGGGCCGGATCGACCGGCTCGGTGAAACTGGGCCAGCCGGTGCCGCTCTCGAACTTGGTTCCCGACCGGAACAGCGGCAGGCCGCATTCGCGACAGCAGAACACCCCTGCCCGCTTTTCGCCCAGCAGGGTGCCGCAAAACGGCGCCTCGGTGCCGTGCGCCAGAAGCACGCGCTTCTCTTCCGGCGACAGGTCGGCCTCCAGCGCAACGCGCTGGCTGTCGGTCGGAGGCGTCAGGTCATAGCCGGAGGCGGAGCGCATGGCGGCGTGAGATTCGGTCTGGGTCATGGTCTGAAAATAGGAAGGGCCGGACGGTCGTTCCACCGTCCGGCCCTCGATAGGCTGATTTAGATGGTTGCGATCAGCCGAACAGGCCGGCGACCCAGGCGCGAACGGCCGTCTCATCCGTGGCGTCGCCCGTGTAGGCCAGCGCGCCTGCAGGCGCGTAGGGCGAGTTGTTGCCGCGCTGACGCGTCGTCCACGCCTTATGACCATAGCTCAGGTCGGCGTAGTTGGACGGCAGACGCAGGGTCGTCGGCTCGATGAAGATGGTGTCCTCGGCCGTGGTCGAACCGGCGATGCGCACGTTCGGCAGGCGGCTCAGCAGGTCCAGCGTGTCCAGGCACCCGCCCGAGCAGCCGGCGTCCACCAGCACGACCACCTGGCCCTGCACCGGATTGGCGGCGCCGGTGTCCGGGGTCGCCGGACGGCCCGGCATGACGAAGGTCGGCTGGCCAGCGGCGATAGCGCTGTCGAAGGCGGCGACGATGGCCTGGGTCTGTTCGATCACCGCGCCCGATTCCTGAACGAAGCGCGGATCAGACTGCATCCGGTTCAGAGTGTCGGCGAACCACTGGCGGTTGCCCGGCGTGGCGCGATAGGTGATCTGACCGGCTTCCGGCTGGCGGCTGACGGTGAATTCCGGCGACCAGATGCGGTTCGCCAGCCCATAGCCGCGCGAGGTGGCGTTGACCGAGGCGCCGTTGGCGCCGCGCAGGTCCAGCACAAAGCCCTGCGGCCCGCGAATAGCGGCGGACTGGGCCTCGACCTGGGCGAAGAAGGCGTCCCAGCCCGCGTCATCGGCCAGCGAGTGAACGCTGACCCACGGACGCCCGTCGACCATCTGAACCGACAGCGGCGCGCCCGAAGGCACATAGACCGAGGCGCGATAGGCGGCCTCCAGATTCTGGGCCGTGGCCGGCTGCGGCGACAGGGTGAAGCTGCGGGTGCGGCGGCCGACCTGGAACTCGCAGGTCCCCGGCACGCCCGTCGTCATCGGGTTGTTGCGGTTCCAGAGCAGATAGGGGGCGCTGCGGACGCGACCGGCTTCGGTCGTCAGGTCGCCCTCGAACTGGTCCAGCTTGGCCTTGGCCAGGTCCTCGATCGGCTCGGCGTTGCAGCTCTTCAGCACGGCGCCCAGCGGCGGCGCGCCGCGCACGCCGTCCTGAACATAGGAGACGACGTACTGGCCGTTGCGCCAGGCCGTGGCCACGCCCGGCCAGCTGGTGGCGAAATACGGGCCCAGGCCCTCATAGGTCGGGCGGGCGGCGATGTTGGAATCGCGGAAGCCGTTGGCGTACCAACGCAGCAGATAGGCGTGGCTGTCGCCGCTGTTGACCTGTCCGGCCTTGGCCTGGGCCTGCTGCAAGCCGGCGTCCAACCAGCTGCGGAACGTCGCGCTGGCCTCGCCCGGCGTCACGGCGGCCGGATGGTTGTCGCGCAGGGCCGCGTGCATAGCCTGTAGATCCTGACGCGCCAGATCGCTGAAGTTCTGGGCCGAGGCGGCCGAGGCGGCGAAGGTCAGGGCCAGTGCGGCCGCCGACGCGGAAAGCAGGCGTTGCATGAGGGAATCTCCCGGTGTCCGTCTAAAACGCGGTATCGCCGGGTTTTAGACTCATTAACGGCGCCGTCGCCACCCCTGCGGCGAATTGCGCAGCTTATTCGCCGCGCGCGGCTTCCGCTCGCGCCTGATCCATTTGATGGCTGGCGCCGCAGCCGCCAATGAGGTCAAAAGACGACGCTTATGATCGCCCTGACCGACCTTTTCCTGACTTCGACCGGCCGCGTGGGACGCAGCGGCTTCATGGCGGGCGCCGCCGTCCTGCTGGGCCTGTGGACCGTCGTAGACCTCGTGCTCGGCCTGTCCGGCTGGCTTCACGCCCTGATCGCTGCCGCCCTGATTTATTGCGGCTTTTGCATCCTGTCGCAGCGCCTGCATGACCGGGGGCGCTCAGGCTGGTGGAGCGGACCGGTCCTGCTGGCCTTCGCCCTGGCCTGGCCGCAGCCCATGACCCTGCTCGGCTGGATCGCCGTCGCAGGACTGGCCGTCGTCGCCGTCGACCTGGGGGTCCTGCCGGGCCAAAAGGCCTTTAACCGCTACGGCGCCGCGCCCGGCGCCCGGCGTCACAGCGGCGCGACGCCCGGCTGAACCGGGCCGAACACCCGCTGGAAGGACGACTTCAGCGCGTCGTCCGCCTCGTCCATCGTCGCCAGCACCCCCAGATCGACCAGGCTGGTCACGCCGTGCTCGGTGATGCCGCACGGCACGATGCCGCCGAAATGGTCCAGGTCCGGCTCCACGTTCAGGCTGATCCCGTGGAAGCTGACCCATTTGCGGACCTTGACGCCGATGGCGGCGATCTTGTCCTCACGGCTCCAGCCCGCGCCCTTGCGCTCGACCCAGACGCCGACGCGGCCCTCGCGCATTCCGGCCTCGACGCCGAAACGGTCCAGGGCGCCGATGATCCAGTCCTCCAGCCCATGGACGAAGCCGCGCACGTCCTTGCCTCGCTTGTTCAGGTCCAGCATCACATAGGCCACGCGCTGGCCAGGCCCGTGATAGGTGAACTGCCCGCCCCGCCCGGTCCGGTGCACAGGAAAGCGATCCGGCGCCAGCAGGTCGTCGTCCTTGGCCGAGACCCCGGCCGTATAGAGCGGCGGATGCTCCAGCAGCCAGACCAGCTCCTCAGCCTCGCCGGCCGCGATCGCGGCCACGCGCGCCTCCATGGCGGCTTCGGCGGCGGCGTATTCGACATAGCCGGACGACAGCGCCCATTGGACGGGGCGCTCATCCTCGCGGAGCAGGCTGTGTTGGGCAGAGTTTAACGGGTCGGCAAGCATGATGCCCTCAATGTGGGGCCGAACGCGGCGGCGCAAGGGTCGCCCGGTGATTTGCGAGTATCTTCTTTGAGCCAGATCGAAGCCGTCGATGTCGAGATTTCGGTCGTGCTGGGCCGTTCGGTCCTGCCTATGCAGCAGCTGCTGCGCATGGGCCGTGGCGCGGTGATCCCGCTGGACGCCTCGGAAAGGGACGAGGTCTGGATCCTGGCCAACAACCACCCGGTCGCGCGCGGCGAGATCGAGATTCGCGACGACCGCATCGCCATCACGGTGACGCGGCCCGCGGATGTCTATGATTTCATGGCCGGCGCCGCCTAAGTCTTCCCTCTCCCGGCGGGAGAGGGAAATGCGCCTGTCTCTGCTATTTCCGCAAAACGCTCTTTTCTTTCCGCTCTCTCTCCGCTATTGCCCGCCCTCCGATGCGAGCGGTCGTGGCGGAATTGGTAGACGCGCAGCGTTGAGGTCGCTGTGGGGCAACCCGTGGAAGTTCGAGTCTTCTCGACCGCACCATCTGATCTGACAGGGCGAATCTCGGCTAGATACGGCTGACAACCAACTCCAGAGGAGGCAGACACGTGACCCACACGGACCTTGCCCCTCTGCGCCCCGAAGACGCCCAGCTGGAAAACGAAAGTCACGCCGCCCTCGGTGAAGACTACGCCCTGACGGCGGCCTTCGTCGAAAAAGTGGTGGACGCGGCGGACGACGGCGATGGCCTGCGCCTGCGCAGCCTGCTGGAAGACCTGCACCCCGCCGACGTCGCCGATCTGATGGGCTTTCTGACCGCCGAGCATCGCTCGGTCGTGGTCCAGTGGCTGCCGCCGGACCTGCTGGCTGAATCCCTGCCCGAAATGGACGACGGCATCCGCGAGCAGGTGCTGGAGCGGGTCCCCTCGGCCACCTTGGCCGAAGCCCTGCAGGAGCTCGATTCGGACGACGCCGCCTCGGTGGTCGAAGACCTTGAGGACGATCAGCGCGAGCGCGTCCTGGCCGCCATGCCCGAGGTTGACCGCGCCGCCATCGAATCCTCGCTCGGCTATGAAGAGGATTCGGCCGGCCGCCTGATGCAGCGCGAGTTCATGGCCGCGCCGCAGTTCTGGAACGTCGGCGACACCATCGACCACGTCCGCGCCCAGGGCGACGACCTGCCCGAGCTCTTCTTCGACATCTATGTCGTCGACCCGATGAACCGCCCGGTCGGCGGGGTGGCCATCAGCCGGATGCTGCGCAGCCCGCGCACCACTCCGCTGACCGAACTGATGGAGCCGGTCAACGTCATCGAGGTCGACGTCGATCAGGAAGAGGTCGCCTATATCTTCGAGAAGTATCACCTGATCTCGGCGCCCGTGGTCGATACGGGCGGGCGGCTGGTCGGCCAGCTGACCGTCGATGACGTCGTCAACATCATTCAGGAAGAGAACCGCGAGGACATCCTGCGTCTGGCCGGCGTCTCGGACGAGGACCGCTCGTCCAGCGTGCTGGAGATCGTGCGCGGCCGCGTGCCGTGGCTGGGCATCAACCTGTTTACCGCCGTCCTGGGCGCCAGCGTCATCGCCCTGTTCGAGGGCACCATCCAGCAGATCGTCGCCCTGGCCGTGCTGATGCCCATCGTCTCGGCCATCGGCGGCAATGCAGGGACGCAGGCCCTGACCGTCACCGTGCGCGCCCTGGCGACGCGCGAACTGAACGCATCGAACGCCCTGCGCACCTTCTGGCGCGAGATGGCCGTGGGCCTGGCCAACGGCTTCATCCTGGCGCCGCTGATCGGCATGGCGGCAGGGTTCTGGTTCCAGGATTGGCGCATCGGCGCCGTCATCGGAACGGCCATGATCCTCAACCTGCTGGTCGCCGCCAGCGTCGGGGTGCTGACGCCGCTGACCCTGGCCAAGCTGAAGTTCGACCCGGCCGTGTCTTCGGCCGTGTTCGTGACGGCGACGACCGACTTCTTCGGCTTCCTGATCTTCCTGGGCCTGGCGACCATCGTCCTGCTGTAGATCTGACCTGAAACGGCCCCGCCCGTTTCGGAACAAGGCTTGCTCCGCCCCGGTCAGGGCGAGAACGCCCGTTTCGAATTGGGTCAGTCCGTGTCCGCAGCCGCGCCGCAACGCCGCAAGGTCTCTCGTGAAGGCCTTCTGCTGATCAAGAGCTTCGAGGGCTTTCGCCCGCGCACCGTACTGCGCCGCGACGGGACGCCGGTCATCGGCTATGGCCACGCGCGCTCGGCCCGGCCCGGCGCCGTGGTCAGCGAGGCCGAGGCCGAGCTGCTGCTGCAATACGACCTGATGCCCATCGTCGCCCTGTTGAACGAGCGGATGCGCCTGCCGCTGAACCAGCATCAGTTCGACGCCCTGGCCAGCTTCATCTTCTCCATCGGCCTTGAGCGGTTTCAGGCTTCCGACGTACTGGAGAAGCTGGACGCCAACGCGCTGCCCGAGGCCGCCGTCGCCCTGTCCGCCTGGCCCGAGCGCGCGTCCCCGCCGGTCGACGCCCTTTATCGCCGCCGCTCGGCCGAGCGCGCCCTGTTCGACACGGCGCCCGACCAGCCCGCCCCGCTGGACGCCCTGCTGACCGCCCCGGTGCGGGGCCCCGGCGCGGAGGCCGCCTCCGCCGACGCCCCGCCGCCCAGCGTGCCCGTCCTGCGTCACGAGAAACGCGCCGCCAAAGCCGCCGCCGGCGACGCCGCCCTGGGCGACAAGGGCGCCGTTCTGTTCATCGGCGGCGTCGGCGCCCTGGCCTTCGCGGCCGGAATCGCCGCCTTCCGACGCGCCCTGAACGCCCCCGCTTCGGGCGACGCCACGGTGGTGATCGGCGCCGGGCTGGCGGCGGCGGGGCTGGTCTTCATCGGCGTCGCAGCCTGGAGCTTCCTGCGCGCCAAGGACCATCCGCCAAAGCACAAACAGTCGCGCTAACAGGCGTCTTTGCGAAGGCCGCGCACGATGCTACGCCTTTGGGCATGAGCATTCCCTTCGCGCCCCAATCCATGGAATTCGGCCTCGGCGAGACCGCTGACGCCATCCGCGACACCACCGCCCGCTGGGCCGCCGAACGGCTGGCCCCCCGCGCCGCCGAAATCGACGAAAAGAACGAGTTCGCCCGCGACCTGTGGCCCGAGATGGGCGAACTGGGCCTGCACGGCATCACCGTCGAGGAAGAGTTCGGCGGTCTCGGCCTCGGCTACCTCGAACACGTGGTGGCCATGGAGGAAGTGTCGCGCGCCTCGGCCTCGATCGGGCTCAGCTACGGCGCCCACTCCAATCTGTGCGTCAACCAGATCCGCCGCTGGGGCACGCCCGAGCAAAAGGCGAAGTATCTGCCCAAGCTGATCTCGGGCGAGCACGTCGGCTCGCTGGCCATGTCCGAAGCCGGCTCTGGCTCGGACGTCATGTCCATGCGCACCCGCGCCGAGAAGAAGGGCGACCGCTATGTCCTGAACGGCACGAAGTTCTGGATCACCAACGCCCCCCACGCCGAGACCCTGGTGGTCTATGCGCGCACCGGCGACGGCAACGGCGGCGTCACCGCCTTCCTGATCGAAAAGGGCATGAAGGGGTTCAGCGTCTCCAAGAAGCTGGACAAGATGGGCATGCGCGGCTCGGACACGGCCGAACTGGTGTTCGAGGACTGCGAGGTCCCCGAAGAGAACATCATGGGCGGCGAAGGGCGCGGCGCCGCCGTGCTGATGAGCGGCCTGGACTATGAGCGCGCCGTCCTGTCGGCCGGTCCGCTGGGCATCATGCAGGCCGCGCTGGACGTGGTCCTGCCCTACGTCCGCGACCGCAAGCAGTTCGGCAAGCCTATCGGCTCCTTCCAGCTGATGCAGGCCAAGGTGGCCGACATGTACGTCGCCCTGAACAGCGCCCGCGCCTATGTCTATGCCGTCGCCCGCGCCTGCGATCAGGGCAAGACCACCCGCTACGACGCGGCGGGCGCCATCCTGCTGGCCTCCGAGAACGCCGTGAAGGTCACCCTGGAGGCCGTCCAGGCCCTGGGCGGCGCCGGCTACACCAAGGAATGGCCGGTCGAGCGCCTGGTCCGCGACGCCAAGCTCTACGACATCGGCGCCGGCACCAACGAAATCCGCCGCTTCCTGATCGGCCGCGAGCTGTTGGGAAGCTGATGTGATCGGGCGGGGGGCTTTGCTGGGCGCTCTGGGCGCGCTTTTCGCCTCCACGGCCTGGGCTCAGGCCCCCGCGCCGACACTTGATCAGGACGCCCTGATAGCGCAGGCCGAGCGCGTCGAACGACACGCCGACGCGCTCAGCCGCCTGTGGCCCGGCTACTGGCCCAACGATCAGCCCTTCATCCTCTATGCGCCGGATATCGGCGCCGTCTTCGGCGGCGCCCGGCGGCCTGGCACGCCCCGCTTCCGACCCGGCCGCTTGGAAGGCGCCGAGTTTCATTTCGTCCTCGATTATCCTTCCGGCGTTCCGGACACGGTGCTGTTGCGACCCGACGGCGCCGACGACGACCTGTCGACCCTCTTCCACGAACAGTTTCACGACTTCCAGAACACGGCCTTCCGCTGGATGTCCGGCGACGGGCATCAGGAATTCGTCGATCTGGATGCAATACCCGACCTGGCCGGTTTCATCGCCGCGCTGGATCTGGAGCGTCTGGTTCTGCAGGCGGCCCTGCTGGAGCCTGACGCACCCGCCCGAAAGCAACTGGCGCGAACCTATCTGGCGCTCAGGACAGCGCGCAGCGCCGATCTGCCGGCCGAAGTTCTGGCGGTGCAGCAGCAAAGAGAATGGTCCGAAGGCACGGCCGAGTTCATCGGTCTGCAGGCCAGCCACCTGATCGCCGGTCGCCCCGACGCAGCCCTGCCTTCCGCCATCGCCAGAGCGCTCGCAGCGCCCGGTCAGAACGACATGAGTCTGGTTTCCGAGCTGTTCCGTTGGCGCGCCTACCCCGTCGGGGCCGCCCTGACCTGGCTGTTGGCGGACGTGGGCGCGGACCAGTGGCGAACCCAGGTCGGTCAGGGCGCCCCGCTGGATGTCCTTCTGCGCCAGACGATCGGCGAAGGTTCCGCCGAGGACGTTTCGGCCGCAGCCGCGCGTTTCAACCTTGCCGCCCTCAAAGCCCAGGCGATTGAGAGACTGGCCCATGCGCCCGCAGGCGTCACGACCCGCGAAGCCTTCCTGGATCAGGCCCCGCACTGGCTGGTTCTGGAACTGAAATCGCCCGTCGATCGCGGCAAGGAAATCCAGTTGTCCTTCTCGGCGGCGGAGATGACCCCGCTGGCCGACGGCGCCATCGCCCTGCCGCACGGCATGGTGGTCATGGAGGCTCCGGGGCTGGCTTTGAAGAGCGAACGCAGTCCGGCCCTGATCGAGGCTCCGGTCGGCGTGGTGGCGAACGGCGTGATCGCACACGCCGTCACCCTGCCCCTGGCAGCCGTCGACCTTCACGAATTACGCGCCAGCGAACCCTTTCTGCTTGAGAAGGAAGGCCTGTCGCTGCGCATCGACGCGGCCGACGAAATCCAGCAGCAGGCCGGCCGAACCCGGATCAGTTTAACCCTGCCCAAGGAACCCTAGGACAGGCGAACAGTTGCTCCCTTCTCGAAAGGAGATCGTCATGCCCGCCAAATCCGCCGCCCAGCAGAAAGCCGCCGGAGCCGCCCTGGCGGCCAAGCGCGGCGATACGCCCAAGTCCAAGCTCAAGGGCGCGTCGAAATCCATGATGGAATCGATGAGCGAGAAACAGCTGGAAGAGTTCGCCCACACCAAGCGCAAGGGCAAACCCGAACACGTCTCGAAACATTAGGCGTCTAGTGCACAGCAACCGTAGCGGTAGGGATGGCGCAAGGCGCTGCGGCCTCCTAACTACGCGTATGACACCGTTCTGAGTCTCGCTTTATGACGCTCGTTTCCGCCCCACCGCCCGATGAGGGACGGACCTTTTCCGACGTGCTGGAGCAACTGGGCCAGGGCGAGGCTGAAAAACTGTCTCTGCGCGAAATGATCGAGGCGTTCGGCGAGCGCGGCTTCGGCGCCGTCATCCTGATGCTGGCCTTGATGGCGCTGTTTCCCTGGCCGCCGGGCGGCAAGGCGGTGTTTTCAGTTCCTATCATCCTGATCGCCGCGGAGTTGGCGCTTCAACGCGACCGAGTATGGCTGCCCCGCTGGCTGCTGAAGCTGTCGGTGAGCCGCGCCGCCTATCGGACGGCCGTCGAAAAGGTCCTTTCGCGCCTGCGTCGGGTCGAGCGTCTGACGCGCCCCCGCTGGCCCGCTCTGACCGGCGAAGCCGCAGACGTTGGAATCGGCGTGATCTGCATCCTTTTGGCGCTGATGATGGCGTTGCCGGTGCCTTTCGGCGACGCCCTGCCCGGCCTGACCCTGGCCCTGTTCGGCCTGGGCATCATCCAGCGCGACGGCGCCTTCATTCTGGCCGGCATGTTCGGCACGGCGGTGTGCGGCGTCTATCTGGCTCTGGTGTGGACCACGGTGGTCGCGGTGGTCAGCGGCGTCGCCCACTGGGCCGCTAATCTGTTCTAGGGCCGCCTGACGGAGCCTCAGCCTGCGTCGGTCTGACCGCTGAGCCCCTGCATGATCATGCGGTTGATCTCGATCAGGGTCGAGAAATCATCCTCGCCGCGCATGACTTCGGACGTGTGCCGGCTGACGAACAGGCTCAGTGAAATGAACTGCGCCCGCATCGCCTGCGGTAAGGCGTTGTCCGGGTCCGTGCAGGCGGTCGCCAGCGTCGACCACAGCCGACGGTTCCAGTCCAGCGCGTCCATCCGCCCGGCGACATCCGACCTTTCCAGGGTCGAGGCGTGCATCAGGGCGCGCGTCACCTGGCCGAACAGCCGGTATTCCATTTCACGCGGGGATTCAGCCCGCGTCGCCGCCGTCTTGTACGCCTGAAGCGACATTGCCGAGCCTTTGATCTTCGTAATCGACGATTTTGCGAGCGCCCATCAGGGCCTTGTAATACTGACGCGCCAGCACGTGTTTCGAGCAGGCGACGCATTCGGTCAGGATGTCTGGATTGCGCACCGCGCCCATGAACTCCGTCAGGCGCAGGGCGAACTCGTCATAGAATTTCGGCGCGTCGGCCTCATCCAGATACATCATCATGACGGGGAAATAGATGCGGCGCGCAGGGCTGGTGACGTCCTCGGGCTGCATGATGTCCTTTTCGCGCAGGACGCTGGCTTTGTTCTGCAGGATCAGCACGCCGCGACGGTCGCCGTTCTGGACGACGGCCCCGTTCAGCACGAATTTCTCGCCGGGTTTCAGCGACAGTTTCAGAGGCAAGGGAAGGTCTCCGTGGCGCCGCCCTCACCGTGACGGCCGGCCGCTGACGAACTGTAAACCGACGTGGTTAACCATCCCTTCACTTGGGCCTTCCCCGCGTCGTGGCGGCGCAGGCGGGAACGCCCTGACGAGCCGCGCCGTTGATCTGTCGTAAGGGAGACAATGATGGCAGGACCCGACTTCGAAACCGACGCCCAGGATCAGGCCGAGGTTTATGACGAGACCCATATGGACGATGAGGGCGACGGCGAGCTGTCGTTCGACGAAGCCGACGACGTTCTGGACGTTACCCAGTTGGACGGCGACGCAGACGCCGAACCCTTCGACGAAGACGACCCCGATCTCGATGCGGAACTGGCTTTGGACGGCATAGAGGCCGAGGCGGACGCCCTGCTGGGCGTCGACAGCGTCCGGCTCAGCCAGGCCGACGGCGACGGCGCCCCCGCGTCGGGCGCCGACGAAGTGGAGCTCGTCTACGCCGGTCTGATGCGCAACCAGCGCGGTGCCCAGGCCAGCGCCGCCCATTGGGAAGCCAAACGTCTCTCCGACGACGACATCGAAGACCTGGGCTACGGCCCCGAACAATGAGGAAACCCATGACCGACAAAACCTACTCCAAGACCCAGGAAGACGCTGACCCCAACACGCCCCCGGCCAAGCGCGCGCCCCACGAAAGCGGCAAGCCCGACCAGCTGAAGGACAAGGAAAAGGACGCCGAAAACCGTCAGGAAGCCCTGATCGACGAGGGCGTCGAGGAAACCTTCCCCGCCAGCGACCCGGTGTCGGCCAAGCGCATCACCTGATCCTGCCGCCTGTTCACGCCCATCTCTTTAAGCTACCTGCTCCCTTCCCCCGGAATGGAGCAGGTTTTGCATGAGCCGGTTCGAAGGCACGTCCAACTACATCGCCACCGAAGACCTGAAGGTCGCCGTCAACGCAGCCGTAGCGCTTGAACGGCCGTTGCTGATCAAGGGGGAGCCCGGCACGGGCAAGACGGTCCTGGCCTATGAACTGGCCCGCGCGCTGAATGCGCCGCTGATCACCTGGCACGTCAAGTCGACGACCAAGGCTCACAACGGCCTGTACGAATACGACGCCGTCAGCCGCCTGCGCGACAGTCAGCTGGGCGACGCGCGGGTCCACGACGTCCGCAACTATCTGAAGAAGGGCAAGCTGTGGGAGGCCTTCACCGCCCCCGCGCGCCCCGTCCTGCTGATCGACGAGATCGACAAGGCCGACATCGAGTTTCCCAACGACCTGCTGCAGGAACTCGACCGCATGGAGTTCTACGTTCAGGAGACGGACGAGACGATCCGCGCCGAGGTCCGCCCCGTCGTCGTCATCACCTCGAACAATGAGAAGGAGCTGCCGGACGCCTTCCTGCGCCGCTGCTTCTTCCACTACATCCGCTTCCCCGACGCACAGACGATGCAGGACATCGTCGAGGTCCACTTCCCCGGCATCAAGCCGCGCCTGGTGTCCGAGGCTCTGAAGACCTTCTATGAAATCCGCGACACGCCGGGCCTGAAGAAGAAGCCGTCGACGTCGGAACTGCTGGACTGGCTGAAGCTGCTGCTGGTCGACGACGTGGCGCCGGAGACCCTGCGTGAAAAGACGCCGGGCAAGCTGATCCCCCCGCTGCACGGCGCCCTGCTGAAGAACGAACAGGACGTGCATCTGTTCGAGCGCCTGGCCTTCATGAGCCGTCGCGAAGGCGCCCGTCCCGGGGGCTGAAGGGGCGGCGGTTTTTCGCCCCTATCCCGCCGCCTTTCGATTACCGCGATTTCACTGGTCCCAGGGCGCTTATGGCGCACAATCGGGACCTTGAGTGGAGCCGACCATGCAACAGATCACCTGGCCTGTTATCGCTTTGGCGCTGATGGCCGCCGCCTGCGACAACCCGGGTACGGTGCGCATCACCACCTCTTCGACCTCGGATTCATCCGGGGTGCTGAAGGTCGTCGACGCCCTGCAGTGTCCCCAGACCCAGGGTGTGCTGACGCGCAAGGGTTCGGCCCGCGCCGACGGGTCGTGCGTCTATGGCGGGCCGCGCGGTTCGGAAGTCATCCTGCAACTGGTTCAACTGGACGGCCGCTCTTCCACCGAGGCTCTGAAAAGCTTTGAGAACCGCCTGACCTCCGACCTGCCCGAGGCCGTGGCCGAGGTGGAGGCTGAAAACGCCCGCGTGGAGGCCGAGGCCGTCAGGGCTGAGGCGGACGCCGCCCGCGCCGAAGCCGATGCGTCGCGCGCCGCCGCAGACGCCGAGGCCGCAGCCGGCGAAACCGCCCAGGTCAGGATGCCGGGCCTGCGCGTCGATGCTCAGGGCGACAAGGCCACCGTCCGACTGCCCGGCATGCGCATCGACGCCGACGGCGACCGCGCCAACATCCGCATCGGCGGCCTGACCATCCGCGCGGACGACAAGTCCAGCCGCGTCAACGTCTCGTCCGGCGACGATGCGGTGAACATCGACGCGACCGACGCCGCCGCCCGCATCCGCACCAGCGGTTCCGGCGAGGCGGTGCGCGCCACCTTCCTGATGACCGGCAAGGAGGCCTCGGCCAGCGGCTGGCGCACCGTGGGTTATGAGGCGCGCGGCCCGGTCGGCGGCCCGATCGTCGTCGCCACCGTCCGCAGCAAGGACCGCGATCCGGACCGCCTGTTCGACGCGGCCAAGGCGCTGGTGACGCTAAACGTCGGCGATTAACCCCCATCTATCGCAACGGCCGCCCTTGATCGCGCGTTCGGTCTGAGTCACCAGCCTGAGCATGCGCAACATCAAGACCTTGGCCGAAGAAATCGAAGACGCCGGCCCCGCGCCCCGAGTCCGCAAACCCAAGCCGCCGCGCGCCTGGCAGCGGATGCTGTCGGGTCGCCGCCTGGATTTGCTGGACCCCTCGCCGTTCGACATCGAGATCGAGGACATCGCCCACGGCCTGGCCCGCGTCGCCCGCTGGAACGGCCAGACCATCGGCGAGCACGCCTTCTCGGTCGCTCAGCACTCCCTGGTGGTCGAGGAGATCGCCGCCCACATCCGGCCGGGGCTGGAGCCGAAATGGCGCCTGGCCGCCCTGCTGCACGACGCCTCGGAATACGTCATCGGCGACATGATCTCGCCGTTCAAATCGGCGCTTGGCTCCAGCTACAAGGATTTCGAGGCCCGGCTGGAAGCCGCCATCCACGTCCGCTTCCAGCTGCCGCCCAAGACGCCGCAGACGATCAAGACCCTGATCAAGAAGGCCGACAAGGCCTGCGCCTTCTATGAGGCGACGCAGCTGGCCGGCTTCACCCGCCGCGAGTCCCTGCAGATCTTCGGCGCCCCGCCGCCCGGCTATGACCTGGTGATCGAGCCCCAGCCCGCCGCCATCGCCCAACAGCGCTATCTGGACCGCTACCGCGTTCTGGCCGAAGCTGTCGGCATCCTGCCCGGCGCCGACGCCTGGCACACCGAATAGGACGCTTGATGAAGCAGGGGGGCGAACAGGGCGTGCGGATCGGCCTGTCGGCCGTGGTCATCGCCCTGCGCGACCGTCAGGCCGTGGTGCTGACCACCCATGCCTCGGACGGCGCCGCCGCCCTGCCCTTCGGCCCGTTCGATCCGGCGCGCGACCGCACCTTTGAACTGGCCCTGCGCGCCTTCGTCACCGAACAGACCGGCTTTCCGCTCGGCTTTGTCGAGCAGCTCTACACCTTCGGCGACGCCGGTCGCGCCTCGCCCCGCGCCACCCCGGGGCCGGAACGCGCGCGCGAAGTCTCGGTCGGCTATCTGGCCCTGACCGCCGAGGCGCCCGACGCGCCCGGCTTCGCCTCGGGCCGGGACGCCGCCTGGACGCCCGTTTTCGACATCTTTCCCTGGGAAGACTGGCGCCAGGGCCGCCCCGCCGTCCTGGCCAGCCTGCGCTCCGACCTGGCCGATTGGGCAGGCGATGATCCCGCCCGACGCGGCCGCGCCGAGTCCCTGTTCGCCCTCTCGCCCGACACGCGCTGGAACGAAGAGCGCGTGCTGGAACGCTATGAGCTCCTCTATGAGGCGGGCCTGGTCGCCGAATCCGCCCGCGATCATGACCGGCCGATCCCGGCGCCCCTGGGCGACCTGTCCATGACCTCGGACCACCGCCGCATCGTCGCCACGGGCCTTGGCCGACTGCGCTCCAAGCTGAAGTACCGCCCGGTCCTGTTCGACCTGACGCCGCCGACCTTCACCCTATCCGCTCTGCAGAACGCAGCCGAGGCTGTGGCGGGCCTGTCCTTGCACAAACAGAACTTCCGGCGCGGCGTTGAGCGCACCGGCCTGGTCCAGCCCACAGGCGTTTTCGCCAGCGACACCGGCGGCCGCCCGGCCGAACTTTTTCGCTATATCGGCCCTGAACCGTCCGGCGGCGCCCCCTCTGGACTGGCCCTTCCCGGACAGCGTTGAAGCGCCAGTCGATTTTCTTCGACATACGGCTTGCAGCCCGGCACGGCTTTCATTAGAGAGACCGCTCGCTCAGCCCCATTAGGGACTACCGACCCGCGGAGAGGTGGCAGAGTGGTTGAATGTACCGCACTCGAAATGCGGCGTACGTGGAAGCGTACCGGGGGTTCGAATCCCCCCCTCTCCGCCACACACTTTCCCTCCTGAAATTGTAGAATTGCGCTCCCGCCCGATAGCTTGGGTGGTTGTAGGGCAGGCGTCGCTGTCTTCAGGCCAGAGCCACGGGCGGATCACTGCGGCGTCTGGGTTTCCCATCAGTTCCCGCCCGGTTCCCAAACTTTTCGTGTAGCGCTGCAGTAGGAACCGGCTTCACCCCTGTTGCTTGATTTCACTCAATCAACAGGGAGAACCGCCATGACAGACGTCCAACCGAACGGCCCCAACCGCGACGACGAGACCGGCCTCGATGGCGACGAGGTCGAAGCTGGCCGAGCCGCTCGGAAGGCGGCCGCCAACCAAGATTCAGAGCAAACCAGCAACCCCGCTGACCGAAGCGCGACGCCCGCAACCGGCGGCGCTGGCGCGGCTGGCGCCGGCGGTCCCAAGGGCTTCGGCACAGGCACCTGAACAGGACGGAGGGGAGAGCGAGGCGCGAGCAACGACCTTGTTCTCCCCTCCTTCACAGGGAGAAAACAATGACGGCAAACGATCAAGACCCTCGCAGCCCCGCTGACAAAGACAGCCTTCAGGCGCAGGCCCGCCGCGAAACCGGCGATGCGGAACGCCGCGACCGACACCCCGATCCCAGCGTCACCACTCCTCAGCCGGACGGAAACCCTGACCAACGCCGAAAGTTGGAAGAAGAAGCCGCCAAGGCGCCCGCGCCGACGGTGCCGATCGCCAACCCGGATTGAGCCATTCGTTGAGATTGGCCAACATCGCTCAATATTTTGAGCATCACAAACGCTAAATCAACAACTTAGCCCCCGCGCAAAAAGGGCTTGTTGCATAATCCGTAATGCGGCCCACTCTCACGCTGGCGATCCCTCAGAGAAGATCGCAGGCAGGATGGGCGGAAACGAGTGGCGGCGCCATTTTCCACGGACAAGGTTTTCATCAACGGCGTATGGCGGTCCGCCGCCGACGGCGCGACCCTGCCCATCGAGAACCCGTCGACGGGCGAGGTCATGGGAGCCTTGGCCGCCGGGACCGCCGCAGACGTGGACGCCGCTGTCCGCGCCGCGCGCGCCGCCTTCGATGGAGACTGGGGCCGCATGACGGCCGTCGAGCGCGGCCGCATCCTGGCCCGCATGAGCCGCGAGGTTGAAGCCCGCATCGACATGCTGGCCGAGCTTGAGGCGCTGGACGTCGGCAAGCCGGTGAAGCAGGCTCGCAACGACGTCGTCGCCCTGGCCCGCTATCTCGAATTCTATGCCGGCGCGGCGGACAAGCTGCACGGCGAGACCATTCCCTTCCAGGACGGCTACACCGTTTACACCCTGCGCGAACCGCACGGGGTGACGGGCCACATCATCCCCTGGAACTATCCGATGCAGATCATCGGGCGCTCGGTCGTGGCGGCCCTGTGCGTCGGCAACGCCGTGGTGCTGAAGCCCGCCGAGCAGGCGTCGCTGACCGCCCTCGCCTTCGCCCACATCGCCGCCGACTGCGGCCTGCCCGCAGGCGCGCTGAACGTCGTGACCGGCACAGGCGCCGAGGCGGGCGCGGCGCTGGCCGCCCATCCGGGCGTCAACCACCTGTCCTTCACCGGCTCGACCGGCGTGGGCGTCGCCATCCAGCAGGCGGCGGCGGTCAACGCCGTGCCGGTGACGCTGGAACTGGGCGGCAAGTCCCCCCAGCTGGTGTTCGACGACGCCGATCTGGACAAGGCCCTGCCCTTCCTCGTCAACGCGGGCGTCCAGAACGCAGGCCAGACCTGTTCGGCCGGATCGCGCGTGCTGGTTCAGCGCGGCGTCTATGACCAGGTCGTGCGCCGCATGGCCGAGCGCTTCGCCGCCCTGACCGTCGGCCCTGCCATGGACGACCGCGATGTCGGCCCCCTGGTGTCCAGGAAGCAGCAGGCCATGGTCGAGAGCTTCGTCGACAAGGGCCGCGCCGACGGCCTGATCGTGGCTCAGGCGACGCTGACCGACCTTCCGTCCGGCGGCGCTTATGTCGCCCCGACCCTGTTCGCCAATGTCGCGCCCGATCACCCGCTGGCGCAGCAGGAAATCTTCGGCCCCGCCGTCGTCGTCATCCCGTTCGAGACGGAAGACGAGGCTGTCGCCATCGCCAACGGCACCGACTACGGCCTCGTCGCCGGGGTCTGGACTAGCGATGGCGGACGGCAGATGCGGCTGGCCAAGCGGCTGCGGGCCGGACAGGTCTTCATCAACAACTACGGCGCGGCGGGCGGGGTCGAACTGCCCTTCGGCGGCGTCGGCAAGTCGGGCCACGGTCGCGAGAAGGGGTTCGAGGCGCTCTACGCCTTCACCACCCTGAAGACCGTCGCGGCCCATCACGGATAGCGCAAGGGAGTGGCCTCTTGGGGGAGAACAGATCGAAGCGGCTGGAGGGCAAGCGAGCGATCGTCACGGGCGGAGCCTCCGGCTTCGGCGCCGGCATCGCGCGCCGCTTCGCCGAGGAAGGCGCCCGCGTCATCGTCGCCGACCTGAACGGGGAGGCCGCCCGCGCCCTGGCCGCTGAATGGGGCGACGCCGATCTGGGCGTGAAGGTCGACGTATCCAGCGCCGCCGACGTGGCGGCTCTCGCTGAAACGGCGAACCGCCTGCTGGGCGGCGTCGACATCGTGGTCAACAATGCGGGCGTCGGCCACACGCCCCAGCCGCTAGACGAACTGTCGGACGAAGCGTTCGACCGCATCGCCGCCGTCAACATGCGCGCCATCTATCTGATGTCGAAGGCCTTCGTGCCGGCGATGAAGGCGCAAGGGTCCGGCGCCATCCTCAACATCGCCTCGACCGGCGGGGTCAGCCCCCGGCCAAACCTGACCTGGTACAACGCCTCCAAGGGCTGGGTCATCACGGCCACCCGCGCCATGGCGGTCGAACTGGCGCCCTTCCAGGTGCGGGTGAACGCGCTCAATCCCGTGGCGGGCGACACCCCTCTGCTGAAGACCTTCATGGGCGAGGACACGCCCGAGATGCGGTCCAAATTCCTCTCGTCCATTCCGCTGGGCCGCTTCTCGACGCCGGAGGACATGGGCGCCGCCGCCGCCTTCCTCTGTTCGGACGACGCCTCGATGATCACCGGCGTGGCGCTGGAGGTGGACGGTGGCCGCTGCATCTGACCGCGTCTTCAAGCTTCTGGTCCTGCCGGGCGACGGCATCGGCCCGGAGATCATCCGCGAGACCCTGCGCATCGTCGACTGGGCCCGGAACGCCGGGCTGCGGATTGAACTGAGCGAGGGACTGGCCGGGGGCGCCAGCATCGACGCCGTCGGCGCGCCCATAGCCGAGGATGTGGTAGAGCAGGCCCTGGCGTCCGACGCCGTCCTGTTCGGCGCCGTGGGCGGGCCGAAGTGGGACCACCTGCCCCGCGCCCAGCGGCCCGAGATGGGCATTCTGCGGCTGCGTCAGGCGCTGGACCTCTACGCCAACCTGCGCCCCGCCGTCTGCTTCGACGAGCTTCTGGACGCCTCGGCGCTGAAGCCCGAGCTGATCCGGGGCCTCGACATCCTGATCGTGCGCGAGGCGACGGCGGGGGTCTATTTCAGCCTGCCCCGCGCCAACGAGGTCGGCCCCGACGGTCAGCGCCGCGCCTATGACACCCAGGCCTATACGGAAGGCCAGATCGCCCGCGTCTGTCGCACGGCGTTCGAGCTGGCGCGCACACGCCAGCGCCGCGTCTGCTCGGTCGACAAGGCCAATGTCATGGAGACCGGCGCCCTGTGGCGCGCGGTCGCCACCGAGGTCGCCGCCGACTATCCCGACGTGGAGCTGTCGCACATGTACGCCGATAACTGCGCCATGCAGTTGGTGCGTCGGCCGGACCAGTTCGACGTCATCGTCACCGACAACCTGTTCGGCGACATCCTGTCCGACGCGGCGGCGGCCCTGACGGGGTCGCTGGGCCTGCTGCCCTCGGCCTCCCTGTGCGGGCTTGGACAAGGCGGCCGCAGTCGGGGCCTGTATGAGCCGATCCACGGCTCTGCGCCGGATATCGCCGGGCAAGGCGTCGCCAACCCCATCGCGACCATCCTGTCCTTCGCCCTGTGCCTGCGCTGGTCCTTCGACCGAGCGGACCTGGCCGACCGGCTTGAGCGCGCCGTGCGTCACGTCGTCTATAGCGGCGTCCGCACCCCCGACATCGCCCATGCCGGCATCGCCGCCGTCTCCACCATCGAGATGACCGACGCGGTTCTGACCGCCCTGCACGCCCAGTGAGGTTCGACCCATGAGCACCCCCACCCTGCAGACCGTCATGGAGCTGATCGACGGCCGCACCGACGAACTGGTCGCGCTGACGCAAGACCTGATCCGCTTCCCCACCATCAACCCGCCGGGCGAGGCCTATCGCCCCTGCGCCGAATACATCGGCGAGCGGCTGAAGACGCGCGGCTTCACCGTCGAATATGTGCGCGGCGAAGGCTCGCCGGGCGACAGCGACGCCTATCCCCGCACTAACGTCATCGCCCGCTGGACAGGCAGCGAGCCCGGCCCTTGCGTCCACTTCAACAGCCATATCGACGTGGTCGAGGTCGGGTCCGGCTGGACCGTCGATCCCTTCGCAGGCGTAGTGAAGGACGGCCGCGTCTATGGCCGGGGCGCCTGCGACATGAAGGGCGGGCTGGCCGCCTCCATCATCGCCGTCGAGGCCCTGATCGATTCCGGCCTGCCCCTGCCCGGCGCGCTCGAAATCTCCGGCACGGTAGACGAGGAATCCGGCGGCTACGGCGGCGTCGCCTATCTGGCCGAGCGCGGCTGGTTCTCAGAGCCCAAGGTCAACCACGTCATCATCCCCGAGCCGCTGAACGTGGACCGGGTCTGCATCGGCCATCGCGGCGTCTGGTGGGCCGAGATCGAGACGAAGGGCCGCATCGCCCACGGTTCCATGCCCTTCCTGGGCGATTCCGCCATCCGCCACATGGGCGCGGTGATGGAAGAGTTTGAATCCAAGCTCTATCCCGCCATGGCCGCCCGCCATTCCGACATGCCGGTGGTGCCCGAGGGCGCGCGCCAGTCGACGATGAACATCAACTCCATCCACGGCGGTCAGGCCGAGGGCTTCGACGGCCTGCCTGCGCCCTGCGTCGCCGATTCCAGCCGCATGGTCATCGATCGCCGCTTCCTGATCGAGGAGACGCTGGAGGATGTGAAGGGCGAGGTGAAGGCCATCCTCGACGGGCTGGCGGCCCAGCGCCACGGCTTCCGCTATGAGATGCGCGACCTGTTCGAAGTGGCGCCCAGCATGGCCGACCGCGACGGCCCCGTCGCCAGCACGACCGCCGCCGCCATTGAGACGGTGTTGGGACGCAAGGCCCAGTTCGTCTGCTCGCCCGGCACCTATGACCAGAAGCACATCGACCGCATCGGCCGGCTGAAGGACTGCATCGCCTACGGCCCCGGCGTGCTCGACCTGGCGCACCAGCCCGACGAATGGGTGGGCATTGAGGACATGACCAACTCGGCCAAAGTCATGGCGCGGGCGGCCTATGATCTGCTGACCCGCAAACGGAACTGACAGGGTGGCGCGTGGCGATATGGACGAAGAGAACATCATCGGCCCGCGCCTGCGGGCGCTGCGGGATCGCCTTGGCCTGTCGCAGCGCGCGCTCGCTCGCAAGGCGGGCGTGCCGTCCAGCACCGTCAGCCTGGTCGAGAGCGGCCGCACCAGCCCCTCGGTCGGCTCGTTGAAGCGGCTGCTGGACGCGGCGGGCATATCGCTGGGCGACTTCTTCAGCTCGGAGTTCGAGACCCCGACCAAATACTTCTATCGCCACGACGAACTGACCGACATCTCGCGCGGCGAGGTCTCCTACCGTCAGCTGGGCTCCAGCCAGGATTCCAGCCTGCAGATCCTCTACGAGACCTATCAGCCCGGCTCGGACAGCGGGCGGGTCATGCTGTCCCACGAGGGCGAGGAAGGCGGGCTGATCATCTCCGGCCGGCTGGAAGTCACGGTCGACGGCCAGTCGCGGGTGCTGAAGGCAGGCGACGGCTACCTGTTTCCCAGCGTCCTGCCGCACCGTTTTCGCAACGTCGGCGACTGCCCCTGCGTGGTCATCAGCGCCTGCACTCCGCCGACCTTCTGACCGCGCCGTTGCGGGCGATCATTATAACGATCACTGGAATATTTTTGCCATCAATCTCAGCGGTATAGTCCTATGAAGAAACAGGCTTGCCGTAATTAGCGATCCGTCGGCTACTCATTCCCGAAAGGGGGAAGGCCGTGACGAAGGATGACTGCATGACCGCCGCCAGAGCCGCCAACGATCTCGATCCTTTCTGGATGCCGTTCACGGCCAACCGCGCCTTCAAGGCCCAGCCGCGCCTGCTCGCCTCGGCCAGGGACATGCACTACTTCACCCCCGACGGCCGGGCGGTGCTGGACGGCACGGCCGGCCTGTGGTGCGTCAACGCCGGCCACGCGCGCAAACCGATCGTCGAGGCCATCCAGCGCCAGGCCGAGGTTCTGGACTACGCCCCAACCTTCCAGCTGGGGCATCCGCTGGCGTTCGAGCTGGCGTCGCGTTTGGCCATGCTGCTGCCCGGCGACCTGAACCACGTCTTCTTCGCCGGCTCGGGGTCCGAGGCGGTCGACAGCGCCCTGAAGATCGCCCTCGCCTGTCAGCGCGCCAGGGGCTTTGAGAACCGCACCCGCCTGATCGGCCGCCAGAAGGGTTATCACGGCGTCGGCTTCGGCGGCATTTCCGTCGGCGGGCTAGAGAACAACCGGCGCGGCTTCCCCACCCTGCCCGGCGTCGACCACCTTTCGCACACGCTGAACCTTGAGGAAGCCGCCTTCACGCGCGGCCAGCCGACCTGGGGCCTGCACCTGGCCGATGAGCTGGAAGCCCTGATCGAGACCCACGGCGCCGAAACCATCGCCGCCGTCATCGTCGAACCCATGTCCGGATCGGCCGGGGTGATCGTGCCGCCCCTCGGCTATCTGGAGCGCCTGCGCGAGATCACGGCGCGGCACGGCATCCTGTTGATCTTCGACGAGGTCATCACCGGCTTCGGCCGTCTGGGCGCCCTGACGGCGGCCGAGGCGCTGGGCGTCACGCCCGACCTGATGACCTGCGCCAAGGGGCTGACCAACGGGGCCGTGCCCATGGGCGCCGTCGGCGTCAGCGCCGCCGTCTATCAGTCCGTGGTCGAGGGCGCCGCCGGCCCGGGCATCGAGTTCTTCCACGGCTACACCTATTCCGGCCATCCGCTGGCGGCGGCGGCCGGGCTGGCGACGCTGGATGTCTATGAAAGCGAAGGCCTATTCCAGCGCGCGGCCGAACTAACGCCCTACTGGCAGGACGCCGTGCACAGTCTGAAAGGACTGCCGCATGTCATCGACATCCGCGACATGGGTCTGGTCGCGGGCATTGAGCTTGAGCCCCGCGCCGGCGCGCCGGGGGCCCGCGCGACGGAAGCCTTCCACCGCGCCTTCGACGACGGCATTCTGATACGAGTGACAGCAGATGTCATCGCGCTGTCGCCTCCTTTGATTATCAGCCGCGACCAGATCGACGAGTTGATCGATCGCCTTTCCAGCATCATCAAAACCATCAGATAGATATCAGTGGTATTGAGGGGGACGATATGAACAAATATATCTTGGCGTCTTCTGTCAGTTTACTGACAATCGCCGCATTCTCCAGCGCCAACGCTCAGAGCGCCGCCCGCTCAGGAGAACAGGCCACGCGCGTCGATGAAATCATCGTCACCGCCCAGCGCCGCGAACAGGCCAGCCAGGACGTGGGCGTCTCCCTCAGCGTCGTCGGCGGCGAGCAGTTGGACGAGAAGGGCATTTCGGTCGTCAACGATCTTGAGAACGCCGTCCCCAACATGGAGGTCGACAGCCAGTTCGGCGGCGGCCAGCCCCAGTTCCGCATCCGCGGCATCGGCGCGCGCGAATACTCCTCGAACAACGCCTCGACCGTCGGCATCTACGTCGACGAAGTGGCCCACCCCTATACCGTGACCACCCAGGGCGCGATGTTCGACATCGCCCGTCTGGAGGTCCTGCGCGGACCGCAGGGCACGCTTTACGGCCGCAACACCACCGGCGGCGCCGTCAACATCATCACCAATGCGCCCACGGCCGACTTCCGCGCCGGCTTCAACGCCGAATACGGGACCTTCGACCGCTATAAGGTCGAGGGCTATGTCTCGGGCCAGATCGCGCCGAACCTGCTGGGCCGCCTGGCCGCCGTCACCGAACAGGGGGGCGCCTGGCAATACCACCGCGACACCGGCGAAAAGCTGGGCGACCTGAACAAGACCGCCATTCGCGGCCGCCTGACCTGGGACGTCAGCGAGACGATCACCGCCGACCTCAGCGCCACCTATTCGATCGACAAGTCCGACGGCCGCGGCTTCCGCCTGCTGGGCCCATACACCGTCTCGGGCAACAGCGTGACCTATCCCAAGGACACCGCCTGGCGCATCACGGGCTGGGGCATCTCGCCGGAAATGGCGGCGGTGGCCGGGGTCGGTCTGAACGCCAAACCCTTCCGCGACAACGACGGCTTCGACATCAGCGCCCGCATCAAGGCCGATCTGGGCTGGGCCGATCTGACCTCGATCACCGCCTACCAGACCTTCTCGCGCAGCGAGTTCAACGACTGGGACAGCACCCGCTTCAATGAGTCGAACGTCTTCTTCTACAACGATATCGACGTCTTCGCTCAGGAACTGCGGCTGAGCTCGAACGGCGACGGCCCGTTCAACTGGATGATCGGCGCCCACTATGCCGATGAAAGCATCGACGGCGGCTTCTACACCAACTTCCGGGGCAACCCGAACCTGATCAACACCGGCTATGGCCAGTCGGTGTCGGCCTTCGGGATTTTCACCCACAACTCCTACCAGGTGAACGAGCGGCTGAACCTAATCGCCGGCCTGCGCTGGGAGACGGAGGAACGCACACTGGACAGCAGCGGCACCGTTGTCGCCCCCAACCCGCCTCCGGCCCCCCAATCCTATGACACCGACCTCAACGAGGTTTCAGGCCGTCTGGGGCTGGAATACAAGCTGACGGACGACGCCCTGTTCTACGCCAGCGTAGCGCGCGGCGTGAAATCGGGCGGCTTCACCACCTATAACGCCACCTCTGCGACCCCGTTCAAACCGGAAATCGTCATCGCCTATGAGGCCGGGATCAAGTCCGACCTGTTCGACCGCCGCCTGCGTTTGAACGGCGCCCTGTTCTACTACGACTACAAGGACCAACAGGTTCAGGGGCTGGAGTACGACCGCATCACCGGCCGCCTGGGCAAGATCACCAATGTGCCCAAGTCGCACATCTACGGCGGCGAGATCGAGCTGACCTGGGTGCCTTTGGACGGCCTGACCATCAGCCAGAACCTGGGCTACAAGACCGGCGAGTATGACGAATACAACGCCATCGACGGCGCCAAGACCGACGCCGCCAACCCCAAGGACGGTCCCTGGGACATCATCATCACCAATGACCGTTCCGGCGAGCGCCTGTCCTTCCCCAAGATGAACTACGGCGGTTCGGTCAGCTATGATTTGGACATGGCGGGCTGGGAGCTGCGCGCCGAGACCAACTATAACTATCGGGACGAGCTGTATTCGGTCAGCTCCTCGTCGATCATCGACGCCTACTGGCTGTGGAACGCCAACTTCAGCGTCAGCCCGGCCGGCTCCAACTGGCGGGCGGGCCTGTGGGTGCGCAACATGTTCAACACCTACTACGAAGAGACGCGCAACGGCTTCAACGGCTCGGCCCGTCCGACCACCTCGCCCAGCCAGGGCCGCACCTACGGCGTGCGCCTGTCGATGAACTTCTAAGAGGCCTCCTCCCAAGCGGGGCGGGCCGGTTCCGGCCGGTCCGCCCCGCGCCTTTTGCTGATGGTATGATGGCTTGCTCCGCCCCCCGCCTTGATCGTCGCGCCCTGCTGACGGGTCTGGTCGTCGCGCCCGCCGTGCTGAGCTTCGGCCGGGCGCAGGCGGGCGGCGCCTATCTGTTTCCGCTGGGCGTCGCCAGCGGCGATCCCGCGCCGGACGGCTTCGTCATCTGGACCCGGCTGGCCGCCGATCCTCTGGCCGCCGATGGGCTGGGCGGCCTGTCTGGAGACGTTCCCGTGCGCTGGGAAGTCGCCGTCGACGACCAGTTCCGCCGCATCGTCGCCGCCGGAAACGTGACCGCCTCGACCGACGCCGCCCACAGCGTCCACGTCGAGGTCGCGGGCCTCGCCCCTCACCGCCCCTACTGGTACCGCTTCACCGCCCAGGGCCAGCAGAGCCCGACCGGCCGCGCCCTGACCACGCCCGCTCCGAACGCCAGCGCGGATCGCCTGCGTCTGGCTGTCGCCTCCTGCTCGCACTGGGAGCGCGGCTATTTCAGCGCCTATGGCCACATGGCCGACGAACAGCCCGACCTGACCCTGTTCCTGGGCGACTACATCTATGAATACAGCCTGGGGCCGGACCGCGCCGACCAGGTGGTGCGCCCCTACAACCTCGAGGAAGCGACCACGCTGGCGGGCTATCGCAACCGCTACGCCCTGCACCGCACCGACGCGAACCTGCAGCGCCTGCACGCCGTCGCCCCCTGCCTCGCCGTCTGGGACGACCACGAGGTTCAGGACGACTACTCCGGCGTGTGGTCCAAGATCCGAGGCGTCGCCCCAACCGACTTCCTGCAGCGCCGCGCCGCTGGATACCAGGCCTTCTACGAGGCCATGCCGATCCGTCGCACGCGACTGAGCGCCGCCCTGCAGATGCCGATCTATCGCCGCGTCCGCTACGGCAGGCTGGCCGAGTTCTTCATGCTGGACGGGCGCCAGTACCGCTCGAAACAGCCGTGCAGCGCCGGCGAGAACGGCGGCAAGGGCCAGATCGTCACCGACGCCGCCTGCACCGACCGGCTGGACCCGTCGCGCACCTTCCTGGGCTTCGAGCAGGAGCGCTGGCTCTATGACGGCCTGGCCCGCGCCGAGGCGCGCTGGAACATCCTGGGCCAGAATCTGGTCATGGCGGGCCTGCGTCTGGCCCGCAGCCCGGCCGAGGAAAACCGCTACTGGACCGACACCTGGGATGGTTTCCCCGCCGCCCGCGACCGGCTGACCTCCGCCCTGTCCGAGTTGAAGCCGTCCAATCCGGTGGTGCTCAGCGGCGACTACCACTCCTTCTGGACCAACGACGTGAAGCTGGACAGCCGCGACCCGTCCTCAGCCACGGTGGCGACCGAGTTCGTCGGCACCTCCATCACCTCGACCGGCCCCAGCTACGACGGCCTGATGGCGGTCATGCCGAATAATCCGCAGGTGAAGTTCTTCGACAGCCGCCCGCGCGGCTATATGTCGATCGACGTGCGCCCCGACCGCATGGATACGCGCTATCAGGTCATCAGCGACGTGCGCGATCCCAATGCCAGCGTCTCGACCCTGAAATCCTGGACCGTGGAATCGGGCCGCCCCGGCGCCGTCGCCGCATGATCACTGCCTACTGGAGTTTCCCCATGACCATCTCGCGCCGTTCTTCCTCTCTCATCGCGATGAGCCTGGCTCTCGCGCTTGGCGGAGCGTTGAGCGGTTGCGCCGGCACGGCCGGGACGCAGACAGCAGCCGCGACGCCCGCGACCTTCTGGGAAGGCTTCCGCGACCACCCGCACGGCTATCTGACGGCCGAGAACACGCCCAACGCCGCCAACTTCCTGCCGCCCCCGCCCGAAGAGGGCTCGCTGCGCGAACAGGCCGACATCGCCGCCTATCGCGCCATGCGCGCGCTGGAAGGCTCCGAGCGCTGGGCCATCGCCCGCGCCGACAACGAGATTGAGACGCCCGGCGCCCCGCGCGCCTTCGACTGCGCCCTCGGCTTCAAGTTCGAACCCGAGAAGATGCCGACTCTCACCCTGCTGATGGGCAAGATGCTGGGCGATCTGGAGATGATCCAGACCCCGGCCAAGAAGGGCTATTTCCGCAAGCGCCCCTTCGTGGTCGAGCCGCTGCCGACCTGCATCGCGCCGGAAAGCTGGCTGGGGGCCAGCGGCTCCTATCCGTCCGGCCATTCGGCGCTGGGCTGGGCCTGGGGCCTGGTGCTGGCCGAACTGGCGCCCGACCGTGCCGACGCCATCCTGCGGCGCGGTCTGGCCTATGGCGAAAGCCGCGCGGTGTGCGGCGTCCACTACCCCAGCGACGTCGAGGCGGGCCGCATCGTCGGCGCGACCATCGTCACCCGACTGAAGGCCGACCCGGCGTTCCAGGCCGACTTCGCCCGCGCCAAGGAAGAGTTCGACGCCGCCCGCGCCGCCGCGACGGAGGCGACCGCCGCCTGCCCCGCCTCCCTGTCGCGCCAGCCATGGTGAGGCGCGCTTAATCGATGGCGTGAGGGGAAAGCCATGACGTAGGCTGACGCAGATCGGCCACGTCGCAAGGGGGAGATCGAGGGAAGGTGACGAAGACAGGGGCGACATGCGTCGCGACAGCATCACGACGGCGCGGCCGGAACGGCGGGCTTCGGCCCGGCCTGATCACGCTTATGCTTTCGCTGGCGCTGTGCCTCGTCTGGGGCCTGACGGCGCCGCAGGTTCAGGCGCAGGCGCCGCGCGACCGTCTGGTCCTGGGCCTGCCGCTGGAGCCGCCGAACCTTGATCCGACCTCGGGCGCGGCGGCGGCGGTGGACGAAGTCGTCTACGCCAACGTCTTCGAGGGCCTGACCAGGCTGACCCAGAACGGCGCGGTCGCCCCGTCGTTGGCCGACACGTGGGAAGCCGCCCCCGACGGCCTGACCTGGACCTTCCACCTCCGGCGCGGCGTGACCTTCTCCGACGGCTCGCCGTTCGACGCCTCCGTCGCCAAATTCTCTCTCGACCGCATCACCGCCGAGGGCTCGACCAACGCCCAGAAGGCCCTGTTCGAGCCGATCAGCAACGTCGAGGTCATTGATCCGGCGACCATCCGCATCCACCTGTCGCGGCCCGTGGCGACCCTGCCCTACGTCCTGGCCTGGGGCGACGCGGTCATGGTCTCGCCCAGCAGCGCCGCGACCAACGCCGTCACCCCCATCGGCACCGGCCCGTTCAGGCTGCAGAGCTGGCAGCGCGGCAGCCAGCTGACCCTGATCCGCCGCGACGGCTATTGGGGCACGCCCCCGCGCCTGAACACCGTCGTCTTCCGCTTCATCAGCGACCCGACCGCCGCCTTCGCGGCCGTAAGCGCCGGCGACGTGGACGCCTTCCCCAACTATCCCGCGCCCGAGAACGTGGCCCAGTTCCAGCGCGACCCGCGCTTCCGCGTCGTCGTCGGCGCCTCCGAAGGCAAGGTCATCCTCGGGATCAACAACACCAAGGCGCCGTTCAACGACGTGCGGGTGCGCCGCGCCCTGTCCTACGCCATCGACCGCGACGCCCTGATCCAAGGGGCCATGTTCGGCTTCGGCCAGCCCATCGGCAGCCACTATTCGCGTCAGGCGCCGGGCTATGTCGACCTGACCGGCCTCTATCCACACGACCCGGCCAAGGCGCGTCAACTGCTGGCCGAGGCGGGCTATCCCAACGGCATCGATGTAACGCTGCGACTGCCGCCTCGCCCCTACGCCCGACGCAGCGGCGAGGTGCTGATCTCGCAGCTGGCGCAGGCGGGCATCCGCGCCAGGATCGAGAACCTGGAATGGGCCCAGTGGCTGGATCAGGTGTTCAAGCGCCGCCAGTTCGACCTGACCATCGTCGAACACGTCGAGCCGATGGATTACGACATCTACGGCCGCAAGGACTACTACTTCGGCTACGACAGCCCCGCCTTCGACGCCCTGCTGGCGCAGGTCAACGCCGCGCCGGACGAGCCGACGCGCAACCGCCTGCTGGGCGATCTGCAACGCCGCATCGCCGAGGATGCGGTCAACGGCTTCCTGTTCCAGTCCTCGCGCATCGGCGTGTGGAAGGCGGACGTGAACGGCCTGTGGATCAACGGCCCCATCGCCGCCAACGATGTCACCGGCGCCTACTGGACCGGCGCAGGCGCAGCGGGCGCAGCGACTGCCGAACGCACCGGCGGCACCCTGCCCTGGGGTTGGATCAGCCTGATCGCGGGCGCGGCGCTCCTCGCCTTCGTCGCCTGGCGCTTCGGCGCGGCCTGGCTGCTGAAGAAGCTGGGCGGTCACGCGCTGACTCTGTTGGCGGCGACCGTGGTCATCTTCCTGCTGCTGCAGGTCGTGCCCGGCGATCCGGCCAGCTATATGATGGGGCTGAACGCCAGCCCGGAATCCATCGCCGCCCTGCGCCAGCAGATGGGCCTCGAAGGCTCGGGCCTTGAGCGCTACTTCGCCTGGCTCGGCGACCTGCTTACCGGAAAGTTCGGGACCAGCTACACCTATCAGGTGCCGGTCGGCGGCCTGATCGCGGAACGCCTGGCCGTGTCCGCGCCGCTGGCCCTGATGGCGACGATCCTTTCGCTGGCCATCGCCCTGCCCATCGGCGTCACCGCCGCCAGCCGCAGGGGAACCGCCGTCGACACCGGCCTGATCGGCGTGACCCAGATCGGCGTCGCCCTGCCCAACTTCTGGATCGCCATGCTGCTGATCCTGCTGTTCTCGGTGAACCTGGGCTGGTTCTCGGCGGGCGGCTTCCCCGGCTGGAGCGCCGGCTTCTGGCCCGCCTTCAAGGCCCTGATCCTGCCCGCGGTGGCCCTGGCCGCGCCGCAGGCCGCCATCCTCGCCCGCGTCCTGCGCACCGCCCTGCTCGACACGATGAACGAGGACTATGTCCGCACCGCCCGCGCCAAAGGCCTGTCGGTCAATCAGGCCCTGTGGCGACACGCGCTTCGCAATGCCTGGATCCCCGTCCTGACCATCCTCGGCCTTCAGTTCCCCTTCCTGCTGGCCGGCGGCATCATCATCGAGAACGTCTTCTCCCTGCCGGGCCTCGGCCGGCTGGTCTTCCAGGCCATCACCCAGCGCGACCTGATCGTGGTGCAGAGCGTGGTGGTGGTTCTGGTCTTCGCGGTGGTCCTGGTCAGCTTCCTGATCGACCTGGCCTATCTGTTCGCCGATCCGCGACTGAGGGGACGCCGCGCATGACCGACGCCCCTGCCGTCATCGCAACCAAGACCCGCGTGCGCTGGCCCCTGTCCCTGATCGTCGGCGCTAGCCTGACCGCCGTCGTGCTGGCGACCGCCCTGCTGGCGTTGGCCTGGACGCCCTATGACGTCGAGGCGGTGGACATCGCCGCCAAGCTGACCGCTCCCTCCGCCGCCCACCCGTTCGGCACGGACCACTTCGGCCGCGACGTGCTGTCGATGATCATGGCGGGGGCGCAGAACTCCCTTGTCGTGGCCTTCGTCGCCGTCGGCATCGGCGTCGTGATCGGCACGCCTCTGGGCCTGGCCGCAGCGGCGCGCGGCGGCTGGATCGACGAACTGGTCATGCGCGGCAACGACCTGATCTTCGCCTTCCCCGCCCTGCTGTTGGCCGTGATGATCACCGCCGTCATGGGACCGGGCGCGATCAACGCGATCATAGCCATCGGCGTCTTCAACATCCCCGTCTTCACCCGCGTCGCGCGCGGCGCGGCCCAGGGCCTGTGGACCCGCGAATACGTCCTGGCCGCCCGCACGGCGGGCAAGTCCAAGGCCCTGATCTCGGTCCAGCACATCCTGCCCAATCTGATGAGCCTGCTGGTCGTGCAGGCTGCGATCCAGTTCGCCGTCGGCATCGTGGCCGAGGCGGGCCTGTCCTACGTCGGACTGGGCGCCCAGCCGCCCGCGCCCAGCTGGGGCCGGATGCTGGCCGAGGCGCAGACCATGATCGGCTTCGCGCCCTGGCTGGCGATCATGCCGGGGCTGGCCATCTTCGTGACCGTGCTGGGCCTCAGCCTGACCGGCGACGGCCTGCGCGACCTGTTCGACCCGCGCGTGCGGCGGGAGCGTTGACCATGACCGTCCTCGACATCCGCGACCTCAGCCTCTCGATCGGCCAGACGCCGATCCTGAAGCACGTCAGCTTGTCCGTCGCCCCCGGCGAAATCCTCGGCCTCGTCGGCGAGAGCGGCTCGGGAAAGTCCATGACCGCGCTGGCCGTGCTGGGCCTGACACCGCCGCGCGCGACCCTGACCGGCGAGATCCGCCTGAACGGCCAGCTCGTCTCGAACGCCCCCGACGCCGTGATGCAGAAGGTGCGCGGCCGCGACGTGGGCGTCATCTTTCAGGAGCCGATGACGGCCCTGAACCCCGTCATGACCATCGGCGATCAGGTCGCCGAGACGGTGCGCCTGCACAAAAACGCCTCGCGCAAGGAGGCCCTCGCCGTCGCCCGCGCCGTGCTGGATCGCGTCGGCCTGCCCGCCGAACGCTTCCCCCTGACCCGCTATCCGCACGAGCTGTCGGGCGGCCAGAGACAGCGCGTCGCCATCGCCATCGCCATCGCCTTGACGCCGAAACTGTTGATCGCGGACGAGGCGACGACGGCGCTGGACGTGACGACGCAGGCTCAGGTGCTGGACCTGCTGAAACGGCTGGTGCGCGAGGACGGCATGGGCCTGATCCTCATCACCCACGACCTCGCCGTCGTGGCCGAGACCGCCGACCGGCTGGCGGTGATGAAGGACGGCGAACTGGTCGAGGAAGCGCCCGTCGACCGAATCCGCACCGGCATGGCGCACCCCTATTCCCAACGTCTGCTGGCCAACGCCACCCACGCCCCTACGCGGCGCAGCCGCCCGCAAGCCGACGCCGCCCCCGTGCTTCAGGTCGAGGGTCTGGTGCGCGACTACGGCGGCGCGCCCGCCCTGTTCGGCAAATCGAAAGCCTTCCGCGCCGTCGATCAGGTCAGCCTGTCGATCCAGCCGGGCGAGAGCGTCGGTCTGGTCGGCGAAAGCGGCTGCGGCAAGTCCACCCTGCTGCGCGCCATCCTCGCGCTGGAGACGCCGCAGGCGGGCCGCGTCCGGGTCAAGGGCCGCGACATCACCGCCGCGCGCGGCGCCGCCCTGAAATCCATCCGCCGCGACATTCAGGTGGTGTTCCAGGACCCCTACGGCAGCTTTGATCCGCGCTGGAAGGTCAGCGATCTGGTGGCCGAAAACTTCCACCTGCTCGCCGCCCGCCCCACCCCGCTTGAGGCCCGCCGCCGCGTCGACGAAATGCTGGAGCGCGTCGGCCTGTCCAGCAACGCCGCCGACCGCTATCCGCACGAGTTCTCGGGCGGCCAGCGCCAGCGCATCGCCATCGCCCGCGCCCTGATCACCGAGCCGTCTGTCATCTGTCTGGACGAGGCGGTCTCGGCGCTGGACGTCTCGATCCGCGCGCAAATCCTCGACTTGCTGGCCGACCTGTCGGATCGCCTCGGCCTGTCCTACCTCTTCGTCACCCACGACCTGACTGTGGTGCGGACGGTGACGGATCGCCTCTTGGTCATGCAGGCCGGAAAGATCGTCGAACAGGGCGAGACGGCCGCCGTCTTCGCCGCGCCTTCGCACCCCTATACGCAGAAACTTCTGGCGGCGACGCCGGATCTGGTCCGCAATAAAGCTCTGGAAAAGGAAACCGCCGGATGAACCGCAGAACCGTCCTCGGCTCGGCCCTGATCGGTGCCGCCGCCTCCGCAGCGGGCGCTGCGAGCGCCAAACCGGCCGCGCAAAGCGCCGCGCGCGCCCCAAGCCAATCTTCTGGCCGCACCGGCCCGCTGAACCTCATCACCGACGTCGAGGGCCTCAAGGTCGGTCAGGCGCACGACGCCAAGGTGCGCACCGGCGTCACCGTCATCCTGGCCGAAAAGCCCGCTACGGCCGCCGTGGACGTGCGCGGCGGCGGCCCCGCCGGGCGCGAGACCGACGTGCTGCGCCCAGAAAACCTGGTGCAGGAGGTGGACGCCATCATCCTGTCGGGCGGGTCGGTCTATGGCCTCGGCTCGGCCGACAGCGTGGCCGCCTGGATGGGCATGCGCGGGCGCGGCTACGGCATGGGCGGGGCGCCCGGCGTGCCGCCCTCGCCCATCATCCCGACCGCCTGCCTCTACGATCTGGCCAACGGCGGGAACAAGCAGTGGGAGATGGAGCCGCCCTATCGCCGCCTCTCGGTTCAGGCGCTAGAGGCGGCGGGCGACCGCTTCGACCTCGGCACCGCCGGCGCGGGCTATGGCGCGGAGGCGGGCGCGCTGAAAGGCGGCGTCGGCTCGGCCTCGGCGGTCATGGAGGCGGGCTGGACGGTCGGCGCCATCGTCGCGGTCAACAGCGTCGGCTCGGTCGTGGCGCCGGGCGGCAAGAGCTTTTGGGCCGCCCCCTATGAGATCGGCGACGAGTTCGGCGGGCTGGGGTCGTCCGGCCTGCACGCCTCGGCCGAGGACTGGGGCCTGTCCAAGTTCCGGCCCCAGCCGCGCGAGAACACCACCATCGCCTGCATCGCCACCGACGTGGCCCTGACGCGAGTCGAGCTTCAGCGCGTGGCCATCATGGCGCAGGACGGCATGGCCCGCGCCATCCGCCCGGCCCACGCCCCCTTCGACGGCGACACCCTGTTCAGCCTCTCGACCGGCAAGAAGGTGATCGCGGACCCAGCCATGCGCCAGATCGCGGTGGCCCAGCTGGGCAATGTCGCCGCCGACGTCCTGGCCCGCGCCGTAGCGCGCGGCGTCTATCACGCGACCAACTATGAGGGCGTCACCGGCAAGACCTGGCGCGAGATGGCCTGACCCCCTCCCGCCGGGAGAGGGTCTCGATCAGCCGTAGGCTTAGCGGACGCCCAGCGCCAGGGCGTCCGGACGGCGGGTGTCGGCGGCGCCCAGGAAACGATCGCCGTCGAGCATGATCGACTGGGTGCTGCCCATCGTCATGGACGGACGCACCGTGTGGCCGCGCTCGCGCAGCAGCCGCTCCACGTCGGGCGAGAAGCCGCCTTCCAGCTCCAGCGGGCTGTCGCCGCCGCCCTGATTCAGGCGCGGCCGCATGGCGGCTTCGGCCACGTTCAGCTGGTGGTCGATGACGTTGGAGACCAATTGCACCATCGTCGCGATGATATAGCCGCCGCCCGGCGTGCCGGTGACCAGCCACGGCTTGTCGTCCTTGAACACGATCATCGGCGTGATGGTCGAGCCCAGACGCTTGCCCGGCGCGGGCGAGTTCGGCTTGCCTTCCGTCCCCCAGTAGAAGTTGTCCAGGTGGTTGTTCAGCAGGATGCCCGTGCCGACCGGCGCGACGTGGGCGCCGTAGGAGTTCGACAGCGTATAGGTGTTCGACACCGCATTGCCGTAGGCGTCGGCCACCGAATAGTGGGTCGTGTCCTTGCTCTCGAACGGATAGGGATTGCCCTCCGGCACGTCAGCGGCCTTCAGCGTCCTGTCCAGCGAGATCAGCTTGACGCGCTCGGCGGCGAATTCCTTGCTGGCGAGGCCCTTGGCCGGGGTCGTCCACTGCGGCGCCCCGCCGATCAGGTTGCGATCGGACGAGGTGATCTTCATCGCCTCTGAGATCAGGTGCAGGCTGTCGACGCTGCCCCACCCCATCGCGCGCAGGTCGAAATGCTCCAGCAGGTTCAGCGCCTCGGCAACGCTGACGCCCGAGGCCGTCGGCGGCATGAAGGAGATGCGATGGCCGCGATAGCTGCCCCAGATCGGCTCTGACACATCGGCGCGATAGGCCGCCATGTCTTCCATCGTGATGACGCCGCCGCCGGCTTGGACGCCCGCCACGATCTGACGCGCCAGTTCGCCCTTGTAGAACTCGTCCGCGCCGCCGCGCGCCAGCTTGCGCAGGCTCTCGGCCAGCAGGGGCTGACGGAAGACTTCGCCCGCCCGATAGGCCGTGCCGTCGGCCTTCAGATAGGCTTCGCGCGCGCCCGGATCGGTCGCCAGGACGCGGGCGCGGCCGCCGGTGGCGTCAGCCTCGCCGTCCGACAGGACATAGCCGTCCTCGGCCAGGGCGATGGCCGGGGCCACCAGATCCGCCCAGGGCATGGAGCCGAAACGCTGGTGCGCCTCCCACAGGCCCATGACGGTGCCCGGCACCGCCACATTCTTGAAGCCCGACGGCTTGGAGCGGTCGAACTTGCCGTCCGGCCCCAGCAGCAGGTCAGGCGTCGTCGCCGCCGGGGCCGTGCCGTAATAGTTGATGGCGATGTCCTGGGCCGGACGATCCTGCGTGGCCGCCATGTGCACGACCATATAGCCCGAGCCGCCGATGTTGCCCGCGCGCGGCAGGGTCACCGCCTCGGCGAAGGCCACGGCGATGGCCGAATCCACGGCGTTGCCGCCCTGGCGCAGAATGTCGACGCCGACGCGGGTCGCCGGATCGCTCTGGCTGACCACCATGCCGCCGCGCCCCACAACGGGGCTGTGGATCTGGCCGTAGTTGACGATGTCGCCGCCGCTGCCGGTGGTCGGCCGAACCTGGACCGCCGCCTCCTGGGCGATCCCCGGCGCCGCCAGCAACATCAGGGCCGCCGCCGAAACAGCCGTCGCCGACTTCATCAAACGCAAACGCATAGAAAATCCCCGGCTCAAGTCCGCGCGTCGCTGAAGGCTGTCGCCCCCGCAATGCTTTCTCACAGGACAATATTATCAAGAACCCTAGCGATAGCATTGCCGAAAACCGCAGTTCAAGGACGAGGTTGAGTGATTATCACGCCCATTATTTGGGATATCGGCAATATTTTTCCGGCTAAGGTTGACGTATAGCACTGTGACCGCTTCAAGTCCGAACTGAGGCGATCTCTCCACGCTGCGCCCGATTTCGATTCGTCGATGCGGCGTGCGCCGGGACCGGCCTCTTCGACATACAGATCAGTCAGCGATGCGACCCCTGCCCAAAAACAGGAGCGCAGAACGATGACCACAACGGGGATGATTATTTCTATGAGCACTGTCTTGGCGCGTCGCACCATGCGAACGGCCCTGCTGGCCACCACCGCCTTGTTCGGCGCGACCGCCGCCTTCGCCCAGGAGGCGCAGGACGACGTCACTCAGGTCGAGGAGATCGTCGTCGTCGGCTCGCAGATCCGCGGCTCCAAGGTGACGGCCGCCCTGCCGGTGACCGTCGTCAGCGAAGACGACATCATCGCCGCCGCTCCGGCATCGGGCGACGACCTGTTCCGCTCCATCCCCCAGATGGGCGATGTGACCTTCAACTCCTCCTACCTGCCCTACACCTCGAACGCGGCGCGCGGCGACACCGGCTCGGTGAACCTGCGCAGCCTGGGCATCGGCAACACCCTGGTGCTGCTGAACGGCCGCCGCGTCGTCGGCCACCCGACGTCGCAGGCCAATGAGCACCTGGTGCCGGTCCTGACCTACAACACCAACGCCATTCCGGTGTCGGGCCTGAAGCGCATGGAAGTCCTGCGCGACGGCGCCGCCGCCATCTACGGCGCCGACGCCGTGGCCGGCGTGGTCAACACCGTCCTGCGCGACGACATGGACGGCCTGACCGTCTCGACCCAGTATGGCGGCGCCGAAGGCACCGGCATGCGCGAGCTGAACCTGTCGATCTATGGCGGCAAAGACATTCAGGAGGGTCGCGGCAACATCTCGGCCTTCTTCAACTACGACCACCGCGACGAGCTGAACACGCTCGATCAGGACTACACCGCCTCCAACGACCTGACCTCGCTGTTCGCCGGCACTGGCTTTGAGAACAACAGCAGCCTGAACGGCACCTCGCCGCTGACGCCCTGGGGCCGCTTCACGGTCAGCGGCTCGGGCGCCACGATCAACGGCAAGGCCTACAGCGGCTTCACCGTCCTGCCGGGCACGCACAAGGACTGCGTCACCGCCATCGGCGACGGCCTGTGCGTCATGAGCGGGGCCAACCTGCCGTCGGAGCTGAACACGGACATGGCCAAGCTGGGCCTGACGGTCATGCCTGAGGTCGACCGTTTCAACCTGTTCGTCACCGGCAAATACCGCATCAACGACGCCGTCGAGGCCTTCGGCGAGCTGGGCGGCTACTATGCTGAATCACAGGCCTGGCAGGAGCCGATCGCAACGGCCTCGGCCGTGCCCTTCATCATCCCCGGCACGAACTACTACAACCCGCTGGACGGCAATCAGAACCTGACCCTGACCGGCTATCGGTTCATGGACATGGGCCCGATCAGCGTCAATGTGGTCAACAAGCAGTACCGCATCCTGGGCGGCCTGCGCGGCGACTGGAACGGCTGGAACTGGGAAACCGCCCTGACCTGGTCGGAAGCGTCGGCCAAGGACGTGTCGGACAACATCTCCGCCACCAAGCTGCAGGAGTGGGCCGCCAAGTCGACCCCGGACGCCTACAACTTCTTCAACGGCGGGTCGCTGACCAACCCCAAGGTCGGTGACGACACCCTGTCGAACCAGGCGGCCCTGGACGGCATCCGCGTCGACATGGTCCGCAAGACCAAGACCGAACTGGGCATGTGGGACTTCCGCGTCTCGCGCCCCGACGTCTATCAGCTGCCCGCCGGTCCCGTCGGCGTCGCCGCCGGCATCGAGCTGCGCACCGAGACCCAGCTGGACGACCGCGACAGCCGCGTCGACGGCACGATCCGCTTCACCAACCTGCGCGGCGTCCAGTCTTCGGACCTGATCAACCAGTCGGAGAACCCGGACACCTACGGCGAGCGCGACGTCTTTTCGGCCTATGTCGAACTCGCCGCCCCGCTGATCTCGCCGGACATGGGCGTGCCGCTGGTCCACAACCTGGAAGTCCAGGTCGCTGGCCGCTTCGAGGAGTATTCGGACTTCGGTTCGGTCGCCAAGCCCAAGTTCGCCGCGGCCTGGGACATCGTCGACGGCTTCCGCATCCGCGGCTCGTGGGCCCAAGGCTTCCGCGCTCCGAACCTGGAGCAGATCAACGCCACCGTGATCACGCGCTCGAACACCAGCAACGACTGGATCTACTGCGAGGCCCTGCGCGTTCAGGGCGGCCTCAAGACCGCCACGGGCGCGATCGACAACACCCTGCGCGGCTGCGGCGCTTCGATGAGCTCCAGGGTCGCCGACGAGTTCAAGGCGAACTTCAGCCAGACCCACGCTCGCAAGTCGACGCAGGAGCGCCGCTCGGGCAACCCTGACCTGGCGCCGGAAGAGTCCGAAACCGTCTCGCTGGGCTTCGTCATCCAGCCGCGCTTCATCCCGGCTGAGTTCGGCGACTTCACCTTCACCGCCGACTGGTGGCAGGTGAAGCAGGAAGGCATGGTGGGCCTGTTCCGCGGTCAGAACGCTCTGACGCTGGACTACCTGCTGCGCAAGCAGGGCTCGTTCAACGAGAACGTCGTGCGCGCCGATCCGACCGCCGCCGACATCGCCATCTTCGCCGGCTCGGGCCTCGAGGCGGCGGGCGAAGTCCTCTACATTAAGGACGCCTACACCAACCAACAACCGCAAACGGTTGAGGGTCTGGACCTGGGCGTGATGTGGCGTCTGCGCGGCACCCAGTATGGCGACTTCAACGTCAATCTGAACGTCTCGCACCTGATCAAATACTATCTGGACATGGCGCCGGAGACCAAGATGCTGGCCGACGCCCAGGCTTCGGGTCAGCTGGACGAGGCCATCTTCCTGTCAGGTTCGTTCGGCGACATGATCGCCGACTTCGGTCGCCCGGAATGGAAGTGGTCGCTGTCGGCGACGTGGCGCAAGGACGACTGGACGGTCGGCGCCTTCACCCAGTACATCTCGTCGCTGTATGACGACAGCCTGACCAACTCGGCGGGCGATTACTGGACGGTGGACTCGACCATCACCGCCAACCTCTATGCGGAATACGCCTTCGACGGTTCGCGCTTCAGCGAGGCGCTGGCCGGCTCGGCCGTTCGCGTCGGCGTGCGCAACATCACCGACGAACAGCCCCCGCTGGCCAGCGGCGGTTATGTCGGTTCGGTGTACCAGCCCTACGGGCGCTACTGGTACGCCAGCTTCCGCAAGTCCTTCTGATCAGTCTCTGATTGGTTTCGGGGCGGTAGGCGATGACGCCTTCCGCCCCTTTTTTCTGTTTTGCTCACGGAGTTCCCATGAAGCCCGTTTCGATGCGCGTCCTCGCCCTCGCCGCCGCGATGACCAGCCTGCCCCTGGCCCCCGCCGTCGCCGCTGAACTGTCGCCCCAGGCCAGGGCCCAGATCACCTCGACCGTCGAGCGCAACCAGGCCGCCCTGGACCACGCCGCGCTGGAGATCTGGAAGTTCGCCGAGTTGGGCTATCAGGAGACCCAGAGCGCCGCCCTGCTGCAGGATCAGTTGCGCGACGCCGGCTTTGTCATCACTCCCGGCATCGCCAATGAGCCGACCGCCTTCCTGGCCAGCTTCAAGAACGGCGCCGGCCCGGTCATCGCCGTCCTGGCCGAATACGACGCCCTGCCTGGGCTGTCGCAGACCCTGAACCCTGTCCAGGAGTCCGCCGGCGGCCATGCGGGCCACGGCTGCGGCCACAACCTGTTCGGCGCCGCCTCGGTCCACGCCGCCATCGCCGTCAAGGACTGGATGGTCGCCAACAACATCAAGGGCGAGCTGCGCGTCTACGGCACCCCGGCCGAAGAAGGCGGCTCGGGCAAGGTCTACATGGTCCGCGACGGCCTGTTCGACGACGTCGACGTGTCGCTGCACTGGCACCCCGGCAATGTGAACTCGGCCCGCCAGGGCGACACCATGGCCAACGTCTCGGGCAAGTTCCGCTTCTACGGCACGGCGTCCCACGCCGCCGCCGCGCCCGACAAGGGCCGCTCGGCGCTGGATGGCGTCGAGGCCCTGAACTACATGGTCAACATGATGCGCGAGCACGTGCCGGACCGCACCCGCATCCACTACGCCATCACCGACGGCGGCAAGGCGCCCAACGTCGTCCCGGCCTATGCCGAGGCCTATTACTACGTCCGTCACAACAACCCGGAGATCGTCCGCTACGTGCTGGAGCGGGTGAAGAAGGCGGCGGACGGCGCGGCGCTGGGCACCGGCACCCGCGTCGAGTTCGAGGCCATCGGCGGCGTCTATTCCATGCTGCCCAATCAGGCCCTGATGACGGTCATGGACCGCAACCTGCGCCATGTCGGCGGCATCACCTGGACGCCTGAGGAAACCGCCCTGGCGACCGAGATCCAGAAGACCCTGACCTCCAAGCCGGACCTCGCCAGCGTCGGTCAGATCGAGGACGCCGTGATCGGCGGCGACTTCGGCGGCTCCACCGACGTGTCGGACGTGTCCTGGGTCACGCCTACGGTCGGCCTGTCGACGGCGACCTTCGTGCCCGGCTCTGCGGGCCACAGCTGGCAGAACGTGGTGGCGGCGGGCACGACCATCGGCCTGAAGGGCGCCCATCTGGCGGCCAAGACCCTGGCCCTGACCACCGCCGAGCTGTTCCAGAGCCCGGACACCATCGCCGCCGCCAAGGCCGAGTTCGAACAGCGTCGCGGCCCGAACTTCGAATACCGCGCCCTGCTGGGCGACCGCGCCCCGGCGCTGAACTATCGCGACTAAAATCGCCTGAGGCCGCCTTCTTCCCTTGCGGGAGAAGGCGGACGGATAAGGGGCTGCCGGGCGTCAGGCTCGGCAGCCCCTTTTTCATTCCGCCATAAAAAGCCTCAGTCCGCCTTTACGGGCGCCCGCGTTCCGATGGTGCGGTCCAGGAAGTCCAGGTAGGTCCGCCACTGGTGCAGCTGGCGATCATTGCCCCGGATGCCGTGGCGCTGGCCGGGATAGAGCATGGTCTCGAAGGGAATGCTCTTTTCCTGCAGGGCGTTCAGCACCCGCGTGGTGTTCTCGAAGATGACGTTGTCGTCGGCCATGCCGTGCATCAGCAGCAGACGGCCCGTCAGATTGTCGAAGCGCCCCAGCACGTCCGAGGCGGCGTAGCCCTCCACGTTCGCCTGCGGCGTCGACATATAGCGCTCGGTATAGGCCGTGTCGTACAGGCTCCACTCCGTCGGCGGCGCCCCCGCCAGCGCCGCAGCCAGCCCCATCTTCGGCTCGGTCAGGGCCATCAGGCTCATGAACCCGCCGTAGGACCAGCCCATCATGGCGATGCGGCCAGCGTCGACATAGGGCAGCGAGCGCAGATAGTCCGCGCCGATCACCTGATCCTCGATCTCGGGCTGGCCCATCTTCAGATAGAGGGCCTGTTTGAACGCGGCCGAACGGTCGCCCTCGCCCCGGTTGTCCAGACGGAAGACGATGTAGCCCGCCTCGGTCAGCAACTGCGTCGTCGCCCCCTGCCAGGCGTTCTTGACGCCGCCGCCCGACGGGCCGCCATAGACCTGCATAACGACCGGATACTGCTTCGACGGATCAAAGCCCGGCGGCGTGGTCATCTGCCACACCAGGGTCTGGCCGTGGCTCTGCAGGGTGCCGAACGTCGGCTTCTGCTGGCGCTCGGCGTAGGGCCAGAAGGGGTGGCCGGGCTGCAGCCTGTTCTCCTCGATCCAGCGCACGCGCTGGCCGTTGATCGAATACAGCGCCGACTGCGCCGGGGTGTTCACGTCGCTGTAGTTGCCGACATAGGCCGTGCCGGTGCCGTTGACCGTGGCGCTCCACCAGCCGCCGCGCGGCGTGACTTCGGTGGGGTTCAGCGTCCGCTTGTAGCTGGCGCGGAACAGCTGCTGCTCGATCGGGTATTCCTTGCCGTCGCGCATGGAGGCGGTGAAGAAGACCTCGCCGGTGTCCTGGTTGACCCCCGCCAGCGACTTGACCGGATAGTCGCCGCGCGTGATCGCGCGCAGGCGGCGGCCGTCCTTGGCGTAGAGATACAGGTGACGCCACCCGCTCTCTTCGCTGGACCAGATGAAGTTGCCATCCTTCAGCGCCTTGAAGTCGTGGGTGACGTTGACCCAGGCCTTCGAGGTCTGGCTGGCGATCACGCGGCTGGCGCCCGTGGCCGGATCGACGCTCAGCAGGTCCAGCCGCTTCTGGTCGCGCGACAGGCGCTGGACGTAGGCGACCGAGCCGTCCGCCGCCCAGTTCACCCGGCCCAGATAGATGTCGGTATCGGCGCCCAGGTCGACCTTGACCCGTTGGCCGCTCTGCACGTCCTGGACATAGAGCTCGACCACGGCGTTGGGCCGTCCGGCGCGGGGGTAGCGCTGCTGGGCCACCGAGGCCCCGCCGCCGGTGATGTCCAGACGCGGGATGACGTCGACCGTGCTCTCGTCCGTGCGCTGCAGGGCGATGTAGCGCTCGTCCGGGCTCCACCAATAGCCGGTGTCGCGGTCCAGCTCTTCCTGGGCGATGAACTCGGCCGTGGCCCAGGTGATCAGGTCCTTGCCGTCCGTGGTGATCGCCTGTTCGGCGCCCGTCTCAAGGTTGATCAGGACCAGATTCTGGTCGCGCACGAAGCTGACGAAGGCGCCCTTGGGCGAGACCTTGGCGTCGATCTCATCGGCCGTCGTCTCGGTCAGACGGCGCACCGAGCCGTCGGCGCGGTTGGCCAGGAAGACGTCGCCTTCCAGCGGCGCCAGGATGTAGCGGCCCTGCTCGTCCCACGAATATTCGACCACGCCGCGCTGGGAAATCCGCATCCGCTCGCGTCGCGCCTTCTCGGCCTCGGACAGTTCGCCCGCGTCGGGGACCAGGGCGCGGGCGTCGATCAGCTTGAACGGTTCGCCCCCCTTCACCGGCGCGGCCCACAGGTCCAGCACGTCCACGTCGTCCTCGCGCGAGCGCAGGAAGGCGACCAGTTCGCCGTCCGGCGACAGGCTGACGCCGCGCGCCACCGGCCCGGCCAGCGACGGATTGGAGAAGACCCTCTCGACCGTCAGGATCGAGGAGGCGGGCGCCGCAGCGGCGGGCGGCGTCGCGGGCTGCGGCGTGGATTGGGCGAAGGCCGACGTCGCAGCCATCAGGATCGTCGAAGCAAGGAGAAAAGTGCGCATGGCGGCGAAGCTAGAGCCGGAATCCTTCGTCGTCATCCCTTCTTTCGCCCTTCCCTGTTCATGTCGGACGGAGGCTCGCCCCGATCAGCCAGCCTACCCTGCCGCCTGTGCTAGCCTGCGCGCCGACCACGAGAGACACGACCGCCCGTTGCAGGGGATTTCAGACGAATTGGACTCTCTTTTTCCCTTCTCCCCTTGTGGGAGAAGGTGGCCCGTCAGGGCCGGATGAGGGGTGTCGGCGCGACGCTCGAACGTCACTCAAGACAGGTCCGCGTCCGTCCGGATATCGAAGCGTTCACACCCCTCATCCGTCAGGCTCCGCCTGCCACCTTCTCCCACAAGGGGAGAAGGATCTTGACGCACTGTCGCTCCCGGCTGCCTCAAGCAACAGAAGGATCGCCGCACCACCTTTCGCAATCGGCCTCGACCGCCTAGTTAGGCCCCATGTCTGACGCCTCCCTCGCCGCGCCGCCCGTCAAGGCCAGTCCGTTCCATGAGTTGGAAGTCCTGTGGGTCCGCCACTGGAACGACCAGTTGTTCAGCTTCGCCCTGAAACGGCCCGAGGATTTCCGCTTCCGTTCGGGCGAGTTCGTGATGATCGGCCTGCCGGGCGAAGACGGCGGCAAGCCCGTGCTGCGCGCCTATTCGATCGCGTCGCCCTTCTGGGCCGAGGAACTGGAGTTCTTCTCCATCAAGGTCGAGGACGGCCCTCTGACCTCGCGCCTGCAGAAGATCGTCGCGGGCGACAGCGTGCTGATGGGCAAGAAGCCGACCGGCACCCTGGTGCTGGACGCCCTGACCGGCGGCGAGCGCCTGTGGCTGATCGGCACCGGCACGGGCCTGGCGCCCTGGCTCTCGGTGGCGCGCGATCCGGAAACCTATTCGCGCTTCAAGCAGGTCATCGTCTGCCACACGGTGCGCAACGTCGCCGACCTGGCCTATCGCGACTTCTTCAGCCACGAGATCCACGACGACCCGCTGATCGGCGACGAGGCCAAGGCCCAGCTGACCTATTATCCGACCGTGACGCGCGAACGCTTCGAGACGCCGGGCCGCATCACCGACCGCATCAAGTCGGGCGACCTGTTCGCCGACCTGCAACTGCCCAGCGGCTTCTCGCCCAACAGCGACCGCGTCATGCTGTGCGGCTCGATGGCCATGATCAAGGAGACCGGCGAACTGCTGGAATCCCACGGCCTGAAAGAAGGCTCGAACGCCGAACCCGGCGACTATGTTCTGGAGCGCGCCTTTGTCGGCTGACCTGATGACCTCTCCCCGCACCGTCGCCATCGACGAGCGCAAGGCCCCGGAAGACTGCGTCACCATGGTCGACGTGCGTCAGGGCGTGGATGCGCTGGACCGCGCGCTGGTGACCCTGCTTGCCGAGCGTCAGCGCTATATGGACGCCGCCGCGCGCATCAAGCCGAACCGCGACGCCGTCTTCGATCAGGCCCGCATCGACGACGTGGTGGCCAAGGTCCTGGCGGCCGCTGGCCCCGCCGGCCTGTCGCCCGACATCGCCGAGCCGGTCTGGCGCCTGCTGATCGACCGCTGCATCGCCCACGAGTTCGGAACCTGGGACCAGACGCGGGTCTAGCCTCGCTTCAGCCCTTCAAACTCCTAAGCGCCAGCTCATGGCGATACGCCGCCACATCGGCCAGGGCCGCGTCCAGCGCCGTGCGCACCCGCTCCAGGCCCGCCGGGGCGGCGGCCTGTTCGCCATGCTCCACCTCGGCGCAGATCTCGGCCAGAGCCTTGGCCCCGATGCCGGCCCCCGCGCCGCGGATGGTGTGCACGGCGTCGCGCCAGCCTTCGCTGGAGGCGTCCAGCAGGGCCGACCACATGCGGGCCTGTTCAGCGAACAGGCCCAGCACTTCTTCCGTCACCTCATCCATGCCGCCGGTCATGGCTTCGAGGACGGTGAAATCCACCGCCCCCGACAGGTCGCGCCTGGCCATTTAACCCTCGGCCTCTTCGCCCTTGGCGAGGCGAGAGTTACGCGACGACCAGACCAGGTAGACGGCCAGGCCGAACAGGTTCCACAGCAGGAAATACAGCTGCGTCGAGCTCTTCAGGCTGAAGAAGAAGACGATGCAGCCGATGATGGCGACGCCGCCGACCAGCGGCCACAGCGGCGCCTTGAACTTGCGTTCGCGGTTCGGCTCGCGCACGCGCAGCACGATCAGGCTGATCCCCACGGCCATGAAGGCCATCAGGGTGCCGGCGTTGGCCAGCGACGCCAGTTCGTCCAGACGCATGATGCCCGCCAGGAAGGCGACGACGACGGCGGTGAAGATCGTCACCACGGTCGGCACGCCGCGATTGGAGATCTTGGCAAGGCGATTGGGCAGCAGACCGTCCCGGGCCATGCCCAGGAAGATGCGGCTCTGGCCGAACAGGAAGGCCAGCAGCACGGTCGGCAGGGCTACGACGGCGGCGGCGGCGATCCACTGGGCGGCGACGCCCTGGCCCAGGCCGCGCATGATGTGCGCCAGCGGCTCGGGGCTGTCGGCGAAGCTGGCGACCGGAGCGGCGCCGATCGCAGCGGCGGCGACGGCGATGTACAGGATGGTGCAGACCACCATCGAACCGACGATGCCGATGGCCAGGTCGCGCTCGGGCTTCTTGGTCTCCTCGGCCGCCGTGGCGATGGCGTCAAAGCCGTAGAAGGCGAAGAAGATGATGGCCGCCGCCGCCATGACGCCCGTCTGAACAAAGGGCGCGCCGAAGCCGTAGGGCATGAAGGGCGTGAAGTTGGCCGCGTCGAAGCGCGGCAGGGCGATGGCCACGAAGGCCACCAGGGCGGCGATCTTGATGACCACCAGCACGGCGTTCAGCGTCGCGCTCTCCCGCGTGCCCAGCAGCAGCAGGCCGGTCACGATGCCGATGATGAAGACCGCCGGCAGGTTGATCAGCCCGCCCTCGACGTGCGGACCGACGGTCAGGGCGAACGGCAGGTCGATCCCCAGCCCGGCCAGGAAGGGCGCGGCATAGCCGGACCAGCCCACGGCCACGGCCGAGACGACCAGGGAGTATTCAAGGATCAGGCTCCAGCCCACGACCCAGGCGAAGATCTCGCCCAGGGCGGCATAGGAGTAGGTATAGGCGCTGCCCGAGGCGGGCATGATCGTCGACAGCTCGGCATAGGCCAGGGCGGCGCAGGCGCACACCAGACCGGCCAGGGCGAAGCTGATCAGCACCGCCGGACCCGCCAGCCCCGCCCCGACCCCGATCAGAGTCAAGATGCCGGTGCCGACGATGGCGCCGACGCCCAGCGCCATAAGGTGCGGCCAGCTCAGGGTCTTTTTGAGCCCCGGCCCCGAACTCGGGGCCAGCATCGCGTCGATCGAGCGACGACGGTTCCAGAACGCCATAATCTTTACTCCCCCTCGCCGCGTCTTCCGGCGGCTGATTCAAGGCGCGACCTTAGCGCGCGTTGCAATCATGATAAAAGACGCATTTGACGCTTGCACAGCCCCATCGCTGCGAGTAATAGGAGCGCCCTTCGCCGAGGTTGTTCACAACGCAGCGAAGGGCCGGCGCCACACCAAGGGCGCAGACGACGGTACGGGTGATTAGCTCAGTTGGTAGAGCAGCTGACTCTTAATCAGCGGGTCCACAGTTCGAACCTGTGATCACCCACCATCGTCTCTTTAATTCCTTCATCGCTGAAGACAGCCGCCCAGGCGGCAGGCCATCCGACCGCCGCCGGTTTCTGCTAGAAGTCGCGCATGTCCGACCCCGTCTCGATTCCCGCCCCCGCCCCTGCTTCTTTTGGCCCGCTTCACGGCGTGCGGGTTCTGGACCTGTCGCGGGTGCTGGCGGGGCCGTGGGCGACGCAGACGCTGGCTGATCTGGGGGCCGAGGTCATCAAGATCGAGCGGCCCGGCGCCGGCGACGACACCCGCCATTGGGGCCCGCCCTTCACCACCACGGCCGACGGCGCGCCCGGCGACGCCGCCTATTTCCTGTGCGCCAACCGGGGCAAGAAGTCGGTCGAGCTGGACATCGCCAGCCCCGATGGCGCCGAGGCCGTGCGCCGTCTGGCCGCGACCTGCGACGTGGTGGTCGAGAACTTTAAGACCGGCGGGCTGAAGAAATACGGCCTCGACTACGCCGCGCTGACGGCGGTCAATCCGAGGCTGGTCTACTGCTCGATCACCGGCTTCGGACAGGACGGGCCGGATGCGCACCGGGCGGGCTATGACTATATGATCCAGGCCATGGGCGGGCTGATGTCCATCACCGGCCAGCCCGACGGCGCGCCGGGCGCCGAGCCGATGAAGGTCGGGGTGGCGGTCGTGGATCTGTTCACCGGCCTTTACGCCTCCAACGCTATCCTTGCCGCCCTGTGGCACGCCCGGGCGACCGGCGAGGGCCAGCACGTCGACATCGCCCTGTTCGACGTTCAGGCCGCCATGCTGGCCAATCAGGCGACAAACTGGTTCGTGTCCGGCAAGGCGCCGACGCGGATGGGCAACGCCCACCCCAATCTGGCCCCCTATCAGCCCTTCGCCTGTTCCGACGGGATGGTGATCATCGCCGTGGGCAACGACGGCCAGTTCCGCGCTCTGTGCGGCGCCCTGGGGCTGGAGGTCGAAGATCGGTTCGCCACCAACGCCCTGCGGGTCGCCGAGCGCGAGGCGCTGGGACCGCTGATCGCGGCGAAGACGGCGGGCTTCACCATGCAGGAGCTGATGCAGGCGCTGGAGGCGGCGGGCGTGCCCTGCGGGCCCGTCAACACCATCGATCAGGTGTTCGCCGAGCCTCAGGCCATCCATCGCGGCCTGACGGTCGAACAGACGCGGCCCGATCTGGCCGATCCGATCCGCACCGTCGCCTCGCCCATCCGCCTGTCGAAGACGCCGGTGCGATACGACGCCCCGCCGCCGAAGCTGGGGCAGGATACGGACGATGTGCTGGGGGCGTTGAAGGCCGAGGAATGAGCGGAAACCGAAGGGTCAGCTGACCTGCCGCTTCTCCAGCTTCCGCGCCAGGGTACGGCGGTGCATCCCCAGACGCCGTGCGGCCTCGGAGATGTTGAAATCGGTCTCGGCCAGAACCTCGTGAATACGCTCCCACTCCAGCGTCTTGATCGAGGTGGGGCGGGCGGTCAGGGGGGCGTCGGGGTCGCCCGCCGCGCGACCGAAGGCGGCCTCGATGTCGTCCGTGCCGGCAGGCTTGGCGAGGTAGTGGCGGGCCCCCAGCTTGATGGCCTCGACCGCCGTGGCGATGCTGGCGAAGCCGGTCAGAACCACGATCACCAGGTCGGGATCGAAGGCGTGCAAGGTCTGAACGCAGGTCAGGCCCGAGGCCGTTCCCAGCTTCAGGTCCACCACAGCGTAGTCTGGATGATGCGTCTTCAGCAGCTCGACCATCTGGTCGTGACTGTGGGCGGCCAGCACCTGATAGCCGCGCCGCTCAAACGAGCGCCGCAAGGTGCGGGAGAAGGACTCGTCGTCCTCGACGATCAGAAGCTGGCGGGGTTCGTCCGTCATTTCATGCCCTCTTTCCAGACTGCTTACTTCGGGGCCAGGGCGTCGATGGGCAAGGCCAGTCGCACCACGGCCCCGCCGCCGGTCGCGCCCGGACGGTTGGCGGCGACGACCGTGCCGCCCAGTTTGCGCACCACATTGACCAGCAGGAACAAGCCCAGCCCCGCCCCTGCCCGCGCCTTGGTCGACTGATAGGGCTGGCCCAGCTTTTCCAGAATGCCGGGCGCGAAACCGGGGCCGTCGTCCTCGAAGGCGATGAACAGGCCGTCGGCGTCGGCGACGGCCCGCACCTCCAGGTTTCGCGCGCCCGCCTCCTGCGCATTGTCCAGCAGGGCGCTGAACACCTGTTTCAGAGCCGGGTCGGCGATGATGGACGGATCGCGCGGCGTTGGACCGCTGAGGACGACCTGCATGGCGTCGCCGGGTCGGCTGGCGGACCACTCGTCGATGATCTCGCCAAGGAAGCCGCTGAGGGCGGTGACGGTCGGCGCCTCGCCGCGGGCCTCGCCCGCCGACATCAGGATGTTGGTGACGATGGATTTGCAGCGGTCGACCTCGGCCTGCATCTGTTCAATGTCGTGGCGCAGGTCATCGTCGCCTGTCAGGGCGGGCATGCGCCGCCAGTCGCTGAGGATCACGGACAGGGAGGCCAGCGGCGTGCCGAGTTCATGCGCTGCGCCCGAGGCCAGCAGCCCCATGCGGACGATGTGATCCTGTTCCGCCGCCTGCTGCCGCGCCTCGGCCAGATAGGCGTCGCGGGCGCGCACGTTCTGGCTGGTGCGGGTGACGAAGGCCACCAGCAGCACGGCGATCAGGATGAAGTTGATCAGGGCGCCTTGCTGGATCAGGCCCAGCCGCGCGTCAGCTCCGGCAGGCAGGTCCAGCGGCTGACGCCACACCGCCAGAAAGGCCAGGCAGGCGCCCGTCGCCAGCACGAAGCCCCAGGCGTAGACCGGTCGCAGCAGCACGGCCGCCAGCACCACCTGCATCAGGTAAAGGGCCGCGAAGGGATTGGTCGCGCCGCCGCTGAAGTAGAGAAGCCAGCTCAGCGCCGCCACGTCGACGCACAGGGCCAGCAGGATCTCCGGGTCGGTGACGATCTTGCGCCGCAGGGTCACCGGCGCGCTGACCAGATTCATCACCGCCAGGGCCGTCGGCGCGAGCAGCAGCGGCCCTAGCGGGACGCTGATCTTCAGACCCCAGTGGACGATGACGATGGTCGCCACCTGACCGATCACCGCCAGCCATCTCAGCTGGATCAGCAGCAGCATGTTGCGCCGCCCCGCCGCGCCCGGCGACACCGGCGTCTCGGCGTTGGCGTCCATGCCCAGAACGGTGCGGAAGAAGCGGTTCAAAGCCTCAGCTTGCATCAACGTCCCCCAGCCCTGCGGCGCCGCTCGTCGCGCAGCCACAGAACGGCGCCGCCCGCCGACATCAAGGCCAGACCGAACCAGGTCAGGGCGTAGACCAGATGGCTGTTGGCGAACCGCACCACCGTCAGACCGCCGCGCGGCCAGCCGCCGGGATTGGGCGTCGAGTCAGCATCTATGAAATAGGGCGCGACGGCCCCTTCCAGCCCCTTGGCCTGCGCGATCGCCGCCACGTCGCGCGAGAACCAGCGGTCGCCGGCCGGATCGTTGTCGCGCAGGAAGCCGCCCTTGGGCTCGCTGATGCGCAGCAGGCCAGTGACAGAGACCGGCCCCTCGACCTGCCCTTCCGCACGACTTTCGGGCGCCCCGCGCTCTGACGGGACGAAGCCTCGGTTGATCAGGACGGTGAAGCCGCGGGCGTCTTCCAGCGGCGTCACGACCCAGAAGCCCGGCCCCAGGTCCGCCACCGCCTTCACCCGCGCCTCGCGGTCATGCAGGAACCGGCCGCTGGCCGTGACGCGGCGGTACTGGTCCGCCTCGCGCGTCACCGCGTCGAAGCCTGCAGGCCCCGGCGCTGGAACGGGATCGGCATGAATGCGGCTGTCGACCTGACGGATCAGCTCCTGCTTCCACGCCAGGCGCTGGACCTGCCAGACGCCCAACGCGCAAAAGCCCGCGATCAGCACGGCGAAGACCGCCAGTCCCGCGATCATCCGGCGGCGTGACGCCGGACGGGCGGCAGGCTCAGGGGCCGACGATGACGTCAAGCGGCGTCTCCGCGTGAAAGCAGGCTCAGCCCATCCCCTGCATGTCGTGGACGGGCATCATGTTGGTGTTCAGGTGATACATGACCCAGACCGAACCGGCGACGGCGATGACCACGATCACCAGGGTGAAGATCAGCGCCAGCATGTTCCACCCGCCCTCGGACCTGTGGTTCATGTGCAGGAAGAAGATCATGTGCACCACGATCTGCACCACGGCGAAGCCGGTGATGATCAGACCCGTCAGCTGCGGCGCCAGCACCCCGGCCATGACCAGCCAGAAGGGAATGGCCGTCAGAACGACCGACAGGCCGAACCCGATCAGATAGCTTCTGTAGGTGCCATGATCATGGTCGTCGCCGTGGTGATCTTCGTGAGTCACGGCGTGCTCGTTGTGGGCTTCGGCGCTCATCGCAGCATCCCGAACAGATAGACGAAGGTGAAGACGCCGATCCAGATGACGTCCAGGAAGTGCCAGAACAGGCTCAGGCACATGAGGCGGCGGCGGTTGGCCGGGATCAGGCCCTTTTGCGCCACCTGCACCATCAGGGTGACCAACCAGATGCAGCCGAAGGTGACGTGCAGGCCGTGCGTGCCCACCAAGATGAAGAAGGCCGACAGGAAGCCGCTGCGTTGCGGCGTCGCGCCCAGGTGGATCATGTGGGCGAACTCATAGAGCTCGATGCCCAGGAAGCAGAGGCCGAACAGGCCGGTGATCGCCAGCCAGGCTTGCGTCTGCGCGACCTTGTTGCGGTACATCGCCAGCATGGCGAAGCCGTAGGTGATCGACGAGAACAGCAGCATCGACGTGTTCAGCGCCACCAGCGGCAGGTCGAACAGATCCTTGGGCGCCGGGCCGGCCGCATAGTTGCCGCCCAGCACGGCGTAGACGGCGAACAGGATCGCGAAGATGAGGCAGTCGCTCATCAGATACATCCAGAAGCCCAGCATAGTGCTGTGGCCCTCGGGATGATGCGGCTCCTCGACCGGGTGGAAGATCGGCCGCCCGGCCTCGTCGATGTAGTCGGAGTGGATGGAAGGTGCGCGGCTCATCGGATCACCCCTGCGTCGCTGCGGCGGCCGTCAGGGCCTGGGTGCGCGCATCCTCGGTCGCCTGAACCGTCTCGGCCGGGATGTAGTAGTCGCGCCTGTAGTTGAAGGTGTGGAAGATGGCGTAGCCGATCAGGGCCGCGAAGCCCGCCGCCGCCAGCCACCAGATGTACCAGATCAGGGCGAAGCCGACGATCAGCGACAGCGCCGACAGGATGAATCCTGCGCCCGTATTGGCGGGCATGTGGATCGCCTTGAAGCCCTCGACCGGACGCTCATACCCGCGCGCCTTCATGTCCCACCAGGCGTCGCCGTCGTGAATGATCGGCGTCTTGGCGAAGTTGTAGTCAGCCGGCGGAGACGACGTCGCCCACTCCAGCGTGCGGCCGTTCCACGGGTCGCCCGTCTCGTCGCGCAGCTTGTCGCGGTTGATGATGCTGACGGCGAACTGGATCAGCATGGCCAGGATGCCGACGGCGATGATCGCCACGCCCACGCCCGCAACGATGAACCAGATCTGATAGGCCGGGTCGTCGAAGACCCGCATCCGCCGCGTCACGCCCATGAAGCCCAGGACGTACAGCGGCATGAAGGCCATCCAGAAGCCGACCACCCAGCACCAGAAGCTGACCAGGCCCCACTTCTTGTCCAGCTTGAAGCCGAAGGCCTTGGGCCACCAGTAGTTGATGGCGGCGAACAGGCCGAACAGCACCCCGCCGATGATGACGTTGTGGAAGTGGGCGATCAGGAACAGGGAGTTGTGCAGCACGAAGTCCGCCGGCGGCACCGCCAGCATGACTCCCGTCATGCCGCCGATCACAAAGGTCAGCATGAAGGCGACCGTCCACATCATCGGCAACTCAAACCGGATGCGGCCGCGGTACATGGTGAACAGCCAGTTGAACAGTTTGGCCCCGGTCGGGATCGAGATGATCATCGTCGTGATCCCGAAGAAGGAGTTCACGGACGCGCCCGAGCCCATGGTGAAGAAGTGGTGCAGCCACACCAGATAGGACAGGATCGTGATGACCACCGTCGCATAGACCATCGAGGTGTAGCCAAAGAGCTTCTTGCCTGAGAAGGTCGAGGTGACTTCGGAAAACACGCCGAACAGCGGCAGGATCAGGATGTAGACCTCGGGGTGGCCCCAGATCCAGATCAGGTTCACGTACATCATCGGGTTGCCGCCGAAGTCGTTCGTGAAGAAGTTGGTGCCGATGTAGCGGTCAGCCGACAGCAGGACCAGCGTCGCCGTCAGGATCGGGAAGGACGCCACGATCAGGATATTGGCGCACAGCGAGGTCCAGGTGAAGACCGGCATCTTCATCAGGCCCATGCCCGGCGCGCGCATCTTCACGATGGTCGCGATCAGGTTGATGCCGGATAAGGTGGTCCCTACCCCCGCGATCTGCAGCGCCCAGATGTAATAGTCGACGCCGACGCCGGGGCTGTAGCCGATGCCCGACAGCGGCGGATAGGCCAGCCAGCCGGTGCGGGCGAACTCGCCGATGAACAGCGAGGCCATGACCAGCACGGCCCCCATCGTGGTCATCCAGAAGCTGAAGTTGTTCAGGAAGGGGAAGGAGACGTCGCGCGCCCCGATCTGCAACGGCACCAGATAGTTCATCAAGCCGGTGATCATGGGCATGGCCACGAAGAAGATCATGATCACGCCGTGGGCGGTGAAGATCTGATCATAGTGGTGGGCGTTGAGGTAGCCCTCGGACCCGCCGAACGCCATGGCCTGCTGCAGGCGCATCATGACCGCATCGGCGAAGCCGCGCAGGAACATGATCAGCCCAAGGATCATGTACATGATCCCGATCTTCTTGTGGTCCACGGTGGTGAACCACTCCTTCCAGAGATAGCCCCACAGCTTGTAGCGGGTGATCAGGGCCAGAACCCCCAGGCCGCCGATGACGACGACGGCGAAGGTGGCGACCAGGATGGGCTCGTGGAACGGAAGCGACTCCCAGTTCAACCGGCCCAGAAGCGGCGATGTGGAATGTTCGACAGTCATGATCGTTCAGACGCTCAGGATTGCGACGCCGCGGGCGCGGAGAAGAGGGAGGCGAAACGCTCGCCCGGTTGGGATCGGCCGGGGCGCTCCAGCCCCTGGCCCATGACGCGGTTCAGCGGGGTGTCGCGGGCGATGTCCTCGCCGAAGGCCTGACGGCGACGGGCGGCCTCGACAGCGGCGGCCTCGGCCTCCAGCGGGGTGCAGATCGTCAGCACATAGGACTCGCCCGCGCCGAAGACGGCGTCGCCGCGACGGGCGTATTTGTCATAGACCAGCGGCAGGGTGTTCTTGACCGCCGTCAGGCCCAGACCGCCCTTGCGGTCGATGTCCATCATCTCGCCCATGCACATCTTGCCCGGCTCGACGCACATGTTGACCACGGCGTCGAACAGGCGGTCGTCGACCGAGGCGTAGTGGATGACGGGAACCTTCTCGCTGGGCTTCTCCAGCTCCAGATAGGTCTCGCGGTCCAGACCCTGACCGGCGGCGCGAACGCCCGCGACCCACTGATCGAAGCCCGCTTCATCCAGCCCGTGGAAGGCGAAGCGCATGTTGGAGAAGCCGTCGCCCGAATAGTTGGCCGAGAAGCCGACGTATTCGCCCGGGCGGTTGATCACGGCGTGCAGCTTCGTCTCCATGCCCGGCATCGCGTAGATCTGACCGGCCAGGGCCGGGATGTAGAAGGAGTTCATCACCCCGGTCGAGGTGATGTGGAAACGGATCGGCCGGTCGACCGGCGCCGCCAGCTCGTTCACTGTGGCGATGCCGTATTCGGGGTAGATGAACAGCCATTTCCAGTCCATCGCCACCACCTCGACCTGCAGCGGGCGATGCTCCTCGGCCACGGCCTGCCCTTTGGCGATGCGGTCCAGCGGCCGATACGGGTCCAGCAGGTGCGTCCCGGCCCAGGTGATGGCGCCCAGGCAGATGATGATCAGCAGCGGCGCCGCCCAGATCACCAGCTCCAGATGGGTCGAGTGGTCCCAGTCCGGCTCGTAGCGGGCTTCCTTGTTCGATTCCCGATACTTCCAGGCGAAGAAGACGGTCAGGATCATCACCGGAATGATGATGATCAGCATCAACACCACGGACATGACCAGCAGATCGCGCTGCTGTGCGGCGATGTCGCCGGCGGGCGCCAGCACCACGGCCTGACAGGCCGGCAGCATGGCCAGAAGGGGCAACAGCAACAGGGGGCGCAGTCGGCGCACGGCGGCTCCAGTCGAGGTTTGAGACAAGGGCTCGGTCATCGTCCTGCCCCCGTAAACCCCACCTCCGGAGTGCGACATTGGACAATCTGCCCTATCCCCTCTGCGATCCGAGGGGAGCAAAGGGACGCTTTAGCCATTCTATGATCGCGGGCGTGTACGCGCCCCGGTGCAGGGAGCCTCATGGTCATGAACGCAGCCAGCGGCGCGCCTTCTTCAGAGCCCCTTGAACGGGACGCCAGCCGGATCAACGCGCGAGACGGCAAAATCGACGCGGGCGAAATCGCCATCGGCGTCATCATCGGCCGAACGTCCGAGTTTTTCGACTTCTTCGTCTACGCCATCGCCTCGGTCGTGGTGTTTCCGCAGCTGGTGTTTCCCTATGCGGGGCCGCTGGGCGGGACGTTGCTGTCCTTCGCCGTCTTCGCCGTGGCCTTCATCGCCCGGCCCTTCGGCACGGCCCTGTTCATCGCCATCGACCGGCGCTTCGGGCGTGGCACAAAGCTGACCATCGCCCTGTTCCTGCTGGGCCTGTCCACCGTCTGCCTGGGCTTCCTGCCGAGCCATGCCCAGGTCGGCCACTGGGCGGCCGCCATGCTGATCGCCCTGCGGATCGGTCAGGGCGTCGCCCTGGGCGGAGCCTGGGACGGCATGGCCTCCCTGCTGTCGGTGAGCGCCCCTGAAAAGCGCCGTGGCTGGTACGCCATGGTCCCGCAGCTGGGCGCCCCGATCGGCCTGATCGTGGCCAGCGCCCTGTTCGCCTACTTCCTCAGCAAGCTGTCGGCCGCCGACTTCATGGACTGGGGCTGGCGCTACCCGTTCTTCGTCGCCTTCGCCATCAACGTCGTGGCCCTGTTCGCACGGCTGCGCATCGTGGTCACGCCGACGTTCCAAGCGGCGTTCGAGACGCTGGAGCTGCACCCCGCGCCCGTCGGCAAGGCGGTGCGCGAAGAAGGCGGCAAGATCGTCATCGGCGCCTTCGCTCCCCTGGCCAGCTTCGCCATGTTCCACATGGTGACGGTGTTCCCGCTGTCGTGGGTCTTCCTCTACACCGACGAGGCGCCCAGCCGCTTCCTGATCATCGAACTGATCGGCGCCGTCTTCGGCCTGTTCGCCATTCTGGCCTCGGGTTGGCTGGCCGACCGCTACGGCCGCCGCGCCCTGCTGGCGGCCACGGCGGCGGGCATCGCGGCCTTCTCGGGCTTCGCGCCCCAGCTTCTGGACGGCGGCCCCACGGGCGAGCTGACCTATATGATCCTGGGCTTCATCCTGCTGGGCCTGTCGTTCGGCCAGGCCTCGGGCGCGGTGGCCTCCAGCTTCAGCCTGAAGAACCGCTACACCGCCTCGGCCCTGACCTCGGACCTGGCGTGGCTGTTCGGCGCAGGCTTCGCCCCGCTGGCGGCGCTGGCCCTGTCGGGCAAGTTCGGCCTGGTGGCGGGCGGCGCCTATCTGCTGTCAGGCGCGATCTGCACCCTTCTGGCCCTGTGGCTCAACCGCGAACTGGCCAAGGGCCGCGCGGGAGCCAGGACCTGATGAACGGCGGGGGCGGGCGCGGCGCCCCTTGATCAACGCGCCACTGAAGCGCGCGAGGTTCATGCCTTCCCGGCCCGGTCACGTCTCCTTCCTCCCCTTGCTCCTCGCGGCGCACCGAATGGTTATCGTCTATTCACGATAGGATTTAAGCCCCCGCTAAGCCTGTCTGATCGCGTGACGTTAAGAGCGGCCCCGTTATCGTCACCTCGAGATCAAGGGTGATGAGGACGTCATGACCAAGCTGATGCCGGCAAAACGCCGTACGCTTCTGGCGATCGCCGCCGGCCTGACGGTCGTGACGGCCCCGCAGGTCGCGTCCGCCGGCCCCACGGCGGGCGGCTCCTATCAGTTGCGCGCTACCGTGCCGGTAGCCTGCTGGGTGCGCCCGAACACCGCCCTCATGGCGGAGACCGGCCGCATGGGCTCAGTGATCGAGGCCTGCAACAGCCCCGGCGGCTTCACGGTCTCGGCCCAGTACCGCCCGCTGGCGGAAAACGAGAAGGCTCGGATCATCTACGGCGACCGTTCGCTGGACCTGGCCAAGACCGGGATACTGGAACTGCGCCGCTCCAACATGGCGACCATCCGCACCGTTGATTATCGCTTCGATCACGTGCAACTGGACGAACCGCTGATTCTGGCCCTGACCATCCAGCCGATCTGAGGCGGCATTCTAGAACCACCAAGCGATGATCGCAGCGACCGCAATTGGAGCGACGTCGGTGTAAGCGAGCCTGCCTACCGCTGTCGATACGAAAGAAGGCTGATGGCTCCTGCGATTGCAACACTCCGGAATGATGGGGTACATGCGATGCGACGCGTTTGGGACGGTAGGGTCGTCGCCGCGCGCCAACAGCCCTCAGAGCGTCGCCGTCATAGGCGGCGCGGACGGAGGCAGTTCCTAAATCAAATCGGCTGCAACCGGCGCTTTGCCGCGCTAGCCAGGCGGAACAGTGAAGGCGACCAGCCGATCTCGACCGTTGACTGGCCCGTGCAGATTGTTGGTCGGGCCGCAACGTGATGAGCTAGCCGCTGACTGCCCCTTTTCCCGCTCGTCGCCGACGGGGGTGTATTAGCCCAGGTCCAATCCGAGCATGAGCTCGGCGAGTTCTCTGGGATGTGGGGGAACCAGCTCGGCCCCTAGAGCCGGAACGTGTTAAAATCCTCCGTTGGGGTCGTAGCTTCTGCCCTGCCACGGCTTTCATTGAAACGTCGTGCGATTTTTTAAGTAATGACGTTGATCGGCGAGCAATGTAATATGTCCTGTACACCGGGGTGTACAGGACATTTGATTGTCGACGGAGGAAACGGGGTGGGCCTGCACAACACGGCAAAGGCGCGTCCATTTGTCTTTGGATTGATTAAAGAAAACGACTGTTCTGAAGCTTGGAGCAAGAGTTGCAGCCGTGCGGCGATGATCATCACGCCCAGTCTCCACCTTTTGTGGTGCAATGAAGAAGGGCGGCGGCTTCTCGACATCGACCAAGATCTTGGAGAAGTCGGGAGTCGACTAAGTTTTTCTCAGCGCACCGGTGTTTTCGCCTTCGCCGCCTTTCTGGAGAACCTAGGCGAGGAGCCACGGGCCTGGGTCCTGGCGCGGCGCGACGGCGGCGGAAACTGCCTGATCATACGGGCTGTGCGGATCACGCTTGGCGACGCCGACGCGTTCATCCTCGCCTTCAGCGACACGGCAGGGTCGCGCCAACTATGGGCCGACTTCGGTCCCGCGCTCGACCTGACGTCGGCCGAGACCACCCTGCTGAAGCGGCTTGTCGACGGCGCGACGGTGACCGAAGCCGCGCGCGACCTCGGCGTGAGCCTGGAAACAGCCCGGACGCACGTCAAGCGGGCCTACGCCAAGCTGGGCGTCAGCAGTCGCGAAGAGATGTTCGCAAAGATATCGCCCTTCCGCATGTCCTGATCTGCGATCAGGGATCAGGCGACGGGACAGGACGGCGGCGGATCGCGCACGATGCGCACCACCTCGTCCGAACGCTCCGGGCCCGAGCGCATCGCCGTGGTGCGTCTGACCTCAGACACCCAGCCGTCCATGACATAGAGGATGGCGCGCGCATCGCGATCTATCCTGGTTGCCGCGTCGGAGACTCCCGATGTTTCGGCGACGAACGAGCGCGTTAGCAAGAGATTGCACCCGTCGGCGGAGCGGGACGCGGATTGTGCGCCTGACCTCGACACCTCGCCTGTACTCTGAGGGAACTGTTCGAAACGACCTTCCAACAATGGCTGCCGCGGCTGCATTTCCGCCAGCAAGGCGACGTCGCTCAACAGCAGCGACAGTAGGTCCGAGCGGTCAAGCCCAGCCGCCAAGGCGTCTCGTTCCCTCTGCGCCAGTCCCAGCTCGCTAAGCCTCGCGAGGTAGGCCGCTCGGACGGTTGGCCAGTCCGCGAAAGCCAGAGGGCGGCCAGACATGTCCGCAGTGATGACCACGTCCACGCCCACCCAGCCTTGAAGCAGCCGCTCCAGACCGGAATCGCGACTGTCGGTCAAGGAAGCTTCCAGCAGCCGGAACCGGAGGGTCAACCGTTCGGACGAGGCCGCCAGGGTCTCCAGTTCAAACCTCTGGCGGTTGACCTGACGGGCCTCGCTGCCTCCTGCATAGGACGTAAGTTCGGTCTCGCTGACGAACACGCGCCGATCGCCCACAGCGTCAGGCTGACGCTGCACCTCGAGGGTCGGCGGCGGGGTATCGGCAAGCGCGACTACGGGCGGCGGCGTCTGCGGCGCCGCGAAGTACAGGACGGAAAGCGCCGTCAAAAGGATCTTCATGCGGCCTTTCTCACTCGGCTCGGACGTGAGGCTACGGCGCCTCAATTCGCGCTTGCGGCGAATTGCATCGATTAATCATGAAATTAACTATCTTTTCTTTCGGCGCGTACCCCATATTGGGGACGATTAACAAAACCCTAACGTGCTCCTTAGCCCTCAGATGAGGGAGCGGCGACATTCGCCGGGGAGCCGATGCGAACAGCCTGTTTGCTTGCAGCCGCGATGCTGGTCACAGC